>NZ_BAABRO010000003.1 GCF_039545035.1 Novipirellula caenicola
ATTCGAGGAATTTAGGTGCTCAGACACGATTTGTGTATAACGCCGTTGCAGTCGCCGTTCCATCGGCGGAAGATTTAGTCCATCCAGTACAGCCTAATTCATTTGACGACTTGTGTAGATACCAATGTGCTTCGCTCGGGAGAGGTGACTCGTTGATTGCACCTCTCCCAAACGCAGTTTGGGAGAGGTCGAGCAGAGCCTTCAGCGATGCTCGGGTGAGGGCCTGCCTCCGGCTTGCTCGCACTGGACACCTCACTGGCAACCGCTTGCCGCAATTCAACTTGCTCGGTCGACCCTCACCCGGACGCGGCCATGAGGGCCCGTCCGACCTCTCCCGTGCTTCGCTCGGGCGAGGTGACTCGTTGGTTGCACCTCTCCCAAACGCAGTTTGGGAGAGGTCGAGCAGAGCCTTTCAGCGATGCTCGGGTGAGGGCGTGTCACCGGCTTGCTCGCACCGGACACCTCGCCAGCAACCGCTTGCAGCGATTCAACTTGCTCGGTCGGCCCTCACCCGGACGCGGCCTTGAGGGCCTGTCCGACCTCTCCCGTGCTTCGCTCGGGCGAGGTGGATTGCTGACTGCACCTCTCCCAGAACGAAGTTTAGGGCGAGGTGGCAGCAGAGCCTTCCGCAAGAATGGTGTTGCGAAGATACCTTTGTTTTGACGATTCTGTCTGTTCTATCTCAGAAACCATCAAAAACGGAAATTGACTGTGAAACGACTTCTCGCCTTTCTTTCATTACCTCTGTTGACAATCGTTTTAAGCAATGACGCAAGTGCTCAGGACCAAATCGCGATATTGCCATTTAATGTGTCGTCATTGGATGCCACAATGCCTTTGCGTGGGGCGCCATCGGAAAAGCGATATTGCGTCAAAACGGATCGGCAACTCCTAGAACAGGCGGTCCAAGCGAAAGTGGAACTAGAATTGAAACTAAAGTTCCCTGAAATGTTTCGGTCGGCTCGTGAGACGAAGAAGAAGGCTGAGGAAAGTCGTCGTCGTCGATCGAAGCTACGCAAGCAACAGCAACTCAAGCCTATTTCGCCAATGATTTAGACTGGTATAAAGGACCACAATGCCGGCTATGACCGCGTGATGCCCCAACCCCTAATGTCTTCTCAAAATCCGGTCATTTTGGGTAATCGATGTAGGAAGTGCTTTTAGATTCAAGGTGCTTTACAAATGTCATCCTTGGGACGCCATCCAAAGAGCGAAGTCCTGGTACAACTGCAAAGATTTCTCGCCAAGTCGGTCGCAAGAAACTGGAGGACGCTACAGCAGTGCCTCGGTTTGAAAAGCCCGCGATGTATTTGGCTGTTCCATCATCATCGTAATTTTGCCTGGTGAGCATCCGTTAATCAAACACTCACACGTGGCAAAATAACGTGTGGACTTGCACCGTCAACGAAACTCACCTTTTGTGATCAGTATCTGTTTTGGCCGGGCAGGACCCCGATCTACCAAACTCAAGTGGTGTGTCTGATATTGACCAGCACCTCAAGCGGATGAAACATAGAAAATAAGCGAATCAGACACGATCTTGGCCGGTAGACCGACGCAACGGCGAGTCTGCAGAATTTGGCACATGCTGCAAACTTTTGCTTCACCTGGGCGTCTGAAAGCGGACGCAATGCGTCAATAAGCTCGGTTTTAGAGGGTGCGGCGATATGGCACACCGCGTGCATCCTTTCCGCTTCGTCGAGTTCTTGGACGAACCCGAATTCATCACCTCTCTGAAAACTCCGAAGAAAAGGAAAGCACTACGATGTTTCGTTCATCCCTCGCTCTGTCATTGTTGACGGCCATGTTTGCGACAGACGTTTCACCTGTGTCAGCATCGCGGCAAACCAACTCGAGTTCGACTCCCTCACAAGCTCAAAGTACACCAGCCGAAGAGCCCAGCGAAGATCAAAAGATTGTCAATGAAGCTCGGCAATGCCTTGGCCGAGAACTACGTAACTTGTAGATGGAAAGCCCCAGCCCGCAGACGGTGTCGGGCTAGAACTCGATTACTTGGCCGTCCGCACGCGTGGTGCGAGATTCGCTGATCAACGTCAATGCATGCGAACTCAAACGCTAGTCCTGCGATTTGCGACCAAGTCGATGCCATGTCCATTGTAAGGGCTTGGTTCGCTTGGCGAGTGAATGAGGCAAACTCAGGGATGCACACACGACGGTAAACAGCGTGCTGTTTTGCCAAGACACGGGGTTACATGGATCTGGGCTACATGGATCTGGGTTGGTCGTTGCCGATGCCGTGCCGGCCGGGACGGTGCAGGTCATCGCGGTTTGCGTCGCAGCATCATGGTCGTCAACGAATTGGCCGCGTGATGACGGTTCGTCGTGAGACGAATTTCCCTGTATCTGCTCAGCAGTACTGTTCAGCACCATCTGCCCCGCCAGCATGACCGAATGCAGTAGCGTGACCATTGGCAACGATCCAAAGCGGACCGAAGTGGCGGTCGGTTGCGGAGTCGTGTTGTGTGGGCGAATGATCGCCACCTGTTCGTGTGTGACTGGTGAAGTTTGCAATCGCAGGGTCGCATTGGACGCCGAATGGCGGAGGTTCGTCGCGGTTTTTGCCGAGCCGTGATCTTTGTCCTCCGTCCCGCTCGGCCCGAGCATCGACATCGCCATGAAGCTGTCCACCGCGGCATGGTTCGCCAAGGGCTCGGACGAAAGCGAGGCAACGGATGCCGACCCGCGGGCGACTCTTTGCTCAAAATAGTGGAAATCGTCATCGATGTAGCTGACGTGGGCGTTGAGATCCGACGCCGTCAGCGAGCTTGATTGCAGCGGTTTTGTCGACTGAGGCGGGCTGACCAGCGTGACCATCGCTGCAGAAGGCGTGTCGATTTTCGCACGTTCAGCACGTTGGATTGGCAGCACGGGCATTAGTGCTCTTTCGGGCGAGTTGTAACTGGTTTGGTCCGTCACGGTTCCTCCCGTATCGTCCAAATCATCCGGAGATACAGCGGGGGATCCGTTATCGGCTGGTTCGCTGTCTTCGGTTTCGGTCATGCTCGGTGAGTCTTGGTCCCATTCCACGAGCGCTTGGTCGCGGTTTAGCGAATCCGTTTCTGTTGGACGGCCGGGCGGATCCGATTCGTGCGACTCGTTCCGGTGATCGAGCGGTGGCTGCAGGAGCTGACTCGGAGCCGGCCGGCCGATGGTCATCTGACGCACGTGCGCAGGTGCAGCGATCTGTAGCGGATCGTGCAGTGACGTTGGTGGATTTGGGGTGGGTTCGCTTGCGGTGCTCCATTCGTCGCCAGCCAATAACGCACGCGTCTCCAATCGCTCGATTCCACCATGAAACGAACGTTGGCGTTTGGCTGTCGCTGTTTTTTTCCAATCATGCCGAGCCATTGACGTTCCCTTCCTTTTCGTTGCCCGAATCGGCGTGGTCGCGAATGCCGGTTGTCGGTTGGTTAGGAGATTGCATCGGCTGTAAGACTCTCGCTTCGGCTTTCCAATCGGCGTTGGTGCTGGTTGTTCCCGATTGATCCTGGATCTGATGCAGGATTTGGTCTAATTGTTCGCGGTGGCTCTCTAAACATTCCCGGTAACTCGCGTTGTACGGAGCCTTTCGCACCGCAAGCGATTGAAACTCCATCGCTTCGGTCAAATGCTGAACTGCGTTTTCCATTTTGCCTTGATGTTGGTCGATGACACTACGGTTATGCAGCACGCCCGCCAACCGGCTGAGTGTATCGGCCGGCGCGGTCTCGGATACCAAGTCACGCCTCAGGATCTCTTCGGCTTTGATAAATTCCTGTGTCGCCACTTCGTTGGGCTCACGGTTCCAAAGCAATTGTCCAAGGTTGTTATGGGCCACAGCGAGCTGTTGGCGTGAGACAGGGTTGCCGCGGTCGGTTTCGGTTTCCAATGCTGCGATCGAAGCACGCACCAATTTGATCGCTGGAGTGACGTCACCTCGTTGGCCCCACAAGGTAGCCAAGTTATTGCGTGCGATCGCTAATTGGCACAGCGGCGAGGGCTGCCACGCGGCGAGTCGCTCGTCGGTTTCGCGGACTGCGTCTTCAGTAGGAGTCAAATTCCACGATTCAAGTTCGCTGATATTGGCTTGCAGCAGCGTTTCGGCTTGATCTGGATCGCGGTCCATCAGCATCGCCACCCGCGCATTCCGGCATTCAAATAACTGCTGTCGTGTGCTGCGGTCTTCGTCGTGCCGAAGCGATACATTTTCAAGTTGTTGCTGCAGATCCATCAGCAATCGGTCAGCCTGTTCAGCGTTTCCGCAGACCCACAACAAAGATCCCAGATTGGTCTGCGTTGTGGCCCACTGACGGAAAAATTGCGATTGGTTCTTGTGGCTGGCTAGCAGCGTTTCAAGTAACGTTGCCGCTTGCTGATAACCTTCCAAGGCTTCGCTGTAGCGTCCCTGGTCCTTTCGCAGTGCCGCTAGATTATGAAAACAGAGTGCCAGGTCGGCTTGATCCGAATCGGTGCTTTGCCCCTGATTGGCCAGAGCGGTAAAGTCAGCGATGGCTTGCCGATAATGAAATTCCGCGTCCTCGAATTTTCCCAATCGCGTCTGCAGTGCTCCGAGCCGATACCGCACTTTGGCAAGCTCGGATCGCATGTGCGTGCTTTGCTTGGCGTAACGCAGGAAGTCCAGATAGTATCGTTCGGCTTCGTGCAGTATCTCGGCTCGCAACTGATCGGTGCCGGAAATCTCGGCCAGTTGTTCTGAGATCATGCCACTGAATCGATCGACCGCATGATGCGCTTGGTCCAAATGCAGCTGGGCTCTTGCGGTGGCTTGGTCCTTCAGCTTGCTCTGCCGCGACACCAGCAGTATTCCCACGGACATCGCAATCCCGAGCGTCAGCGAAATCGCCAACGCCGAGCACACCAGCCCTTGTCGACGCATCGCCCATTTGAATGCGCGATCGACCAGCGTGGGACGCCGCGCCAAGGTGGGGCGGCCGTCGAGGAATCGCCGTAAATCCTCGGCCAATTCACCCGCGGTGGCATAGCGTTCGTCTTTGGATTTGGCGATCGCTTTACAAACAATCGTTTCCAAGTCGACTGAGATCGCCGGGTTCAGCCGACGAAGTGATGGAGGGTCGTGTGATTCGATTGCGCTGAGTAATTGTTCGCGGTTGGTTGCTGCAAACGCGGGCTGCAGCGTCAACAATTCATACAACGTGATGCCCAGCGAGTAGATGTCGGTGCGGTGATCGACTTCTTGTGACCGTCCAGCGACCTGTTCGGGACTCATGTAGCGAGCGGTGCCGATGATGTTGCCGTAGGCGGTCAGATTGTTGACGCCGCGACAACGAGCCAAGCCAAAGTCGGCGACCCATACCTTGCCAGCCGCGTCGACCAGCAGGTTGGATGGTTTGATGTCGCGATGCACCACGCCCTGTTGATGCGCGTAATCGAGTGCGCCGGCGACATCGATAATGATCTGGACCGTCGAACGCACAAAATCGCGATTGCGGACGGTTTCGGCGGTGTTGATTGCCGTGCTGGCGAAGGGGCTTCGCGAAGGGGACGCGACCGCGTGCGAGGTTCCGCCGCTGCGTGCTTTGGACAACACGTCGCTGGCCAGGGCGTTCGCGGAAACACCGATGGTTGTGTCAAAGGCCACGTCACTCAGGTCATCGGCTGCGACAGCGTCCCCGGCGTGATGAAGCTGCGATAGCGGACGAGCTTTTTGCTGATGCCGCATCTCTTTAATCGCTTGTTCAAGCGTTTGTCCATCGATCAGCTGCATGCTGTAGTAGTGAACGCCACGTTCGCAGCCGACGGCAAACACCGGCACGATGTTAGGGTGATGCAGCGAGGCGGCCGCTTGGGCTTCGTTACGAAAACGTGCGACTTGTTGCTGGTCCAAGACCGCGGCAAACGGCAATACTTTCAGCGCCACGCTACGTCGCAGCGAAAGTTGCGTCGCGGCATAGACCACGCCCATTCCACCACGGCCAATTTCACGCTCGATACGGTAGTCGCCGAGCTGCGATTGGCTGCCAAATTCGGTGGGATCCGCCGCAAGGTCCGTTTGCCTAGTCGGCGTTTTGTGAACAGGGCGACAAAGCAGTCTGAGACTTTCAAGGTGCCCTTGCAGATGCTCGCTGAGTTCAGGGTGCCGCGCGAGCAATCGTTCCGCCTCGGCCTCGTCACCCGCTTCGAGTGAACAAGCGTATTGATCCAGCAATTCGGCCAAGCGTGTTTGCAGGCTGGTGGGCAGCGATTGCCAGGAAGGCAGGGCAGGGTGAGTTACAGCGTGCATGTTTGGTTCACTCGATCAACGTTGGTTCATTGTCTGGCGGAGACGTTCAATGGCCCGCATCCAAAGCATGCGGGCCGCTCCGGAGGTTCGCTTCATTCGCTCGGCAACATGGTTAAACGGCAGTCCCTCGATGTGCCTGAGCACAATCACTTCTCGATATTCCTCGGGTAAACTTGCGATGGCATTGGCCATTTCAATGAGGGCTTCTTGGTGATCCGCCTCGGAAGCAGGCGATCGTGCATGATCCGAAAGCATCGATTCGATTCGTAGGTGGGATCGGTTCAAGGCGTCATTGGCATCCTGCAGTGATCGTTCCTGGCGAACGTCCCGTTTCGCGGCTAACAGGTGAGTTTCAACGGTGCGGGCAAGATTATTGATCAGTATCTTTCGTAACCAGCCGGTGAATTCGGCCATCGTACTACCGGAGAATTTCTCGAAGTCTCGATGAGCCTCCAGCATGGTTTCCTGAACCACATCGGACGCACTGACGCGTCGCCGGACCCGTGCATCGAGCTGAGCCTGCGTAATCACCTCCATGTAATTGCCATATTTTGATAGCAGCGCTCCCACACTCGCGGCATCGCCTGCCCGAGCGAGTCGGAGTAGTTCAGACGAGGAGAGTTCGGTGGGGTTGATGGCGCTGAGTCCTCTAGATGTCCTGGCCGGTCCCGCAACAAGGTGTCACGCGAAAACCAACAAATATTATTGGGGGGTGGGGTGGTCCCAGGCAAGACACCGCAAACCGCAGGGGTGTTCGCATGTTTGCGAACGCGGCAAATGAGCCTCAGGCAAGAGAGAAAATGCCCGAAAAAGAAGAGAAGCCCGCCGTGGACAAGGCTGCCGTGCCGCTATGCGTGCTCGGGTAGTCGCCGTCGCCCGAAGGTGGTGGCTCGTGTTTTTGCGGCATCCATGCACGCTCTGGCGAGCGTAGCTACGGTCCGGTCACAGCGAGTGAAACGTTCGATTTTGACCGGGCGGCTCGCGCCGCTCCGCTATAAAAACCACTCGGTGAGGGCCAAAGTGGATGGCATTGGGCGTGAGCCACCGGCTAGCGGAGGTGGGAAAACAGAGCCCAGCGGGCGACACACTCTGCCGTCAGTGTGTCGGCCTCCGGCCTATTCGCGTGCCACTAAATCAGCAGTCTTCTTCCTCGGTGAAGAGGTGACTGCAGCACAGGCAGGAAGAAAAATTACCCCCCGGCTTACAACCGGATCACTTCTTGTTCGTGAACGGTTTCCGACTTTTGCTCGCAGCATGCGGCCAGCTCGAACTCGACACTCCAGCGACCATTTTCGTCGCCGGTAACGATCCAGTGAGGTTGCACGCAAACGCTTTGGTGGACCAGTTCGAATCCAGATTCACTTTGGCTGACCGTTTGAATCGGGAACGCCCAGATGCCGCTGGGCCGATTGATCTCAAGCGACACATCGATCCCGAGCCAGCGGTCCGAGAGACTCAGTCCAAGTGCATTCTCGAGGTCCAGTTGCTCGCCAAGTTGTCCGAGTCGATGACCGTTGACGTCCGAGAAGTAACGGTCGTCCGCACCCGATGGCAGCCCAGCAAAATTCAACTCGATGCCGAAATGCAGCGGTTGGTTTTGCGGAACGTTTTCGAGCAGATAGGCAACCGTCAATCGATCGCTGCCCGCGTGCATCGTCACCGCCTTGGTCAACGAGATCGGAATGCCCCAGGCGTTACCATCGCGACGCATCTGGACTTGCACGCGATCAGCCCCGCGACGCAGTTTGGTTTGGAACGCCAATTCGACAAAATCGCCGCGTTCGGTTGCTTCGCCACGTGCGACGTTTTCCAAAGTCGCATCGTTGTCATAGAAGTGGTCCATCAAACTCTTGCGAGCGAATCGGTCGTATTGCAGACGCTGGTCCAGATCCTCTTGTTTGAACACGACTCGATCGTGGATGCTTGCAACTTCATCGCCTCCGGTGTTTGGACCCGCCAATACTTTGCGGTGATAGCTTTCGGGACGACGTTGAAGTGTCGCAAGCAGGTTGTGCTGGATTTCGCGAACGTCCAACTCATACATCCGGCCGCCACGCCCCGGTGCGAACCACGCACACAAGCGATTGTTGCTGAGTCGGACTTCTTGGTATCCGTCGAAGTCATAATCCGATGCGGTTGCTTGAACGCTGTGTTCATTGACACCGCTGAGTCGTCCCAGCTCGTTGTCCGCTGCAATCAAGTGTTGGAAAATTGCGTTGCGAAGGTGTGGCAGGTAAATGCCGCCGAACGCACCGTGCCAATAGGGACAATTGCATTGGCCGCGATACAGGTCGTCGCGGATTTGCGAGATCTCGCTGGCACCGATGCCGGTGGCTTCGAGTTCTGCGAGTTGGCGGCTGACGTCCATCATCCGCGCGTACATTTCGTTGGTTTCATCGTACTTGGTTTTGAAGTTACGCCAGTAACCACCACGTACAAAGTTTTTCAAATCGCTCCACTGCGGATGATCTTCCATCGCATGGCTAACATCGTCAAACGTATCTTGTGCTGCAACCGGAAGCGACCATTCGGTCATTTCACGATAGCTGCAGTCGGGCAAATAGATTTTGCCGACCGGTGCGGTGTGCGTGACCGCTTCGTCGAGGGTGACGGTTTTGAGCCAATCGGCGTTGGCGGTCAACGAGTCGAACAGCGAGCGAAGCCATCCTTTTTCGTAGACGTGCACTTTGGTATCGGGCCAAGTGCCGAATTTTTCGCCGTCGTCACCAAACGTCAATACGACGCCAGGCGTTCGATGGGCAAGTTCGCGACAATGATCGATCGTGGCGTCGACGCTTTGGAATGGGATCGTATAGCGAAGGTGCTCGGATCCTGGGAACACTCGCAACACGCGTCCGTCATCTTCGGTCAAGTAATAACCGGTCAACTGAGGATCGCGAAGTCCCGCGGCTCGGAAGTGGAAGTCGTCCAGCACGGTGTACTCGATTCCGGCGTCGACGACATCACTTGTAAGCGAGGACTCCCAAACGCGTTCGGGCGTCCACATCCCGCGAGGGCGAACGCCCAAGGTGCGGTGCAACCAATTGCTGTAGGCTTGAATCTGGCCGATTCGATCGCGCCGGGGCAGCATCGCCAAGATCGGTTCGTACTGAGGTCCACCGATGATTTCGACACGGCCTGCGTCGACCAACATCCGCAATCGATCAACGTACTCGGGGTGGCGATCGGCCAACCACATCATCAGCGGCCCCGAGGTGTGCAGCGAGATTCGCAACGCGTCGTATGGCTCGAATACCTCTAGAAACGGCAGATAGCTGTCCTGGTACGCTTGTTCAAAAACGCCATCAAAGTTACCGATTGGTTGATGGTTGTGCAGAACCAAACAAAGATAAGCGTGAGGCGTCATAGTTGTGATGATGGGGGTGAAAGGGTCAAAATCGGTCGATCACAAACCCAGTGCAAAGGACGCGGTCGCGACCGATCCGATAGGGAATTACCCCCGAGATCGGTAGGGTGCGGTTGGCCTTCACACTGTTAGGACTTGTATCGGCCAGAATGATCCGAATCATTTACCCAAACTGCGGTTTCGTAGCGAAGCCGCGTTTTCGCTGCACTGGCGAGTCGCTGAGGTTTCGCAGACTGGCCCAAGATGCCAAGAAGACCCCGCGGAAATGCAAACGGGTGAGCCGTGAAAATGGGCGGCAAGCAGGAATGGGCCACAAGCAGCAAGTGGCGAGAAGAGGCTGCGCAGAGATGATAGGCAAGGTCGGCTATCTGCGATGGTTCACGCGAGAACACACCGAGTTGTGCGAGCCGGAAAAGCCGCCGTCCCATGGAGCGGTTTGGACTCGCCAAAGTCGAGGCGAGTGGTTTGAGCCACCTACAGCACAAGCCGTGGGTTTTCCGCGGCGGCGCATTTGCGGTATTTCTCGGTCGCCAATTCAGGCAGAACCGTATTGATCATGCACTGGCTGCTCCACTCGAACCCGGCAACCCGGCTGATTCGGGGAAAGAATTCCAGCGACCAATGGAATGCTTCGGCGTTGCCATGGGCGCCCGGAGGCCGCGAGTGCAGCAACATGTTGTACGAAGCGTTAGGAACAAGCGTTTCGAGCCAACCGGCCATCCGTTTGATCATCCGCGCCAAGTCGTCGAGGACGTCGAACGAAAGTTGGTCAAAATGGTCAACATGCGATTTGGTGGTCACACGCAGCAGCATCGGCAACCGGCTGGCGTAAGGACAGTAGGCCACGAGCGAGTTGGTCTGGGCGACGATTCGTTTCTTTTGTTTCAGTTCAGCGCGAATAATATCGCACTGCAGGCAACATCCCGTTCGAGCTTGATGCGACCGCATGCGTTCGTTGATGTTTTCAACGGAATTGGGCATTTGGTCGGTTGCCAGCAATTGGCTATGGCTGTGTTGCAGCGAAGCGCCCGCGTCGCCGCCAACATTTTTGAACAAGCTGATGTATTGAATGCCCGGTTGCATTCGCCAATGTCTCAGCCGGTGTTGGTAAGCCACCAACATCAATTTGATTTCTGTCAAATCCAATTCGCTGAGCGATTGCACATGATTGGGGGATTCAATGATGACTTCATGACCCCCAATGACCTTGTTGCTTTGGAACAACGGATGCGATCGTTTTGTCGGATCTTGATGAGCGGAACTCGATGCCGATTCCGTAACCGCGGGGAATTTGTTGGGGACGACGCGAACCGACCAATCGTTCAGCGGGCCCGATGGCGACGCGGTGTCATCCGATGGTGGGTACAGCACTTGAAAGCTGTCGTCCGGGTTGATCTTGGCGACCCAGGTTGGTGGCGGCGTCGTGTGTTCTTCGCCCGCACAAAACGGACACTCGATCGCGGTCGTGGTCGGAACCCGCTGCTCGGTCCCAAATTGATCAGGACGTGCTTCGCGGTGAGGCGCAAAAATCGTCCAATCGCCCGTGATCGGATTCAGCCGAGATTCGGCACAGCCACTTGGTTCCTGCAGTGGCGTCGGCGTCTCGTGAACCGCTGGCGTTGTAGAGGCCCCACTGCGTCTTTGTAGACGAACCAGTTTCTTGCTTCGATTCGCGATTCGCGAGGGGGCATTTTCGATCACGTGACTACTTTACATACAGGTTTATTTTCGTGCACCAATTCCTGTGGGGGTGCAGGGACCATACGAGATCCTAACGGATCATCGTAGGGTTTGGCGAGACAAAATTAGCGAAAAGTTGCTGATTCATCTCGGCGTTTGATGATCGTTTTTGCCTGTGAATTTTTAAGGGCAATGGTTTTTGCATAAAGCTCGATGTACTGGTCGGCGCTATGCCGCCACGAGAAGTCTTGCGACATCCCGGTTTCGATAATTTGTTGCCATTTTTCTTTTTCGTGATATCTCAGGTGCAATGCCCGTCCAATCGTTTGATCGAGCGCCTCGGCATTCGCTGCGGGAATGAAAAAACCTGTTGCAGTACCGTCAGCGAGTGTTTCTGCTGTACAATCGACCACAGTGTTCGCTAGGCCACCAGTCTCTGTCACAATCGGCACCGTTCCGTAGCGGAGGCTATACAATTGGTTCAGTCCGCACGGTTCGTATAGACTTGGCATTACAAAGACGTCCGAGCCAGCTTCGATTAAGTGTGCTAATTCGTCACTAAATCCGAGATACAACGCAAAGCGGTTCGGAAAAGCTTGGGCCAATTGGCGAAGCGGTTCCTCGTAACGCGCTTCGCCGCTGCCGAGCACAACCCACTGGACCGGACGGTCCTGAGTCAGGTGCGCTTGCAGCACCGGCAGGATCATGTCCCAACCTTTTTGGCTCGCCAAGCGTCCGACCAATCCGACCATCGGTAGCGACTCGTTGGGCTCTAATCCAAATCGCTGTTGGATCTCGCGCTTGTTCGCTAGTTTCCCCTGCTTGTAAAATCGAGCGTCATAAGTTGCAGCAAGCTTGCTGTCGGTTTCGGGATTCCAAATAGTTTGGTCGATGCCGTTTATGATTCCCGAAAGCCGATCGCGTCGACCACGTAGCACGCCATCGAGTCCACAGCCTTGTTCGGGGCCACAGATCTCCTCGGCATACTTGGGGCTGACCGTGGTGATCATATCGGCGGAGACGATGCCGGTTTTCAAAAAGTTCAGATGGTTGTAGTACTCGAACTGATTGGAATTGAAATGTTTCCAATCGAGTCCGGTCCAGCGGAACGACTCGCGGTCAAAATGACCTTGGTAGGCTAGGTTGTGAATGGTGAAGATGGACGAGGCGTTTTTGATCCAAGGATAGGCATCGGGTTCGGCCGCCATCATCGCGGGGACGAGTCCTGATTGCCAATCATTGCAGTGGACAATGTCGATAGGCCCATCGAGTCGCGAGATCGCATGCATCGCGGCGCGGCAATAGAAGGCGAAGCGTTCGGCGTTGTCGGGGTAATCGCCGGTTGAGGTGCCGTACAGCGATTCGCGATCAAAGTATTGCGGTTGATCGATAAACCACACGGGGACATTCCCCTCAGGCAGTTTCGATTTCAGGATGCGTGCCCCAATCAGTTTCTGAGGGCTCAACGGGATCGCGAAACTGGTGTCGGTCGATTCGATCGGCAATCCTGCACTTCGTATGCTTCGAAATGCGGGCATGATCAACGTGGCTCGATGCCCCAACGCGGCGATCTTTGAGGGAAGAGTGCCACATACGTCAGCAAGACCACCCGTCTTGGCAAACGGGACGGCTTCAGTCGATAGATAGACAATATTCAATGGAAACTCAAATGATGCATGTTCGTGATGGAATCGCTGTCGCGGTGCTCGCTACTTTAAAAGTCTAGCTCGATTCGCGTGAAAGCTCTACGTTGCGTGAAAACTAACGCAAAAAGTTGGCTAAAGTCGGCTGCAACTGCGGAAAACGCATCGCAATTAAAGTAGATGGCATTGGGCGATAGCGGACGGGCCGATGGTGAGGGGCTGATTGGGGACGGGCCGACAGCGAGCGGACCGACAGCGAGCGGGCCGACAGGGCACGGGCTGATTGGGGACAGGCCCGCTGGCGCCGGGCCCCCTGATGCCGTGGTCGGCTGAAATCGGTCGATCCATTAGACTATCCATCGGTGAAAGCGTTTTTCCCGCACAAGCGTTTCCTTCTCGACATCGAATTGTTGTTTATTCATGACGGTCGCACTTAGCGAATTCTGGGCAAGGTTGGTTCGTAACGGTGTCACCGATGCGGCAGGATGTAAGCGTTACGCGGTGAGCTTTGCCGAGAAAGCGGGGGGATTGCCACCCGATGATGCGGTCTCGCTGGCCAAATTCTTGGTCAGATCGGGGGTGCTGACGCAGTATCAAGCCAAGATGCTTCTGGTTTCCGAAACTGTGAGCCTGCGTCATGGCGGATATCTGCAAACCGAGGCCGCCGCTGCACCGCCGCTGAGTCGGTGGTTGCCGGTGATTCGGCAGCCGAGCCAATCGGCGGCGGAACAAGAAACGGCAGCCGATCGCGAAACGCGGTTGGGGGTTCTGTTTCGTCCTACCCCCGAACAGCTAAGCGGAGGTCGGGATCAATGGGTTGCCGCCCACGCCGGAGTGACTCAATCGTCGCTTCAGTCGATTCAATTGGATCGTGTGGAGGAGAACGTTGTGGTGTTTTCGCCGCTACCAAACGGCGAGGTGTTGTCGGAGGTTTTGAAAAAACATCCACGGATAAAGCCGAAACGTGCGTGTGAGATCGGGATTGCGATCAGTGACGCGTTGGCGGCGCTGCATGCCAATTCGCTGTGGCACGGCGACGTGCGAGCCGATCGCGTGTGGATCGGCAAGGACGGTTCGACACGTTTGTTGCGTGATCCGTCGGGGCCCGCCGTCTCAGCGATGCTCACCAATCCTTATTCCTGGCTCGATCTGCTCGAGTCGCCACACGCCTATGCGGCTCCAGAGTTGGCTGATACCTCCACCCCGTGTAACGCCGCCACAGACATTTATTCGCTGGGCTGTCTGATTTGCCGGATGGTGATCGGCAAGATGCCGTTTCAAGCGGATTCGGTCGAGGAAATGATGTCGCTGCATGCGTCGCATATTCCATCGCCGATCGCCAAAGCGGTCGCCGCCGGCGAGGCGGGTGATCCTTTGTTGCGAGTGGTGGCGTTTGCGTTGGCAAAGAATCCTCAATCACGCTTTGCCTCGATCGCTCAGTTTGCCGACGCGCTGCGTGCGACCGCGGCGATGATCGATCCCGCGTCCTCGGCAGCCGCTTCGGCACCAACCCCCGCAGCGCCCCCGATAACCCCGGCGGCGCCCCCGATCGAAATCGACACGTCGGCGGCGGGCGGCAAAGCCACTCACCGCAGCGACGATGCGGTGCCGGTCGTGACGCCAGCGGAATCGAGGGCCCCGAAAGCGAGCAAGCCAACTTCAAACAAGCCATCTTCAAGCAAGCCAACGCCAAACAAGCCAACGCCAGACCAGCCAACGCCGAGTAAGGCATCAGCTAGCAAAGCTTCCGTTAGCGACAAAGCTTCCGTTAGCGAGCTGGCGGCACGCAAGCCTGCTGCCAGCGAATCTGCAACCAGCAAGCCTGTTGCCGCAGATCCGGTGACGTCGGTCCAGGCGACCCCCACGCCGGTCGTCACCGCCCAACCAGATCTTGCTGCACCGGATCTTGCCGAACCAAATCTTGCCGAACCAAATCTTGCCGAACCAAATCTTGCCGAACCTCAGGTCGCTGACACGGGCGACGTACAGGAAGATGCGTCGGAGCCGGTTGTTGTCGCCGCGGCACCGACCGTGAAGACGCCAACCGTGAAGACGGAAACCATCGCTGCGCCGCCCATCGCGCCACCCGAACCGGCGTCGCCACCGCCGACGAGACGTCGCCGCCGGAAAAAGAAATCCAACAAGGCGCCAATCGTGTTGGGCGGTTTGTCGGTGACGGTCGTGATGCTGGTGATCATGTTGATCGTGGGTGGCCCGGGCGAGTCGCAGCGAGAGGTCCGCAAACGACAACGTCCGCCGATCCCCGCTCGCATTCCATCGGTCAGCGGTCGTGATGTGGATTCAACGACCGAACCCGTCCGGCGCGATCCGGCGCCAGCGGCGATTCCCGGATATCAAATCGTCGACGATGATCGTTTGCTGTGGTTGCCGCCGGTGGCCAGCGAGTCTGCAGCGCCGCTGGAAATGCTGCCTCCCGGTCCCTCGTTGATTTTGACGGTGAACTTGGCCGAGCTGCGTGCGAAGAATAGCGGAAACCACTTTCTCGATTCGCTTGCTCCAGATCTAAAACAGTTGCTAGACCAAGCGTCGGCGCGTGCGAAGGTGCCGGTCGAACAGATGGA
Source organism: Novipirellula caenicola (assembly GCF_039545035.1). Taxonomy (NCBI): domain Bacteria; kingdom Pseudomonadati; phylum Planctomycetota; class Planctomycetia; order Pirellulales; family Pirellulaceae; genus Novipirellula; species Novipirellula caenicola. The sequence continues at coordinate 15,535 of NZ_BAABRO010000003.1, forward strand.
CCGCTTGTCGATCGCCATGCACAAGGGCAGCGATGGTTGGCCCGAAATCTCGCTTGCGGTCACGCTGCATGATCCCGTGCCACTCGATACGTTGACCAAAGCATGGGACGTGTCGGCGTCGCGGACACCCGACGGAGCCACGTTGTATGCGGGGGATGAAATCGATGCGGATGCATATTTCATCAACGATACCGAGTCGAGTGAGAATCAAGTGACGCGGTTTTCGGTTTCATCGATCGCCCGCGCCAAAGAGATTGCCGAAAGCGGCGGTGCGAGCATCTTGTTGCCTCGCAGCATGCAGTCGCTGTGGGACGCAACGAGCCCTGAAAACGATTTGGCGATGATCGTGACGCCAAACTTTCTGTTCGCCGACGGACGGAAATTGATCGAAGTCGGCGCACCGCGATTAGAACGTCCTTTGAAATCGTTTTTGATTCCTGAAGTGGCCGCCGCGATGGTGTTGGCTCACTTTGACGAAGACCGGCTGTATGCCGAAGTGCGATTGTCTCCGAGCGGCGGGATCGGCGAAGCGACGTTGATGCAGAACTTGAAAAACGCCGTCGAAGCGACTCCCCAATGGGCAAAGGACTTTGTGCTCGATGCGGTCCCCGATCCTTCGTGGCGATTGTTGGCGAACCAGTTGCCGGCGATGATGGATTTTCTGAGCAGCTATTCTCGCTTTGGTGTCGCCGACCAAGCCGCGATCGGCAACGCCTATTTGCCCGCCAACGCGGCAGCCCAAATCACGCTGGCGACGTTGTTTGCGATCAACACCACCGGTGACAGCGGGGGCACGGTTGCTGCGTCGGCGCCCAAGAAAACGTACACGCTGGACGAACTGCTTTCGGAAAAAATGTCGGTCACGTTTGACCAAGAGTCGCTCGAGTTTGGCATCAATATCATCGGCGAGCAATTTGCTGCTTCGCTGCCCGAGGGAACCGAGGTGCCGCCGATGCGAATCGTGGGCGGCGACCTGCAGAAAATGGGGATCACTCAGAATCAGCAGATTCGCGGGTTTGCCAAAAAGGACATGCCGTTTCGTCAAGTGTTGACGGATCTGTTGTTGGGGGCCAATCCTGACAAAACTGCCACCGGTTCGCATGACGTCAAACAGGCATTGATTTGGGTCGTTGCGGATGATCCCTCGCGTCCCGGCAAAAAAGAGCTGCTGATCACGACCCGACAAGCTGCCGAAGGCAAGTACGAATTGCCTGCCGAGTTCGTGGTAACGCCGTAGGCGTCCGGTTATGCGTTTTAGTTGGGCGAGGATTTCGTGAATGTGGCCGCTGCCGCCAGCGGCTAATCTGGTCCCCCTGTCATTGGCAACTACAATCTCAGCAAGCTATTGCCACGACAGCTCGTTCGAGCTTCCGGTTTCGATTTCGCGACAAGACAGAGAATCTCATGAGAGTAATGGTAACGGGTTCAAGCGGACTGATCGGTTCTGCGGCCGTCCGTCATTGGGACGCGGCTGGCGACCAAGTGATCGGAATCGACAACGACATGCGGGCGACTTTTTTTGGTCCCGACGGCAGCACTCGCTGGAACCAAAGTCAGTTGGAATCGGAAACGAAGAACTTTCGCACCGTTTCGATTGACATTCGCGACCGCGACGCGATCTTGGATCTGTTCAAAAATGAGCCCCCAGATCTCGTGATCCACTGTGCCGCACAGCCGTCACACGACAAAGCCGCGGCGATCCCCTTTCTGGACTTCGAAGTCAACGCGGTTGGCACCCTGAATCTGCTCGAAGCGACGCGTCAATTTGCGCCGGACGCTGTGTTTTGTCACATGAGCACGAACAAGGTGTACGGCGACGCTCCGAATGAATTGCCGCTGAAGGAACTCGAAACACGGTGGGAATATGCCAATCCCGAGGATTATGACGGGATCGACGAATCGTGTCGTATCGACCAAACCATGCACTCGTTGTTTGGTGCTTCGAAGACCGCGGCGGATGTCTTGGCGCAAGAATACGGCAAGTACTTTGGGCTGAAGACCGGCGTCTTCCGAGGCGGGTGTTTAACCGGGGCCAGCCACAGTGGTGTCGAACTGCATGGTTTTCTCAGTTACCTCGTTCACGTTGCCGTGGTGGGCAAACACTACACGATCTTTGGTTACAAGGGCAAGCAGGTCCGTGATCAAATTGAATGCAGCGATGTGGTCAAGGCGTTCGAGGCGTTCGCCAAGAATCCTCGCCCCGGCGAGGTCTACAACATCGGCGGCGGTCGCGAGAACGCCGCCAGCGTGTTGGAGTGCATCGCTCTGATCGAAGAGATTGGGGGGTATAAATTGGATTATTCGCTTGCCGACGACAATCGCAAAGGAGATCACATCTGTTACATCAGTGATTTGTCCAAGTTGCGAGCTCATTATCCCGATTGGGATATTAGGGTTTCCTTGAAGGAAATCCTTAGGCAAATGATTGCCTCCGCTGAACAAAAAGTCTCTTGAGCTCATTTTGATTGCACCGGTTTCCACTCGAGAAGGCCGTGCGTGAGAGGTGGTTCGTTCCGCATGCGAGAGTGGCGTGGGTTACGCCGATTAAACACGGTAACCACCGCTCGCTTGGTTCGGAAAATTAATTTTTTAGAGGGGATACTTCCGGCGGGGTGCGAACATACGTCCTAGGTTTTTAGGCAATGACCTGGCGTAAAGGTCATTGAAATGAACCTTTAGGTGTGTTCCGAATGCTCGCTTTGGACTTTTTACCGATTAGCGTCGCCACCTTGCTTCCGGCAAGTGCGGTAGGGCTCGATCTGTTTCAGCGCGAAAAGGATTCAGGTCGTTTTGTACTATATCGCGGCGCGACTTATCCGCTGACGCTCGATGATTTGGATCGTCTGCGTGATCGCGGTAATCACCTGTTGTATATCGAAAAAGACTCGGGGCCTCGGTATCAATCGTATCTGCGTCGCTTATTGAATGCGGATTTGGCGTCCAGCAATATCACGCCGCAGTTGCAAGTTGGTGCTTTGAACGAGGTCGTGCTCGATTCGCTCCGCTCGGCGTTCGGAAACCGAGATATGAACGAAGCGGTCGCCACGGTCAGCCAGCTCGGGGCATTGACCGCCGACATCATCATGCGAGACGAATTTGCGGCGAGCGACATGTTTCGCGTGCTGCATCACGACTACGCGACCTTTACTCACTCGACCAATGTCGCGTTTTATTCGGCGATGCTGGCCGCGGGGCTGGGGTATTCAAGCGAAGAAGTCGAACAGATCACCACCGGCGGTTTGCTTCACGATCTCGGTAAACTCGATATCGACGATCGCATCCTCAGCAAACCCGACAAGCTGGACGACTGGGAATTTCGCCAAGTCAAACGTCATCCCGGTTTGGGGTTCCGCAAATTGGCGCACCGGACCGATTTAAGCGAAGGCCAATTGCTGATGGTCTATCAGCATCATGAACGAATGGATGGGCATGGTTATCCGGTGGGATGCGTGGGCTCTGAAATCCATCCTTGGGCCAAGATATGTGCGGTCGTCGATGTGTTCGAAGCATTGACCAGCCAGCGTCCTTACCGAAAACCGCTCTCACGACACAAAGCACTCGAGATTCTCGAGCGAGAGGGTTCCGCGTCATTCGATCCAGAGGTGTTGGAATGTTGGAAGTCGATTATTCTCAGCGCCTAAACGGACTGATCGAACAGGTGAACTGGGACATTCAGTTGCCGGTAGAGATGTCGGAATACTTTGCCAGTAACGGCGAAGCGTCCAATTCGTTTCCCACCGACGAACGCAGCAATCAACGGATCAGCATTCGAACTCGCGGGTTGCTGTGGAGTGAAGTGGCATTGCCGTTCTGTCCACGACCAAGCCGCCCCATTGGAATTTACACACGTGACTTCTCGCGGACCGGCGCTGGCTTTCTAAGCTCGCTGCAATTCTTTCCCGAAGAAGAGGTCCGCATCGTGTTGCCCACCTTCTGGGTCCGCGTACGAGTGACCCGGGTCCGCCGGCTCGGCGATGCTTGCTTTGAAATCGGCACCATCTTGCTGCAAAAGTACTCGCCCAGCGAAAACGCATTCGAGCCAACACCGTCAACGCAGATGCAGTCGACGCACTAGTTCGGTGCTACTGAAATGAAGGGCATTGAGCGGGGGCCGCTCGCCCAATGCCATCGATTTTGGGTAGCGTTTGCGGCACGAGCCGTCCGGTTGCGGCGAGTAAAACGTTCGATTTTGACCGGGCGGCTCGCGCCGCACCGCTATAGTAACCGCCCGTTTAGTGCGATAGTTGATGGCACTGGCCGCTCGCCGCAGGACTGTTATTTTGAATCGAGACACTCCATGGCTATTGGTTGCGAGGAGTCAGCACGACGGCCTGCCCTCCGTTAGATGCCATGTCGGCGGTCAAAACGGATTCCGAGGTTACCTCTTTTCGCACAACGTCTACCTTGGTTGACGCGCTGCCATCGGGAGCTTGATCGGAACAAATCAACGCCTCGTACGTTTTTCCCGGATCCAAAAAATCGAGCGGGATTTCCAATTGCCGACGTTCTCCCGCGTTCATGCTGCCGACCAGCCATCGATCATTCGCTCCTTGGGCATCGGCACGTCGGGCAATAGTGATGTAACGCCCCATTTCGCCATGAATGACCTTGGTGTCGTCCCATGTCGTCGACAGCTGTTTAAAGATCTCTAGTTCAGGCTCGCCACGGTATTTGTCGGGCCTGTCGTACCAAAACAGGTGCTGCAGTGGACTAAAGTAAACGATCGATGCTGCTAATTGATGAGCACGTGTCGTTTGAATTCGACCGTTGTAGTAACACACCGTATAGTCGCCGGGGCCACAAAGAAAGCGGATGAATGGCAATGTGACATTGTGCTTTGCCGACGGCATTTGCTCGTTACCCCCAATACCTTCTTGGGTCAACAAGTTGGGATACGTGCGGCTCCAACCCGTCGGCAAATAGTGATCATGAATGTTAACCATGATTTGGTGCTCGGCACATTTCTTCACTGCCGCATGAACCCACTTCGTCCAAGTCTGATCTCCGACGCGTACGAATCCAAACTTGATGCCGGCAATTCCCCACTCCTTGAACAAAGGAAGCAGCGTATCAAGTTGCTTTTCCAGTTGGCGACGGTTCACATACAAGATCACTCCAACGTTTCGCTCACGCCCATAGTCGATGACTTCTTGTAGATCCAAGGGGCCATCGTCGCGTTTCGGGTCAACCGTTACGGTCGTTGCGTCCGAATCATCTGAGAACTCGGATCCATACCAACCAGCGTCCAGCAATATGTATTGCATGTTGAGCTTGACAGCGACATCGATTGCGGCTTTAGAACCGCTCGTCGAAAGCGTTGATCGAAACACTTTCCCAGGACGGATCCAAGACGGGTCCTCAATCGCACAAGGATCGTTCAAGTTCAAAACCAGATCGTTGTTCTCAATCAACGAACCGGCCGAATCCGCCATCATCAAGTATCGCCAAGGGCTCGTGAATGGAGCGTTGGCCACAATATCACTCCCCAAAACCGGACGAATCGTAAGTTCATGGTTAGGATCTTGAGCAAGTTCCATTCGAGCGAAGTCGACTAGTCTCGCTTCGCCGATAGCCAGTTGTGGTCCACCTTGGACTTCCACCACCATCGGTCGCCCGCGAGTCCCCTCTAATTCGGAAAGCTTGACGTGATCGTACTCGCCTTCCACTTTCTGCGAACTCCAGCACATGTGGTCGGCAGTGAATCGAAACCGCGTACTCTCGTCGACAATTTCGAACGAGTCCAGTCCCTCATGTTCCGGAACGGTGTAGCAAAATGCGATCCCCGAATCAAAAGCACGAAACTCGATATCGAGTTGGCACAGCGCCGGTTTTTCTTTCTCCGTAACTGTCGGGGATAACTCCAAGTGAACGGTCAAGGAATTGTATTCGTTCTTGATCTCGCTGCGTTCACCAGCCACTGGTTTCCAGCTGCTTCGATGAAACGAGCTAGCGGAAGCTGCGAGTTCGAGGTCTCGGTCGAGCCGAACACCGTTGTTGAATATCAACCCCAAGGCGGATGGGGCGGTAACCTGCTTGCCTCGATAGAAGACGCAGTAGCGTGGTTCGCCCTGTTCCGTCAACGAGAACTCCGCGCTCACCACTCCGTTGGGCGAGATCACCTTTAGAGGTGATGCCGCTGCGTCGGACGCGTTTACCAAGCCGTGCTGGATCAGCAATCCGCATGCTAAAGATAGAAACGTAATAATGATTCGCTGTCGTTGTCTCAGCATGAAAATAGATGATCCTAAAGAGTTGAAATTGATCGCTTTGTCGGATAACACGGCGAAAAAGTTTGAGGTGAACAAGAACGATTCGCGCATTGGTAATTTGTTGGCCAGGCAAATGAATTGCTTTGAACAAAAAAATCACTGGGCTGCAGTGAGTGAAATTGTCATTCCTTGACAGGTGATCGCGCGGCGACGCGAAGCGTATCTGCGGTACCGGACTGGTCGGTGTCTACGAATTCAAACGACCAAACGTCCGTATCGACGGATGATGCGAACTGAAGTCCTTCATTGAACAGTTTTCCTTTCCAAGTCATCACGTCCCAGGCTCCCGTCTGTGACTCGCCAAGGAATCCAACATTCAGTAACGAGCCAGAGCAAAATGTGACATCAGCACCTTCGCTGCTATCTCCATCGCCTTCATCGATTTGGATGGTGGTGACTCCTCCATCGTCGATTCTGATATCCAGCATGCAATCGGTCCCCTGATACCATTCCCCGTCGCCGCTTCCAAGCGAACCAATGGCAATCGTGTCCGCTTTGGAACCAAGCACCTGGAACGTCCCCAAGCCTTCGCTTCGGCCCAGCACAACGCCCTGGCGAGTAAGAAGCGATCCATCGGATACGGTGAACACGCCTTCGCCAAAATTTTCGCCAATACTGAGGCTGTATCGATCATGGACGGGGGCTCGGGAGAGCACGAGTTGCCCGCCTTGCAGCAAGTAGTGACCTTTCGACCCACGATCCAGTCCAACTTGCAGCTTATTGATCCGCACATCGCCGTCACGTTGTTCTAGCCTGCCTTCGCCGCCTGCGGATCCGACCCGCGACATAAAACTCGAGTGACGATCGGCTTTCAAAACGCCGCCTTCAATGATCAGCTCACCGAGTTGGCCGGAGAAGCTTCCGACATGAATAGCACCGTAATTCGCATTCCCATACGCTTGATACCTTGCCAGCTCGGCACCTGCGTGATTGATGTAAAGATCATCGCCAGGATTGGGGGATATCCCGCCCGACCAATTATCGGCATGCTCCCAATCACCATCTTTGCCGTTGTTGGTCCAATACGAACGTCCAAGGTTGTGAAACGCCTGGATTTCATGTGGGGCGAGTTCGCGACCAAAGAGGATGAACTCATCGATTCGACCACACAGATTGCTTGGCCGCATGTCGGCTTCCATCACCGTCGGGCTACCATTGCCGATCTGCAAATCTCTTAAATCCAGCTCGCCTGTGGGTGAACTTCCGCTTGTCTCGACCCATTGTGTATCCACAATTTTTCCATCGACAAATTGCTGTAATTCTCCCTTTTCGGAATTCCAAACGAACGCGAGTTGCATCCACGTTCCCATTTGCTCATCACGCAGGATTGGTTTCGTAGAAAACTCTTGTGGCAACGATGCGTTCGATTCGCCATTTCGACGCCAAACGAGTCTGGCAATGCTTGAGTTCTCTGGAGTGGTTTCGATTGACCATTGCACCCCGCGGGGCGATAAATCACGAGACATCAAGATCGGGGTCGTGTCTACTTTCAGTGCGTCAACACGGATCTTGACAATGCAGGTCAATTGCTCATGACGCCCTGCAACGGACAGCAAGATTCGGTCGGACAAACTTTTGAAATCCAAAGCATGCTTTCGCTTCCATCGTCCGTCGGTCCAGTTACAACCGATGATCGTTCCGTCGGAACCTTCGGCAGCCGTTTTGACTCGGTTAGGAAGGATAAGATCGCTTGTCTGCGGTTCTGGTTCTCGAGCGAAATCGTAGTAAACCAAGCAGCTTGGGTCCTTGGCAACCTGCGCCCGACGATGATTCCACAATCGGCGATTGACTTCATCGAAACTAATTGCGATCGATTGGGTTCGCGATTTCGAATTGATAAGGCGATCCGATATCTCAATGTCTCGATAATTGCCTGGACGGTCCACCTCGACTGATTCCCCCTTGCCGAGTCGTCTCTTGGGGACATTGACCAAACTATTCGTCGCGGCATGATCCGATGGCGCTACCAGATCAACCTCGCCCTCAATCACATGAATCCGAGCGTCGTCATTGGTGTCGACCTGCATTGAAAAAGCAGTGCCAAGATCGACCACATCGACGGATTCGGTTCGTACCAGAAAACCCTGTGCGGGTGGAGGGACGTTCACGGTTAGCTGCCCCTGTCGGCAGCGAATTTCCATGTCGTCGACTAGCTCCAAGTCGGCAGGCCCCTCGACAATCACGACCGCGCCTCGGTTGGTCTGGAATTCGATCAATCCACTTTTTAAGGTAAGGCGTCCGGCTGGAAGCGATTCACCCACTCGGCGGGCCGTCCCAACTTCGCCCCACTGGGCATCAATGGAATTTCGCAAGAAGGCAACCCAGGGGCCCCGAGGCTTTGCACCTAGGTCATTCTCGCGTGCGTTATCTGATGCTTCGAAGACCGCACGCTGGTTCCTGGCTGCACCTGAGCCATTCGAAGCAGTCTGCATTCCTGTTTTTGTCGTCGTTTCGATACGAGTGAATGCCGTATAGATGCCGACGGACAACAGCAGGCACGCAGCAGTCGCAGCACTAGCGATTAGCCAACGACGCCTGCGACGCGGAGACGCCCCGTCGGCAGCTTCGACCGGTGGGTGCGAAACCTCGCAACTGGGCACAGGCTCGCTTCCCAATTGCTCTTGTATTTGGTGACGCAATAATCCGTGAATTCGAGCTCGCTTCCAGAACTCCACTCTCGCCTCTTCCGATGATTGGATCATCTGGTCGAGTTCCAAATTGGTTGATTCGGTCAACCCTTGATCGAAATAGAGATCGAGCAACTTTTCAAGACGTTCAAGGTCCATCAGATGGTGACTCCTTTCGATCGCAAATCTTCGTCAATACACTTCGCCAACAACGTTCGCGCTCGTGAGAGAGCGACATACACCGAATCGACCGTCCACCCCAGCACCGTTGCGATTTCGCTTGCAGGATGCTCACGGGCATAACGCAATTCGATCGCTTGCCGCGATCTTGGCGACAGTTTTGTCAAACAGTCCTTCAGCGCCTCCACACGTTCCTCGTGCTGGTCGTCCGCTAGATTTGACTCTGCAGCGAGCAACGATTCGATCGAGGCAAGGGAAAGCTGTTCAGTGGTTTTGCCGGAACGCCTGCGATCCTCAAGCACCTTGTACCGAGCAATCTGGTACACCCAAGACATGAAATTTGTTCCAAATTCGAATTCATTGGCCTTGGCCGATACTGTCAGAAAGGTTTCTTGCAACACGTCATCGGCCCTCGCGAAGTCCGGCTGCATGCTCAGGATGATTCCACGAATACGAGATGAGTGTTTAAGAAATAACGCAGCAACCTCCTCGTTGTGGGTTCGTTTTCGTCTGGTTGTCGGGTCCATCATGTTGGGGGCCTGGTGGGATCCGCCGGGAAGATTACAGAAACAGCTGTCTATTGTTATGCAGCCACATCGGAAAACCTTAGCAGTTTAACCACGCCATGTATTCTGTCTCGCGTTTATGATTCGTGGTCGGCAATTTGTCGCTCGACGTGATGTGTTGAGCGGGGGGATTGCTAGGGAGGGTAAGAAAGGAAGAAAAATCTGCACTAATTTCTGCTAAGAACGCGATCACTCACCGCATTTCCCTATACGCCATTTGATCCGCGTGAGCTTTTCTCCGTCTTTGCATCGCAATCATTCGAAGAAGTGTTCGATTAGACCTGCACGACTGATCACCGTACGGGCGAGCATCTTGGCGTGCTTTGAGATGTTGATACTGCAACATCAAACGATTTTCAAATCTATTCTTTTAGGCGAAATTGCTATGAAACAGAATTTCAGGAATCAGGGATTCACTCTGGTCGAATTGCTTGTCGTGATCGCAATCATTGGGGTGCTAGTCGGACTGCTGCTGCCCGCCGTTCAGGCCGCTCGAGAAGCCGCCCGGCGAATGAGTTGCAGTAACAATTTCAAGCAAATCGGCTTGGCGATGCACAACTATCACTCTGCATACGATCGTCTGCCGATGGTTAATGGTGGTACCCAATCCATCAATAATGGTTCGCTCAACACTCGAAACAGTCCCCAGTACTATCGCGGAGCGACTGCCAATAACCGGCTATTGCTGAATTGGCTCGTCCCGCTTACACCGTTTTTCGAGCAGCAAGCGATTTGGGAACAGGTGTCCAATCCCTACCAGACGCCCAACGGGATCGTTCCCAGCATGGGCCCCTCGCCCATCATGGATTTAACTAACCATAGTAGCGACGAGTACCCGCCGTGGTTAACCGATCTCCCATCCCTTCGTTGCCCGAGCGATCCTGGGGTTGGCCTGCCTTCGCAAGGCCGAACGAACTACGCTTGGTGTGATGGAGATAGTGCACACCATGGTGATCTCGGGGCCATTGATGACTATGGGAATGACGTCAGCGTTGGTGAGAGACAAAACGCTCGCGTTTCGCAAAGAGGAATGTTCATTCCACGCCAGCAAACTCGGTTTCGTGACGTATTGGATGGGCTTTCCAATACAATCGCAGCCGGCGAGATTGTTACGGATCTAGGCGATGGAGATAAACGCACCTCTTTTAACACAAAGATTGGCAACAACCGCGACGGAAGGTATTTCTCACCTGCCGATCGGGCAAATCAGTGTGAACGATTGTATGTAGACGCCGACCGTCCCTTGTTTTGGCAGTCCGGTACCTATGACACCAACGCCGAGCGGAAACGCGGTTATCGTTGGGCGCTTGGCTCAATTGCGTATAGCGGTATGAATACGATTCTGCCTCCTAACCGTGGGCTATGCATGGCGAGTGACAACTTCGGTACGGGCATTTGCCCTCCCGGTAGCCGGCACCAGGGCGGATGCCACGTCTTGATGGGCGATGGAGCGATCAAGTTTGTCACCGAATCAATTGAAGCAGGGAATTCCGGTAGCAAATTGGTCACCAACCGTGGAGACGGGCTTCCCCCCGGATCGCAGAGCCCCTTTGGGCTTTGGGGAAGCCTCGGGACTCGGGCTGCAAAAGAAATCATCAGCCAAGAATTCTAAGATTCCCAGGTGCCAATTTGCATCTGTTGCCTCAGCGGTATTGCCTAGTCGCGTACTGTTCAGTTTTTTGGGGGGGCGGTTCGCCCCTTTTTCTACTCGCAGTCGCTTGGTAATTAGGCCAAGTGGCTATCCATTTCATCGCTGTTAGGAGCACTTATACAATGGTATATCGCCATTTTTCCATGCCTCTCGCCCTTGTCTTGCTGTGCGTTGTCATGATCGCAGGATGCGAAAGGAAGCCGCAAACCATCAAGGGCGACGAAGTCAATGACTTCCTGGCGGAACATCCTGAACTTGTCGAAGCGTCTAAAGATCGGGACTATTGATTCGACTAAGTTTGCCAATGCGAACCGAATGAAAAAGAAGTCAACGCTGGTCAAGCGATATGGGGATCAATCCGAATTAGATGTGATCGGAAACCAGCGCTGACTTCGGCCAAAATCGAGGTCAGAAATGTGTCCTCGGCTGGTGCACATTTCTGTGGCGAGATGTTTTTCTTTGGGGGGACGCTGTGGTTGCGGACACGCCGTTGATCTTTGATTCGCGCCCCTTCCCAACCGCGTTCCCCATCGCCACGCGGCGGTAGAGCACCCGCACTGTGCGCAGAAACGCCGCTGCGCGGCGAATAAAACATAGCTTTCATTGGGATGATTGCTAGGATCAATCGTTGGTTACTGCATTCCCATCTCCTAGCGGCAAGAATCGAGTTGCACGTCAGATCGTCGATTCGTATCCAACTTGTCTGATCGTTTGCTAAAGGAGTTTTGCGGTGCGTAACGATACGCCAGACTGAAATCCACCCCGATGAATGAGTAGCGCAGAGCCGATGAGCAAGAAGCATCGCATCGCAATCCTGATCGAGGTCGAGACTCCGCTTCGTCGGCATCTCGATGTGTTAGCCGGTATTCAACAAGTCGCTTCCACTGCCAATTGGGATACGACGCTTATTCCAGTGACCGATTTTGATTTCGTGGACCACCCCGACCAGGCATTCGACGGTTTCGTCGGACGCATCGGGCGATCGATGGAGATCAAAGCGAAAGAACACAAGATTCCAGCAGTGAATGTTTGGTTGAATACCGATGCGGAGAACCTGCCAGGAGTCTTTCCCGATTGGCAGCGGGCCGGAAAAATGGCGACGCAGCATCTCCTGTCTCTCGGGTTTAGGAAGCTTGCCTATGTCGGATTTACCGACCAACGTGGTGTGCAATTACAGATCGCTGGCTACAACGCCTCGGCCCGCGAGATTGCGTTCCAGCACACCGTTGACTTGTTCGACCACGGCTATGCTCGATCTGCGGCGGACTGGCAATCATTTTCCGATCAGCTTGATGCGTTAGTGGCCACATGGGAACCACGCACTGGCGTCTGTGTGTCGGATGATTCGCTCGGTCGATTCATCATCGAGCGATGCGAACAACGTGGACTGCGAGTACCACGAGAGATTGCCATCGTTTCGATGGAAAACGAGCCCTTGGTCTGTGAGTACACAAACCCTCAGCTTTCCAGTATTGATGTGGGCTACCAGCAAGTCGGCGTGCAAGCCGCATCGCTGCTTGAGCAACTGATCGCTGGTTGTGAGCCACCTGAAAATCCAACCTGGCTGCCGCCCCGCGGGATCGTCAAACGACGTTCTTCCGACGCCTATGGAGTGGCGGATCCCGATATCGCCAAATGCCTGCACTTTATCGCGACGCATGCTCACGAACACCTGACCGTGGACGACGTGGCAACGCACGCATGCTTGTCGCGAAGAACACTCGAGCGGCGGTTCAAGCACGAGGTGCTGTGCACGGTGGGGGAAGAAATCACTCGTGCACGGCTGGAAATGGCGAAAACACAACTCTTCGAGTCGGGGCTTTCGATCAAGATGGTCGCCCGCCGAAGTGGATTTCGTGACTCGAGCCAGCTATGTGCCGTGTTTCAGCGTGAACTCGGACTCAGTCCCGGGCAATTTAGAAAAACGCACGTGATCTCATCAACGGCTTGATCGCAAGATTCCATCGGGTCATGGAATGGGTTTGTCGAGGACGAGTGCACGAACAAACTGAGGCGGTGGAGAACCAAACGACAGAACTTTGTCGTGATAGGCTTTGAGATTAAAGCGGTCGCCCCACATCTGCTCGGCCTCGCGACGTAGCGCCACGTGCTCAAGATACCCGACGAAATAGGTAGGCAGTTGGGCGGACGTAATTTGAGCGCGGGTCCATTTTCCCGCCGCTTCCCGCTCTTCCTGAAACGCATCCTCGACCAACATTCGCATGCCTTCGCTGCGAGAGCCGCCATCCACATGGACCGCAAGATCAAGCAACGCGTTGGTCACATCACGCAGATACCATTTCAAGGTGATCAGTTTCAACAGCGGGTCGTGGTCGCGAAACCCTTCTTCACACATCATCCATTCCGAGTAGACGGCCCAGCCTTCGACAAAGACGCCGGACTGAAACAGATGACGCAGTTTGCCCTGGTAGCGGTTGGCATGAGCGAGTTGCAAAAAGTGTCCCGGCATTGCTTCGTGGATCGTCAGCACGTCGATCGACCGGTTGTTGTATTCACGCAGATGCGAAAGCACTTGTTTCTCGGTCCAGTCGGCCGGCGGTGGCGAGACGGCATAAAACGTGGGCTGATCGGTTTCCAATGCCCCGGGCGAGTCGCAGTAGGCCAACGAGACGCCTCGACGAAACTCGGGCATCACGATGATTTCAAGCGGATCGGGAAAGAGGGTGATCACGTCGTTTTGGCGAAGGAACTCGGTCGCCGCGGCAACCGACTGTCGCGCGGTTTGCACGATCTCGTCTGCCTGCGGTGCATTCGCATAAGCTTTTTCCAGTCCAAACCGAATCACGGCGCGGCGAAAGGGATCGGATGGATTTTCGGGGAACTGCGTCAGCGGGTATTGATCCTGGTACATCGGCTTGGCGATGGCGTACATCTGGTTGTGAAGCTCCTCGATCCGCCGCTCGCCAAGATCACGAATCTCCTGAGGTCGCAAGGGTGAGTGCAAGGCGAATGCGAGCTTTTGCTGATAGAGCTCGATCCCCAGCCGGTAGTCACCTTTCGCACCAGGAAGCAACTCGGATTCCAGCCATTGTTGTTGCTCTTGAACCGCCGCTTCGGCGATTCGGATGGCACTCGCAACGTTTTCGCGATCCTGTTTTGGCAACTCCTCGAGGAACGGCCGCACATAGTTGTCGATCGACTTCAAGATGCCTAGATTCTGGGCCACCGCGGTTTTTGCGTGCACGTGCGGCACTCGCGGAACATCCAAGATCGCTCGGACCTGTTCGAAGAAACGCGGGAACTGTTCCAAACGGCTGGCGACGTTCAATAGTCGGTCACGACGCGGCGCGAAATCTCGGGCCATCAAACTATAGACCGCATCTCCGCTGATCCCGGTATAGATCAGCGGGTTCCATCTCCACTCTTGCAGTTTTGTGGCCTGCCATTGTTTGTACTCGATCGAGTGCTTCAATAGCGCAAGGTCGACTTGATTGGCGCGCGAGAGCTGCTTCGAATCGATGCCATCAAGTTGTTTGGCGAAGTCAGAGAGCCACGCGAGCTTTCGCTCTCTGGCCGCCTGACTTACATCGTCGAGCTTGCCGTCAAACCGATGGTCGCCCAACGAGGTCGCCTGTACGGGCGAGAATTCGGCGAACTGGTCAATGTATTGTTCGCCGAGTCGTGCGAACTCGGCATCGACGTGTGAGTCGTCCGCCAAGAGTGCGGAAGCCATCAGTAGCGATACGAGTAACACCGAGCCAATTTTTGTCATGTCGATTCCACTTCGTCGTTCAAACAGACGCCCATTTCGATGGACGCAACATCGGGATAGAGGCATCATACGCATTGCTTGTTGGTAATTTACGACAATCCGTTCGGCAAATGCGCAAGACTCTTGCACGAAGCAACGCTCACCGAACAATTGGGCGTTTCTCGACGGATCGCCATCCGTCATGCCAAACAGCAAAAGCCGAGACCGAGACGAGGGCAGGGGACGCCTCTGCGAATACCTCCAGCAGCGTCGAGTTTGACTGGCAACTCGAAACACTTGAATGCCGCGGCATCCAGGGGAGCCATCTCTAGCCCTCTCTATCAAAGGCCAGTAATTGATCACAATTCACTTGAACAGTTCGTTGCTCTGAAGTGAGATAGGCTTCCAGTCTGTCATTGCTGTGCTAACCGACTGGAAGCGTATCCGACTGATTGTCCGTTCATTGCTTCGCGGGCCCAATTCTCTTTCTCTGCCAAAGTACCAAGTCAATATGACGAATCAAATGAATAGTCTCCTTCGACTGCTGCCGATACTTTTCGTGGTCGCAACCGCGATAACGGCCAACGCCAAATCGCCGAACATCGTTTTGATCCTCTCTGACGACCAGGGTTACACCGACTATGGTTTCATGGGGCATAAGGAAATTGAAACGCCGAACCTTGACCAGCTCGCCAAAGAGAGCACGTTGTTTCGTCGTGGCTATGTTCCAACCGCATTGTGTCGCCCCGCGCTATCGACGCTCATCACGGGACTCTATTCGCATCAGAACAAGACGACCGGAAACGACCCCGCCCGCACCCCCGCAAACGAAGCCCACGCCGAAAAGGCGGGGAAAGAGGCTCGCGAGCTGCTGATCTCACACATTGACCACACCGGCGCCTTGCCTCAGTGGCTGGCCAAGAAGGGCTACGTCAGTTTCCAAAGCGGAAAGTGGTGGGAAGGATCTTTCCAGCGCGGTGGTTTCACCGAAGGAATGACCAAGGGGTATCCAAATCCGGGTGGACGGCATGGTGATGCGGGATTGGCGATCGGACGTGAAACCATGCAGCCGGTCACTGAGTTTATCGATCGCAGCGTGGAAGCGGAAACGCCGTTTTTTCTTTGGTACGCACCAGTGATGCCGCACACACCACACAATCCGCCCGCGCGGCTTCTTGAGAAGTACCTGAAAAAAGGAGTGCAGAAACGAATCGCTCAGTACTACGCAATGTGCGAATGGTTCGACGAAACCTGCGGAACGCTGTTGGACCACATCGATGACGCGGGAATTGCCGACGATACGCTTGTCATCTACGTCACGGACAACGGCTGGATCCAAAAGGAAGTCGGTGGCTACGGACCGCGATCCAAACGGAGTCCCTACGAGCTTGGAACACGAACGCCGATCATGTTCCGCTGGCCAGGAAAAATTCCTGCCGCGGATCGTCCCGAACTTTGTTCGTCGATTGATTTTGTGCCGACCGTTTTAGCGGCCGCCGAAGCCGAGGGGCCGCACGATTTCCCCGGACTGAATCTGTTGCCACAATTGAAGTCGGGCGAGGCCATCGAGCGAGATACGATTTTCGGCGAATCATTTGCCCACGACATCGCCGACATCGAAAACCCCGAAGCATCGCTGCTGTATCGCTGGGTGATCCACGGCCATGACAAGCTCTTGCTGACCTACGACGGAGCGCCTGGGTCGATGAGGTACCCGCCTGAAAACGCCGAGCCTCAGCTTTACAACCTGAAAGATGATCCGAAAGAAACGGTGAATCTTGCGGAGGCGAATCCAGCAAAAGTCAAAAAGCTCAGTGCGTTGCTGGACGAGTGGTATGTACCGAGCGAGCGTCAAGCGGGCAAGTTGGCCCCCACAACTCGCTAGGCACGACCAAGGCCGCCAATCTCGCAGAAGTCGATTCACGCCACGCGGTGAAGCACTTTTTTCCCCTCGACAAGCAGGGCCGTTTGTCGTTAGCGGAACAGCGTAACGGCTTGTTGTTTTAGTCGTACGATGGACTTTCTAGTCCGTCGAATCCACCATTGATGGACTAGGAAGTCCATCCTACACCCCTTGCCGCAGGAACCTTCATTCAATCAACAAGTCGGTAACGGCTTGTTGATTGAATCCAAATGCAAATCGCAATGGTGGGCCGTAAGACACCGGGGCGTGCGTGGGACCCGGCCGCTGACGCGCGAGCGGCTCAATAAAACAACAAGCCGTTTCGAGGGCAAGCGGCATCTTTCTGTGCTGGAAGATGCCCCACTACGTCCACCCTGGTGGATCAAGCAAACAGGGCATCACCCCGCGAGATGTCGCCGCGAAACTGCTTGGAAACCAGGTGAATCACACGCGATAATCATCAGTCGCCATTTTGGGCCACCGTGACGTTGTCGATGAAAATTTCCGCATTGGTCGCGTTGCCAAACAGTCCAGGGCTGCCGTGATGATTCGGGGCTTCGTCGGTCGCCGTCAACGTCCACTCGCTTGGTTCGGCTTGATCGCGAGGCCACACTTTGCCATGGATGATCGCTTCGCCGTTTTCAACTTTGGCTTGCACCTTCAGCGTGTACCATGTGTCCGCTTGCCATTGCAAAGGGACGCTCTTGGCCATCCGCAGTTGAGCGGTCCAGGTGCGAATTTGCAGCTGTTGTGACTCGCCCATCAAATCAAGCGTGTAGCGTCCGTTGATCAGCCCGATATCGGGAAGTTTCGATGCTCCTGGGGCCGCTTTGACGTCCGCAGTAACGGTATAGTCGCTTAAATCGGTCGGTCCCATCCAGGTTTGGCTACGGGTTCCTTTGGGAATCGTGGTGATTTTGACCATCATTGGATTTCCGTCGATCGTCCGTGCTTCGTGGCGATAACGAGCTCCGATCCAAGTAACGGGAACTTCGCCGGAGGAAAAGTCGAACGTCCATGGCAGATCGGGGATCACACGCAAGCGAGCTTGGTGCGAAATCGAGCCGCTCCGCACGGTCACGATCGCAGCTTGGTGGGCGTGATCGCCGGAGGAGTGGAACACGCCGTCACCGTCGACGCTGCCGCCATCGCCGACCACTTCAAACGTCAAGTCGGTCGGGATGGAATCGAGTCGTCGGCCGAGCGAGTTGAACGCCACCACTTGCAGCGGTAGCGTGCTGCCTTGTTTGACGATCGCTTCGGCGGGAATCAGTTGCAGCTGAGCGAGTTGAGGATTTTCGCTGAGCGGACGTTCCGCTGCCGCGGGCTCGATCGACCCCATGCTCGGTTTCACCTCTTCGTCGCCGAGGCAGAACAGCCCTGCGGTGGTCGGCAGATAGATACGGCCATGCGAAACGATTGGCGATCCGCCCACGTCATGCCCGCTGGGCAGCCGAACTTTGAACAGTGTCTCGACACCGTCTTCGCTCGGTTTGAGCACATAGAAATAGCCCGTCGCGGTACACGCATAAATCTTGCCATCGGCGTACAGCAGGCTGCCTCGCATGGCGGTGCCAAGTTTGAGTGGCTTGCCAATGGCTTCACCCGTTTCGCTATCCAAAACATGCAATCGCGACGAGTCTTCGACCACATAGATCCGGTCGTTGACCTTCAGCGGCGAGCTTTTTCCGACGGTCAGTTCTTCGGTTCGCCACTGCTCGGCCGAGGCCGAATCGAGCGACGCGAATTCGCCATCGATGCGGACGACCGCGCCCATTGCGGTGCCTTCGGGATTTTCTTCGCCATGGCTGGCGTACACCTTGCCGTTGTTGTCGACCGTGACGCTGGTGTTGATGCCGCGTCGTGAGAGGACTTCTTGCCAAAGCACTTTGCCGGTGCGTGGCTGGATCGCATGGATCGTGCCGTCGCCTGAACCGGTCACCAAAACCTGTTGGCCGTTGATCACCGCGATCGTCGGGGTGCTGTAAGTGGTGTCTTCGGGCAACGGACGTGTGCTGGTGATCCACACCAAGTCGCCATTGTTTTTGTCGAACGCCAAAAAACGGTGAGCCGGGCGGGCGGTTTCATCCCAACCAGTGGTCACGCCACTGATAACGACTAGGTTTTCAAACACCACCGGCGAATTCGTACGGCCGCCATACGTGCTGAGCATTCCGTACTCTTCGCTCAGCGAGCGTTCCCAGAGCGTTTTTCCGGTTTCGCCATCGATGCACTGCAGCAAACAACACGCACCTAGCGCATAGACTTGATTCGTTTCGGGGTCGCCGCAGACGTTGGACCATCCGACACGTTCGGCGGGAACGTCCGAAAGAAATACGTTGTAGATGTTCTCCCAAATTAGCTCGCCGCTGGCGGCGTCCAAACAGATCACCTTTTCAGCGTCCTTGCGGGTGCCTGGTGAATCACGCACGATCGTGTAAAGTCGTCCGTGCATCACGATCGGCGTGGAAATGCCCGCCGCGATTTCGCTTTTCCACAAAACGTTGCTGCCCGGGCCGCCTTTGGGGTTAAACTTTTCAATCAGCCCGGTTTCGTACGAACAGCTGTTTTGTTGAGGGCCTCGCCAATTGGGCCAATCCATCGGATCGACGTCCGCGGCGAATGCCATCGGGGCAGCCAGCGTGATCGCAAGTAGGGTGGTGCAAAGGGCGACGTAGGTGAGCAGCGAGCGGAAGCGGACGAGATTGCGTCGTGACGCAAACGTGTCCAGAAGATGCCAGTGAGCCACAGCGATGGGTATCCGACAACATGGTGAGTGACGCGACTGGAGTCAATTGCAGCCGCCACGCGAGCGCCGCGTGGACAAACAGGGGCCGCTTTGGGAAAGCGTTTTGCAAGCCCAGTCTTCTTCGTCATAGAACGATTGATAATTGATGCGAGCCGCGATGGTGTCAAGGGAGCTAATCAAGAAACAAGGAAACTCCGTTGCAAAAACAAATTGATGTGATCGGAATTGGGGTCTCGGTGCTCGACGCCGTGATGGTGGTCGACGGTTTTCCGGCCGAGGAATCGGTGGTGCGAGCCCAGCAGCGAGCGGTCGGGATCGGCGGCGGAATTGCCGTGGCCACGGCGACTGCGGCCGCTCTCGGTGGGCGAGCCGCATTTGCCGATTTGCTGGGGTTTGATCCGATGTCCGAGTCGATTTTGGCAGCGCTACGTGCCGCGTCGGTCGATGTCCGTTGGGTTCAGCAAAGCGACGATCAAACCGCTTCGGTGGCGACGATTTGGGTTAACGCCGCGTCGGCATCACGGACGATCGTGTTTTCGCCCGCCAGCGACCTTGAATTGCCATGGAGCGACGAGCTGGCACGCGGCGTGGCCGCCGCAAAAATTCTTCATCTCAATGGGCGACACTTGCGAACTTGTTTGCAAGCGATCGAGGTTGCCAAACAGCACGATACGCTGGTTTCGTTTGATGGCGGAGCCCACCGCTACCGCAGCGAGGTGCTGCCGCTTGTTGGGGCGAGTGACATTTTGATCGTGTCCGAACATTTTGCACAGGAACATTTCAAGTCCCAGACAAAATCAGATGCCGCGGTTTCGCCCGACGAACTTGTCTCGTTTCTGCAACGTGAGTTTGGCTCGCGTTGCGTCGGTGTGACTTGCGGTGAACGCGGCAGTTGGATTGCCGGAACCGATCAGTCGCCCTGGCATCAACCGGCTACCGCGGTCGAGGCGGTTCGCGACACCACCGGATGCGGCGACACCTATCACGGTGCGTTCCTGTTCGCTTGGTCGCAAGGGCGGTCACCGCGTGAGTGTGCTCGCATCGCATCCGTCGTTTCGGCGCACAACGCCAAGGGGTTAGGCGCATTTGCCTTCGATGCAGACAAGATTGCTGCGATGCTGAAGTGAGAGAGACGCACGCCAATGGCTGGGACCAATGTCAACTACTTTGGGAGCGTTCGCGGCGCGAGCCCAATGAATGGATCAGGACGATTTGTTTTAGAAGATGCCACCACCGCTCATGCCACCGCCAAATCCGCCGCCGCTTGAGTTTTCAAAACGATAATCGCTTCGCATCTGTTCGAGCATGCGGTCACCGACAATGCGTTTCTCGCGATCGTGTTCAATCGTAAACGAGTATTCGAAATCGTAGGCGTTGCTGCCAAACCGTTCGGCCGGGATTTCGAGATCCCAGCGCAATATTCCAGTTGGCCGCTGCATTCGCAGGTAGAGCGGATCGGTGGACAGTTGCGTCGCCACGTCCGCCGCCAATGAAACGCTGATCGATTCGTTTTCAGTCGCCAGCGGAATGCGGTCCAGCAACCGGATGGGGATCGCCGTGTTGTGATAGTTCGAAACGACCAGCCGGTATTTTAGGCTGACGCGTTGGTTGCCACCGTGAACCGACGAATCACGCGACATCAATTCGCGTCGTGTTCGGACTTGGCGGTCGGCGCCAAATCCGATTCGGAAACGTTGTCCCGCAGCGGTGGGCGGCAGCGTTGTGCGGCCGATAAATTTTTCGTTCAAGTAAACGTCGGCATCACCAGCGATCAAGTTTCGGCCGATCGTGTTTTTTAAGTCCGCTTCACGATAGGCGAAACTGCTCAATAGCGGCGTGACGACATAATTCAAATCGCCGGTGAGGGTGTCGTGAGTCACCGTGACGACTTGATTTTCAAGTCGACTTGGGATTTTGATGCGGTCGGCGATCGTGTAGCTCTCGTCGCTGACGTTCGCTCCCGCATCCAAGGCGATATCGCGTTGGACTTTCGCAGCAGACTCGAGTTCAGCAATTTGCTTCATTCCCGATTCGGCATTGCGAGTGATGTCGCGGTGCCAAACCATTCGGTCTTGCCATGAGGGGATTTCCAACTCGCTCGGCGCCATCGATGACGTCTGCGATGACAACGCTGCACTTGATTCCGCGATGCCGATACGCAACGGGGTCAGACCGGGGGCGGCGGAGTGCAGATCGGGTTGAGCGGTCGACAGGGTCAGCTTTACATTGTCCCAATCTTCGCCGCTGTTTTGCACGATCACGCTTTCAAATTCGAGCAAAAATTCCGCTTCTTCCTGAGCGATGCGTTGGCCGCGGACCGTATAGCTCGGCGACCATCCGACATCGCTGACTTGGTAGCTGAACCGCAGTGGCCCGCCCTCAGGGGAGATTACTTCGATTAGCGCCTCGCTTGTCGTGCCTCGTGTATTGTGGATCGACTCGATGCTCGCGCGGTTGACTTGGATTGCCTTGGTCAAATCGTCGATTGTGGTTTGCTGCTCATGTAGTTCTTGGGCGAGTTGACGTCGCCGCTGCATGGTGAAATCGGTCAGTGCGGTAACGGATTGCACGTCCAGTGTGGCGCGATCCAGGTTTTCAAGCGTTTTGCTTGCTGAAAAATCGACAAGTTTCTCAAGCGTGAGCAAGTCCTGTTCAATCACGGTCGACGTTTGTTTGGCGTTATTCAGATCACGCAGCAGCGCCGCGTATTGGTCTGCAAGCGTTTTGACTTTTTGCTCGTTTTCGGGCGAAAGTGAGTCAACGGTCATCACGCGAGTCGATCGAATGACGCTGCCCGATTCACATTGCGAAAACGCGGAACCTGCCACATAACTCGCTGGCAAGTCGGTCACCCGGATTTGTTGCAAGTCCGCCGAGGCGGGGACGTCGATCCGGCGAACAACACTCGCTTGGTCGCGGTACAGCGTGACGGAATCGATTGTGTCGGTGCCCGCTGCGATCGATTCGGCGGCACTGGTTTGATGGACGTTGGTGACAAGCAAGTGGATCGACATTGCCCATGCGATGATGATCACGAGCGAAGGGGGTCTAAACGTGCGCATAGTAGATTCCTTGTTCACGACGTCATTTTCCGGATGGTTAGGAAAAGGTGAATCGAGGGATTGCCGATGTGTGCAAATCGAACGCAGCAAATTGCAACACCTTTGGCAAACTTGATCACGCACTCCAGTGCAGCGCACGATGAATTCTCTCGATACCGTGGTTGAATGCACTTGGAATGCCAAGTGGGAATGCCAATTGCTGGACCGCTACCACGATGGAGTTCGAATTCACCTCACACTGCGAGTGGCTGCCATGATGTTGTCTGTGCTGCGTTGGCGATCGATATTCGCGACGGGGATCGTTTTCATTGCGGCGCCGGTGGCCGATGCTCAATCGGTGGTACCGACCGACGTGATGCATGGAATTCACGCTCACGCTCGCGTCACTCGAGATGGTAGCGAGGTAGCGTCGTGGCAAATCGATCCGTTTATGACTGAACAGCAGGAGGCTGACATCTTGGCGTTTTTGCAAGAGCCATGCCGATTCGCCTGGGACGACGGTCTCACGTTACCTCAGTTGACGCGAGACATGTCGACCCGTGTTGCCACCGAGATTGACGTTCACGCTTTGCAAGAGATTGGGCTGAAGGAAAGCCTTGTGCTGATTGCAAAGAGACACGAGCAACCGAGTTTTGCAATCACGGATCATGATCCGTTTGCAGGGCCGTCGCGATCAGAGTCGCAGCGGCGTGACCAAACCACCGATTCGCAAGTGAATGTATCGGGCGGTGCGGCGAATCGCACCGGAGTCGTTCCGTGGTGGCGAAGTTCCGAGGTGACGAGGGGGTTGGATAGGAGCCGGGCGGACATCCAGACGCCGAGTGTCGGTGCGAAGGTGACTCATTTGTTAGCGCAGTCTGACTTAGTGCTCTCGATACGCTCAGGGCAGCTAACGATCACCACGCGAGAAGGTGCCGAGGAACAACTGGCGATTCGCGTTTATGACGTCACGCCCTTGGTCGGACGCCAGCGCGAGCCGGAGACGAAATGGAACGCCGGCGGGGCGGCTTCGTGGCAGCCATCATATTCCCGTCGCGGCGAGCCGCTGTTGCAGGTGATCGAAACGAACATCGACAGCGATACTTGGGAATCGCTCGGGGGACCATCCACGATGTCGCTATTGACGTGCCGGTCGCGGCAATGGTTGGTCGTCGCGGCGACTTCGCCGACACACTGGAAAATCCAAGCGTTGCTGGATCGTCTAAATCGTTAGTTTTCTGATTCTATCCCAATGTGTGGATAACCCGATGGCGTCCGAATGGGCCTAGTCGACGGTTTTTTTCCAGCCACTGGGCCTTTCGAATATCCAGCGGAACCTGCCGGCGGCAGTGGGGTTGAATCGAGCTATGACCTCACTGACTTGTTGCTCCTTTTCTCGCTTTTTTGGGGACTGTTCTTGTGAAATCGCTTCATCTGATTGCCGCGGCTACCTTTACGTTGACCGCTTTTGCCGGGGGGGCCGGCTCGGCCAAGGATCTCGATTCCGGCTGGCCGCAGTGGCGGGGCCCCGAAGCGTCCGGCGTCGCACCGACGGGGAATCCGCCAACCCAGTGGAGCGAGACCGAAAATATCCGCTGGAAAATCGAAGTCCCGGGTGTCGGCAGCTCGACCCCGATCGTGTTGGGCGACCGCGTCTATGTCGCGACCGCAGTGAAAACCGATCGGATGAAAGAGGGAGCGGAGGCGGCAACGGAGCCGCAAGCCGCCGAGTCCTCCGAGCCGCCACGACGTGACCGTGGCGGCGATCGGCCTAGTGGTTTTGGTCGCGGTGAGCGAGGTGGTCTTGGTGGCCGTGGTGAAGGGGGCGGCCGTAGTGGTCGAGGTGGCCGTGGCCGCGGCGGGGCGGAACCAACCAATTACTATGCCTTTATGGTGTTGGCCTACGATCGTGCCAGCGGCGCGGAGGTGTGGCGGAGCACCGTGACCGAGCAAGTGCCTCACGAAGCCGGACACAACACCAACACGTTTGCATCAGCGTCGCCGGTGAGCGACGGAGAACGGCTGTATGTCTCGTTCGGATCGCGAGGCGTTTACTGCTTGGATCTGAACGGGAAAACATTGTGGAGTCGCGATCTAGGTAAGATGCAAACACGAGCTCAATTTGGCGAAGGCAGTTCGCCAGCGGTCTCTGGCGATACGCTTGTCGTCCCGTTTGATCACGAAGGCGAATCGTTCATCGTGGCACTCGATGCGAAATCGGGTGAAGAGCGATGGCGGAAAACTCGCGACGAGCAAACGACGTGGTCGACTCCTTTGATCACCCAGTACGAAGGACGCACGCAAGTGATCACCAACGGCAGCAATCGCGTTCGTAGTTATGACTTGGCCACGGGCGAATTGATTTGGGAATGTGGTGGTCAAGCGGGCAACCCGATTCCGTCGCCTGTGCGGTTCGAGGACAACGTGATTGTGATGACCGGATTTCGAGGTTACGCGATCTATTCGATCCCGCTCAGCAGCAAGGGGGATGTCACCGATAGCGAGACGATCAGTTGGATCGAAGAAGACGCGGCGCCGTACGTTCCCTCGCCGCTGCTGTATCAAGGCCAGCTGTATTTCGTCAAAGCCAACAATGGCGTGCTGCTTTCACGCGATGCCAAGACCGGCGAACTGCGGATCGATCAAACTCGATTGCCCGATATTTCAACCATCTATGCGTCGCCGGTCGCAGCGAACGGCCACGTCTATTTGACCGGACGTGATGGCACGACCGTGGTGCTGAAGCATGGCGATTCGTTCGAAGTCGTTACCAAGAACAAGCTTGATGAGGAAATCGATGCCTCGGCGGCCATCGTCGGCAACGAGATCTTCTATCGTGGCAAGCAACACCTGTACTGCATTGCCGAGTCGACCGACCGCTAGGCAACCGTCGCGTTTGTTTGATCGGGCCCGCGGCAAACACCAGTGCGGGTCCCTCGGCAAACGGCAGTGCTCTTTTTACTTCGCGTCGTGTAATTCCATGACGCGGATGGGGTGTTTAGGGTCGTCCGCAAGTTCGACTTTGTGCTCGGTATAGTGCCAGTCGTGCTTTTGAATCCATTCGCGGAATTCGTTGGCAATGAACCGATACGGATCGCTCAGCAGCACTCGACCTCCTTTGGTCAAGTGTTGTCGCAAGCACACGTCAAGCTCGGGCCACAATTGACGCAGGTAGGTCACGTCGCTGCCCAGGATGATTGGAAACGATTGATCGTCGAGGGTGTCGATGCCGAATCGCAATCGCTGCACGGTGCATTGATCACGCTGTTGCCACACGCTCATTCGCACTAGCAATAGCGGATCTTCGACGCCATCGGTCAGCGTGACCTTGGCGCCACGCAGCATCGCGGCGATGCCGGCATGCCCGGTGCCACAACCCAGTTCCAAAACTGGAACGTCTTGAAGTTCGACTTGGTCCAGGAAACGATCCAGCCCCGCGGCGGCCCGCCATGTGGTCGCCCAAAACGGATCGATCACCCCTTCTTCGCCCGCGTCTTGGCGTTCGCAGGCTTCGATCAGCATGCTGTCGGGGTCGGCCGCCACGGCCAGTTTGAACGGTTGGTTGGCGATCGAAATCGCATCCCATTGCCAGGCGAATTTATCGCTGGCAGCGGCTTCAAGTGCGTCGAGGGTCGGGGCGTTTTGTTCCGAGGTCATCGTGGGTTCCGAAGTCATCGTGCTGCTATTGCGAGTGGGCGGCATGGAGAAGGCGTGCCGCTTCGACGGCGAAATAGGTCAGCACGCCATCGGCACCGGCACGCTTGAACGCTAACAAGCTTTCGAGAATCACTTTGTCGCGATCGAGCCAACCGTGATTGGCGGCGGCGGAGAGCATCGCGTACTCGCCGCTGACTTGATAGGCGAACGTGGGAACGCCAAAGGTCGATTTCACACGATAGACGATGTCCAAGTAGGGCATCCCCGGTTTGACCATCACCGTGTCGGCGCCCTCGGCCAAATCGAGTGCGACTTCGTGAAGCGCCTCGTCGCTTTGGCCAGGAGATTGTTGGTAGGTACTCTTGCTGGCTTTGCCAAGATTGCCAGACGATCCGACCGCATCTCGGAAAGGCCCGTAAAACGAACTGGCGTACTTAGCGGCGTACGACATGATTTGCACGTTGGTCATTCCCGCGGTTTCCAACGTCCCACGAATCGCTCCGATCCGGCCATCCATCATGTCGCTCGGCGCGATCACGTCACATCCCGCTTCGGCTTGTACCAACGCTTGCTGGCACAACACTTCGACCGTTTCGTCGTTGATCACATACGAATCGCGAACCAATCCGTCTTGCCCATGGCTGCTGTAGGGGTCCAAGGCAACATCGCAGATCACGCCGAGGGCATCGCCTGCTTCTTGTTTGATCTTGCGAACGGTGCGGCAAACGAGGTTGTCGGGATTGATCGCTTCAGCGGCATCCGGCGTTTTCAGTTCGCTAGGCGTGGCCGGGAAAATCGCGATGGCGGGGATCCCCAAACGGCACGCGGTCTGGACCGCCTCGGCGATTTGGTCGTGCCCCAGTCGGTCCACCCCCGGCAAGCTTTCAATCGGTTGGCGTCCCTCGCCATCAAAGACAAAGATGGGCCAAATCAGATCGTCCACGCTCAATTGGTTCTCGGCAACAAGTCGCCGAGACCAGTCGTGGCGACGGACGCGTCGCAGGCGAGTGGCGGGGAAATTCCCGCGAGAAAAATGGCTCATTCGTACGAGGGGGGCTCGGTGAGGGGCTCGGTTCATTTGGCGGCCCACGATTTTTGTTTGGGCTGCAAGATTCACGTATCTTAGGCAACCGATCCCGATTCATGTACCCAGCATCTGGTGATGATCTTGATACAATGGGATGCCCGAGGCCGCTGTCGGCCCAAACGAACCGGTGCCGCGAATAACCAGGCGGCCCAAATAAGTTGGCAGCTCGCACGGCCCCATTTCACCGTCGCTTCCCCCATCCTTTGACCCTCATTTTGAATCTAACGCTGATGAAAATACGAACTTCCTCTTTTCAACGACTGGTCGCCTCTCTCGCATTGGTCGTGTGTGTGACGCTACAGGCGTCGGCGGCTGACGATGCCAAAGTCTTGTCGGCATTGTTGATCGACGGGCAAAACAATCACAAATGGCAAGAAACCACCCCGCTGATCAAACAGACGCTCGAAGCATCAGGGCGATTCAAAGTGGACGTTGTCACCTCGCCTGCAAAAGGGGGCGACATGAGTACATTCGCTCCGAAATTCGCCGGCTATGACGTCATCGTTTCCAACTACAACGGCCAACCGTGGAGCGAGTCGACGCAAAAAGCGTTTGAGGACTACGTCGCTGGCGGAGGCGGTTTCTGCTCGGTTCACGCCGCCGATAACTCGTTCCCAAAATGGTCGGCCTACAATCGCATGATCGGGCTGGGGGGCTGGGGCGGTCGCAATGAGAGCGATGGTCCCTACGTTCGTTGGAAAGAGGATCTGCAAAAATTTACGCGTGACAACTCGCCTGGATCGGGTGGCACCCACGGCAAACGCGTTCCCTTTGTCGTCGTCGTTCGCGATGTCGAGCATCCGATCACCAAGGGATTGCCGGGATCGTTCATGCAAACGGCTGACGAATTGTACGGAAAGTTGCGAGGACCCGCGGAAAACATGCAAGTGTTGGCGACCGGATTCAGTGCCAAAGAATCGGGCGGTACTGGCGAACACGAGCCGCTGTTGATGTGCATTCAATACGGCAAAGGACGTGTTTTTCACACGACCCTTGGGCATGACGTCAACGCGATGAAGGGGTTGGCGTTCCAAGTCACGCTGCAGCGTGGTACCGAGTGGGCGGCGACTGGCGATGTGACCCTGCCCGCCGTCGATGCCGAGACGTTGACGGCCGACGAGCCTGCCGTCCGCGATCCGGCGACGCTTAGCGAGTCGGCCGCAGGCAACGATGTCTCGTGGGACACGATCCCCGATATCGATGGCAAAGGCTGGGTTTCGCTGTTCAATGGCAGCGACACCAAGGGCTGGACCCAAAAGAACGGCACCGCGACCTACCGCGTCGAAAAAGGGGCTGTGGTCGGAAAAACCTCCGAAGGAAGCCCGAATTCGTTCTTGTGCACCGATCAAACCTTTGGCGATTTCGAGCTGACCTTCCAAACCAACGTCGACACTGGACTAAACAGCGGGGTGCAGATTCGCTCGCTCAGCACCAAGGATTACAAAAACGGTCGTGTTCACGGCCCCCAGGTCGAAATCGAAGCGGCGCCAGGCGAAGCGGGCTACGTCTACAGCGAAGGGACCGGACGCGGTTGGATCACCAAGGAACAACCGATCAAAGACGCCTATCAAAACAACAGCTGGAATCGTTTCGTCGTTCGCGCGGTGGGCGATCGCATTCAAACTTGGGTCAACGGCACCAAGATCGCTGATTTTTCGGACGCAGAATCGAGCAAAGAAGGCTTCATTGGGCTGCAAGTGCACGGCATCGCCAAGGGGACCGGCCCCTTCGAAGTCCGCTGGAAAGATATCCGCGTGCGTGAGCTGAATTAATTCAGGCTTTTTTGGTTGAACGGCGTAAAAACAGGGGATTTTGCGGGTTTTTGCTCAAGAAAATTGAGCTTGACGCCGACACGGTGGTTTCGCACAATCGCCGGTCGCTCGTAATTTATGAGCGGTTTGCCAGTTGTATTTTTGCTAGCAAACCGTTCAATTGCGTCGCAATGGATTGCAAGATCGAAATTTGCCCGCGGCCAGTCAAGCAAGATTGGCGAAATCGGTGGTTTGCCTAGTTGGTGATCATCGAGATGGGTCGACCGATCGGATACGTTTCGCCAGCTTGAATCGGCGAGTCGCCCAAGGAAGGGGTTCCGCACCGAAATTGTTTCGGGTTTGTCGTGGCTTTCTTTCCAGGTGCCTTGTCACCAAGTGGTTCCTTTTACGGGAGTTGTCGCTTGTCCCTGCCTGTGGACTTCGACCTGAAAGAGCGAGTGCGCGCGAGCGTCGACATTGTCGATGTTGTCGGCCAGACGCTGGAGTTGCATCCGGCGGGTCGCAATATGGTTGCACGTTGTCCCTGGCACAACGACCGGCGACCTTCTTTGACCGTCAATCCCGAGCGGCAGACGTGGAAGTGTTGGGTTTGTGATATCGGTGGCGATATCTTTAGCTACGTGATGCAGCGAGACGGGCTCGATTTTCCATCGGCACTTCGCATGTTGGCCGAACAGGCAGGCATTCCGATCGACGAGCTACGAGGCGGCAAAAAGACCGTTTTCGGCAGCCCCGATGATCGCCCCACGCTGTTTGCAGCAATGAAATTGGTCTCGGACGCCTATTTCCAACAGCTTGAAAGTGGCACCAGCAACGATGCCAAGATTGCTCGGGACTATTTGGCCTCGCGTGGCATTGATGACGAGAACCGCAGGCGTTTTCGCATCGGCTTTTCGCCCGAGTCGTGGAGCTTTGCTGTCGACTTGCTTAAGAAGCATAACTTTAGCGCCGAGGTTGCCGAAGCCGCTGGCTTGGCCATCAAACGAAACAAGGGTGACGGGTATTACGATCGGTTTCGCGGCCGGTTGATGTTCCCGATTCATGACCTGCAAGATCGCCCGATCTCGTTGGGAGGCCGGTTGATCCCCGCGATCGCCGCGCGACGTGGCGAAGAAAAGGCCGGGGCCAAGTACATCAACGGTCCTGAGACCAAGTTATTCCGCAAGTCACACCAGCTGTACAATTTGCAACTGGCGCGTGAATCGATCCGTCGCGGTGGTGACGCCTTGGTGATGGAGGGTTACACCGATGTGGTCGCCGCTCGCCAAGCAGGCGTCGAGTCGGCGGTCGCCGTGCTTGGGACCGCCTTGGGTGACGACCACATTCGTTTGTTGAAACGATTTGCGAAACGGGTCGTTTTGGTGCTCGATGGTGACACCGCCGGGCAAACCCGCGCCGATCAAGTGCTCGAGTTGTTTGTGCGTGCCGATGTCGACATGCGGGTTTTGACGTTGCCCGATGGCAATGATCCCGCCGATTTTTTGGCGTCACAGGGGCGCGCCGCCTTTGATGAATTGGTGGCTAAGGCGCCCGACGCGCTCGAGCACAAATTGAATCGGTTGACCGAAGGGGTCGATGTCACGAACGACACGCACAAGGTGACGCAAGCGATCGAAGTTTTGTTGGGGATCATCGCTCAAGCTCCGCGGACCGCGAATCTAAAAGTGGACCAGTTGATGCTGCGGATGTCGAGGACGTTCGGGTTGCCGATTGAGCGGCTTAGTGAGCGACTCGAAGAGGTTCGCAAAACACGCTCGCGAGCCCAGGCGAAACATCGTGATTCACGCAGTCGCGGCGCAAGCCCTGGTGCTGCCCGGCCGGTGAAGCGTCCCTCGCCGCCGCCTCGCAGCGAAAGTTCGCCCCCGGCGTCATCGTTTGATCCGAATGCGGCGTTTTTAGAGTCGGCAGAAGTTGAAGGTGATTTTGGCGGCTACGATGATTTCGGTGTCCCGCCGGATTTCGGCGGCGCCCCGGACTTCGGTGGCGCGTCCGATTTTGGCGGGCTGGATGCGTCTGGCGATTTTGGCAGGACGTCGTCACGTTCATCGTCGCAAGCGAATCGTGTGCAGCCGCTCAGCGGAATCGATCGCGAGTTGTTTGAAACGCTGATTGAATCACCCGAGCTTGCGGCGATGGCGGTCGAATCGATCGATCCTGATTGGCTCGATTCCAATACGGCAAAGATGTTGTTGTCGGCCTATCAAGACTTGGATCTGCAAGGCCGTGACTTGACGCTCGAGTCGCTGATGTTGGTTCTTGAAAACGAAGATTTGAAAAACCAAGTCGTGACGCTCGAGGAACGCGTGCGTCGTCGCGGCGACCAATCCACCCAAACCACCTTCGAGCGTTACGCGGGGGTTGTTCTGCGCTACCGCGAGCGAGAATTTTCGGCAGAAAAAAACCGCCAAATCGCAAAACTGGCTTCTTCGGCATTGGCAGAAGAGGAAGAGGAGGCTCTATTGAAAGAGCTGTTTGACGCCGAGCGAGCGCGTCACCAGATGAAAAAAGATTAGCTTGCGAGATGCTAGCAAATGATAGCATTCGAAGTCAACACGAAAACGCTTAAGTAACTTAAGTCAACCGAACCTTTCGCAAACGTTACTGTTTCCAATCAATCGAAGGAGCTACTGACACCCCGCTTCAGACCGTCCCGATTCAATACCACGCATCGTTGATGTCTTTGTCAAAAAGACGCCCGCCAACGGTGACCGATCAGAGGAGCTGATCATGTGCGTATTGTGTGAAATAGGATTTTTCAATCGACCCACGGTGCCAGGATTCGGCACTAAAAAAACATGAGGTTTTCAGATGCAATTGATGGACCAAGATCTTTCTCAACTTATCGCTCGTGGAACCAAGGATGGATTCCTCACCTACGACGAAGTCAACGCCTACCTACCGGATGAAGACGTCAATCCGGAAAAGCTCGATCGACTGATGCAAGCGATTGAGCGTCACGGGATTCAGTTAATCGAAAAGGCGGAAAAGAAGGCGATTGTTGCAGCGGGCAAAAAGCCCGAGCCTCGTGTGGCTGAAATGCGATACAGCGAAGACGACGATGCGCCGCTGGTATCGGCAGAATTGCCCAAGGCTAGCGATGACCCGATTCGCATGTACTTGAGCCAGATGGCTGAAATCCCCTTGCTGACTCGCGAGCAAGAGATTTCGTTGGCCAAGAAAATCGAAATCACGCGTCGTCAATATCGCCGCATGTTGTTGGAATCCGATTACGCACTTCGCAGCACGGTCGAAACGCTGCACCGCGTGCACAACGGTGAATTGCCATTTGATCGTACCATCAAGGTTTCGTTGACCGAACGATTGACCAAAGAGCAGATCAGTGCTCGTATGCCTCACAACCTGCGAACGATCGATGTCTTGATCGCGCAGAACAAATCGGATTTTGAGCAGCTCGTTCGCAAGAGCGTTTCGCCTCGTTTGAAGGCCGAGATTCGCCGTCGATTCATCCGTAACCGCCGCAAGTGCTTGCAGCTTGTCGAAGAATTGTCGCTTCGCAGTCGCCGCGTCGTGCCGTTGTTGGGACAGCTCGAAAAGATTTCACGCCGCATGACTTTCATTCGCGATCGCTTGTCCGCTTTGGGCGATGACGCGATGAGCCGCGATGAAGCTGCGGATCTGAAACAAGAGCTTCGCGAATTGATGTTGGTCACTCAAGAGAGTCCGGAAAGCCTTCGCAACCGGATGACCAAAGTTCGTCGCCACTTTGATGAATACGAAGCGACCAAGCGTCAATTGAGCAGCGGTAATCTTCGTTTGGTGGTCTCGATCGCCAAAAAGTACCGCAATCGCGGGCTGTCGTTCTTGGATTTGATCCAAGAGGGCAACACCGGTTTGATGCGAGCGGTTGACAAGTACGAATATCGTCGTGGCTTTAAATTCAGCACCTACGCCACGTGGTGGATTCGCCAAGCGATCACGCGAGCGATTGCCGACCAAGCACGCACGATCCGTATCCCTGTGCACATGATCGACGTGTTGAGCAAGCTGCGTCAGGCTCAGAAGCGTTTGACTCAAGAACTGCGTCGCGAGCCGACGTACGAAGAAATCGCGTTGGCCACCGAAGTACCACTGGAAGAGGTTCGCCGCGTGATGGACATCGGCCGGCACCCCGTCAGTTTGGATCGTCCCGTCGGCGAAGGCGAAGATAGCAGCTTTGGTGAATTCATCGAGGGCAGCGAAGACGATAACCCCGTGCGAGCGGCCGCTAGCGGGATCTTGCGAGGCAAGATCGACGAATTGCTCAAGACGTTGACGTTCCGTGAACGCGAGATCATCCGCCTTCGCTACGGTTTGGTCGATGGCTACAGTTACACGCTCGAAGAGTGTGGCCGCATTTTCAAGGTCACGCGTGAGCGAGTGCGGCAGATCGAGGCCAAGGCGGTTGCGAAACTGCAAAGCCCATCGCGAGCAGATCGTTTGAGCGAATTTCTGAAGACCGCCGCGTAAGCCACGGTCCTCGGATTCACGTAGCGAAACGAAGCGTCGTGAAACAAAACGTAGCGAAACTCGCCAAGAGTTTCGTTCGCTCTAGCGGCGGCCGCCACGGAGCCGCGATTTTCGCTGCTTTTGGTGCGAGCGTGCCCCTGAGGTCTTTGTGGGATCCGGTCGCTTGGGCACCCTCGGTGGTGTCGGATCGACGTCCAAAGCGATATGCTATACCTACCGTTATTCATATTGCTTCGGTTCCCACTGGTCTTGTCGTCATGTCTACTGGTTCGAATATCGAAATCAGCGCTTCACTCCTTCGCACGCTTCACCGTATCCATCGTCAATTGACGGATTTGCGTGGCCAACTATCGCGTGGGCCCCGCCAAATCAAAGCAGGCGAGGCGATGGTCGCGAAGGCGCAGGCGGACCTGGACGAGTTGCAGGAGAAGCTGAAGAAGACGAAGCTGGCTTCGGACGAAAAACAGCTCCAGTTGAAGTCGCGTGAGGCACGGATCGTCGAAATCAACGTCAAACTGAACACGGCCGCCAGCAATCGTGAGTTCACGACGTTCAAAGAGCAGATCGCGGCGGACGAACAGGCCAACAGTGTATTGAGCGACGAGATCCTCGAGGGGCTCGAGTATATCGATGAGCTGCAAGCCGAGTTGGATTCGCTGAAATCCGAGCTGGACAAGCAGAAATCCGAGCATGAGCAACGAGTGGTCGATGTTCACGCCAAGATGGAGCGTTTACGATCAGAGCTCGAACGCGTCGAAGCCGAGCTTGTCGAAACCGAAAAACAAATCCCTAGTGCGGTTCGTCCGGATTACGAACGGTTGACCGCGTCCAAGGGAGAAGAGGCACTTGCGCCGATCGATGGCGATTCGTGTGGCGGGTGTTACCAGACGCTGACAACTCAGGTGATGAGTCAATTGCAGTTGTCGCGTTTGGTGCGATGCCCCAACTGCAACGCGTTTTTATACCTTCCTGAAAATCGCCGAGTCACCTAAGTGTGGCGGGGTCCGGACTGGACCAAGTCGAGATTGCAGACGTCGCTAACCCTTCATTGGCGTTCCGGATCTTGCCGCCGCTAGCGGGGCTGCGTCACTGATGCAGCGGTCCTTCGCGGCAGGCTCGGTTTCAATGACATCGGCAGCGACATCGATAGCGACATCGGCAGCGACATCGGCAGCGACATCGGCAGCGAGACCGATTTGCGTTCGCGGGGCGTCACGGTCGCCGTGGTGTTTTTTGTAGCGTCTCGCAGGCAGCGACTGGATCGGGCATCGCTTCGGGTTTGCGAGGCTCGAGACGTTTTCGCGATTGATTGATAAAAAAATTTGGCAAAATTATTTTTCGATTTTGTAGCGGTCTGATCACCCTAGATTTGGCGACAAAACAAGGCAGAATAGCTCCTTTTCGTTCTCGTTTTGAGTACAGCAAACATGGTAATCGTGGGGATTGTGGGAGCTCCGGCGGGTGGAAAATCAACCGTTGCTCGCTATCTACAGGGACTCGGAGCCACCTGGGTCAACGCGGATCTGATTGCCCGTGAAGTACTTCATCGACCGTCGGTTGTGGCCAAGTTGGTCGAGCGTTTTGGCTCGGAAATCGCCGATGCCGAGGGGAAAGTCAACCGCTCGCGTCTCGCTGAGGTGGTTTTCGGGGATGACGACGCGAGTCGCGCCGCATTAGACTATTTAGAGTCGCTGACCCATCCGCCTACTCGCAACGAAATCCTGCAGCAAATCCGGCAATCGGAGGCCCAGGGCGTACACGTCTTGGTACTGGATGTTCCACTTCTATTCGAATCAAAGTGGGATCGAGCTTGTGACGAGATCTGGTGTGTCGATTCCCCATGGGCACACCGGTTGCAGCGAGCCCAAGAACGCGGTTGGGATGCAGCTCAGCTTTCCAAACGTGAAACCAACCAACTATCCATTGAAGAAAAACGCCGGCTTAGCCACCGCGTCCTGCGTAATGATGGCTCGCTCGAGGACCTCTACGAGCAGATCCGCCAGCTTTACGTTAAGTTAAACGATTGCAGTGGAGAATCCTCTCCGGATCGACATTGTCTCGAACCAGACGACGGCTAAGTCACACGAAAAAACATTTCTCTTTTCTCGACCCGATCTGCTTGAACTGAATTCTCGCACTCACACCTTCCTACCCATCTCTTTTCCAATCGACTGTCCTGCCAGCGCCGATCGATCTCGGCCTAATCATCATGCAATCCAATCAACCACCTCGCGATCGCAATAGTCGCGGCTCGAACGACAATAGTGGTCCGCGCGAGTACCGCAATTATCAGCGTCAAAACCATCGTCCCCGCCACCCTGACAAAGAGGTCGATCAACGGATTCGTGAACTCGATGCCGAGCGTGATCCGCTGTCGTTGCCCGAAGAAATTGTCAGTGAAGCGAACAAGATTGGCGAAAAAGTCGGAATCCCTAGCGGCGAGTCCGAGACACCGCAGCTAAACATCGCTCAGTTGCAAAAGATGCCACAGGACGCGTTGACCGCGATGGCTGAAGCCGAGGGGATCAAGGTCGCCAAGGCGGGTGGAAAGCAAGAATTGATCTTTTCGATTCTGAAGCAACGCATGAAAGCCAATGGGTTGATGTTCGGCGAAGGAACGCTTGAGATCCTGCCCGATGGTTTCGGTTTTCTTCGCAGTGCGCAGTACCACTACGTTTCGTGCCCAGACGATATTTATGTCTCGCCCAGCCAGATCCGGCGATTCGGTTTGCAAACCGGCAGCCATGTGGCAGGCCAAATTCGGCCGCCCAAAGAAAACGAGCGGTACTTTGCCTTGTTGCGGATCGAGGCGATCAATCGCCGTGACCCGATGGGACGCCAAAACCAGATCCCGTTTGATGAATTGACGCCGCTGCATCCCGATCACCGCATCATGATGGAGCACGATAGCAAGGAATTGAGCACGCGGGTGGTCGACATGTTGACCCCCGTCGGGTTTGGTCAACGTGGTTTGATCGTCAGCCCACCGCGCGCGGGCAAAACGATCTTGATGCAGCAGTTGGCCAAGGCGGTTTTGAAAAATTACCCCGAAGCCTACGTGTTTATCCTGTTGATCGACGAGCGGCCTGAGGAAGTCACGGACATGGAACGTGAGGTTCGCGGGCCACAATGCGAAGTCATCAGCAGCACGTTTGACGAACCGGCTCAGCGGCACATTCAAGTCGCTCAGATGGTGATCGAAAAAGCCAAGCGGATGGTCGAAACCGGAGTGGATGTCGTTATCTTTTTGGATTCGATCACGCGTTTGTCTCGCGCCCACAACAGCGAAGGTGAATCGACCGGTAAATTATTGACCGGGGGACTTGATGCCGGAGCTTTGCAAAAACCCAAAGCACTGTTTGGTTCGGCGCGAAAGGTCGAAGAAGGCGGTTCGTTGACGATTTTAGCCACCGCGTTGGTTGATACCGGCAGCCGCATGGATGACGTGATCTTCGAAGAGTTCAAAGGCACCGGGAACCTCGAGATCGTGCTTGATCGTTCGTTGGTTGACCGCCGGGTTTGGCCAGCGATCGATATCAGCCGCAGCGGGACTCGCCGCGAAGAAATGTTGATGGATCCCGAAGAGTATCGTCGGATTTCGGCGCTTCGCCGTGCGTTGGCCGAGCTTTCGCCCGCCGACGCCATGCAAGATTTAGTAGCACAGCTTAGAAAAACCCAGAACAACGCCGAATTTTTGATGAGTTTGAAGGATGTCGATTGAAGTGAGTGGAGTGGACGGAAAGTTGCCCAAGGGAAAGATTGCGATCGTCGCGAGTCGCTACAACGAAGCGATCTGTGACTCGTTGGTCAAAGGTGCCGAAAGCACGCTGTTGGAGGCTGGGTATAGTGCCGCTGATATTGTCGTCGTGCGGGTTCCGGGGGCTTGGGAACTGCCTATCGTGGCGTCGCGGATGTTCAAACAGCACAGCATGATTGCCGTGATCACGTTGGGCTGCGTCATCAAAGGCGAAACGACTCACGACGAACATATCAACCGCGCCGTCAGCGAAGCATTGATGCGGTTATCGATCGAATCCGATTCGCCGGTTGGTTTTGGATTGCTAACCTGTAACACGGTCGAACAGGCGCTGCAGCGCAGCGGTGGAAATGTCGGCAACAAAGGCGAAGAGGCGGCCGAGGCGGTGCTCGAGTTGCTGCGGCTCGCCGAAAAAATGTAAGGCTTATCGCTTGAAGAAGTCGATGGCCGCAGGAATGCCGGTTTGGATCATCGGGGTGTAGTGGTCGCCGGTAACGCGTAGATGAGTGGCGTCTTTGCCGGCTTGCTGTAGCCTTTTTCGAAAATCCTCGGCGTGTTCCAGCGGTACGTTGGAATCGTCGAGTGCATGAAAAATCAATAGCGGACATTGGAATTCGTCGACGTGGTTCATCGGCGACGATTCCGCCACAAAATCTTTGATCCCCGGCAACATCATCCGGTAGCTTACATCGGAGGTGATCTCCGCCATGCGGCTTTCCAAGTCATAGGCCGCTGCAAACGCCGCACAGCGAGTGATTCTCGGTTCGGTTGCTGCCAGCAGCAAGGCGAGGCTGCCGGCCGAGCTGTGTCCGGCGCAGTAGATTTTTTGGGGGTTCACGATCGCGATTTTTTTGATCGCATATTCAACGGCGTTGCGTCCGTTCACGACTCCTGCTCCGGCGCTACGAAACTTTTGGTACGCCAGCGGAAGTGATTTTAAGTAGAGTTGGTCGCTGTTTTCGGCGCCGGCCGGCATCGCACCATCGATCGAGTATTGAATCACCACCATGCCTGCTTCGGCATACGGCAGGGTTTCATCGTGATAGCTGTCGCTAGGGTCAACGCTGACGCCGTGTATCAGTGGCGTTCCCGCAGGCGCGACCAATACACAGGGCAGCGATTGGTTGTAGTGAGTTCCGGCGGGAATGTAGATCCGCATCGTCATCCGGCTTCCTGCCACCGTCGGATCGCCTAATAGCCGCACAAAGTGTGTCGTGACACCGGATGCGAACGTTCGTTCGACCGGCCCTAGGCTGGGAAGGGCATCTGGAACCGGTACGTTTTGCAGACCCGCTGCGGAGATCGGAGTGTTGGAACCGCGGTTTGTTGCCCAGAAATAAACAGCCACTCCGGAAACGCCACAGAACACCGGTGGCACGATCACCAGAGCGGCGACGAGGTAAATCCAGGACGGAATGCCTCCTCGCGGTGCCGTTCGCGAATGAGCGTAGGGTGGCGGCGCGGTGGGGCCATATTGTGGCGATGCAGCGGTTTGTCGCCTGCGGCCATCGATTTGCTGCGTTGGAAAGGGCGCAGCAGGATAGTTCGTCTGCAACGCTTCGAAATCGAGGTCGTCCGGCGCTGTGAAGCTAGAAACGCCTGGGATTTGCAGAAAGGTTCCGCATTTTGGGCACTGCACTTGAACGGTCTGAGCCGACGTGGCCACCAGCAGGATGGTGTTGCACCGGATACACGGAACATTGCGATGTGGGTTCATGATCAGCTTTAAAGCTATCGACACAGATTGCCGTGGAACCCATTGTCGGCTTGCGTGAACAACGGGATTGACCCGAGTCACACGTGGCGAAGGCGAACGGCAGGTGAAAAACGACCCTAATATTAGCACGATGCGCAAACGAGTGTAACGGATTCACTTGCTTGCACTGCGTGCGGATCAGCGTGCGATGGCCGGTTCGCCGAAGGACATCGCGGCGTTCGTTTACTTCAGCAATTCGCGAAGTCGCTCGACGAGCTTGCTGGGGTCGTCGTGGCTGTAAGGAATCTGCTCGGTT
This sequence comes from Novipirellula caenicola, assembly GCF_039545035.1. NCBI lineage: Bacteria > Pseudomonadati > Planctomycetota > Planctomycetia > Pirellulales > Pirellulaceae > Novipirellula > Novipirellula caenicola. The sequence goes on from NZ_BAABRO010000003.1 coordinate 54,985, forward strand.
TCCTTGGTGTTCAATTGTTTCAATTGACACTGGCCATCGCTCCACTCGTTGCCACCGGCAATGATCGCAAACGGGAATCCGTGGCTATCGGCATATTTCAGCTGGGCGCCGAGCTTTTTCGATTCGGGATAGACTTCGGTGCCAATTCCGGCCGCTCGCAGGTTACTGGCGAGTCGCAGGTAGTCGTCGCGGTGGGATTCGTCAAAGTAGGCGACAAACACCGATGCTGGCGTCGAGGTCGATGGCAACAGGTTCAACTGCTCCATTGCCGCGATCAAGCGATCAAGCCCGAGCGAGGCGCCGATCCCTGGCAGGTGTTGCTTCGTGTACAGCCCGGCGAGGTTGTCGTAGCGACCGCCGCTACAAACGCTGCCGATTGCAGGCAGGTCATCGAGGATCGTTTCAAAGATCACGCCGGTGTAGTAGTCCAAGCCGCGAGCGATCGAAACGTCCAAACGCAGTCGACGCTCGGGAACTCCCGACGCCAAGGCGCCTTCGTAGATGTCTCGCAGACGCTGGATGCCTTGCGCGGCTTTTTCGTTCCCGCCGGTGATCTCGGTTAGCTTGGCGAAAATCGCGTCGGCTTCGCCGGTGCACTCGGCGAGCTGCAAAACCGCTTCGGCCTGTTCCGATTGGATCTCTGCCGTCGTGACCATTTCATTGATCGTCTTTTCACGACCAATTTTGGCCAATTTGTCGAGGCTGCGAAGGATCGGAACGCTGCGATCGGCCAACCCGAGATGGTCGAGAAGTCCCGTCAACACGGCGCGGTTGTTGATGCTGATGGTAAAGCGGTCAAAGCCAATCGTTTCCAACAGGTTGTTGATCACCGCGACGGCTTCGATATCGGCCAACACCGATTCGGTTCCGATCGTGTCAAAGTCGCACTGGATGAATTCGCGGTAGCGACCCGCTTGCGGGTTTTCGCCTCGCCACACCGGGGCGATGTGGTAGCGTTTAAACGGCGTTCCCAGCGTGCCGATGTGCTGCGCCGCAAAGCGAGCCAAGGGGACGGTCAGGTCGAATCGCATGCCCACATCGCGGCCGCCATTGTCTTGGAATCGATAGATTTGGCGGTCGGTTTCGTCGCTGCCTTTTCCCGTCAAGATTTCCAAGTGTTCAAGCGTTGGGGTGTCAATCGGTGCGAAGCCAAACGAGCGAAAGACCTCGCGGGCGGTTTGCATCAATTGCTCGCGCGGGATCATGACCGCGGGCAGGTAATCGCGGAAACCTTTGAGTGTTCTGGGCTGGATAAGCGACATAGTTGGGATCGGTAGAGGGTGGATTACGAGAGCAGGGGAAGCGAGGTGGGGCGACGACTTCGCAGCGAGTCGTGGTCGTTGCGATCCGGATCAGGAAACTGAGGTCCGAACAACGCGTCGGCGTATTCGTCGATTTGTTCGGGGGTCTCAAAATACTTTTCGTAGCACCAATCGTCTTCGAATTCGCATTCTTTGGTGGTGTAATCGCGACAGATTTGAGGTCGCGTTTCGTAGATCCCGCAGCGATGGTCCTCTTGCAGGTGTTGGCAAGTCGAATAGACCAGCAAATACCAAGTTTCGCCTTCGACAAAAACCGTCGCCCCAGGGTGAACGAGGTACCAGCGAATGAAGTCAAAATCGCGGCGATTGACCGGTTCGTCAATCGGCAGAGCGAAATAGTGACAGCATTTTGCCGTGCAATGTTCGCACAGATTCGTTCCCTCGGGGAATTGATCGCGGCGTTTCCCCGTCCGGATTTGGGGGCTCCCACTCGGGATCTGGGTTACAGTGCTCACCTGGGCGAATCTCCTCACGGCATTGGTGGTTCTAGGTCGATGCTGGATGTTGTAGAAACTACCAAAGCATCGATTGTTCAACAAAGCCCCTACGGTTCGTTTGGGGCGTGTTTTGCGGATAGTTCAAGCTTACAAACGCTTGAAAGACATTAGGGAGAGACTAATCAGTGGAAGTCGTGATTACAGCACTGGGGCCCGATAATGTCGGTTTGGCCGATCCGATCATTCACCACGTCACCGGCCAGGGGGCACGGATCGCCGAAATCCAGATGTACGATCACGACGAAGAGCATCTGTTTGCGATGCTTTGCCGGATCGATATTCCCGCCAGCGAATTTGAGCGTTTATCCGATGCGATGCGGCAAATCGGCGAGGTGACCGGATTGGCGATTCGGGTTTGGAGCAGCGAGCTGCGGGCCAAGCGTCCCCGTTTGGCGGTTTGCTGTACCTATCTAGAACACACCCCACGAGCGATCCTCGAAGCGGTCAGGGACGGGGGGATCAATGCGGACGCTCCCGTGGTGATCTCGAATCGAAAAAAACTCGCACCGTTGGCTGCCGAATTCGGTGCCGCGTTTGAGATGATCGGCGATGGCAACGGCGTTTCTAACGATGCAATGATGGTCGAGTTGTTGGATCGCTACCAAGTCGACTATGTGGTGTTGGCGCGATACATGAGGATTCTGCCCCCCTCGACGTGTTGGCAATTCGCGGGCGGGCGGATCATCAATCTGCATCATGGACTGCTGCCAGGGTTTCCTGGGTTTCGTCCCTATCATGATGCCTACGCCGCTCGGATGTTGACGTTTGGAGCGACATGCCACTTCATCATCCCCGAACTTGATGCGGGCAACCAAACGATCAATCAACGCACCTTTGCCGTCTCGCCAGGAACCAAGTTAGACGAGGTCATCCGGATCGGCGAAAGCGAAAACGAGCCCGCATGTTTGACCGAAGGGGTGCGCCGCGTGATTGACCGCGAAGTCTACCTGCACTTCCACCGCGTCGTCGCCCGCAAGCCCAAATAGCCGCGTATCCTGTGGGGTAGGCGTCCTGCCTGTGATCCAGCGTGGAGCATGCTCCAATCGCGGTTCGATATGCAAACCCACTGCACCGAAGCTACTCGTGACGCAGCGCTTCGATCGGGTTCATCCGTGCGGCCCGGATCGCCGGGTACAGCCCGCTGATCAAACCGACGGCGACTGCGATAAACACGGCCAATGGGATCGTGCCGTAGACGATCGTCGGTTCGGCTTCGCGAATCGCATCAGGAAGCGCCGCAAATTTGTCGGGAAAGCCTGTTTTGACGATCCACATCAACCCGCTGAACATCGATGGACCTAAGAACCCAAGCAGGATGCCAAGGGTCGCACCGGCGAAGCTAAGCACCAGCGTTTCCGCCAAAAATTGGCGTACGATGTCGCCGCGTTTGGCACCCAACGCACGCCGAATACCAATCTCTCGGGTGCGTTCGGTGACACTCGCCAACATGATGTTCATGATCCCGATCCCGCCGACGATCAGCGAAATACAGGCGATCAGAATACCGATGCCCAAGAACATCATCCGCAAATTGCGGGCTTGTTCCAATAGTTCCAGCGGCACGACGACGGCGACATCGTTGACGGCGGCATGTTTGGGCTCAAGCATGTATTCGATCATCGCAGCGGTGCTGCGGACCTGCTCCACTCGCTCGACCTGCAGCGTGATTTGGTTCAATTCCATGATCTCGACTTGGAACTGACCGCTCCGCCGCGTCATGATCGTATCACCAACACGTTTTCGCAGCGTTTGGATCGGAATGTAGATGTCCGACGAGAAGTCCTGAGAATCGAGCGAGCCTCCGATTGCTGCCGAAGGATTTCGAGGTTCGAGGACCCCGACGATTTTGAAAAAGTCTTGGCTTTCAGGCACATACACCCGTTTGCCAAGCGGTTCTTCGTAGGGGAACAAGCGGTCCGCGACGCCGGCCGAGATGACGCACACGGTGGCCGAGCGGATGCCGTCGGCGTCGGACAAAAATCGGCCTCCACCTTTGCGGATGACCAAGTTGTTGACGTCATCGTAAAGCGGAGTGCAGCCGACAAGCCGTCCATCCAAGACGCGGTCTTGGTAACTAAATTGACGGCGGATTTCGCGAATCGGGATCGCAGCTTGGATTGTGGGGACCGTGCCAAGGATGAGTTCCAAGTCGCTACGCAGCAGTCCATACTTGCTGGCCGACATGCCGGCCATTTTTTCGTCCGGCGGTTTGACGCTTCGGACGATGATGGTGTTGGCGCCGAGCGATTCGATTTGCTTCTGAACCTGGTCACTTGCCCCTTGGCTGATCGCGGTCAACACGATTACCGCCCAGACGCCGATCAAGATTCCAAGCATCGTCAAACCCGTTCGCAGCGGATGCAGCGAGAGGCTTTTGATGCCAAGTTGCCATGTTCGTAACCAAAGCATTACGATTGCCTTGCAAGAAGTTGAACGACGTTTTCGTGTTGGGCAGCACGGGCGGCAGCGCGTTTTTCTTCGCTGATCAATTCATCGCGATCAAGCATCCCGTCTTTCAAGCGAATGATTCGCTTGGCTCGCTCGGCAACGTCATCTTCATGGGTCACCAAGATGATGGTGCGGCCTTCGTTGTTGAGTTCGTCAAAGATGCCCAGGATTTCTTCGGTCGTCACCGAGTCCAAGTTCCCGGTCGGTTCGTCGGCCAAGATAAAGAAGGGGTCGTTGATCAAACTGCGCGCGATCGCAACACGCTGTTGCTGGCCCCCGGAAAGCTGAGAGGGGCGATGGTCCAAACGCTCGGCTAATCCGACTCGCTCAGCCATGGCCTTGGCTCGTTCGAGTTCCGCAGCGCCGAGGCGACCCTGGTAATAGAGCGGGACTTGGATATTTTCCACCACGCTCAATTGTTGGATCAAATTGTACGATTGAAAGACGAAGCCGATCCGTTTACTGCGAATGTCGGCAAGTTGGTCGTCGGTCAACGTGATGATGTCGTCGTCGCCCATCAACAGGCTTCCCGAGGTGGGTTGGTCGAGACAGCCGAGCATGTTCAAAAGCGTACTCTTGCCACTTCCCGACGGCCCCATGATCGCCACGTAATCGCCTTCGGGGACATCGAACGAGACGCCGCGAAGCGCCCGTACCGTCTCGCTCTTCAGCACGTACTCTTTTTTTAGATTACGAATCGACGTTGCCAATCGCGGCGGCGTATCGCTCGCGGGCGGCGCAGGCCGTGTTTCGGTGGAATACGCTTCCTTGGTGCTCATCGCGGGCCTCCACCACCCTGCGACATGCGTTTTTCCATCGCGGCGGTCAATTCGGACTCCGTCACCATGCCATCACCATCACTGTCCGCTTCGACCAGCGATTCGCGTCGTCGTTCATCTTCGACGGCCGCGATTTCATCCTTGGACAGTTTGCCGTCGCCGTCGGTGTCGGATTGCTGAATCCGCGTGTTCGCAATCGTCGCGGGATCGGGACGTCCACCTTCGGCCGAGCTGCCTCCGCCGGGACGCGGGTTACGGAATTCTTGATTGCCAGGACCTTGATTGTCAGGACCTTGATTACCGGGACCCTTGCCGCCGGGGCCTTTACCACCGGGGCCCATGCCACCGGGACCGCGGCCGCGTGGGGGACCGTCCATTGGACCGCTTGGTCCGTCTTCGGTCGCGTCCATCGGCTCGGCGCTGCGAGCGGAATCGAGAGCACGTTCGGCGGCGATTTCTCGCATGTCGCTGTTGTCGGTTTGTTCCAGCTCGGGCAAGTCCATCAGCGTCAGGTACGAACGCAGATTCAGCACCACCGTTTCGCCTTCTTCAAGTCCTTCATCGATACAGGCCATCGTGTCATTGGTGGCGCGGATCGTGACTTCGCGTGTTTCGAACGACTGCGGTCCCGTTTTCACCAACGAGTACATTTTGCCGCCGTGTTCGTACAGTCCTTGAATCGGAATTTGCATGGCGTCGGGAATTTGTTCTACAAAGATTTGCACCTCGGCCGTCATTCCGGTGCGGATATTGTCCGGCGGATTGATGATTTCGACCCAGGTGGCATATTCTTTGATCGACGAACTGAAAAAACTGCCTGGTTCGGCATAGCGGTTGACCTTGACCACCGCTCCCTTTAGTTGCAACCCAGCGACCGATTCCACGGCGATCTTGGCCGGCATCCCCGCCTGGATCAATGTGATTCGCGACTCATTGATTTTGCACTTCACTTGCATCTGGCTTGGGTCGGGCAAGCGAATGATGGCTTGGCGTTCACGCACCGTGGCTCCTGCTTCGACCACAAATTCGGCGTTACCGCCTCGTGAACTGTAACGGTTCGCATGGACCACCACGCCGTCCGATGGAGCGACAATCACGCAGTTCTCAATCTGCTTTTTGACGTCGGCCAGCTCTTGCTCCTCTTCGGCCAACCCGCTTTCGGCTGCGGCAAGCTGAGCTTTGGCCGCTTCGATGTCACTATCGAATTGGACCAGCATCTTGCGTTGGGTCAGCTCGCGCAGGACCCGCAGACGTCCCTCGGCGGCTTGCAGTTGGTTTCGTGCGTTTGCCACGGCGTACTTGTCTGCATCAAGTTGCAGCGATTTGACGAGTCCCTTGGCGACCAATCGCTCGCTACTTTGCAGCGCCAATTGGTTTTTGCGAAGCTCTTGTTCGGCGATCGCCTTTTCACTCAGGATCGCCCTTTCTTCGGTTTTGAATACCCCTTCGAGATATTCTTGGCGAGCGATCGTGGCTTGTTCGACCAACGCTTTTGCGGTCGCGACGTTTGCCGCAGCGGTGATCACTTGAATCCGTGATTCTTTCAGTGTCAGTTCGAGTTGCGATGCGTCTAACTCGACCAGCTTGTCGCCTTTGGAAACGCGAGTCCCTTCGTCGATCACCCACAGGATGGCGGTGCCCGAATTATTGCCTCGCGATTCGACTTGGCAGGTGACTTCGATATTGCTGCTGCTTTCGATCTCGCCTTGTTCCAACACGATGTGGTCAAACGGCGCCACCGTGACCGGAGCCGTGATGAGATCTTTGGTAGAGATGCCCTCGGCTCGTTTGGCAAGGTAGTTGTACACGAACCACCCCGCGGTTCCAGCGACTACCAAAAACACGAGAAATCCAGCCATAAGGCCCCCACGTCGATGGCGGGCCGAGGCCAAGCGGGAAGCTGGTTTGATCATTGCAAGCAGGTGGGGAATGAAGGGGGGGAGGGCGTCGATTCAGGCCCGATCTGGACGGAGCCTCTGTTTAAACCACGCCCGGAGACAAAAGTATCGGTCACCAAGACGAATTATGCCCCCTCATTGTAATCAGGGCTCAAAATAACGATCGGCATCGATCTTCAAATTCGCGGGAATCTTTGTGCGAAGCTCTTCGGGTGTTAACGAAAATCGGGGGTTGATCTCCACCTTGACTCCCTCGGCCACGGTCGCCCCGGCCGCCTCGAGCCAGCGGCGATGTTGCGCGACGATCGCTTCTCTGGCTAATTTAGGTGTATCGTTCTCCGCTCCGTCAGCATTCTTCACCGGCGCAAACCCTTCACTCGGCAGCACTTCGACCACAAACGCGTTTTTTGCACTCGGCAACAAATCGAAGATAAATTTCTCGAATTTCACCGCGTTGGGTTCGCTCGGGGTGACCAGATTTTGATTGGCATCCAGATAAGGCACCTTTTTCTGAGCCCGGTGGAATGGCAGCGATGACGTGTTTTGGCTGGCTCGGCACAGGAAGTCGACGTCGATCACATGCACCCCGATGCTGCCGGCCCACAGGATTAATTGGCCGTCCGCATCGGTCGCTTCGGCTGCTTTTTGAGGCAAGTCGCTGTATTCAATCACTTGTACCTTGCCTTCGGCCAAAGCGATGTTTCCGACTTTTTCTGTTGCATAGCGTTTGCGGATGACCTGGGTCGTCATCTCGCTGCCCGACAACAAGTGGTGTCCGATCAAGGTCGGTTCGCACACGTTGACCAGCGGATTGTCGACTTGAAAGTAAGACAAATACTTGACGCCGCGTTGTTTGGCATCCTCGAGACATCCATTGCGGTCGAGTGCTCGCACGGTTCCGCCATGACCATCGGGGCTGAGTGCCAACGAGCTTTTCGAAGCCATCAACAGTTTGCCGGTCTCGGCATCCACCGCGGGCATCGTGCCTTGGCGAAAAATCCGCACATCATCGGGCGACATGCCCAAATAATCGTTGTCTTTGAAATAAGCTCGCGTTTCCGCGTCGGTCGCATCGCTGGTCATGATGTAGAACGGAATGGCGACGCCGTACTTTTTGCCAATCGCCAACAATCGGTCGGCAAAAATCTGAAACAGCGTGCGGCCCGAGACGGGACCGATCGGAAACATCCCTTTGGGTTGGTCAAACCCCAGCCGGGTTCCCTGGCCACCGGCGACCAGGATCGCGCCGACTTCGCCTGCTCGCAACGCCGCTTCGCCCCGCTGCAGTGCTTCCTGGACGCTCCACTGGGCCCCGCTGCCGTCGGCGCGGACCGAAGGAGGTGTTTTTGCATTGGCTGCCAGCGATTCGAAATCGATTTTCTCGTCCTTGCCCGCCACCAGCGTCGCAATCGTTTCGAAGTCGATTTCCTCGATTTGAGCGGCCAAATTTTGGCGTTCTTCGTCCGAGAGTTCGTCCCAGTAATCCAGGACATGCTCTTGTGAATATTTAGCGAGTTTCGATTTCAATGACTCGAGATTCATGGTTCAAGCGTGGATAACGAGGGAAGGGAGAAGTTGGATCGATGTGCGAACGGGGCACTTTTGCGGTCTGCCAAGCAAAATGTGTGCCGGAGGACACGATTGAATCGGCTATGCATGCGTGGTGAAGACAGCCCTCGACGTTCGGTCCTAAGACGATAAGCCTCTAACGCGAGAAATTCCATCCGGTGTTCTCATATCGCTGTTCGCACAGCTGTTGGATCTGTGCCTGTGGTAACGGTTCCGGCCAAATTTCTCGGCCCCCGAACACATCGACCACATCACGTCCTAGGTTGGCCGGGTCGACCTGAACATTGGTGATGAATTGTTCATGATCCCGTTCGGCACGGTAATCCGGCTGTCGCGGCGCAAATTTTAAACAGCGGGCAATCAACGCCAAATCACCGTCATACAGCAGCGTGCCATGATACAGCACATGATTGCGAGCCATTCGCATGCTGTTTCCCGAGAACTTGCAATTGTTGAACGTCAAGTCACACGTCCCCTGGAATCGAGCCGTCTCGGTCTCGCCGCGGAATTGTCGATTGACCGCCGTTTGTAGGTGCTGCATCACAAATTGATGGGTCACGTCGATACGAGCCAGTTCGGGACGCTGGTCCAAATCGAGTACCACGCTGTACATCAAGCATCCCGGACCGCCGACGACCGAGGCGCCTCCGCTACAGCGGCGAAAGATGGGGATCCCTTGGCTGCGACAGAATTCGACGTCGACTTCTTCGGCCACCCGCGACGATCGACCGACGATGACCGTCGGGTGCTCGAATTCCCAGACACGAACGAATTCACACGTTCCCCCCGCACGAGACGTTTGCTCTTCCGCGATCAGCAACAATGCTTCGTCCATCGCGATCTGATGGGAGGCTTTGGTCAGGGGGTGGGTGACAATCTGCATTCGTTCCTAGTCTCCGCGTAGCGAGTCAAGCAGCGGCATTTTTGCGACTTGACGCACCGCTAACAATCCTGCCAGCAACCCGAAGACGACGATACCAATCACAATCAACAGTGGCTCGATCCAAGGTGGATTTATCCCGCTTAGAATGCCGTAGGGTAAAACTGCGACCATCGCACAAATCGCCCCACAACCGATGCCCACCAACAATAAAATGCTGGTTTCACGCAGCACGATCGCGGATAATCGCCCGCGAGTAAACCCGATCGCTCGCAGCACCGCCAATTCGCTACGCCGCTCCAGCACGCTTCGCAATTGAGCGATCGCCAATCCAACCGTTCCCAATAATAGCCCCAGTGCCCCCAGACTTTGGAACGTACGCAGGTAGGTGTTTTGCACCGCCATCATGCTCGCCAGAATCGAATCGCTTTGCGAAACGTCCATCCCAACATCGCCAAGACGATTTTCCAGCGCCGAGGCAGCCTGGGCCATCTTGTCCGATTCGGCATCGATCAAGAAGTAGCGATAACCACTGAGATTGGAGAACTGCGTTTCAAAATTTGATTCACCGATCAGCAACTTGCCTTGCAGCAGCGTGTTCGATAACAGCCCCACCACTTTCACATACAGCGGTTTGCCTGGTTCGAACTCAAACGCCTTGGTTTCGCCGATCCCCTTCTGCATCTGCAGACTCCACATCGCCGTGTTCAAGTCAATGATCACCGGAATCGGATCTTCTGCGGTGCCGGTGGCCTCGGGCGAAATCAAATCCCAAGGCGATTGGCCTTCGGCAATCGCCGCATGTTTCGCCCATTCAAAGCCGGGTAAACGATCCGGATTCTCCACGAACAGGTTGGTAAACGTGGCGGGAACGCCCAGCACGGTGGGGCTGGTTGCTTGGTACAAGTTGTTGCAACTCGCGTCCTGCCCGGCACGCATTCGCATCGGAGCCACGATTGCATTGGCCATCGCTGCGGCGTCCTTGCCCATCAAGTCTTCGCGGATTTGAGGATTGGCAAAATCGCGGTAAAGCGGTTGGGCGGTTTGTACGACAAGATCGAATCCGCCACTGCCTGCTTCGGTCGGACGCAGCCGAAATGCGGTGATCGCGATAATCAAAAACGCGGCGGTGGCCATCAACCCGATCGTCAGCGTGCTTCGCAGCGGATGCCGTGCGGCGTTCCGCGTCGCGAGCGATCGATACGAGGAAAGCGTGACGACCGCGTCGTTGGATCGTAGGTGTGGCTGTTTCAGTCGACTGTAGACCAGCGTCAATGCGGCGACGAGCAACAGCATGCCGCCGCCCACAAAGCCACCCGCCGCGGCTTGACCGCCCGCCTGGGCTCCCGCCGCCGCGACGGCAACCGCTAGCACGCCGAGCGAAACCGCCGCAATCCGTAACCGAGACACGCCGCGTGATTTTCCTTTTTGTAAGGTCGTGGCCGATTGATCTTGGTCCCTTCCTGTTAACAAACTGCGTGCGTCGACTCTCACGATCGAGCGAACGGTCAATGCCAACGTGGCCATCGCAACAACCCAGCTGACGGTCGAACCGATCAACAAGCTTCGCAGTGTCCAGTGGAACGTCAAAAAGGGAACCGTGACTGCGCCGACCCACCATGATCGAAGCGCCCACAACACAAACATCGCATAGCCGATGCCGGCGATGATCCCCAGGACAACACCGATCGTTGCCACGACCGCTCCTTCGCTCAGCACCAAACGTCCAAGCCGACGCGGGGTCCAACCGATGGCCAGCAGCGTGCCAAGCTGTTTTAGTCGCTGGGTCAGCCCCAGTCGGAACAACATCGCGATCAACATGACTGCCGCCAAAATGACGAAAAAACTGAGCGACAAGAAAAGGGCGTCAAACGGCGTTGTGCCTCGCGATGCGGCAAGTTGTTGCTCGCGGATGCGGTGAATCGACCAACCCAGGTCGTCAAACGAAGGTTCCAGCGAGCTGAGTATCTTGGATCGCAGCTCGGCATCGCTTTCATCATCGGCGATTTGGATGCGAAGTCCCGTCGTGTTTCCAAAGCGGCTGCCAAACAAGCGTTGCCCTTCGGCCAGCGGCAAGAAGGCTTTCGGCGTCAACCGGTAATCGTTCCAGTACTCGTCATCGTCAGACGAGATGTCGCGAGTCAGTTTGAAGGGCAAATCCCAATTGCTGATCGAATCCTGGTCGGTGACGCCCGGGACGGTGGGGGTCAAATCGGGATCGTTGTAAACCGTCGGCGGTTTGTCAAACACCGCTTCGCGGGATCGACGGTACGGTTTCGCCGGCCGGGTGATCGGAACAATGCCGGTCACCACCGCAGAGAAATGTCGCTCAATCTCGTTGCCGTTTTCGACTTCGGGTTCGTAGTAGGCAATCCGCAGCGGCGTGCCGATTTCCGCGTCGAGCTGCTTGGCGGTCCAGTCGTTAATGACCAGTGGCACAATGTTGGTTTCGCCGGTTGCACCTGAGTCGGCTTGCTTGGCGTTGTCGGGCAGCGTGTAGTCCAGCGGCAAGCCCGTCGTGGAATCAATCGCCGTGATTGTGCTGTAGGGCACCGAGGCAATCACCTTGCCGTCCGCATCGACTCGTTCGATGGCATTGGCTAGATAGGTGCAAACCGGTGTCACGCGGTCACGCCCGAGGGCCTTGGTCGTGTGTTCGACGACGGATTCGGGAAGTAGCAGCTGATCGCTGGTCAACGACGCGTACTCGAAAATCGTCGTGCCGTTATCGCTGCTATCCGATTCGCCTGCGTCGACAAACGTCTGTTTGACCTGTTTTAGATTTAGTCCAAGTGATTCGAGGGTGATGTTCAGCGCCGAGCGATCGATGGCTGAATCAAACAGCAACAGGTTCGCCTGGCCCTCACGCTGCAGCGTTTCGGCAACGGTTTCGCGGCGAAGGTAGACGTTCAGCGGAGCCGCTTGGCTGGCGGTGACCGAAAATCGTCCCAAACCGCGATCCGGAATGATGCTCAGCACCTCCATTCGCGGCAATCCTTCGCTTTGGATGTCGCGTCGCCCCAGTGGGCTGTCGGCGGGCACGGCGGCTTCGATCGGCAGTCGCACCGTGACCAAATCCCCCACGTTCACCCCCAACTCGGTCGCAGTCGCCTGGTTCAGCACCACGCCATCATCGCTGGGTAACACGTCTGGACGAACACTCTGCACGCCCAGGTCCCAAAAATTATCGTCGCATCCGATCAACTGCACCGATCCGGCGCGGTGGGTGACGTCGCCTGCGTCGTTTTCGGCTTCGACGATCCCTGCGGGAAAGAAAATCAGCGAGACAGCGTCGGCCGAATCCGTCACGACTTGTTGGCTATCGAAGAAGTGGCCTGGTGCGACCATCGAATCGGTGCGTCCAAGTCGTTCGATCGTCAATTCACGCAGACTGCCCCGCATCGAATCGCCCACCAACAACGCTCCCACGATCACAGCCGTCGCCGTGGCGACCCCGAGAGCGACCGAAGTCGAAATCCGCCACGAATGACGCACCGACGACATCACCATCGTTTTCATGCCAAACGACGTGGTTGGTCGTTGGGTTAGGGACGCTGGGTTCGCTGTTTCCATTGTCATGTTGACCACCAAGAATTCCTCACAATCGGCACAATCGTTCTGTCCATCATGGTGACGGTTGTGCCGTGTTTAGCAATCCCGCCTTGCCGGTTTGAGTGTGGCAATGACAGCAACCGATTCACTTCATCATACGGCCAAACGGATTTGGCTGACGGTATCGCTGGGATTCACTTCGCATGTCATTGACGGTGTGACCCGAGTTAGCCCGGCCCTCGCGAGGGAATCGCGGCGAAAGGAAGAGCTTCGCTTGGCAAATTTGCAAGAAACGAAACGACGTCGGTTGCGATTTGCCCTCAGTCTGCTGGTGATTAGCGGGGGGTGTGTCAGCGTCGACTCCACTCATTCGACATCTTGGGAATCTTCCGAATCAGGGCGGATGGCCACGCGTGATGCACAAACCAAGCACGCGACCGAGACGTCGGTGTTTCAATTGACGAGCCATCCGATTCGTCCCGCCGGGCCAAAAACGACCAAGCCCCGTCGTGTTGCGGAAACGCCCGCCGCTGAAATCGAAAGTCGTCCGCAGCCATCGCCCTCGGGTGTCACGCTGGGCATCCCGCAATCGTATTGGCCTGTGTCGCCGCAGACGCCGATGGCAGGGGCCACTGCCGCGTCAAATGATACGCCAAACACAGCGACAAAAACTCCGGCACCGCTTCCCAAAAAGAAATCGGCTTCATCGACGAATCTTGCCTCGACTCCGCTCGCGGATTCGATGGAACTCGAGCAAACCGGACCGTCGCAGGAACTGCAATTGCCGTCGGTGGAAGCGACTTCGCTGCCAACGGCGTCCCACACCATCGATGGAATGCCGACACGTCCGATCAGCGAAAACGAAATGCTGCACTTGGCATTATCGCAAAGTCCGGTGCTTCGTCCGTTGGGGCTGCGGATTTTGGAATCGCCCGAATCTGCCACCACCATCTACGACCGCAGTATCACCGCGAGCGATCCTTTTTTTGGACCGCAAGCCGCGTTGGCGGCCTTCGACAGCACATTGTCCGCCAGCGCCACGTCTCAGAACAACGACCGTGTATTCAACAATTCGACGCTCGGCGGCGACGTCCAAGAGTTGACGCAAGATTATGCAACGTTTAACGCCGGGATCCAAAAACGGACGCTCACGGGTGCCACCTGGGATCTGACGACCCGCAAGCAATACGATGCCAATAATCGTAGCGCCAATCGCTTCCCCAGTTACTGGGAAACCCAGCTCGAAGCCGGTGTGCGTCAGCCGCTGTTGCGAGGCGCGGGCAAGCAGTTCAATTCGATTGCGGGACCAAATGCCCAACCCGGTTTCAATTTCTCAAAGGGCATCATGGTTGCCCGTTTAAATACTCGCATCACCGAAGCCGATTTTGAAATCGCGGTACGTACGTTCGTACGCGACCTGTACGCGGTGTATTGGGATTTGAAACGGCAGTACCGCAGCTACGAAAGTATCATCGCGGCGCGTGACCTTGCCTATCGAACTTGGCAGAGCGTGTTGGCTCGCAGCCATGCCCAAGTCGATGGGGGCGAGGCAAACAAAGAGGCTCAGGCACGAGCGAAGTACTACCGCTATTGTCGCGAAGCCGAATTGGCCCTCGGCGGCGGCGATTCGGAAACCGGGTTGTTTGCGACCGAGCGGCAGTTGCGGCGAATGGTCGGATTGCCGATTAGCGATGGTCAAATCCTGCATCCGATCGAAGACGGCCCCGAAGCCGAGTTCCATTTCGACTTTGAAAGTGTGTTCAACCAGGCGTTGGCGAATCGGACTGAACTGAAGCGGCAAAGTTTGAAAGTCCAGCAACAGCAGTTGCAGTTGGTGGCATCGAAGAACTTTTTGCTGCCTCAACTGGACATGATCGGTCGCTATCGGCTTCGTGGTTTCGGTGACGAGTTGACGGGGAACGGTCAGCAGCGATTTGGCAGTGCTTATGACGACTTTTTCACCGGCGATCATCAGGAGTGGGAATTCGGGCTCGAGATGGGCGTGACTGCCGGACGCCGACAAGCCCGTGCGGCGGTACGCAATGCGACGCTGTTGTTAGCCAAAGAACGCAATTTGTTGGCCGAACAGCAGCGGACCCTCGAATTTGACATCAAGGATGCAATCGCCGAGGTCGATGCCGCCTACGCTTCGCTGAACTACTCGCGATTGCAATACGAAGCGGCGCAAGATCGTTTGCGGTCCTCGGAAGTGTTGTTTGATTCGGACAAGATTCAAATCGAATTCCTGCTCGATGCTCAAGAAGAGCTGTTGCAAACCGAACGTCAATACGCTGCCGATCTGTCTCGCTACTCGCTAGCGATCGTATCGGTCAGTGCCCAGTCGGGCACGCTATTGGACGACGTTGGTATCCACTTGCACAATGGCAGCACGCAAACCCACGCGATCTACACGCCTGCGGAATAAAGACGATTTTTTGGATCGAAGCCGTGCCGTGTTGCCCGCGAGTCGGCCGCCGGTGGTAGCGGCCGACTTTAGAAATCAGAGCCTGTCTATCTAACTATTTGACAAACTCTTCCAAGCCGGGATGGTCCGCCGGGCGGGGACCAAGTGGCCAGTGGAACTTTCGGTCCGATTCTTTGATCGCGTAGTCATTGATGCTGGCTTCTCGGCGTCGCATCAAGCCATCGTGATCAAATTCCCAGTTTTCATTGCCGTAAGCACGAAACCAGTTTCCAGATTCATCGTGGTACTCATACTGAAACCGAACCGCGATTCGGTTGTCCGTGAATGACCACAATTGTTTGGCCAAACGGTATTGCTGTTCTCGGTCCCACTTTCCTCTCAAGAATTCGACGATCTGAGGACGTCCTTCGACAAACGTCTCGCGGTTCCGCCATTGACTGGTGGGAGAGTAGGCCAACGAAACGCGTTCTGGATGACGCGAGTTCCAAGCATCCTCGGCAGCTCGGACTTTTTGCACCGCCGTTTCACGAGTGAAAGGGGGGCGAATGTCAGTTGGTTTTGACATGTGATCTTCCTCCAACGAGATACTTTGATGTTTGTGGTCCAATCGAACGGTTGATCACGCGGCGCTGCACGTATCGCCGTGGCAGCCGCAGGATGCAGCGGCGTCGATCGGCTCGGCCACCGGGAAATCGATGTCGGTTTCCGCGACGTGATTGAAGTAGTTGGTTAACAGGTTCAGCGCCGTGTTGGCCACGACTTCGGCGATCTCGCCATCGGTCAATCCAGCGCCCTTCGCTGCGGCGACTTCGTCGTCGGAGACCAAGCCTCGTTTTTCCACCAGCAGAGCAGCGAGCTTTAAGATCGCATCGGATTTCGCGTCGGCGGACTTCGCCAATCGGGCGTCATGGATCTGGTCGGTCGTCAGCCCGACCATCTTGCCGATCGCCGTATGGGCGCTCAAGCAATAGTCGCATTGATTGGCTTGCCCGACCGCCAGCGCGATTTGCTCGCGATCCTTGGCCGAGAGTGCTCCGGCGGCCAGCGCACTACTGAATTTCAAATACGCGTCCAAGACAGCCGTCGAGTTGGCCATCGTCGACATCATGTTCGGGATCATGCCCAGTTTGGACTGCACGCCGTTGAGCAGTGCTTTGGCGGGGCCGGTTGCCTTTGCAGGGTCGATGGGGCTGATTCGTGTCATTGCTTCGTTCCTCATATCAGGGTTTTTAAAACTGCAAACAGTGAAAGCCACTGCTCGTCACCGCTTCCTTAGGCACGTTCCGGACCAAACTGCTTTTGAAAGTTGGAAGTCGTTTGCAGTAAACGGGTTGCGTGGATTTGTCGGAGCTGCAGAGGTTTGCGAGATATCGTGGATTCACGAAAAATCGCTTGCGATTCACGAAATGTCGTGTATTTTTTGCGAATGCTCGAAGAAAAGACGCCTCTGATCGATCAGCCCAAAACGCTGCTGTTAGAGTTGGCTCAGCGGCTGCAGGTGGACGATGCGCTAAACTTGATTGTTGATCGCATTGCGGCATCGCCAGCGGTGGCATTGGCGAGGATTTGGCTGATTCGCCCTGGCGCCGGTTGTGAGACCTGTCCGTTGCGTCAGGAGTGTCCCGATCAAACCCGCTGTCTGCACTTGGTAGCCAGCGCCGGTGCCTCGGTAGTGGATCCTCAGCGAAAGTTCTCGCGAACCGACGGTGCGTTTCGGCGTTTTCCGATCGGCGTTCGCAAAGTAGGCCGGATCGCAGCGACCGGCGAACCACTAGAGGTCGGCAATCTTTTAGGCCAACCCGATTGGTTGGTTCATCCGGAATGGGCTAGAGCAGAGGGGATTCGAGGTTTCGGCGGCCAACCGCTGGTCTACCGCGGGGAAGTCCTCGGCGTGCTGGCGGTATTCAGCCGAACCACCATCAATGACGAAGACCTGGATTGGCTGCGTACGATCGCCAATCACGCGGCCGCTTCGATTGCCAATGCGTCGGCATGGGAGGAGATCGAGTCGCTTCGTCGCCGATTGGAAATGGAGAACGACTATTTGCAAGAGGAGGTACGGACGAGAAACGCGTTCGGAGACATGGTGGGCAAAAGTGCGGCGCTGCAAAAGGTTGCCGAGCAAATCGAGTTGGTTGCTCCGACCGATTCAACCGTTCTGATCACCGGTGAAAGTGGGACCGGCAAAGAACTGGTAGCCCGCGAGATTCATCGGCGTTCCTCACGCAGCGAACGGCCGCTTATCAAGGTCAACTGCGCCGCGATCCCTCGCGAGTTGTACGACAGTGAGTTCTTTGGTCACACCAAAGGAAGTTTCACGGGCGCCGTGCGTGATCGAGTCGGCCGTTTCGAATTGGCCGATGCAGGTACGCTGTTCCTCGATGAGATTGGCGAGATACCGCTTGATCTGCAAAGCAAGTTATTGCGAGTGTTGCAGGAAGGTGAACTAGAGCGAATTGGTGAAGAGCAAACACGCCGCGTGAATGTTCGCATCATCGCCGCGACGAATCGAGATTTGAAAAACGAAAGCGATGAAGGCCGGTTCCGCAGTGATCTGTACTATCGACTGAGCGTGTTTCCGATCGAGTTGCCGCCGCTGAGTCAACGCAAAGAGGACATTCCCTTGTTGGCCGAGCATCTGCTCGCACAGCTTGCACGAAAGCTCGGCCGCCCCGTTCCTCGCTTGACCAAGGCGAATGTCCATGATCTGCAGCGTTATGATTGGCCTGGCAATATTCGTGAATTCCAGCATGTTCTCGAGCGAGCCATGATCACATCCCAGGCTGGACGTTTGCGATTCCAGCTCGATCCGGTGCAAGCGGTGAACCGCAAATCAACCACCGAGCAGGCGGGGATCGTCGCGTCACTTGACGACGAGCGTGTCATGACGGCCGCGGAACTACGTCAGTGGGAAGCCGCCAATATTCGCCGCGCGCTAGCGCAATCTAACGGAAAAGTATCAGGAGTCGGTGGAGCCGCCGAGCGGCTTGGGATGAAACCCACGACGCTCGCGTCACGGATCAAGAGTTTAGGGATTCACTGAGAAACGACTGATCGATCACGTCATGTCGTTTGGGACGGTGACTGTACCATCACGGCCAGCCAGCAGGTGAGTCCGAAAATCGATCGTGATCAGCAAGAGTGGGTTATGAGGGTCGTATTGTAATTTGCCATCACCATCATGGTCGGTGTTTGCGTTTGTATCGGCTTCCAGCGGTATTCGCTTCGCTCGACCGCCGGCTAATGTCTGCAACGGCTTCGGCGTAATCGTCGGCGTGAGGGATTAATAGGTCGTGATTCTAGGGGGACACTCTGACTACTTGCTATTCAATGAATCGGTGGACTTGGCTTTCTCAAGCATCTTCAGTTTCGATTCATTGCATTTGTCCACCCAAACCTTGATCGGTTCACCATAGGCGGGGCAAATTCCTGCTTCCTGAAATACCTGCAGCACACGGCGAGTGACAATACTACGAGTATGGAGATTCACAAAGTCTTCACCGTTCCATTTTGAACCATCAACGACCGGGCGATACGCGGGCAGCACGATTGGCAACTCAAAGGTGTCTAGGTCTTTCGCACTAGCAAGAAACGCTTTTTCAGTTCCAAAGTATTTCAGCTTTCCTTTTTGGCATGTTCGGCAGATCCCATAAGGCATCGCACAGTACTCGCACACCATTGCGGAACCGCAAGAAGGGCATTTAGGAATCGTTCCGTTGTATACGACCGCTCGATCCATGGGCAAATCACTGAAGCACAACCCCCAAAGTCGGTGTTGATGCCTGCTATAGGGTTGCGGGTCAAGTGGAGCAACTAGATAGTTGCTAAAGCCGGCCTGCTTCAAAATCTGATTCGACTCACTCGAGATGACATGATAGCCCTCCGGGCAGCTAAAGGCTTTACCGTTGGTACTGCTACGCATGTTGAACTTCCCATTCAGCAATCCACCATAATGATGCCCCTTTTTGCACCTAACGTCTCGATGTACTGTTTCCTCCATCTCAACAAAAATATCCTCGTCACCTTGGACGCTAATCCAAGTGTCATCCCGCTCCGGTTCATCAAAAAAGTCGCCGAACGTCAATGCGTAGAAAATTCCCTCGAGGCAGCTTCCTGAGTGATCGTAATGTACGAAGTCCAAACGATTGCTCCTTTTCATTCTTATCGGACGAATGACTGCATGTGTACTGCTCAGCCGAACAAATCTTGGATGTCCAGTGCAGTGGCACACGGTTGGAGTGGCAGAAGTTGCTCGCCGGGTTTGGCCACGGTGCGGTCTGTGTACTCACCGTTTTTAGGTTCTCGGAAAACATGCACGCAGCGGCCTTGCACGTCCACAATCCAGTACTCGACGATCTTCGCTTCGGCATAAAGTGCAGCCTTCTCGATCAAGTCAGACTTCAGTGTGCTGTCGGAAACTTCAATTGCTAGCTTCACATCCGCCGCCGCTGGATGTTGATCGCGATAGCGACCGGCACGAATCCAAAGCAGGTCCGGTTCAGGACGGCTGTCTAGCTTCGAGATCGTCAAGCCGGTTTGGACCGTTACGCGGATCTGGTCTCTTGGCGCACTGTGAGCAGACCAGTCGGTCAAGTAAATGATGTAGTCATCGTGAGCAGGTCCGGCCGGATTCGTCTCGCGTATCTCCCCGCGAATTAACTCAATCTTGCGATTCAGGTGATCAAACGCTCCACGCTCGACCATGCGGCCGTATTCTTCCACGGTTAAATGCAAACCCGTGCTCATTGGTTGGAACCCTTGGCCGACAAAACGGTTTGACAAAACGTCGGTGTAATTCAAGTGGATTGATTGTACCATCACGGCCATCCAACAGGTTAGTCCGAAAATCGATCGCGATCGGTGAGGGTGGGCTATGATGGCCCAATTACAACTTGCCCTAGCCAGTGATTCAAAATCCATGAACCTGCCCGTTGAATCCGATGCCCCGTCGGAACAGCCCTCTCTCGGCAAACCAAAGACTTCGCTCTTCGGGGTTTTCAAGACGCTAGTTATCGCCTTCGTGGTGGTGGTCTCGCTGTTGAGTTTCCCGAGTGTGCTGCCTTGGATGGTGGCGTTCTGGTTGGTTTGGGCTTCCGTCTTGCTCTTTAGAAATCGGCCAGGTTGGCTTCCGCTGTTGACCTGCTTCGTCATCTTGGCGGTCAAGCTGGTACCACGTACGCCTGCGATGATCGTGCTCGGGTGCGTGATGCTGATTGTGATTGCCATCCGGATTCGCTATCGACATCATCGTCTGTACGACCGACGGTTTGCTGGGTTTTGTGTCGCAGCATTGTGGGGGTGTTGGGGATGGATGTTTTATGAGTTCCACGCAATCGCCAATTCCAGTCGCACACTGGTACTGGACCCTGCTCGGCCCGTGGTCTGTCTGGGCGACAGTTTGACGCAAGGGATGATTCCCGATCGAGGATACCCGGGTGCTTTGGAAGCGATGATTCGCGTGCCGGTTGTGAATCGAGGCTTTTCGGGGATCGCGACGTCACAAGGACTCGGGCAAATGGACCGCGTGCTTGCCGATCATCCTCAGGTGGTCGTGATTGAACTCGGCGGCCACGATTTTTTGAAGGGACACTCGCGAGCGGCAACAAAGGCGAATCTGCTGAAAATGATCCAAACCTGTCGCGATCACGACGCGGAGGTGATTTTGATGGAAATCCCGCGAGGATTTATCTTCGATCCGTTTGCAAGTCTTGAGCGTGAGATCGCCTATGAACAGGATGTCCAGCTCGTGGCGGATACTTGGCTACGGCAAATCGTGGTGATGAGTCCCGTGGCACCGCCGGGGATGTGGATGCCCGGGTTCCAGTTGAGCGATGACGGGATTCATAGTAACCCGGCGGGCAGCAAGGCGATCGCCGTGCGAGTCGCCGAGGCACTGCAAAAAATGGTCGGCGATGACATTCGGGTTAAACCCACACCGAAAAACAGGTGAACTGGGACTGAGTGCCGAAAAAACTTGCCTTGGAAATCGCGATCGACTAACTTCGTCGATTGCGGTTCTATTAAGCAGCGGTCTGGGTTTGACGCTACAATCCACGTCAACCTGACAGCGCCTCTCTTGTCTTCCAACTCCTATTCGTAGTCGCCACCACTCATGACTTCTAATCTTCGAATTGCCTTGCTCAGCTTTGGGCTCTTTTTCTCGGGAACGCTTGCCGCCTCGGCTACCAACGTCGTGTTCGTGATGTCCGACGACCAAGGCTATGGCGATCTGGCGTGCACCGGTAACCCGATCATCAAGACGCCGAACATCGATCAGCTTGCGTCGGAAAGTTCGGGGCTGAGCGATTACCACGTCGCTCCGACCTGCTCCCCCACGCGTTCAGCGCTGTTGACAGGGCACTGGACCAACCGCACTGGGGTTTGGCACACGATCATGGGACGATCGATGCTGCGAGAAAACGAAGTCACGGTGGGCCAGATGTTCAGCGACGCCGGCTATCAAACCGGCATGTTCGGAAAATGGCACCTCGGCGACAACTATCCTTATCGTCCCGAAGATCGCGGATTCACCGAAGTCTATCGCCATGGCGGCGGTGGCATCGGGCAGACGCCGGACGTGTGGGACAACGCCTACTTTGACGGAGCCTATTTTCACAACGGCAAGATCGTTCCGGCCGAAGGCTTTTGCACCGACGTCTTCTTTGATCAGGCGAATGCGTTCATCAGCAAGTGTGCCAAAGAGAAGAAGCCCTTCTTTGCCTACATCGCTACGAACGCGCCTCACGGACCACTGCATTGTCCCCAAAAATACATGGACATGTATCAAGACCAGTCCGACAACATTGCCGCATTCTATGGCATGATCACCAATATCGATGACAATGTTGGCAAGACCCGCAAGTTGATCGAAGAGCTTGGGATCGCTGACGACACGATCTTTGTCTTCACCACCGACAATGGCACGGCCAGCGGGGCGAAGATCTATAACGCGGGGATGAGAGCCGGTAAGGGCAGTCCCTACGACGGCGGGCACCGCGTGCCGTTTTTCCTGCATTGGCCAGCCGGCGGGATCGACAAACAACATGACGTCGATGAGTTGACGCACGCCGTGGACATCGTTCCCACGCTGTTGGAAATGACGGGCGTCAAAAAGCCGGAAAATGTCAAGTTTGATGGCGTTTCCATTGCCTCGCTTCTCGATCCAGCCAAAGACGTCGATTGGCCTGAGCGTTTTGTGATCAGTGATTCGCAGCGAGTTCGCGACCCGATCAAATGGCGAGGTTCGTCAGTGATGTCGCAGAAGTATCGATTGATCAACGGCAAGGAACTCTATGACATCACCGTCGATCCAGGCCAGAAAAACAACATCGCCAAAGACCATCCCGAAGTCGTCGCGACGATGCGAGAGTTCTACGACAAGTGGTGGGATGAATTGAAACCCACGTTCTCTCAAACCACCGAGATCTACCTCGGGCACCCCAATCACCCCGTGGTCAGTATGACCGCTCACGATTGGATTCAAAAAGTCTATCCACCGTGGCATCAAGGTTCGATCCGCGCGGCGGACCGCAAACACCCGAAATCCGACAAGCTCAAGCACGAGGGACACTGGGCGGTGAAGGTGGTTCGTGACGGCAAGTACCAGATCTCGTTGCGGCGTTGGCCTGGTGAGTCGGGAGCATCGATCAACGCGTCGCTACCCGCAGGAGAAAATGTTCCGGGCGCCGCAGAGGCATTTCGCACCACGCCGGGCAGCGCCATCGATGCTACCCACGCGGTCCTGCGTATCGACGACAAGGATCTCGATCGCAAGCCAGTCGATGCGGGTGCCAAGGAAGTCAGCTTCGTTACCGAACTGAAAAAGGGATCGTATCGGTTGGCCCCGGTCTTCGAGATCAGCGAAGGCGAACTCGGCGCCTACTACGTCGTCGTCAAAAGCCTTGATTGACGAGCAGGCCAGTTGATTGACTAGAGGGCTGTTGATTGACTAGAGGGCTGTTGATTGTCAGGGCCGCGATGCGTGAGAGCGCGTCCGGCCTCGAAGCTTTCGAATGGACTCTCTCGTAGTGGGTCTTGCTAAAGATCCTCTCCCCATAAAGGATCTTGCTAAAGATCCTCTGCGTCCGTTGTTGGCTTCGTGTCTCGGGCGAGTTTCGCTACCGGCTACGGCCACCCGTGGCCCGCGGCGTATGCGTCACCGTGTCGAAGGGACGGGCATGGCGATCATCGTCAATCGATCAGGCCTTGGACTGCACGAAACGTTCGCACCACCGCAGTAGCGCTGCGGACGCTTCGCCCTCTTCGCTGACGATGCCATTTGCCCCGGCTCGCCGCATCGCGGCCACGTTGCCCTGATAGCGACATCGGACCAGGATCGTCGAGTCGGTGTTCAGTGCCCTCAGCACCGCGACAATCTCTTTGGCGGCCGCGTCATCGGGAACGCTAACGACTGCCAAGTTGCAGTGGTCTGCGTCAGCCCGTTTCAGGACTTGCGGGTCGCGAGCGTCGCCAGCAACGGTATGGAAACCTTGTTGAGCAAAAAGATGTAAATTGATGGGGCTGAAATCAATCAAGCGAACATCGATCCCCTTCATCTCCAATTGCGAACTAATCTGGCGTCCAATCAGCCCGATGCCGATCACCACCGCATGTCGGCTGGTGTCGTTAATCAAACCGTGGTGGTCGTGATCATCGTGTTCGTACTGATCTTCGCCCGACCAGCGCAGTCCGAACTGGATCAATTGCGGTGTGACGATCAACGTGCCCAACGCGATCAACAACAAGCGGTTGTACGCGATCGGACTAAGCAGCTCCTGTTTCAGTCCTTCGGAAAGCAGTAAGAACGAAAACTCGCCCATTTGGGCTAATCCCATTCCCATGCCGATCGCAGCCTTGGTTCGCAGCCCCACCAAACGCAGCGCCATCGCCGCGGCCGCGCCTTTGATCAGCAGGATCGACAGCACGCCACAGGTGATCAGGAACGGTTCGTCGAAGAATTGACGCGGATTCAAAAGCGTGCCGAGCGTGACAAAGAAGATCGCCGCAAACGTTTCGCGAAACGGTAACACGATGGTGTCAATTTGCTTGCTAAGCCGATTCCCGCTCAGCACAATTCCCGCTGCTAACGCACCGACCGCCGAGGGTAACCCCAAATAGTGGGCAACCCAGCAAACACCGCCCAGCACACAAACGGCAAACAGGACAACCAGTTCCACACTGCGAAGTTGGGCCAATTCCGGCACAATCCAGCGGCGAACGATGTGATAGACCATGCCGACGCTGATCACGAAAATCAGCGATTTTCCGCCGAGCAACGCGTACGCATTCAGCGAAGGTGGCTCGCCGTGATGAGTCAACAGCGGGATCAGCAACATTAGCGGCACTAATGCAACGTCTTGGAAAAGTAGAATTCCAATCGCACGGCGGCCCGATGGTGATGCCGCTTGGCCCCATTCGGCTAACGCCTTGAACACCAACACGGTCGAACTCAGCGCGACCGCGGACGCGGCCAACAACGCCCCATTCACGTTCATCCCCATCGCCATGCAGATCAACGCCAACGGGATCGCGACGAGGGTCATTTGGACGACACCGCCGAGCAAAAAGTAGCGGCTTAGACGTACCAGTTCTTCGAGCGAAAACTCGATCCCAACCGCGAACAATAGTAGCAAAGCACCGAGTTCCGCCAACGCTTCGAGTTCATGGGTTTGCTGTTTTACGAACCCCAACGCGTCTTCGCCGATCACTCCACCGACGACCAAATAGCCGACCAGCATCGAAACACCGATACGTTTGCACACGGCGCCCGCAATCAAGCCGGCGGTCAGCACGAACAGTAAAACGGTGGTGATTGCAGAAATATCGTCCATGGTTTATCGCGAGTGGCGGACAACGTTGGCGGTGAGTGTTACGACGAGATACAATAGACCCGATCTGCGGTTCGTGTTAGTGTGCATCGGATGTCGCCATACGGTTTGTGGATCTTCACATGTGAATATGAAATCCATTTGAAAATGGGGACAACCTGAATGAGTATCGACTTGACAACCCATTATGGCGGATTGAGTTTGCGTTCGCCGGTGGTCATCGGCGCGTGCCCGTTGACGGCGCAAGAGCAGATGCGTGTTGCCATTGATGCGTCGGGGGCCGGAGCGGTGGTGTTGCCATCGTTGTTCGCAGAGCAAGTATTACTGTGGAACCAGAAAAACGGCCAAGCGTTGAGTTCACGTGATACTCAAACGCTCGTGCGAGCGCAACGATTCAAGGTCGATTCCTACTGCAACGATGCCGAAACCTATTTGTCGATCGTGCGGCGAGCACGCCGCCAGACCACGCTGCCGGTGATTGCCAGTCTAAATGGGGACAACGCGAGTCATTGGCTCGATTATGCCGGGGCGTTACAAGAGGCCGGAGCGAGTGCCATCGAGTTGAATTTGCGGCATCCGCCACCAGCAGAGTTTTCGGATGCACGCGAGATCGAGGATTCGCTAGTCAACGCGGTGAAGATCATTCATCAATCGATCTCGATTCCGTTGTTCTTGAAATTGAGTCGCGAATACACCAGTCTCAGCCATTTAGCGGTTCGCTTGTTGTCGGGGATCCAAGGCTTGGTTTTGTTCGGTCGTTCGCCCGAGGTGGATATCTCGCTCGATACGTTGCAGATGAGCACCGATTGGTGTTTGACGCCCAGTGGAAAAATATCGCATCTGCTTGAATCGGTGATGCGAGTGCATGCCTTTTGTCCGGCGATGCCGATCGCGGCGTGTGGTGGTGTCAGCAACGCGACCGATGTGATCAAGGTTCTGTTGGCCGGTGCCGATGTCGCCATGGTTTCGTCGGCGGTCTATCGCGAAGGACCCGATATCGTGCGTTCGATGATCGATGGCTTGGTCGTGTTTATGGAGCGCCACGGCATCCGGTCTCTGCCTGAATTGCAAGCGATTCGGCCGCTGGAATTCAACAGCGAAGAAGAACGTTTGGACTACATGGAAGCGTTGGCGTCACGCGTGCCTCCGTCGCAAAAAAGTGCGGGCCAACGCAAAATGTGCGGCGATCGCTGGGGGCACCTGCAAGCAGAGGACACCATTTCGGCCAATGCGAATCATTAGTCAAACACGCTGAAACCAACGAACTGCCGACAGCTTCGGCATCCGGTAACAAACGGCCCTGCTGTTTGTTCTCCGCTCGATTCCTAAGGCGTCGTTTCTTGAACCTCGAAAAATCGGCGGGCGGCGCGGTGCAGCGCCAAGCCTTGCCATTCGGCGGCGTGTTTTCGCGGAATCAATCCGGCACACAACTGCGGCGGTTCGTACAACGTTTGCAGCGTGGCGGTCACCAGTTCCGATGAGGTGTCGGTGCGTGCCGCCAAGAACGCAGTCGTGCCTACGGTAGCCACACCCGCTTCGGGCAGTTCGATCCCGGGGTAATCGCCCACATCAATGGTCATCGGACGCAGCGTCGGATGCTGAAGCGCAATTTTGATTGGATTGGGGATCGGCATCAGTTCCCAGTGATGGTTGCGGATCAGCTTAGAAATCAGCGGGCTGCCCATCCCGACGCAGATCACCGCGACATCGGGAGCCGCATCGGATTCGAGTTCTTTCCACGCCATCACCTCGCGGGGAGCGACGTCGGGGGTAATCTCGAGCGATTCGAACACCATTTCAGTCGCCTCGCGTGATCCACTGCCGATCGGACCGACGGCGATGCGGTGGCCTTTCAGATCACTCAGCGTTTGGATGTTTGCGTCCTCACGAACCAACAGGTGGACAACTTCGAAAAACAATGGAGCAACAACACACAGGTCGCTGCCGCTAATTGCCGAGGCCTGCATCGGGGCGAGATGGACTTCGCCGCTCAACAGCCGTGAACGGTTTTCAAGCGATCCATTGCTGGCGGCCACCGACGCCGAGACGCCGTGTTTCTGTTCCAATCGCTCGGCGATCGTTGCGGAAACAGAGTTGTAGACGCCATCGTCCAACCCGCCGGCAATCCGTACGATGCTAGGCATCGATTCTTTGTATTGGTGCCACAGCACGGACAATCCGACAGCGACAAAGGGAGTCAGTAACAACAGCAGTAGCATCACCGCTTGAAAGCGGCGGTGCGACGTGGACGAACTGACCATGCGGCGTCCCATGACGGCCGCGACCAACGGGACGCCTTCGAGCCAATGCCAAACCTTGACCGGCAGCGAGCGAGGCCGCGCCTTGATCGGACGATCTTCGAGAAAGGCGTCGAGATCATCGGCAAGTTTTGCTGCCGACTCGTAGCGTTTTTGAGGACTCTTTTCTAAACATTTTGCCACGATCGTTTCGATGTCGACGGGGACATCGGGACGAAAATGGCGTACCGGCGGCGCGGGATTGTGCACGACATCCAACAGCGTTTGCATCACCGTGTCGCCCACGATCGGCGGCCGGCCGGTGAGACACGCAAACAGAATCGCCCCCATCGCATACACGTCGCTTTGCCGATTCGCTCGATCACTTAATCCGCCAGCTTGTTCGGGAGCCATGTAGTGGGGCGTCCCCAGCGCCGCACCCGTTCCGGTCACGCTGCTGTCGGCGTCCATGTGTTTGGCCAGCCCAAAATCGGTCACATGGACTTCGTCGTATTCGTCGATCAACACGTTGGCAGGTTTCAAATCGCGATGCAGCACCCCTTTGTGATGCGCATGGTCGATCGCGCGAGCCACATCACGCACATAGCGAGCGGCCTGTTTGGGCTGCAGCGTTTCCGCATAGATTTTCCGCTGCAAGTCGCTGCCGCGAATGTACGCCATCGAAAAAAAATGGTGGCCGGCGCGTTGGCCAAACTGATACACCGGCACGATCCCTGGGTGGTTCAGCCGTGCCACGGCTTGGGCTTCGGTATAAAACCGCCGCACATCCGATTCGTCCGCTAACATGCCGCCGCGAATCATCTTGACCGCGACCATGCGGTTGAGTTGTTTTTGGTTCGCCAGATAGACGATCCCCATGCCGCCTTTGCCCAGCACCTCTTGAAGCTCGTAATCGCCCAGATCAAACGGCAGCGTGGGACCCGGATCGTTCTTGGAGCGATTCGCCATCGGCAACGTGATTGCCGGATCGACATCGGATTGTTCGCCGACGGCCGAGGTGATGGCGACTGTATCGGCGCCGTTTTGAACCTGCTGGCGATGGGACGATAGCCCGGACGCCATCGTCACTTGGCCGAGCAGATCGGCCGCTTCCATCAATTGCTTTAATTGTCCAGCCACCTCGGGAAACTGTTTCAAGAAATCTTCACGGCTGGTCACCTCGCCCGCATCGCACGAACGCAGGTAGGCCGCAAAAGCTTCATCCACGGGATCTGCGGTAGGTTCGTTATCAGCCATAACAGGTCGTGGCAGAGGATGAAAAGGAGGGCAAAGACGTCATTGATTCTAACTCAGGCTCAATTGGATGCCCCAGTAGGGCGCGGCAAAGTTTGACACGGATCGAATCTCGGTTCGCCCTTGATCACGGCGAAAACAAGGGAAAAGCCGCCCATTGCCGCGTATTTCACAGCCAAGGACTCATGTCGTGGTCCAAGATCGTTCTCAGTTTTTGCAGTCCACGTTTCAGTAAACCCGCCACTGCGGTGTCGCTTTTACCCATTCGCTCGACAATTTCCGACAACGGCAGTCCTTCCATATAGCGGAGCCGGATCGCTTCGGCCTGAGTCTCGGGCAATTGATGCAGGGCCTCTAGCAGCGCCACAGTGGCCTCGGTACGGATCGCGACGCCGCTTGGGCTGGTGGTGCTGCCAGGCAATTGCTGGATCCAGGCACCACCGGCGGAATCGTTCGGCGACGGTTGGTTGGCGTCGACTTCGCGTTTCAGCGACCGTTTTTGCGTCGTCACATGCCGAGTGACCGCCGATGCAACGTTGTTTTTCAGCACCCCGCGTAACCAAGCAGCGAATTCCGCAGGGCTCGAGCCTCGAAAGGAAGCCAAGTCGCGTTTGGCCTCCAGGAACGTCAACTGGACAATGTCGGCGGGATCGATCCGTCGCCGCAGTCGCTCCGACAGAAAACGATGTGCCAACATCAATAGGTACCCCCGATAACGCTCGAGCAGCAGTCCGAGCGCTTCATTGTTTCCCTCTTTCGAAGCAATGACCAAATGGGTGGTTGATTCGGAACGCTCCACGCTGAGATCGCCTATTGTGCTTTACTGGAAAACCTTTGTCAGAATGACGTACCCGCGACACGGTCACACCGGTACAATCATCGTGTCACCCCCACAGCACCGTGTTTCGATGGTCATCCCATCAGATTTCGCATGAAATTGGATGTCCAAACGCTTTAGCGCTGCGGGTGTTCGCGGATGCGGGATGGGGGGACATGGAACCTGATTATAGAAGAATGAAAGAACTTCGGATGCCAAAGAATCACTTAAACGTTCGCTTTTCGCAATCTCTGCGGAACAATCTGAATTTGTTTGCGTTGATCGCCCTTTCTGCCTGCCTTGGATGTGGGAACGCTTCGGAGGAATCGCCCACCGTGCCGCCACCAGAGTTGGCCACGCCAGCCGAAGAAACGCCATCTCCCGAAGAGCCATCGCAATCGGAACCGCCAGGCCAGCTCGAATTGCCACCCGGCGATATCCCTCCAGCGAACCCGACTACTCCCAAACCCGGAGGTGGCGGCGGTTTGGAGATGCCTGATGTGCAGATCAGCAACAAACCACCCATCGAAGACGTCTCCGAAACGGAGGCACCTGAATTACGATACGGTTCTTTGGAGGACATTCAAAAACAGATCGCCGACACCAACAAAATCACGGTTGTCGATTTTTGGTCGCTCTCCTGTCGTCCCTGTCTCGAAGAATTTCCTGGTTTGGTGCGATTGGATCAACAGTTCGCCGACAAGGTCCAGTGCATCTCGGTGGATGTCGATTACGACGGACGAAAATCGCGACCACCGAAATATTACGAAGAACGGGTGATGGCGTTTGTCACTAGCGTGGGAGCGACCTTCCCCAACTACATCAGCACGACCGAGAGCGATGAGGTCTACTCGGAATTGGATCTCGATTCGATTCCCGCAGTGTTGATTTACGACGCCAATGGAAAGTTGGTCAAAAAGTTTGTCGATGCGGGTGATACCGCAGGCTTCACCTACGACAAACAAGTGATTCCATTCGTCAAGCAGTTGATGCAGTCGGACAAGTAACCCGCTTCGGTAGTGGAGCTTGCTAAAGCTCCCTTGCGTATGCGACTGATTGGCTGAGGGATCCTTGGCAAAATCCACGACGCAGCACGGGTGACTTCACTTGTTCGTTGGCTGTCGCTCGAACACATACTCGTTGCATCCCCAGCCGTTGCTGACGGTTTTGAGTTCATTGAGCACAAAACCGCGTTGCCGCAGCGGTACGATGATCCGTTCGGGTTTGGCGACTTCAAACGGCAGTCCGCCGACCCAATCGACCCAGTCGTGCCAAGCCGACATGCCGCGGTCCTCGCGTTTCGCCCTCCAATCCTTGAGCGGCGAAGGGTTTTGTAAGCGAGCGATCCGGGCCAGTGCGAACTTGCACTCGTACCAAGACGCGATTGCAAGTACCCACAGTGGACGCAGCCGTTTGGGCAAGCGGTTGTAGGTCTGTTTGATCTTGAGCCAACGTCGGCTCGCGCCACCTTGATCGTTGTAAATTGCCAAACAGAGCTGGCCGCCTGGTTTGGTTGCATTGGCGGCAATTTCGATCGCGCGATCCATCTGGCCGGTGTGATGCAGCACGCCCCAGGAATAAACGATGTCGAACGTGCCCAGCGATTCGATTCGAGCTTGGTCGAGCACCGATCCCTGCTCGATCTGCCAATTGACGGCGTCACCGGCGAATCGCTGCTTCAATGCTTGGGTGCACCCGACACTGTCGCGGTCATAGTCAATCGAGACCACGTCGGCTCCCAAATTGTGCGCGGCCAACGAGAAGAGCCCGCTGCCGCTGCCAATGTCCAATAGCCGTTTGCCAGCAAGCGACTGCGTCCCCAGCAATTGCTGAAGCGATCGCTCGGCTTCGGCCACGCGTTTGTCATCGAGTCGCTCTAAAAACGATCGCCAATTCTCACCAAACGTAAAGCGTGGCCGTTCATGTTCGTGGGGTGCGGAGGTCGATGTCACGGAACGCCTGGGGGCAAAAATGCAAGAAAGCGGGGCAAGTTGCCAACGAAGGTAAAGTTGCCAAGGAAAAACGTCAGATAGGAAATTAAGTAGGGGGTGCGTGCGATCAAGAAAAGGGGGGCAGCTGGCAAATTGAAACGCCGCGTCAGCGACCGGCGGAGTTCGACAGTAGCGATCTTACAATGTTTGTTCTTGCCGTGTTTTTTGCTATCAGCGCGGTTGGATCGAAGGGGACAAGGTCGCTTGGATTCGTTTTTTCTTCACCATCCATACAACCGGACCGATACCCCCAACACTCAGGGTCGCCACAAAAGACATCAGCTGGTTCGGAAAACGTAAGTTCAGCTCGTTCTTATAGGAAGAAACTGTATCTCGTTCCAGCGAAGTTTCGATAGCAAACCATGGCCGGGTCGCCGTTACGATCGATTGTTGAGAATAAAATAGGTTGGTTTACCGAACGATGCGAATCCTTTTCTCCTACCTTCTGTTGAGCATGGCCGTTTGTGTCGTGACTCCGTCGTATGGTCAAAGCACCATTAGCAATTCGCCATTCGATTTGACCCTTAGCAAAGGTAGTTGGATCGCGTCGCTTCCCGAGTATCAAATGGGAACCAACAGCAGCGGCGGATCGGCATTCTATGATGATCAAGACCAATTCGGTGGGATCGTACGGCTCGACGCCGTTCGCCGAGCACTGGGGACGCGGACCAGTTTCGAGGGCAACATTTTCTACGCGTTTGCCGGATCATCGAGCGGCGGAAACGTTGGCGATATCAATTTCCCCAACCCGGCCGATGGTTCCAATCTGTTGCGATCCGGGGCTTCGCCAAAGTTCGACAGCGACGTTCAGCACTACGGGGGCGACCTTGTCATTCGCGACACTTGGCGAACTCGCTTTGGGGGACTCTCGGCCGGGGTGGCGTATAGCTTGATGGCGTTTGATCAAGACTTTGAACTCGAAGACGGTTCATTGCGGTTGTTCAAAGAAGAGCTTGATACAGATTTCCAAGGCGGAAAGGTCGTCACTGGTTGGGACGGATACCTGCTCGGCCGGGCGAGCAACTTGAAGCTGAACGTCGGTATCTATGACATGGACGCCAACTACTGGGCGACCCCGTCGGCAGTCCCAGCCAACTACAGTGCCGAACTCAGCAAGACGACTTACACGATCGAAACCGAGTTCACGACTCGCGATCAATTCTGCGGCTACGACGTCGGGATGACCATCGGCGTGACCTACTTTGCCGACATGCCCACGATCAACCACAACGTCGGTTCGGCTGCAACGCTGGGAACCGACGACGCAGTCACGGTATCGCTGATGTTCGACATCCTGCTGCTGTAAGAGCCGTCGGATGACCAAGTGGCGGTCGATGCTATCTAGCGACCGTCGCGTTCACGGTGGATCCACGCTCTGACGAGCGTGGCGACGACCGTTAGCTTCTGCCGAAGTTTCTAAGTCACAGCAGTGTCCTCGCGCTACTGCTGTTGTTCTTTGTTACAGTTGCTGTCCATCGCGGTGGGTTGGCCAACCAATTCGACCGGATGAGTGTACAGATAACGCCAAACGTCTTCGTGCATGAATTTGCCGGTTGCTTTATCTCGATAAGCCCGGCTGCCAGGCTGAACGCTGCTGTGTGCGGCATTGGCGTCTCCTTTGACATCAAAATCGGTGACTAGCCGACGAGTGTTTTGGTAAGGGAACGGTACTTTGTCGACGTTCACGATCGGGCCAAACTTGTGCATCCCGATCAATTCCCAGCTGCGGCAATAGTGGTCGGCGGTCCAGCCGCCGTCCAACACATGCGAGAAACCAAAGTAACGGTTCTCGGGGGTTGCTGAGGGTAACGCTTGCCATGTTTGGTATTGGTCACGCGGGCCACACAACGCCACGACGCGAGCGACTTTGACGTGTTTGGCAAAGCGGGCTGCGGTGGTCGAGCCGTGCGATGCTCCGGAAATGATCACCTTGTCCCAACGCAGATCCTTGCCGTCCTCGCTAAGGAATTGTTCCCATTTGCCTTGCGGGTTTTCTTTGGCCAACCATTTCACGTACTGATAGGCTCGCTGCATCATTCCATCGGGTTTAGGGATGTCGACTTCGTCACTGAAGTCTTCTCCCGTGGCCGCCTCAAGACGAATGTTGCCTCGGCAATGTTCGCCGACCGGTTTCTCTTGGCAACAAATGCCAAACCATTTGTTGGCGTAATGGACTTGCATCGCGTGCAGTCCGTAGCTGTTTAGCCGATCGAAAAGTCCGCTGTTGTGTCCCATCAACCAAATCACCAGCTCGCCCCGAGGGGCGACGCGGGTGTCGACCGAAGCATGTTGCAGGTCGGCTGGTTTCCCTTTGTCGGTTTCGATTAGGAAATTGATTTCGGGATGCGATTTGACTCGCGAATCGATCTCGCTCGCTCGCGTCGTGAACTTGTAATGCTGAGGATCGGGATCATCAAACGATGGCGGTGCCGCCATCACGGTCGATACACAAACAAGCAAACTCACGGATGCAGCGATGCAGCAAAATCTCATAAAACGCCTAGCAGCAGGTTGGGGTAGGGGAGAGGGCTAACCCAACGAAGCGGGTTAGGTAGGTTTGTCGAGTGACAACATCATAATCGCTAGCGGAGGAATGTTCAGCTCGAGACTGTAGGGGCGACCATGACTTTCTTCGTCAATCGTTTCTTTGGCCCCCAGATTGCCAAAATTGCTGCCTCCATAGACTTCCGCGTCGCTGTTCAAAATCTCGACATAAGCTCCTTTTTCAGGAACGCCGACACGGTAATTCGAGTGCGTCGAGGGCGTGAAGTTGACGACCACGACCACTTGTTGCCCGTCACGTGACGTGCGGCAGAACGTGTAGATGCTTTTGGCTGCATCGTCCGCGGCGATCCACGAGAATCCGGCGGGGTCGCAGTCGAGTTCGTGCAGCGCGGGGTAATCCTTGTGTAAACGGTTCAAATCGCCGACAAAACGCTGCAAACCATCATGGAACCGGTACTCCAATAACGCCCAATCCAACTGCTGTTCATAATTCCATTCGGACCACTGGCCAAACTCGCAGCCCATGAACATCAATTTCTTGCCTGGGACAGCGTATTGGTAACCGAACAGCAATCGCATGTTGGCAAATTTTTGCCAATCATCCCCCGGCATTCGCGAGATCAATGATCCTTTGCCGTGAACCACTTCGTCATGCGAAAGCGGCAGGACAAAGTTTTCGCTGTAAGCGTAGACCGAACGGAACGTCAATTCGTTTTGATGATACTTGCGATGGATCGGGTCGCGTTTCATGTACTCCAGCGTGTCGTGCATCCATCCCATGTCCCACTTCATGCCGAAGCCTAGGCCGCCGGTATAAACGGGACGCGAAACCCCGCCGAACGACGTTGATTCTTCGGCAAGGGTGATCGCCCCAGGAAAATCGGCATGCAGATGAGTGTTCATGTCTTTCATGAACTGGATGGCTTCAAAGTTTTCGTTGCCACCAAAACAATTCGGTACCCATTCGCCATCGTTCCGCGAATAGTCCAAATACAACATCGATGCAACCGCGTCGACTCGCAGTCCATCGATGTGATACTCCTTCAACCAAAATCGAGCACTGGCGTGCAAGAAGTCACGGACTTCGTGACGACCATAATTGAAAATGTGGGTCTTCCAATCTGGATGGAAACCTTGTTTGGGGTCGTCATGTTCATACAGCCCGGTGCCATCAAAACGTGCCAACCCGTGCGCGTCATAGGGGAAGTGGGCGGGAACCCAATCCATGATCACCCCGATGCCGTTTTGATGACAATAGTCGACAAAATAGCGGAAATCGTCAGGTTCGCCAAAGCGACTCGTCGGCGCAAAGTAACTTGTCACTTGGTAGCCCCACGATCCATCGAAGGGAAACTCGGTGATCGGCATCAATTCAATGTGAGTGAAGCCAAGCGATTTGACATGCTCGACCAACATTTCTGCTAACTCGTGATAGCTATGGTAGCGACGTCCATCCCAAGGCCGTTTCCAGGACGGCAAGTGAACCTCGTAGATCGACATTGGTTCGTGAAGCCAATCGCTCTTGCTGCGTTTTTCCATCCATGCATCATCCTTCCAGGTGTAGCGATCGAGGTCGTACACGATCGAAGCGGTTGCCGGAGGATGCTCGGCGTAAAACGCAAAGGGGTCCGCCTTGTGCAAGACTTCGCCATGTTTGGTGCGGATCCCATACTTGTACGATGTGCCATGTTTGACTCCGGGAACAAAGCCAGTCCAAACGCCTGAGTCGCTGCCGGTCAGCCAATCGGCGCCGTGTTGCCAGCCGTTGCCGTCGGTCAACACGCTGACCTCGGTCGCGTTAGGAGCCCATACAGCAAACCGGGCACCCTCGACTTCATCGCGGGTTTCCAAGTGAGCTCCGAGCCAATGGTAGCGTTCGGGCGCTTGAGCGACACGCGAAGCGACATCGGATACGGGTTTTGCGGGTGGAGCTTGGGTCAGCGGAGTGGTGGGCTTGGCGGGGGTCGCTTGAGGTGCCGAGGCTTGTTGCACAATTGGGACCGCTTGCTTGGACGCGGTGGTTTGTTTTTGCGACATGGATTGGGGGGCAGTTCCGGTTGACGTGGGGGGCTTGGCTGTCATCGCTTGAACTCTCATTCAATTAGAGGGCAAAACTCAGGGGGCTTTCGAAGCCGTTTGACGAGCGTCGGAGTGTTCTTTCGGACTCTTCTAAAATAACGCGATTCAGACAGGGGGATACCGGGAATGCACCCTTTTCACCCTCGGATTGACTGTTCCACATTGGATTGACCTAGTGGCTTGATCGCCGCCACATGGGGATGTCTGGCAGCGACAAGGCCACAGTCCCGTAGCGATCGACAGAGTCTGGCGCCCCCGAAAAACGCGGTCCAAGTGGGCAAGCCATTGCGGACGCCGATGCCGACGGCAACCTAGACAAACGTATGTGATCGGTTTGATTGCGGCCCGTTTGCGTTTCTGCGGTGTTATTCGGCGGTGATCGTCAATGCACGTCCGATTGGCATTTGCGATCATGTTAGACTTGGAACCGCCGCGACGTTCTTGTTGCCGATGTCGTGTGGGGTGCGATTTTCCCAACCGTTTAAAGTGAGTTTCGCTGATGCCTGCTTTTGAAGTGTCTCGGTCCATCGAAATGGCAGTGCCGCCCGAGACGGTGTTCGACTGTGTCGCCGATTTTAGCAGCTGGACCAAGTGGTCGCCGTGGCTGGGAATCGATCCCGAAGCGGTCGTGACCGTTTCCGACAATCCAAATTCCGTAGGTTCGATTTATCGCTGGAAAGGGGAGGTCGTGGGTGCGGGGGAAATTGAGCACCTAAACCTTGATCGACCCCGAAAAATCGACGAAGAGATTCGTTTCACCAAGCCGTTCAAATCGACGTCCAAAGTCGGTTTCGCATTTGAAGCCACCTACGCGGGAACCAAGGTGACGTGGCGGATGCAGGGACATTTGCCTTGGTTCTTGTTTTGGATGCGGGCCAATATGCAGATCATGATCGGCATGGATTACGACCGCGGGCTGAAAATGCTGCGTGAGTTTCTAGAGACCGGCGAAGTGCTCTCGAAGATCGAAGTACATGGCGTCCAGCCCGTTTCACCGATCGACGTCTATGGCGTCAGCGATGCGGCGCCGCCAAACAACATGGGCCCTGCGATGGAGCGTGTTTTTTCAGCCAGCGGAGAAAAATTGAAACAAGCTGACGTGTCGCTCGATGCGCCGATGGTCAGCGTGTATCACCCTTGTGATTTGAAGCAGAACCAATTTTCATTCACGGGCGGTTTCGCGGTCTCCAACGAAGATGGGATGGCTGCCGGATTGGAACATTGTCATCTACCCGCCGGCAACGCGCTGCACATCCGGCATATCGGCAGCTACGAAAATCTAGGGAACGCGTGGAGTGGAGCCTACCAATACGCTCGCTACAAAAAACTAAAAGTGCTTCGCCAAGACGCATACGAAATCTATCGCAACGATCCCGCGACCACGTCTCCGCGTGACCGGATCACCGATATCTATCTGCCCGTCAAGTAACTGCCCGTCAAATGAACGACACTTGGGTCGGTTCCAGGCTCGCTCAAGTCAACGCGGAAGCATGTTTTAGGCTTTTGCGTTGATAGCAACCGCATGCCGGCGTGTTTCACGCGTTCTGGGTTCGTCTTTACTCACCGAGGCGTCTTTTTCTATACCTACAACCATAGTTGTAGGCACGAGCGGCACGCAGCGGTGGAGAGCGTTTCCGGTTGGCGGAGGTCTCTTCATCGAGCATGGGATTTTTAGGAAGGGATTTCGTTGTGGAAAACGGTTTAGTCAAAGACGCCAAGTTGGTCGAGTCTGTCGTGGCGGACGCGAACAAAGGCGAGCCACGCTTGTCCTTTACCAAAGCGACCGAAGAATTCATCGGCGACGTGACCAACGGCGACGTATCCGGGGTGATGGAATACATCACGTTGTATCTGGTACCCCAATTGTTTTTGGCTGCGATCGGTTTGGCGATTATCTTTTTGGGCTATTTGGTCGCCAGCTATCTGTCGCGAATCATCAGCAAACCGGTGCGTCGCCGTGTCGACGAAACGCTGGGGATCTTTGTTGGTCGGATCGTCTTCTACTGCATCATGTTCGGAGTGGTTGGGGCGGTGTTGTCCAAGATGGGCGCTCCGTTAGGTGGACTCGCCGCGATGCTTGCTGCGGCGGGTTTCGCGATCGGTTTGGCGTTTCAAGGCACGCTCAGCAATTTTGCTTCGGGAGTCTTGATGTTGGTGTTTCGTCCGTTCAAGGTGGGCGATGTGATCAATGCTGCTGGGGTGATGGGCAAGGTCAACGAAATTGATTTGTTTACGACCACACTTGATACGCCGGACAACCGCCGGATCGTTGTTCCCAACAGTTCGATTTCGGGCGGTACGATTGAAAATATCAGCCACAATGCTCATCGCCGTGTCGAGGTGCCGGTGGGCGTCGCTTACGCCGCCGATATCGACGCCACACGTGCCGCATTGACTGCGGCGGTCATGAAGTTTGAGAACGAGATCATTCCTGGCGAATCGCGAGGGCATGCCGTCATCATGAGCAATCTCGGGGCGAGCTCGGTCGATTGGCTCGTTCGTATGTGGGTGCCATCGAAAGAGTTCTTTCGCTTGAAAGAAGCGTTGACGGTCGAAGTCAAGCGTCATCTTGATGCCAACGAGATTAGCATCCCGTTCCCTCAATTGGATGTTCACCTAAGCCGAGCCGACGTTGCCGAAGAAACCGTGTTCCAACGTCCACGTGTTCGCCCGATGCGCCGCGCCGCCGACAGCCACTCGCTGCCTCGCGCATCCTAAAACCCGAGAGTTTTTTACGAAGCGGCGTGAGCCACCCGAACGAATTTGGACGTTTTTTCGCGTGGCAGTCGGCAACGCCGCAGATCATGTCGCATACAAACCTCGCCACAAGTATCGGGGTGCGATCGTTCTAGGTTTAGCCCAGTAAACGACTTAAATCGCTTTGCAATAAAATTTCTAATTCAACAACCTTGCCGCCGCTCTAGCGATTATGATGACGCCGACTTTTCAGTAGTACACATCAGCGTTCATCACAAGTCGGTCGTTCGGTATCGAATTCCGCGTTGATCGTGGGATCGTAACGGATCGGCAGCGATTCATAGCGACCGACATCGTGATGAGCAGGGACGAAGGAGCAAGGCGTAGCATGTGGCACTCAAGCCGGGGAGATCGAACGTTACGAGGTAGTGAAGCAACGTTAGTCAGTCTGGCCATCGACACGATGATCGATGCGATCTTGTTGCATTTCGATGACGAAGACGAATCGTCTATGGCACCGGAATGCCAAACCGGAATCGCGGTCTACGACTCGCTCACCGCCTCGCAGCGAATCGGTTTGTTACACGACATCGCACGCTACTTGTTGACCGATACCGAGTCGGTCATGCCGTTGTCCGCCGCGACCGAAGCGGCGATCGCGGCGATCTATGTCGAAGTCCGCGACCAAGTGGCCATCGAAATCGATTTGTACAGCGAAGATTTGTACAGCGAAAATGTTCAAAACGAACGAGTGAGCGATATTGCCCCTTGGCGAAGCTTGGTGTTGTCGGCGTACCAGTCGTTGTTTCGTGCGGCAGAACCAGGCGAAGACTTTCACAGCGAAGCCGATTGGCAGTGGGATCCATCCGCGTTGCCCTCGGTTACCTCGGATGATCTACCTCGCTGGGAAACCTTGATCGAACGGTTGACCGATGCGGTCCTGTGGGATCGTGATTTTGAAATGGCCGACAGCTTTCTCGATGTGGATCCGGGGATTTCAGACCGCCGTCGTCGACTGCTTGGTATTGATGCGGACTACTTCACCTGCGTCGCACCCGATCCGCGTCCCGAACAAGTGATGCGTCTGGTTTGGGACACACGCGACATCATCCGTTCCAAACCTCGCTGATCGGATGTGACGATTTTGCTGCGACGTCGCGGTCAGGTTTTCGAGTGACGTGGGCAATATTTTCACCGGATTCATCATTTTAATCTGATTCATCTTGCCATCGCCGGCGTGAAATCGGCAAACTGCGGTACCTTCTAGCAGCAATCTTGGTCTGCGTTTGGTTCCACGAAGGTTTGTCGAATCATGAAACCACTGCTGTCGCTGTTGCGAACCGTCTATTGTCGCAACACTCATCACTTTTTCGCTCTCGATGCGATACCGCTCGTCGCGACCGATAGCGGCAAGCGATTATCGCGGTTGCTGCTGCGCTATCCCGATCATTATCTCCGCGGGGCAACGGATCCTGATTTCCGATTTCGTGATTATCAAAATCATGTGGTGCATGTCAGCGAAGGGTACTGGGGCGGCGCACCGCGTGTGGCACAACAATGGTGCGACCGCTTGATGAAGTACTTGCGGACCCAGCGGTGGGCCGACGCGGCGCATGCGGCAGGCGTGCTAAGCCACTATTTCACCGATCCTCTGCAACCGCTGCATACCGCCCATGGAGACCGAGAACGCGTGCTGCATCAGCCGATTGAATGGAGCATTCAAGCGGCGTACCGCAGCATTTTCAAGGATTGGCAACGAGGCGAGCTGCAGGTCGTTTTTCAGCTTGCCGAAGATCCCGGTTGGCTCGGTGAAGCGATCCTGCATGGGGCCCGCTTTGCCAATCAAAAGTATGACCTACTGATTGATCATTACGATTTACAAAAAAGTGTCGACAATCCGGCCGCCGCGTTGGGGGATCCAGCGAGGTCGGCGCTGACCGAATTGGTGGGGTTGACCGTCACGGGATGGGCACGCGTGCTGGAACGCATCGCCCGCTCGGCCGAACAAACCCGCGGTGAGCCGCTGCCTGCGTTTACGCTTTGGAAGCCGCTTGTTGCCGCGACGATCAAAATGCCGTTTCGGCTTTGGGGCAATCGAATCGAATCGAAATGGCTGCACGACGAACGAGAGAGTTTGGTCGAAGAGTACCAACGCACGGGGCAGCTAAGACGCCATCTGCCAGCCGAAGTCGATATCGTCCATCGAGTGGTGAAGATCTATCACGACGAACTACGCTGGAAACAAGAGCGTCAGCGGCGGCTTGAATCGCGTCAAACCGTCACGCGTGTCGATAAACCTGTAGAGCAACCGGTCAACACCACGATCGAAGCACCGTATCGCCGCGCCGCCTAGCAGAGCGTGGATGATTGCCGTGCAAATGTGAATCGCCACCTCCTGGGCGAAGCTGGCTACGAGAAAATGCTTCACCGCGCTGGGCCAATGCGGTAAACGGACCATCGCTGATGGACACGGCTTGGTTGTCTCTGGCGAGGGGGCGGCGGGCGGTTGCCGGGGGCTCCCCATCACCCGGGGTGGCGAACTTGGTATCCTAATAGGATTCCGAATATCATGTAGCTGCACGCAATTGGTTGACGCAATGAAGTGGGCTGTATTGCACGCGTGTTGCTGACGCAGACATTGGGCTTTACTGAATCATAGGTTGGACGACTCACTTGCAGCTCTTGGATGACGAAGCGTGAAGCGTCAAAGGGGGGCAGCATGGAACCATGGCGGCGCAGATTTTCGGTACCGAGTCTTGCATCATGCGTAACGAGCGTGGTCGGCAATGGTTTGGATGATCCCTTTTTACGATTGTAGGACGCCCCTCTCACAAGCGACGGAGATACGCAGATGCGAGCTTTTGAATCAACCCAGATCTTTTTTGATGCAGCAGCCGAGCATCTCAACATCGAACCCTCGCTGCGTGAAGCTTTGTTGATGCCGAGCCGTGAGGTGCAAGTTCAAGTCACCATCGAACGCGACGACGGTTCGTTGGCGAATTATGTTGGTTTTCGTGTCCAGCATGACAACAGCCGGGGGCCGATGAAGGGTGGTTTACGATATCACCCGCAAGTCGATTTGGACGAAGTGCGTGCGTTGGCCAGTCTGATGACGTGGAAGACCGCGGTCGTCAATCTTCCTTATGGCGGTGCAAAAGGAGGCATTGGGGTTAACCCGTCCAAGATGTCCAAGCGAGAAATCGAGCGACTGACGCGTGCCTTTGTTGACCAGATCCATGACATCGTTGGTCCCGATACGGATATCCCCGCTCCCGACATGGGAACCGATCATCAAGTGATGGCGTGGTTTCGCAACCAATGGGAAAAGTATCACGGTTTTAACCCCGCGGTGATCACCGGCAAGCCCGTCGAGGAATACGGCGCTCGCGGACGCGAAGAGGCAACCGGCCGTGGGGTCGGTTCACTTACCGTCAAATTGACCAAGCGTTTGGGGATCAAACCTGCCGCAGCGAAGACCGCGATTCAAGGATTCGGAAACGTCGGCACGCATGCGGCCAAATTTTTGTACGAGTCCGAGTTCCCGATCATTGCGGTCAGCGATTTGACTGGGACTTATTACGACCCCAATGGATTGAACATTTCAGAAGTCCTTCGTCACAAACTCAATCACCCCAAGGGATTGCTCGAAGGCTACCAGCACTGCGAATGTTTGCCGGTCGATGCATTGATGAGTCTAAGTGATGTGAAGGTCCTGATCCCTGCGGCACTGGGCGGTGTGATCACGGCCGAGAACGTGAACGATATTCATGCCTCGATCATCATCGAAGCAGCGAACGGTCCCGTCGACCCCGAAGCCGATGCCGCGTTGCAAGAAAAAGGGGTCACGATTCTGCCCGATATTCTGGCGAACGCCGGCGGGGTCACAGTCAGCTATTTTGAATGGGTCCAAAATCGTCAACACTACCGCTGGACCTTGGATCGTGTACGTCAAGAACTCGATCACACCATGAACGAAGCGTTCGAGAACGTTTGGCAAACGGCTCAGCAAAACAATGTTTCGCTCAGGATCGCTGCCTACATGATTGGGATCACCCGGGTCCGCCGAGCCGCCGAATTGGCCGGGCTTACGTCGTAGCACCGGATCGCTCACAATTCCACGAGAGGCACCGCACGCGGAAGCGGCCGGATCCCGTCACGTTCCTACCGGCGTCTTGCGGCCGATGCTATCTGGCTTTGGGTAGCGCCCGCGCTGCACCGCTATAAAAATCACCCGGTTCGTGCGAAAGTAGATCGCATGGGCCGCTGCGGCCCCGACTCAGTTAAACCGCCCAAATTTAACTGCTTAAATTTGACCGCCTAAGTTAAACCGACTAATCATATAGAATTTTCGAGAGGATATCGTTTTGGAAATCTGGCCCGCAATTGATCTGCGTCATGGCAAACCCGTCCGGCTGAAGCAGGGTGACTACGATCGCCAAACCGTTTTTGGCGATGATCCCGTCGAGTTTGCCAAGCGATGGCAGGACGCTGGTGCGAAGCGTTTGCATTTGGTCGATCTTGATGCCGCCCGCGGCGATGATCCCGAGCGGAATCGCGATGCAGCCGCTCGGATCGTCGAAGCGACGGGGTTGCCATGTCAGCTTGGCGGCGGGGTGCGTGACGAGGCGGCAATCGAGCTGTTGTTGGGACTCGGATTGGCTCGCCTAGTCGTCGGAAGTCAAGCACTGAAGCAGCCGGAGTGGTTTGCGTCGATGTGCGATCGCTATCCTGGCCAATTGGCTGCCGGCATCGATGCTCGCGATGGAATGGTCGCCACCGATGGTTGGTTGGAAACCAGTACGACACCGGCGATTGATTTGGCGAAAGACCTTCGCAGCCGAACGGCCAATATCGCTGCGATCATCTATACCGACATCGCACGCGATGGAATGATGAGCGGTCCCAATTTCGACGGGTTGGCCCAAATGGCCTCGGCCACCGACATCCCGCTTGTCGCAAGCGGCGGAGTCACGACACTCGACGACGTACGTCAATTGGTTGAAATGAAAATGCCTGCTGCGATCATTGGCCGCTCCTTGTACGACGGTGCGATGAACCTAGAGGACGTGGTCAAAATCGCAAACGATTTGTAGGGGAAATAGTGGCATGAATGCGTTGCGAATTCCAACGGGCTGTGGCTGGATTGTGTTGTGGTTGTCGTTGTGGAATGTGACGGCCCTGGTCGCGGACGATTACAAACAGTTGCCCCCCGCCGGGATCGAAATCGATCAAGAAGTGAAAGACGACTTGGCCGCGCAAATCGATCACTTGGATCGCGAGATCGATGCGTTGGCGGACGCGGAATCGGATTCGGCAAGCTGGCTGCCCGACATTCGCGTGTTGACCCGCGCGGTGCGGTTGGCCATCACGCAGGATCGCTTCTACAAAAAGTCCGAGACAAAGGAAGCCGCAAAGCTGCTCGACGAAGCCGCGCGTCGGATCGCGGCAGTCAAATCGGGAATTCGCGGATTGGCGGTGTTGAGAGTCTCCGTTCGCAGCAGCGACAAGCCGCAAACGGTGGTCGGCGGATTCGTGTCTGATATCGACGACTCGGTCCAGCCGTATGGCTTGGTGATCCCCGCCGGGTTTCACCTCGGGGCGACCACACCGCACCGTTTAGATGTGTGGCTGCATGGGCGTGGTGATACCAAAACCGAGATTCCGTTTTTGATCGAACGGATGAATAAGGTGGGCACCTACGCGCCGGCGGACACGATCGTGTTGCATCCGTTTGGTCGTCACTGCAACGCGTTCAAGTTTGCTGGGGAAACCGATGTCTACGAAGCGATGCGTCATGTCCAGCGGATCTTGCCGATTGACCATGATCGCATCGCGATTCGAGGGTTTTCGATGGGGGGCGCCGGATGTTGGCACCTGGCCGCTCATGATCCATT
The DNA here is from genome assembly GCF_039545035.1 of Novipirellula caenicola. NCBI lineage: Bacteria > Pseudomonadati > Planctomycetota > Planctomycetia > Pirellulales > Pirellulaceae > Novipirellula > Novipirellula caenicola. The sequence goes on from NZ_BAABRO010000003.1 coordinate 99,656, forward strand.
GCAGTGGTTTGCAGCCAATCCGGGAGCCGGTTTTGTGGATTCGATCGTCTATCAAGGTTGGCAGTCGAATCCGCCTTTCAAGATCACTCCGGTTCGAGAGAAACTGCTTCGGTGGTACGACGTGTTGCCGTGGGTCACGAACCTGCAAAACACGCACATGGTGGCCTACAGCGGCGAAGTCGATAAACAACGCCAAGCAGCCGATCGCGTGGTCGCCGCGGCGAAGCAGGCCGGTTTTGAATTCCCCTATGTGATCGGTGCCAAAATGGGGCACAAGGTCGACGAGGTTTCCGCCAACGAAATCGATCGGCAATTGGCCGCGGTGGCCGCCGAACCGGTGCCTGAGCCACGACCCGAGATCGAATTTGTCACCTACACCACTCGCTATGCCAAAGCGGATTGGTTGAGCGTGACAGGGCTCGAGGAACATTGGTCGGCGGGAAAAGTCAAAGCCAAGATTGCCGCCAAAGATCGCTTGGTCGTCAAGACCGAGGGAGTAACCCACGTGGAATTCGACTTTCGCAAATCGGCTTGGCCGACGACGACGGACGATGTGGATTTAATCATCGACGGTGGGCGTTTCACCGTGCCCGATCAAAGTGATGCGCCCGGATGGCAGTGCCGCTTGGTGCGTGGCGATGGCGAGTGGAACATTGATGTGTCCGAGCCAAATGGGTTGCGAAAGCGGCCTGGATTGCAGGGGCCTATCGATGATGCATTTTGCGATCGATTCTTGTTCGTCTTGCCGACACGACCAGCGACACATGGCGAAGTCCAGCGGTGGGTCAACCGTGAACAACAGTACGCTCAACAGCGTTGGCGTGAATTGATGCGTGGTGAGGTGCGAGTGGTCAAGGATGTCGATTTGACCGAGGATCAGATCAAAAACAATCACCTTGTTTGCTTTGGCGATTTTTTTAGTAACCGTTACCTCGCACGCATCCGCCGCGAGTTGCCAATCCAATGGACCAAAGAAACGATCACGGTGGGCGACAAGACGTTTGATCCGGCCACGCACGCGGTTGCGATGTGCTATCCCAATCCCAAAAATCGAGCCAAGTACATAGTCGTCAACAGTGGGATGACGTTTCGCGAGTTTTCCAACGTCAGCAACTCACGGCAAATCGCCATGCTTCCCGATTGGGCGGTCATCGATGTGCAAGCCGAAGACGACAGCATGTTCCCCGGCAAGATCGCAGCCGAAGGGTTTTTCAACGAGTCCTGGGGCCTGTAGACCAAACACCCCAACGTAGCGGAAGCCGTCAACGACTTGTTGTTTTAGTCGTACGATGGACTTCCTCGTCCGTCGAATCCACCACTGACGGACCAGGAAGTCCATCCTACACCCCTTGCCGCAGGAAACTTCACTAAATCAACAAGCCGTCAAGACTTTCGTACAGCAACCAACGTAGCGGAAGTCGTCAAGACTTTCGTACAGCAACCGGCGTAGCGGAAGCCGTCAATGGCTTGTCAATTCAGTGAGCCGCTTACGCGTCAGCGGCCAGGTCCCACGCCCGCCGCGATGACAGGCTAGGAAGCCTATCCCACAAAAAAAAAACGACGCGATGAAAAACATCGCGTCGTTTTTTTGAGATTGGTTGTCCGTGTTCTATCGCTTGGACAGACGTCGTTCGAGTGCTTTCTGCGACAGCGGCATGATTTGCGCCGCACCGCCTGGGTTGTAAAGCAAATCGTCGCGACTTGGTTTCGTGTCCGTGTTCTCGTACTGAACCAAGTAGGCTCCGACCTGCATCCCGCCATGCTCGTAAACCGGCGGCCAGAATTCTTCGCCGCGAATCGCCAGCGTCTTGGCCAGCAGTCGCGTGGCTCGTCCTGAGAAACCGCTTAGCACCATATCGAGTCGTCCGAGGGCTTCACGGAAGATGTAAAACACCAATGCCGAGTCTTTGCCCTTGCCGCCTGCGTAGGCCCAAGTGCCGTCGTCTTTCTCGTAGTAAAAGCCGGGTTCCGGAGCATCTTCGTTCTTGCTCAATCGCATCCCTGCCGATGCCGCACCCGGTTTCGGATCGCTATCGCGGTAACGCAGGAAGAACGGGCACGAGCGAGCCGAGACGTCATCGACGTCGTCTTCGGTCACAAACGGAGTGCATCCGAATGCGTCTGAAAACATCAGCTCGACCACAGGGTTGCTTTTCACGCTGCCGATGCACACCAAGCCGCGGTCGCCGGTCGCTTCGACGAAACCGTTAAAGACCTCGCCGGCTCGTTCGCGAGCATCCTCGAGCGTGACTTGACCCGGGCTCCATACCAACGTTTGTTGCAAACGGTCTGGCATCGGGACGTCCGGCACCTTGCCCTCTTCGTTTTCACTCGTCGATTTGTGCTTGGCCGCACCGCCGAGCGTCGAGACGCCGTTGAGCAATTCGCCGAACAAAACCGAGTCGCTAGCGACGACGGTCGCGTTTTCGGGCGAGTCATCGCCATCGTTTTGGCGAACGCCAATCACGATTTCAATGTCGCCTCGACGGGCAAGCAGTTCCCAGAAGTTTTCGGCATTGATCTGGAACAATGCGCCAGGCAGCTGGTCGGCCGTCGCATAACCATGGTCAATCAGGTAGTCGCACAGTCGTGAAAGTGCATCCAGCGGAATGTACTTTGCCTCATTTTTTAACAGCGAAGCCACTTGGTGCCGATCGAGACCCGTGTGTTCCACAATCGACTTGATCGTCCCAGGCCGCTTACGCCGGTCCGGGGTATGCCCAAGTAATTCCGCAAGCCGGAATGCGTATCTCATTAGTGAATGTCGAAAAAAGAGGAGTGAAGTGAGTGGTCCCGTTTGCGTAATAGTGTAGCAGGAAGTTGCGGTTGTCACGCCTAGGTATCGAATTACCGATTTCGATCCAATTTACCCCCCGATCGAACGCAGCGGTTAACACGATTATGCCATGTTCCCAATGATTGGTTTGGGGGCGGGACGTCGCTAGAATGAATTTCGCGGTCGACAAGCTTCCTGTTGCTAGGTCGTACGATGAGTGTTCTGGGTATCCATTGAGCTATACTTTAAGAGCCAATTTCTTCCGTCTACGTAAGTTTTGACGTCTCCATGTCGCAACCGACCACCGCTTCGCCAACCCAAGATCCTGCGTCCAATCGCGATCAAAACGCCTTCCAAAGCGTGGCCAGTTTGATCGAATCGAGGATCCGCGAGGCTCAAAATGCGCTGTGGTGGTCCGAATTTGTTCGCAGCATTTTACGAATTTTTATCGGTGTGTTTCTCGCCGTGTTGCTTTGGGTCGTCGTGGATCAATGGATCTATACCCCCGGGATTGCGGCCCGAGTGGCTGGTTTCGCCTTGGTTCTTGGGTGGGTGGTGCATCAAGCGATCACACGAGTATACCCGATCCTTCAAGGAACGATTCGGCCCGAGTATGCGGCTCGTTCGCTCGAACGGGATGTTCCCGAGATGCGTCAAGAATTGACCAGCTACGTGACGCTTCGCGACCAAAGCAATTCACCCAGCCTCAGCGGCAAAGTCATTCGCTCGATCGGCGCTCACGCGGCAAGCCGGCTCCGCACTCACGATGCGCTGCCCGTCGAAGCCACCGGCACGCTGCGTTGGTGGATCGCGGCCGCAAGTTTGATGGCGATCTTTTTCATCTATGCCGCGCTGTCACCGAAAAACAGCTTCCAATCGGCCAGCCGTTTGGTGATGCCCGTCGCTTCGATCGAACCGGCCAAACGAGTCCAAATTCGTGACGTCATCCCCGGTGATGCCGAAGTGTTGGCGGGGCGAACGGTCGAGGTGTCTGCGGTCGTCCAGGGGTTGCGGCAAGACGAGCCCGTGTATTGTCGTTGGCAACTCGAAGACCGTGAAGCGGAAATCAAGTTGGTCCGAGATGCCGATTCGGGCCGTTTCGTCGGCGAAGTCTCGCTCGATCACGCCTTGTCCGGCCAAGTGCCTTATCAAATGGTGGCTGGTGATGATGTCGCGGGACCTTACTGCTTGAGCGTTCAAGACGTTCCCGTCGTTGCGGTGCAGTCGATTCGATACGTACCGCCGGCCTACACGCAAAAGCAACCTCACACCAGCAGCAGTGCGGCGATCACGGCGTTGGACGGAACACGCGTCACGGTGACCGCGCGAACCAATCGTCCGATTGAAAAAGCGACGATCCAGTTCAATCCGAAACCGCTTGGCGACCTTGTGCATGCGACCGCAGGCGAGTCGGCGATGAGCATTGATGACTCGGGGATGCTCGTCACTTACACCTTCCCCGTTCGCTATGCGCGTCAACGATCCGCTGCAGTCCAGTTGGAAAGTTATCGCATCAAGGTGTGGGACAAGATTGGGCAAACCAATCCTTCGCCGATCGTGTACCCGATTCGAGTCAACGCAGACTTGTCGCCCGAAGTCACAATCGTGATGCCGCAGCAATCGCCCAAAAACATCCCGATTGACGCTCAGCAGATCATCGAGATTCATGCAGCCGATGCCGATTTTGGTTTGCAGCAAATTGAAATCGAGATTCGTCGTGGAATCGAAACGCTCGAACGGGCGACGCTGTGGAGCGACGAAGTTGGCAAGAAAGGTAACCAGATTGCCGAGTATCGTTTTCGGCCTCATGAACATTTCCTTCGCGTGGGAGATGCGGTTCAAGTCACCGCAATCGCAACCGACAATCGACAAGATGAATCGGATCCCCTGGTCGAGCCGAACGTTGCCAAAACGGATCCTCTAGAGCTTCGTATCACGATGAGTGAACCGGTGCCAAAGGAACCTGTCGCGGGCGACGGTTTGTCGTCGCCTGATAACAAGCCTGCGGCGGATCCAAACGCAGGCGATGCATCGGGCGAAGGAGGGCAGGGCGGTTCGGGCGGTTCGTCTTCCTCGGGTGGCGAAGGTGAATCCGGCAATCAATCGGGAGGCTCGTCGGGCGGCGGCGAAGGTGGCGAGTCGGGGGAACCGCAAGACGGCGATCAAGAAAATCAGTCGGGGTCATCCGGCGGCAGTGGAAAGCAGTCGGGCGACCAAAACGAAGACGGCAATGAAAACCCGTCCGACGGCAGCGGTGCAGGCCAGGGCGGTTCGAATCAGGGCGATGCCTCGAATTCAGATTCGAATTCGAATTCAGATTCAAAGCCCTCTGGCGATTCGATGGGAAACGAGGGCTCCAGTGATTCGAGTGGCGATCCGTCGACTCAGGGGGATCCCTCGACTCAAGACAATACCGATCCCAATCAAACGCCGTCGGGCGATCCAAGCAACGCAGGCCAACCCCCGGGCGATTCCAAAAACGGGGCAGGGCAGGGCAGGGCAGAAGAAGGAATGATCGATCCTTCGAAACAGGATTCTGGCAACCAAGAGGGAGCGTCTGGATCGGATGGTTCGGGCCAGCAATCTGGTGAGTCGCAAGCTGCAGGATCGTCGAATTCCGAAAATTCATCGGCGGATCGCGGCAAGCCCGAAACGCCTCAGCATGATGGCGAGGCGATTGAGCGGATTCGTGACTACCTGGAAAAAAAGAGACAAGAGCAAGCAGGACAGGGACAACAGCCTGGGCAGGAACCGCAAGGCGGCTCCGAGCAGCAAGCGGGCCCAGAACAGCAAGCGGGCGCGGAACAGCAAGGCGGCCAGGGAACGCAAGCGGATTCCTCGGCCAAGTCGGAATCGAAGTTAGAGCAAAGCGGCGGAGATCCTACGAACGCAAAACCGGACGGAGGCACACAAGGCAGCGAGGCGAACAAACCGAACGACCCCAATAAAGGAAACCAATCAGGGCAAGGGAACCAGTCGGACGCAGCTGAAGATTCCAAATCGGCCACCAGCGATCCCAAGGGGCAACCGTCCGGTGCAGACGGCCAATCCGCGGACAACGGCGGAGCGGGACAACCGGAGTCCGCGAAGGAGCCATCCGGCAGCGAAGCCGCTGGCGAGCAGAAGGCCGACGGAGCGGCTGGCCAATCCGGTGAGAAAAACGATGCGAAAGCAGCAGACGCCAACGGCGAAAACGGGAGCGACTCCGCGGCCGAAAATGATCCAATGAGCGATCAAGCTGGCAGCAAGCAAGACGGCAGTGGGCAAGACGCGGCGGGACAACAGCAGGCCGAAGGAGCCGAGAAGGGGCAAGGCGAGGAGAATCAGGGCGAGACAGCTGACGCAGACAAAGGGAGTGATGGAAATCAGGGAAATGACGGAAGTCAATCCAAGTCGGGGACGCCCCAAGATTCCGCGTCCAAACCCAATCAAGACGCGAAATCGCAAGGCAGTGAATCCCAGGGCCGTGAGTCATCATCGGGGCAACCCAGCAATTCCGGCATGGATTCCAAGCCGTCGTCCGAAGCGGGGCAGCCCGAAGCTACATCGGACCAAGCCTCGGCTTCCTCCGGCCAGGGCAGTAATGGCTCGGGGGCCGCAGCGGACGCAGGCGATGCCGCCGCCGATGATCTGCCTACGGCTCCGGACCCGATCGATCTTGATTACGCCAAAAAGTCGACCGACATGGTGCTCGACTACCTCGAAGAGACTCGCGATCAACCCGATCAAGAGCTTCTAGAGAAACTGAATTGGACCCAAGAGGACATGCAGCGATTTGTTGACCGCTGGAAATCCGTTCGCGAGCTGGACAACGCTAATCCCAATGATCCCAACGCCAAAAGCGAATTGACCGAAGCGTTAGAAAGTTTGGGGCTGCGTCAACCGACGCGAGCGACCAGCCAACGCCGTGAACAAGCCGATGCACTTCGAGGACTGCGTGACGCCGGCAACCGAACGCCACCACCGGCGGCCTACCAAGATGCCTTCGACTCCTTCCGCCGAGCCATCGGCGCCCCGTAGTGGATCTTGCCAAAGATCCACATCTTTCGTAGTGGATCTTGCTAAAGATCCCCCATCCTCTAACTCCCTTCGTAGTGGATCTTGCTAAAGATCCCCCATGGCGCAAAGCTCCGTTCTGCGACGCGTCCTCCCCGTCGCATCCTTAGCCAGCCCTCATTCGAACATTTCGGCAAGCTGCTCGATGTACTGCAGCGCCTCTTCGGGTTCGTCCACCTCCGCTCCCGGAACACGCCCCGCTCGGTCGCAATCACCCAGCAAGCAAAGGTCTTCGAACCACGGGTGAGCGGCCAATCGTTTACGGCGTCGCGCCCCGATCGTACGGTCATGGATTTTGTGAGTTTCCATGTGATGTTGGATCAGCCAAGCGGTTCGTTCGCTAATGAATCCCTCGAGTGCTTCCAGCCCGCTGGCGACATGGTCGTCGGGATCGATCGCCTTGCCGACATCATGCAGCAGCGCCGCCAACAGAAATTCTTCGTCGTACGGCATCACGTCCTTGGCCAATGCAAAAACTTGCATGCTGTGAAACAACGCGTCGCCTTCGGGGTGATAGCGTGGGCTTTGCCGCACGTTTTCCAGCGGCACCAGCAGTGACAGAAATACGTTGCTGCGATCGGGACAGGCGTCCATCGACTGCAATTGTTCGGCTTGTCCGTTGACATCAACGTCGTGTTCCATCGCAATCACACGTTCAAGTTCGCCGATCCCAGCGCGTTCGATCGGTTTGCCCGTGATCGAGCTGCGGAAATTGAACCCCAGCAGCGATGGGTGGTACACCGTCAATTCCACTGGGAATTGGTCGCGTACGTGCAGGTGAGTAAACACACGCTGCTCGCCATTTTTTTCGACGCGTTTACGTTCCATGTGATAGTAAACGCCCTGCTCATCCAGCACGACCGCAATCGATTCAGGCGAAGCGGCGAAGACATGGATATCGATATCCGAGCCATTGCGGATGCTGCCGGTCAGCACGCTGCCGATCAATTTGGGGTGGAACGGAGCCAGTTTTTGCAGCCACCATGCTGCCCGCAGTCGCATCTCGAGCAGTCGCTGGGAATAACCCTGGTCGCCTTCGCTGATGCGAGCAAGCAGTTGCACCTGTTCGCGGATTTCCGCATTGGTGGGCAAGTCGGCTGGTTTGATCCAGCCTTTGTAGATTCGACGGGCTGCTTTTTGTTTGGCGTTGAAGTATTCACTGCATTCGCGCGAGTACATCAAGCGTGCCGCTTCCCAAGCAATTTGGCGGCGAAGTTTTGGCGATGACATTCAAAAGGTTTGGCGATGCAAACCGAGAAAGGTCGAGCAAAGAAGAGTTGGTTTACATTTTTAGTCTTCGTCGGTTTGCCTCGACTGTCAAGATCTTTTTTTCAAAGACGCACGGCGACCGCCGTATTGTTCCGCATCGTTAGGTGCTTCGTTGCAAGATTTTTCTGATTTTCGCGGTTCGAAGCCTTCCCCCTTCTAGTACTGGACGTCCTTGGTGATTTGAATTAGCTTTAGGTGGTCTATTATTTCACCGATCGCATGCGTTTCTGTTTGTTTTCAGAAGCTCCATTGATTCGCTTTTTCACAAGCGTTATCGGTGTTCGCCAGTGCCATGTTGGATGCATTTGGTTTCTATGGCACGTGGTCGGTTCATCCTCCTATTAAGAAAAGAGAATTGGAATATGTCTGTCATCTGGAATAGTCTTGCAATTTTGACAGTTTGTTTTTCGTTGGCCGTTGTGGGTTGTGGATCGTCCGAGGGAACGCGGCAGGCTGAGCCCGCACCAAACTTGGAAGCAGAAGCGGATGCACTGGACGAAGCACCATCGGCGCCCATCGAGCAGTAAAACGACCGCGTTTGTGCTGTAAAAGTCACATCCGCGGCGGTGGCATGACGTCGTCGCGGCATGGGGCGAATCAACGAGCTTTGCACCACCGATTCGCCACTCGGCGGTAACGCAACGATTGACCGCAATTATTGGAGTATCATGCCCAAGTCAAAGCGTTCTGCCAGCAAAGCTCGAAACGATGATGTCGCTCGCAAAAATATCGCTCGCAACGACCAATCGCGAAAGCAGGTGGTTGACGTGCAAACCGATTCGGTTGGACATCATCAGCAGAAGCCTCGGGTCAACGCGGATCGGTTTTTTCTTGGGGCGGTGCTTGTCGTCTGCGTTGTCGCGTTATTCTTGCGGGTCCTGCACGTTCTTGAAACGTTCGGCGTCCCCACGTCTCAGTCGCCGGTAGGTGATTCAGCAGGCTACCTTGCTTGGGCGAATGAGATCGCCGCGGGCAAATGGTTTGGTGAATCGACTTTCTATCAGGCCCCGGCTTACCCCTACTTTTTAGCAGTCCTGAAAACGGTCGGCTTTGAAAGTTTGACAATGGTGCGAATGGTCCAAGGCTGCATGGGCGCCGCGACCGTTGCTCTGATCGCGTTTGCCGGGCGGTGGTGGTTTACCCGGCGAATCGGGTTGACTGCTGCGGCGATGCTGGCCATTTATCCGCCGGCCATTTACTATGACACGCTGATTCAGAAAGCCGGCTTGGCGTCCTTCCTGCTCGCAGCATTCCTTGCCTGCCTCGCGTTCCTTCATCGCCGACGCCGCGTGGCGGTTGTCTACCAGGTTGCTGTGTTGGTCGGAGTCACGCTTGCGTTACTTGTGCTTGCACGTGAGAACGCACTGTTGTGGGTACCGCTTGTTCCCTGTTGGCTTTTGTGGGGGTTGCGCGGTGTTTCTTTTCGCGGCCGTTGCATCGCGACCGCGTGTTTTGGATGTGGTGCGGCACTCATTTTGTTCCCCGTCGCTGCGCGAAATGCCTACCTTGGCGGCGAGTGGTCTCCGACGACCTTTCAAGCGGGACCAAACTTCTATATCGGGAATCATCATGGTGCCAATGGGATCTATATCCCTTTGATTGCTGGCCGCGGCACGCCTGTTTACGAGCGATCCGACGCCGAGTGGTTGGCCGAGGCGGAAACGGGGCAAGAGTTGTCTCCCCGACAGGTCTCTCAATTTTGGATGCGACGTGCCTGGGCCGAAATTGCTCAGCATCCGATTGATTGGGTGCGGCTGATGGTGACGAAGTCCTTCATGTTGGTGAATCGATACGAAGTTCCTGATGTCGAAAGCATTCTGGTGTATCGCTTCTCGTCCACACCGTTGGCGATCCTCTTGTCTTGGTGGAACTTTGGCGTACTGTTTCCCATCGCTTGTTGGGGGATGCTGCTGAAGCTAAAGAACGGCCGCCGGCTTTGGCTGCTCTATACTTTGTTGTTGACCATGTCGTTGGCGATTGTCGGGTTCTTTATTCTCGGCCGCTATCGCCAGCCATTGGTTCCGCTGTTAGTGATTTGGGCTGCAATTGGATTCTGGGATGTCATTGGCCGCCTGCGAACACGGGATTGGCGGACCTTTGCTTACGCAGCATGCACGGTGCTTTCGGTGGCGGTCGTGTGTCATTGGCGGGTTCACGATGAAACCCGGTTGCTCGCCACCTCTTATATGAATGTCGGAGCCGCAGCGGGAAAAAATGGTGATATGAATGTAGCCATACAGTGGTTGCAACGCTCGCTACAGATCGACCCACAATCGGCGGCAACGTACTTTAACCTCGGACGCGCCTATTCTGCCGATGGTCGTCACCACGAGGCAATTGCGGCGTTCAGGCAAGCTCAGAGCATTGATCCGGAATTGACCTCGGTGGCGCGAGCACTTGGTGCCAGTTTAGAACGGATTGGGGATCGAGAGGCGGCGCTGCGGCAGTACATATGGGCCCTCCAAATTGACCCCTCGGATCAGTCGGCCGCCCGCGGCGTTCAGCGGATTTCGGGCGCGAGCCGCTAAGTTTCGCTCGCATTTCTCACGTCCGCGATGCAGCGTGGCGGAGCGTATAGAGCGGCGATGCAACCTGCTGCTGTATATAGAGTTCCAGCTTTTCGGTTTGACAGGGGATGGCTGTCCCACTAAGCTGTTCGCTAGGGACCGTTTTGTCGCTTTATCTCTTTGTTTGCGCAACGGTCAAGGTTCTTTTCTAGTTTTTAAGAGGGTCTCTTAATGAAGTTTCTTCGAGTCCGGCAAGGGTTCACCCTTGTCGAGTTATTGGTGGTCATCGCAATCATCGGTGTTCTCGTCGGTTTGTTGCTTCCGGCGGTTCAAGCGGCCCGCGAGGCGGCGCGTCGGATGCAGTGCAGCAATAACGTCAAGCAAATCGGCTTGGGGCTGCACAACTACCACAGTGCCTACGGCCGATTCCCAGAACATCTGGGCGGCACCTACATCAACCAAGATGGCGGCGCCAGGAACACTGACATCAGTAATGTGCGACGGCTCAGCTTTTTGGTTGGAATTTTGCCATTCGTCGAGCAACAAGCTCTGTGGGAGCAAATCAGCAATCCACTCGATGGCTATCCCGCAATGGGGCCTGGTCCGTGGAAGACGGGCTACAAACCCTGGACGACCGAGTTGGCGACATTCCGTTGCCCAAGTGATCCCGCCACCTCGACCGGTCTTGGTTACACGAACTACGCGGCTTGCGTAGGGGATGCGTCAAACATGACCAACATCGGCGGAAAGAACGAGGAAGGTTACTATCGAGACGACAATAGTTGGCAGCAAGGACCCGATAGTGACGAAAACTGGGTGGTCGAACGCAGTGGTGCCACAAAACGCGGCGTCTTTGTTGGTCGGCACTTTACAAAATTCCGCGACATTCTCGATGGCACCGCAAACACCATCGCAGTGGGTGAAATTGGTTGTTCGCTCGGCGACCGATCGGTCGTGGGCGACGTGTTGCGAGTTGGCGGATCCTTCTCGGGCGGTTCGCCCCATGAACCCGCCGCTATCGACAAGGACAGTCGTGACCCTGCACGGCCAAGTTTCCTAGTCGCCGGAAATACCTTTGCTCGTGGTAGCCGCTGGGCCGATGGCTATTTGACCTACTCGGGATTCCAAACGATTATCCCGCCAAACGGCGTGAGTGCAGTCGTTAACAACGATCGCGACGAAGGTTTTCTATCAGCAGGCAGCCGCCACCAAGGTGGATGTCATGTGCTGATGGCCGATGGGGCAGTGAAATTTATCACCGACAGCATCGAGTCAGGCAACCAGAATCAAGCGCCCGTCCAGGTGCGAGGCCCGTGGCCGCCATCGGGAAGCAAGAGCCCTTACGGACTGTGGGGGGCACTTGGCACCAAGGCCAGCAAAGAAGTGGAATCGCTCGAATAGCCGAGCGGCGATCAAGCCATTGCCATCGTGATGATGGCTTAGCGTGAAGATTGCTTAGCGTTACGATTGCTTTAAATTAATGAAACTTGGTCTTTCGAGGCCAAGTTTTTTTTGCGCGATGCCGGAATCGGTTTCTCGCCAGTCGTGATGATTTCGGCGGAGGGTTATTCCGATGCGGACGATTCCGAGGCTGTCGAACGAAGGTAGGTTTCCGTCGCCATCTCGTCGATGCGAACGTGGTGGTCACGAAGCGGTGGGAACAATTTTCCTGCTGCGGTTTCAAACCTCAGCTTTTTGGTGTTGCGAAGTGGCATATGGCAATCGATACAGTTCTCTGTGATTCGATCGCCAATGGATTCCGCCATGCCGCATTGTTGAGGGGGGTGGCACTGAATGCATCGCTGCGAAAAAAGCTGCATGTCACCTCGTTCCAATTGGTGCGGGTTATGGCAATCGGCGCAGGTCATCTCTGATGCTTGGAAGCACTCGCTCCGCGATAATCGATTGAGTTGATTGCTGGTGTGAACGCGGTTGTCATCCAGGTGCGCCTTGCTCATATCAAAATGGTCGGTAACACGATCACCCGGACGAAAAGCGAAAGGCGTCGTTTTTCGGGGGGCCGTTCCCGAGTGGCACTGTCCGCAAATGTCAAGTTGCTGTTGACGTGTCAATTGTCGAGGGTTCGTGATTGCCTTTGCTTCACGCGAATCAGGATGCGTTTGATGAAAAGTGACATGCTCGCGTCCCGGACCATGACAACGTTCGCACGATATCCCCAAAATAAGTGACCCAGGCGTGTAGTGATTGCGTTCTTCGCGAAAATCAGCGTAGGTCGTATGACACTCGACGCATCGCGAGGGAATGGGGCGTGCATACGCTGCATCACCATCGACATACCCTGGGCTGTTCACCCAATGGTCGGGATCGGTAAGGTAGGTGACGTTGTGCTGATACAGTTGGTCGCCGTGCCAGTAAAGATAGGACTCGCCCATCTTGGCTGACCCAAACACGATTTGCATCGGTACCTCAAATCGCCATCCGTAGAAATTGACTCTCTGGTACAGTTGGTCATCCCGCTGGACCATGTGGAACGTCACATTCGGTTCGCGGGTCGTCATCTTGTTGCGGCCTTCGCTGAAATCCCCGTGAACCGTTTCAGGCGTTGCCAATCGACTGGTTTGAAAATGTGCGGTGTGGATGAACGAGTCAAATTTTTCCGCGTGGCATTCACGGCAGGATTGTGCCCCCATGAATCCAGGGTTTTCATTCACGGGTTCTGTATTGGTGCTGGTCTTCGCGATCTTTCCCGGGGCGAACGGAATTTCGACCCCCACGTCCGCGCGAGGGTAACCGACAAACCAATACCCATCTTCTGCGACCCACGAGCTTAGAAAGTCGTTGGGAAGCGGTTGTCCGAGTCCTCGATCGGCGGAGGCCGCCAGGTCGAAATCGCTCGATTGGATCGATTCGCTTGGTTCAGCGATAGCGAGACGCTTCTCACGCTCGATGAGTTGCTGAGCTTGTCGATGATCGCCGTTGTCACGCTGCATCCAAAGGAAGGTCGGTATCACGATGATGCCTAAAACGACGACGATCCACTTGCGTTGCAATTTGAAGCTCCTCAAAAATTCAATGTTCGGTTCGTCCGGCTGCTCAACGCGATTGCTCTAGTGAGAAACGTCGTCATGTTGGGGTGTTTCAAAGCGGCGGATGATTGGATTGTACGGTACAGCCGCACGGTGCTCCACGTCACTGTGATAGCGAGGGGAACGTCGAGTTTGTCTGACGCTCATTCTTATTGTTTTCTAACCTCCCATTTTTTAACCTTGCTCCCCTTCGATCGGCACTAGCACGCGTGGGACGATTCGCGGGCGTGAGCCGCCGCAATACGACCTAGCTCGGACAAAGAGGAGGTTAGAAAATGGGAGGATAAAAAATGTAATTGTGGTACCGTCGACGTGCGATCCAGTTGATCTGCATCGCCAACAATGAAGCCGCCTTCATCGTGATCCACCGGTCAGTCTTCCCATCTTCCTACAAAAACTTTACCGGTGGTGCAGGGGATCCGGCGCATCGCAGCAACAAACCTATTGGCACGATGCAGCGCAAAATAAGCAGCGAGGGATCGGCCCTGCCTAACAAATTCTCGTCTACGAACCGCTTGAGTAGAAGATTTTGGCTTGGTTGAGCAGCAATTCATTGACGGCAACGTGTTCGACCGAGGTTTCCGGTAGTGAGTCGAGCAGCAACTCGCCGGTGGGCTCGATGGTGATCGGGCCTGCATCGGTTTCGTTCGTCGTTAGTCGCGAATAGACGGTCGCCGTTTCCGGCCCTCGTGCGTAGCGGATTTGATACAGACTCGATTCACGATCGTAATGCGTTTGAATGTTCGCATCACTCAATAAACCTGATGCTCGCCACTGCTTTCTCAGCTTGATCAGCGATTGGTACCACTGCAACATGCTTTGGTTTCCGTTCTCTCGTGATTCCAGTTTCGAGGACCGGAACGCGGCCTCTTCGGTCGGCAATAGGCCTTCGGACCAATCGTGCTGTGGATACTCGAGTCGTCGTCCGTTGACCACAGCCTGTTGCAGTTCCGCGTCGGTAAAATCGACGAAGAATAAAAACGGCCGGGTCGAGGCAAATTCTTCGCCCATGAACAGCATCGGAATCGCCGGCGTCAAACATAACAGCGCCGCCGCCGACTTCTGTGTCGCAGGTGAAGTCAATTGATCCAGTCTTTTGGCTAGCGGATGGTTGCCGATGAAGTCGTGGTTTTGGATCGAATAAACCAGTCCATGGGTCTCGGTTCGCGTATCCGGCGTCTGTCGGCTGCGTGCCTTTCGCATCGTCCCTTCAAAGACAAATCCTTTGGATAGCGACTGAGCCAAGTCGGTTCCCGAGCGATAGACGCGATTGGAAAGTTGCTCACCCGGACGCACCACGGCAAACACGCTGTGCAAAAAATCGTCGCACCACTGGGCATCAAACCCGATCCCGCCTTCGGCAAGCGGTCGATTCATCTCGGGATCGTGCACGTTGGATTCGGCGATTAATAGCGCGTCTCGGTTTGCTGCTTCGGACCAACGCCGTACCGCCTCGCTCATCTCGGCGACGATGTGCGGGTCGCTGTCATCGCGGGTGCAGTGAATTGCGTCGACACGGAGCCCGTCGATATGAAATTCGTCAAGCCAGTAGATCGCGTTGGCGATCACGTAGCGGCGGACTTCGCTGCCCCACTGCGGATCATCGAAATTTGGCGCATCGCCCCACGGCGTGCCGTGTTTTGCGGAAAAGTAGGGAGCAAACTCACCCAGATAATTGCCTTCGGGACCAAGGTGGTTGTAGACCACATCGACGATCACCGCCAATCCTTTTTGGTGGGCCGCATCGACAAGCTGTTTCAGATCTGTCGGCGTTCCATAATTGTGGTTCGGTGCGAACCAATTCACGCCATCGTAGCCCCAATTCCAGCGGCCCGCCGCATCGGCCAGCGGCATCAATTCGATCGCCGTCACGCCGAGTTCGACCAGTTCATCCAGTCGCTCGATCGCACTGAGAAAGGTGCCCGAGGGTGTGAACGCACCCACGTGCATTTCGTAAATGATCAAATCGTCTCGCTTGACCGATTGCCACTGCGAATCGGTCCAATCGAACGCAGGGTCGACTACTTCGCTCGGTCCATGCACCCCGAGCGGTTGATAACGGGACACAGGATCAGGCCGCTGTGGACCACCGTCACAGCGATAGAAATAACGCGTTGATGGACCACAATCCTCGACAAGTCCCACGTGGTAACCATCGTCATTTTTTTGCAATTTAATTCTTCGGTCTTGCTCGACCAGCTCGACTTCGACTTGGTCGCGCTCGGGCGCCCAGACGACAAAGCGGGTCTGGTTGTTTCCGACCAGCGTCGCACCGAGCGTTTGGTGGGGGGCAGTGTTTGCCCAGTCAATAAGTGAGGATTCAAATTGCGAAGATAGCGAATGTTTCATGGTCACAATGGATCAAGTGCAAGAGAAAAACGGTTACACTGCGGCTACTAACTTCGATCGTCAGTTTCCGCGATGCAATCCCCTTATGTTTACGACTTTGGTTCACAGGTTCCTGTGCGGCAGCCTGCTCGTTTTGCTGGCGGTTTCTGCACCCCACTGTTCTGCCGCCGAGCCCGTTTCCACCACGATGCCAGCGAAAATTCGCGTCGCGACATTTAACGTTTCTCTGTATGGCACAAAGCCAGGCGAGGTTTACGAGCGGCTGATCGATGGACGTGATCCCCAAGCAATCAGGCTTGCAGCAATTGTGCAAACGGTGCGCCCCGATGTATTGCTGGTAAACGAAATTGATTACGAGCCCACCGCGGCAACCGCTCGATTGCTGGCCGAAGAATATTTTGCGATCGCCAAATCGGGCCGCAGTTCGATCGAGTATCCCTACATTTACGCAGCACCGAGCAACACCGGGATCGATTCGGGATTGGATTTGAACGGTAACGCCACTCACGGCGAAGCCACCGATGCCTGGGGTTACGGAGTCTATCCTGGGCAATATTCGATGGCGATTTTTAGTCGCTTTCCGATCGACCAAAAAAACATCCGCAGCTTCCAGCATTTCTTGTGGTCCGAATTGCCCGCCGCCAAGCGACCTTGTGATCCCGAAACGCAAAAGCCGTATTACGAGGACCGTGTGTGGTCAAAACTGCGTTTATCGAGCAAAAATCACTTGGATGTGCCGATTCAAATCGGTGATGCCACGATTCATTTGTTGGCAAGCCATCCGACGCCGCCGGTGTTTGATGGTGCCGAGGATCGCAATGGTTGCCGCAATCACGATGAGATCCGATTTTGGCTGGACTATATCGACAACCCGGACGCGGTCTATTTGCGAGACGATCACGGAAATACCGGTGGATTGGCGACCGACGCCGCCTTTGTGATTGTTGGCGATTTGAATGCGGATCCAGCCGACGGTGACGGACGCCAAGACGCGATCTGCCGCTTGCTGGATCATGTTCGAGTGCAAGATCCCCAGCCACGTTCTACGGGGGCTGCGGAGCAAACCGCAAAAAACAACGCCAATGCCAAGCATGTCGGTGATCCGGCGCTGGACACCGCCGACTTTGGCAGCAGCGGTCATTTCCGCGTCGACTATGTATTGCCCAGCAGTCAATTGAACGTGATCAACGCGGGCGTGTTTTGGCCCCGGCGCCAAGATCCGCAGCGTGAACTGATTTCGGCAAGTGACCACCGCTTGGTGTGGGTCGAAGTCGAGGTGCCTTGATGCGTAAACGTGTCCTGTTGATGATCAGTTCAATGCGTGGGGGTGGCAGCGAACGGCAAACACTGCTGTTGCTGCGGCATTTGGATCGAGCACGATTCGAACCACATCTGTACGTGATCGAGCGAGCGGGCGACTTGATGTCGGAAGTCCCTCGTGATGTTCCAGTGCATTCGTTTGCAGACGTCCAGCGGCCGAGCCAAGTCTATTTCCCCGGTCGTATTTTGCGTCAACAGATCGCTCATCTGCGAGAGCTGTTGATCAAAGAAAAGATCGACGTGGTTTATGATCGCACCTTTGCAATGAGTTTGATCGCGGCACCGGCCTGCCAACGACTGGGGATTCCACGGATCTCGACGATCGTCAGCCCGCCTGATCGTGCGCTGCCATTGGTCGAAAAACGTTTTGTTCGCTGGAAACGATGGCGATTGTCATCTGCCTATCGCCAGGCCCGCACGGTGGTGGCCGTCAGCCGAGTGGCTGCTCGGTCCGCAGAAAAGTATTACAAGCTGTTTCCCGATTCCGTCACGGTGGTGCCCAATCCTGTCGATCGCGATGATCTGCTTTTGAAAGCGGCCCACGCCACACCGCATCAATCAGACCACGTCACGATGGTCTGTGTCGGGCGGATGACCTCGGAAAAGGGGCATGCGGATTTGATTCACGCGGTGGCGCATGCCGAGGCGGATTGGCCCGCGGGGGTTCCGCTGCTGCGGCTCGTGATGGTCGGTGACGGACCGCTGCGATCGGAACTGCAGCAATTGGCGACTGCGAAAGTCAAGCGTCATCGCATCGACTTCGTCGGAGTCGACGCAAATTCGGCTGCTCATATCGCCGCAGCGGATGCGCTCGTGTTGCCGTCGCGATTCGAAGGGATGCCCAACGTGGTTTTAGAAGCGATGGCCCTTGGGACTCCTGTAATCGCCACGCGTGCCGGAGGAACGATCGAGTTGATGGATCAAGAGCCAACGATGTTGATGGCCGATCCCGGTAAACCATTATCGCTAGCCAGTGCCATTCGCGATTTCGTCCGCGATCGTGAAGCGGCGAAGTTGCGAGCCAATACGGCACTGCGGTACGTCCGCGATTTTCATGATGTGAATCAAACGACGCGGCGAATTGAATCCTTGTTTTCGTCGTGATGTCGATTCATTCCAACTTCGCCATTTGCTTGATAGTGGCAATGAATCCATCGCGGTCTTTGGGCGAGATCAGGTAGTCACGCTTTGCCGTTTGAATTCGGACGCGGCGAAGCGATAACGCCGGAGCACTTTTCAAACTCGACGATTTTTCGATCGTTTGAATCTCGGCGATCGGAATCTGGTAACACAGGATTCCGCATCGTATCGAGACCGCATCTTCGAGAATCGTATAACGACACGGGACGACAAAAATACCTTGCACAAACAGCGTGGCCGCGCCGACTAGAAATAACAGCGACGCGTCCCCAGGTCGTCCTTCTAGTATCAAGTAAACGCCAATCACCGCCGCCACGACAGGCGAGAGCATCAGCAGCATCAGTAGCCACAGATCGATCGCCGACTCGTATCGAATTGGCGTTTTTATCGCAGAAGAAGATTCGTTCATTGCGGTCGAGGGAGCTTTTTCTTGGTTTTCATCATCCAGAACGCCGGTCATGTTTCACCGCTGTGCCACTTGTGAGAGGATGGGGGCCCAGCTTGGTACGCCCGAAGCGGATGTCAATGGATGGTCGATGCGAGCGTTGCGACGACCGTCCTCGTTCGGACAGTCCTAAATTCTGCACGCTCAAGGTTTTTTCAGCAACCGTGACGAACTCAAACACTTCCACGAACGGTCCAGCGGCTTCCTTCGATCCGCAGCATGACGCTCGTGCCGGTTTGCCATGGGCGTGGTGCAATTTGTGGCGAAATCCGTTTGGTGAGTTGACGCGAGAAGAGCGGGCCGAGTTGGCGGTGGTCGATGTGGCGGAGTTGGCGTCGCATGTGCAAGGATCGCAGCGGGCACTGCAATTGATTGGCGAGTGTGGTCGCGGAAAAACGACGCGAATGTTGGCACTGCTGCGTCATTTTCCCGATGCCTCGTATGTTTATCTCGACGAACAGTTGCCCTGTGGTGCGATCGCCGAAGGCGTTCCGCTGTTGATCGACGAGGCTCAGCGGTTGCCACGAAAGGTCATGCATCGTGTCTTTGCCACCGGATTGCCATTGGTGTTGGCGACCCATCGCGATTTGACTCGACCACTGAAAAAAGCAGGGTACGGTGTCACCACCTATCGTTTAGGTGATACAAATAACGCACGATTGGTTGCCGAGTCCGCGAATCGTAGAATCGAGGCCTCTCGTTTAGGGCCTGGTCCGATCCCCAGATTATCAATACGGGATGCGGATGCGTTGGTATCGCGGTTTGGAAGCGATATCCGCGGCATCGAAGGTTACCTCTACGATCAAGTTCAACACCAGGTATACAGCGATGGCGAAATGCGATTTATCGATTGAGTTAGCCGAGGGGGCCAACTTTCTATACGAGGGAGGTGGCACCGTTCGCGGCAAGGTTCGCGTGAACGTCGACCAGGACGTCAAGTGCAGCGGATTGATCGTCGAATCGGTTTGGAAGACGCATGGACGCGGCAACGTGGCCTCGGGGACGTTCGCCAGCACGACGTTGTTCCAAGGTGAATGGGTGGCCGGCCAAGTCGTCGAGTACCCGTTTGAATTGCCTGTGGGCGATTGGCCGCCCAGCTATCACGGGCACTATTTGAACGTCGATCACTACATTGACGCACGGGTGAAAATCCCTTGGGGATTTGATCCGAAAGCCTCAGTGCCGATTCTGATGCGTCCGACCTGTGGACCCGAAGCTGCCGTCACGAAAAAGCCAGCGAACCGATCCGTCTTTGCCGGGATTTTTATCGGCGTGTTCATGTTGGTTTGGTGTTCGGGATTCATGTTCTTCATGGTCCAAAACCCCTTTTCGCTGATTTGCGTCGGTATCTTTCCGCTGCTAATCGCCATCGGCTATGCGATTAAGGTCTTGTTGCCGAAGTATCTATTGGGCGAGGTGGTCTACGAAGTCTCGCCCACCGTGGTGGCGCCTGGGGACCAGGTCACAGGCGAGCTAGTGCTTCGCCCTCGCAAGAACGTCAACATCAATGCGATCACGTTGAATTTCGAGGCTCGTGAGGTTTGCGTCAGTGGCAGCGGCAGCAACAAAACAACGCATAAACACGTTTTCTTTGAACGGGTGACCGAGCTGCAGTCGGCGACGACATTGGCGGCGGGCCAAGAACGTCGCTTTCCCATTTCGGTCACGTTACCCGAGGATGCGCCGTACACGCTCGATTTGCCGAGCAACGATTTGATTTGGGCGACCACGCTTCGCATCGACATCCCGCGTTGGCCCGATTGGTCCAAAGAGATCGCACTGCAAGTGTTGCCATCGGGCAAACCGATGGAACGTCCGGTGGCATCGATGGGGCTGCCGGCCGCACGCGACAATGCCGATGGGATCACCTTTGCCGAGACCGCCAATCATCTGTGGTCGCTGCGGGACGAGCCTGAGCAACTCGCCACACTCGTCGATGCCGTGACAGGGCTTTCGTTTCGGATCGAAGCATTTGTCGAGCGACGGTTGTTGTACGCGGGCGACGAAGACCCGCACGTCTTCAAAGACGGTTACGCCGTGTGGGCTCACTACGGTGACCCACCTTTGCCGTTGGTGTTGTATGTCCCCCATCAATTGGCCGACGATTTCGAACAGGTTGGACGCGATCGCTGGGTCGGCCAAGGGACGATCGTCGGTTGGGACGACCGTCATCGTCGGTTGCAAATCAAACTGGATACCGAATAGCTCGAGGCCGCGAGCGGTATCCCCGGCGAACTCAATATTCGCCTGGCAATTGCCCGTCGTTGCGGAGCATCAGATTCAGGAAAACGCCAATGTCGATGGTGTCGGTGATCGTTCGCGAGGAACCATCGCAGAGTCCGATGTTCACTGCACTCGAGTGGAAGCTGTAGGGTTGGCTCTTGTTGGTGTGATTGAGCGCACGGTAGGTCCCGCAAGTATCAATCGTCGCTTCCCAAGCAGAGGTTTTGCTGCAATCCGTTGGGGTGTCGGGGATCGACGGAGTTGACGATGTCGAGATGCCACGATTGGAGTTCGACGTGTCCGCGGTCATGTTGTCTGCTTTGTAAGCACGCATTTTGACTCCATCGCCACCGCCTGCCCACGTCAGTCCCGCGCCACCGGTCGTTGCCGCTATCCGGCCTCGGACAAATAATTCGGGGGTCCCGATGCATTCGTAGTACATCAACGTATGGCTCATTCCATCGGTGATGTCACGTGCTTTGCCGCCTTTGTTATTAGGGTTGCGGTTTCGTGAGCCCGAAGCGGGAGTCATGGCCGTACTGAATTGCATCTGAGGTTCGCCGCTTTGGTAATACAGTGGGTGGCCTTCGGGGCGAAGCGAGGGGATCCGCGGTGTTGTGTAATCGGCGACGCCCATGACGATATCGTCTTCGAATAGCGTTCCCGAACCGGTTCGGCTCGGACATTGAAACACGCCTAGTTCCGTGCCCGCTGCCTCGGTTAGCAATGGCTTGTTACTCCAGTCGGTTGTAATCACTCCGTTGTAACCCCATTTGTATTCGTCGGCTGCAGGGTTATCAAAGTTGGGATGTTTGGCAGCGCTAAATGTTTCCGCCAGTTCACGTTGTTCGACAAACGCCAAGATTCGCCACAGCGAGCCTGTTCGCGAGTAAGGGTAATGGCCAAACGTATGCTCGAACATCGACATCCCCAACGCAATTTGTTTGACGTTGTTTTTGCATTGAATTCGACGCGCGGCTTCGCGTGCAGCCTGCACCGCAGGCAGCAACAGCCCAACCAAAACGCCAATGATGGCAATGACAACAAGAAGCTCAACGAGCGTGAATCCGCGACGCGACGACGATGCGGCAGGGGCGTGGGTAGCCATAGGTAGGGTCCATAGAGAGGGAGTGTCAGACGGAATGATGTTCGCCACCGGCGTGGGGAACAAAACGATTGGGGGTCTGGCTGGCTCTACAGAATGGCTGGCTTGACGGGTCTTTTGAGAATGGTTCTCAACAAGGCATGGGCCGAAGTTTACTTGTTCGCTTTTGGCGAGTCAACCCGTTGCATCCGGATGCTCCCGGGATTTTCCTTCGTCGGGTTATGGTTGACGAGGCGGATTGGGGAAACGCCGTGAAGCATCTTTTTCCTTATAGGGTTTGTGCAAGTTCGACGTAGCGAAAGTCGCCAAGACTTTCGTTCCATGACGCTTATCGCCGAAACGCTTGACGAGATTCCGTTACGGAATACTGCACAGCGTTAGGTATCGGCGGCTAGGCACTGTCTGAGAAGGCATTGGCGGCGGAAACTTGGTAGCGGAATTCGTGAAGAATTTCGATTTCCCAATGGGTTATGCCATGCAGCCGAAAGGATTGACGGGCAGTTGATTTAGTGAAGTTTCGTGCGGCAAGGGTAGTATGATGGACTTCCTCGTCCGTCAATGGTGGATTCGACGGACTAGGAAGTCCGTCGTACGACTCAATCAACAGCCCGCCCGCGACTTCCGCTACGGTTTTCAGACAGAGCGTAGGAGGCCCCGTCGGTTTGCGAAAACCTGCTTTCTAGCTTCGAGCCGGATCGTCAACGCGTAGAATGGAAGAAATCCGGATGGGCAACGCGAGGTGGCGTTTGTGCCACCTTTTGCGATTGGATTCCTCCCACCGCGACTCGTTTTCCGGATTCGGACGTAGGCTGCTCCCCCCTTCTTTTCTTGGAGAAATCCGATGCAAGCGACTCTAAAGCTCGTGCTGCCGCTGGCGATTCTAATTGGCTTTAGCCAGCAAATGATTCCTGTCGTTGGCGCCCAAGGTGTCACGATCACGATCGAAAAAGACAAGGATAAAAAGTCGGATTCCAAAACGTCCGATTCGAAAAAGAAGGCTCCCTTTTCAGGGACTCGGCCTTCGGTCGACGTGGCAATACTGCTTGACACATCCAATTCGATGGACGGTTTGATCGGGCAAGCCAAAAGTCAACTTTGGAATATCGTGCAAGAATTCGCCAAAGCCAAGAAGCGAGGCAAAACGCCACTGCTTCGCGTCGCCGTGTTTGAGTATGGCAATTCAGGTTTGCCCGCCAGCGAAGATTACATCCGCCAAGTCGTGAAGCTGACCGATGATTTGGACAAGGTTTCCGAAGCGCTTTTCGCGCTCCGCACCAATGGCGGTGACGAGTATTGTGGCGCAGTGATCAAGGAAGCGATCAAGCGACTCGATTGGAGCAGCGAGCCGAACGCCTACAAAGCAATCTTCATCGCCGGTAACGAACCGTTCACGCAAGGCTCGGTTGATTACCGCTCGGCTTGTAAAAAGGCAATTGGTGCGGGCGTTGTCGTCAACACGATCCACTGTGGCGACTATCAACAAGGTATCAACGGGAAATGGAAAGACGGCGCCGATATTGCCGAAGGCGAGTATTTGAATATCAATCAGGATGAGAAGGTCGTGCACATCAAGGCACCGCAAGACACGATTATCATCAAACTCAATAACGAATTGAACAAAACGTATCTATGGTATGGATCCAAGAGCAAACGAGAGAGTTACGAATCAAATCAGGCATTGCAAGATCGCAATGCCAGTGGTTTCGGCGGTCTCAGTATCCGTGCCGCCACGAAATCCAGTTCACTGTATCGCAACGTGGGGCGTGATTTGGTCGACACTTATGAAGAAGATGAGGATGCGATTGCCAAGATCGACGTGGTAGAACTGCCTGAAGAACTTCAGTCGCTCTCGCCTTCCGAACGGCTCAAACGCGTCGAAGCGATGTCAAAACGTCGCGCCGAGATCAAGGCCAAGTTGGCGGAGTTGAACAAGGAGCGTCAAGCCTATGTCGCGGCCGAGCAAGCCAAGTTAGCTGAGCCATCCGAAGAGGCCACGTTCGGAGACGCGTTCTCGGGCACCGTGCAAAAGCAATTGGAAGCATCGGGTTTTGAACTCGAAAAATAGCAGGATGCCCTGCAGCGAGCCTCCTTCCCGTAGCGAAACTCGCCAAGAGTTTCGTCCACCCCCTAGCCACGTGGCATCTCCGTTCCCTAGCCTGCGTGTCGGGCAGGACCCAGGTTGGACGAGTTGAACTTATCGCAAAAAAACGCGGTGGATTCGACGAAATGGAATGGGGGATGTGGAGTGTGAAAAATCCCACCGCGCGAGACACGACAACCGGAGGTGGTCGGACCGATGGCTGACGACGCCTCACGCGGCAGGACAAAAGCAGACAAGCGTTAGTCTCCGATCGCGACAATTCGCGATGGATTTCCGCCTACCGAAAATCTTTCCAAGACACGATGTTCGACTAGCGAGATCAGCGAAAGGGTTCCATCGGCTGGATTGCTGATGATCACTTCACGCCGGCTCGGCAGGACGACTGCCTCGTGATGGCCCGAGTGACCTTCGATTAGATTGCCTCCGATCGAAAGATCCGCAGCGACGGTGGCGTCGGAGCAATCTTTATCTGCATTCGGGTCGAGATCGACAATCAAAAGGCAATCATCCGCGGGCGACAATTTGTTTTCACGAAACATGATTGCCAATCGCTTGCCGCCGCGAGCTTTCACCGCCAAGGGCGTCGTCAACGTCTCGCCATCGGCTAGTTCGATGGGGAGCGTCGCCACCGTGGGATTGTCGCTAGCCGCGTCGATCCAGCAAAGCCGAGCATCGTTGCCTTTGCCAGCGGTAAACAATACAAGTTGATCCAGGTTTGCAAAAGCTCCGGTGCGAAGCGGAGTGTCGTCGGCGTCTTTGCCGAGCGAAAGGTGGTTGACCACAATGGAATCCGCCGTCGAACTGAGATCCAAGTCCGCGTGAACCCAGCAGATGCCGTCGCTTGGCGCCAGGAACACTTTGCCTGAATTGACGGTCGCCCCGTGCAGACCTCCGGTGGGACAGTGGATCGAGTACCGTTTGCCTTCGTTATCACCGAGTCCGACGACGTCGACGCGTCCGGAATCGTCGCCCTCGCGATCGATCCAGGTGGCATAGACCACTTTGTCTTCGATCGCGGCGAGCGTGATGTGCCCATGGCCTCCTTCGTGGAACGTCGTGGCCGTTTCTAGGCTTTTTGCTTTTCGTAAACGTGACGCATTGGTGATGGTAAATCCATTATTGCTGTCGTTGGCTAGCACGAACGATTTTCCATACTTGTAAACGTGTGCGGGGTTGCCCTGATCGGTATCGATCCTGGTGTGCATCACGCTTGGTTGGTGTTTCAGCCGCACGTGGGAATGGTCGCCGTGGGATTCTTCGACCGCGCCCGAGTCGATCGCAATCCAGCCGCTACCAACGGTGCCTGCGGCATGGTCGTGAATGCCCAGCACGATGATGCCCGCATCCGTTTGCATCTGCACCAGCATTTGCTCGGCGGTGTCCAACGATGGAAAATCGGGGATGGGCTGCGGCTGCAGCGTCCATCCTTGGGCGTACTTTTTCAGGTCGCCGTAGTTCACGGCAGCGTCGTGGTTGTCTTGCCAAAACAGCCGAGCGACGGTTCGGCCCTCGGCGTTTGCGGTTGCCGTCGCGATTGTCGGGATCAAGCAAGCGCCGGCCAATTGTAGTAGGGTTTTCATGGTGAGGTATCGCATTTTAACGGTGGTTGATTGGGGTAAGCGGGCGAACGGCACCGCGGGGAAGGCTGATGGAGTGGACGTCGCCCTCGGCAAGCGGCTTTAGTTTCAAGCCGCTGACGTCGGGCTTCAGATACTTGGCGTCGAGAATCCAGCCGCCATCGCTGAGTGAGGAAAGCGAGACGAAGTATTCATCGGGCTGCGGACTCGGTATGTGGTCAAAGCGAGCGATCCCATCGGTCGACGAAATCGCCTGGGCTAGCACGGGACCGGTTGCCGAGCCGTGCAAGCGTACATGCACATCGGCCAGTCGATCGGAACCGTAGGTCACCGCAACGCGGACGCCATCGGTTTCGCTCGGATCCGGTTGCAATGAACCGCACCCAGAGCACGTAAGCAGTGAAGGAATCAACAGAGTGGAGGCGAGCGTTTTCATTTCGGCACCTCCACCACTTCGCGTCCATCACGCGAGAACAGGGCATGGTACAGGTCGCGATCGATCGAATCGGTCAGGAAATGGATGCTGCCGTCCAACATCGCGTGCATGCTTCCACCGGAGTGATAGGACCGCGACGCAAAGAAACCGCGGCCGTGGATTCCGATGTCGGGAATACGGTGGTTGGGGGTCATGTAGCCATTGATCACGGTGGCATACGGCACACCACGAATCCACGATTGGCCTCGATTGCCACTGTAGGACGTAATGCGAGCCGGGTAGATGGTGTCCAGATCGGGATTGGAGATGAGCGTTCCATCATCGAGAAACCCGGGGTTAGGAGCCACGTTGCCCGTGGTGCTGCCCCAATTGGCGATGCGGCGGTGTGGACCTTCGGGCGTGGCTTCGCTGACGCCGCTGGTTTGGTCCCCGAGCACCGTCTCGGCAATCAGCACGGTATTGGACGTGCCATCGAGACAATCTCGGAATCCTGCCCACGAATCGGTCCAGACCATGCCGTCGGTGCGGTAGCGATCGTCGTAATGCGTGTCGGTGCCACTGCCGTAGCTGAACATGTAGCTCAACCCGCCGCACGTCCCTTCGCTGCCGTCTGCAAAAACCGTTGCAAAATTGGGGTCTCCGACGTCGCTTGGACAGAGAAAGGTGGGCACGACCGACGTGATCGCATCACGCTGCTTGGGATTGAAACGAGCCATCCAAGCAGGCCCCACGAGTAGTGGTTCCTCAAAGTTGATCAGGTCGCTCAGCCCTGCCTGCTCGATGTACGGTAGCACTCGGGCTTGCACTGAAAAACTGCTCGAACCCGTCATCGCGGGAATGACTTTGAACGTACTTTCATAGTTGTGAACCGCTAACGCGATCTGTTTCAGGTTATTGCTGCAAGACATTCTTCTTGCAGCCTCGCGTGCGGCTTGCACCGCAGGCAATAATAGCGCCACCAAGACACCGATGATCGCAATGACCACCAGCAGCTCAACCAGGGTGAAGGCGGCTCGGCGCCGGCGACGATTTGGGGGGTGATATCTCATTTTTGTCGATTGATGTGGAAGTGGATTGGATAGGTGCAAGGCCCCAGTGTGCTAGCGGCGCGCAGCTTCAGCCGCTCGCGTCGCTGGCTCAGTCAAAGTGGCTCGACGCCACCTCGAGTCGAAGCGAAACGATTGATTGAATCAGCGGCCTCGCGAAACATCGCGGGCAGATGTCACGCAAGCCCGGATTGCCGGCGTGTGAGGGATCGTCAGCGATATGACGCAGGGGCAGCCGCAACGTGTATCGGCAAAACGTGACTTGAGTAACACGCAGTGCAGGACACGAACAACAGGATG
The DNA here is from genome assembly GCF_039545035.1 of Novipirellula caenicola. NCBI lineage: Bacteria > Pseudomonadati > Planctomycetota > Planctomycetia > Pirellulales > Pirellulaceae > Novipirellula > Novipirellula caenicola. The sequence goes on from NZ_BAABRO010000003.1 coordinate 127,353, forward strand.
CAAAAGAAATTCGCGAGCCAGATGGCTCAAGCGATAGCAGGAGGACCGCGGGGCGCGGCGACGACGAGAAAGGCTGAAACGAGGATGAAGCCGCGTTGATTTTCCGCTTGCTCGACGTCAACATCGCTGAGCACCGCGGTTTCGTGCTCCCAAGTGAAGCCACAGGGGGCAGTGAGCGATTGGCAAATCAGGCAGCGGTCGTGGTCGTGATGAGCTGGGCTGTGCTGATGGTCGTCCGGAGCATCCGTTGTCGTGACCGGTTCGTCATCGTGATGATGGCATCCGTTTGAGCAACCCGCGTGAACGGATCCCGACTCGTCGGCGCGGGCCAAGTCAACACATTGGGATTTGCTTTCCCCTGCTGATCCACTGAGTGCCGATCCACAGTCTGGCAATCCACTGTCGCACGTCACACCGTCATGGTATGTCGCAACATGCAGCCATGCAGGGGCATGTCCCAGAGCGATGATGCTGCACAAGACAGCAGCAAGAAAGGGTCGGATTATCGAAAGCACAGCGGCATTCGTGGCGAGAGTTCAGGAAGAAAAATGGGGTCCGACCAAGGACAGTTTCGTTACGTTAGTGCGAGGCATTCGGTTCGTCAAGTCAACCATATTGCCCGACTGCGATGGATGTTATGGGGCAAATTATCCGTTCACGCGTGATGGCGTGATTGCTCCAGATCGACGCCTCGGTTTGTCCTTGATGATTGCTGGAAACGCGTGTTTGCAGAGTTTTCTGTTCTACAATAGTGACTTCCTCTTTCGCCAAGAAAATTCGCAGCGGCGACTTTTTTCTTGTTAACCTTTTCTCTGAGGCGGCATTTATGGGTATGCACACGCCCAATTCTCACTCTGCCGATGAAGCGACGTTTGTGGGACAGCTGACTGAATGTCAACTGCCTTTGATGCTGTACGTCCGTGCATTGATGCCGGGCGATCATGCGGCGAGCGATGTGATTCAGCAAACCAATACGAAGATCTGGGAAAAACGAGCCGATTTCGAGCCCGGAACCAATTTCAAAGCCTGGGCCTTTGCGATTGCCCGTTTTGAAGTGTTGAACCATCGAAAACAACAGGCCCGGGATGCTCGTTTGCGATTTTCCGACGAGCTCGAGGTCACGGTGGCGGATGAATTGGTCGCTCTGGATGATGATCTGTTGCAGCGACATGCTGCGCTGCGGGAATGCATGAAGTCGCTCAAACCCGAGAGCCGTGAACTGTTGATGTGTCGTTATGCGTCGGCTGAATCGTTGGCCGAGTTTTCAAAACGTGTTGGTCGCTCGGTGGGTGGAATCAAGGTGACGCTGCATCGGCTGCGGACCAAGTTGGCAGATTGTATTGAACAGCGACTGGTTGCGACAGGAGAAATGGAATGACCCCTGACGAACGATCTACATTGCTCGATTCGCTTCTGGATGGTGACATCAGCGAAGCCGATTTTCTCAGACTCGAAGCTGAGTTGATCGTCGATGCAGAAGTGCGACAAGAATATTACCGACGGTTGCAGTTGGGCGTGCTACTTGAACGCGAAGCCGCCGAGTCGTTATTGGATCCGAGCGTCCACGCGGCCGCGGTCCTCGATACTGCGACGGATCCAGCGATTGAGCACGCGACGAACGACACTTCTGCGGCTCGAATCAAATCATCCCGTATGATGCTGTTGGCTGGTACCTTGCTTGCCATCGCGGCCAGTGTGTTTGTCGTGGTGCCATTGATTCGTGGTGCCAGCGAACCGCAAGATCTTGTCGCTTGGGATCCCAACGCGGCCACGAATTCCGAGCGAGTGAGCCGTCCCGAGAGTGAGCCATCGGCGAGCGGGTTTGCCATTTTAAGTGGTCAAAGCGAGGCCGTTTGGGAGGGAGTCGCCATCGGTAGCGGTGGTTTGTTGCCCGGGGGCGAATTGCATTTGAAATCTGGTTTGGTGCACCTCGAATTGTTCAGTGGTGTGCAGGTGGTCGTTCAGGGTGAGGCGATTTTTTCAATCGACTCGCCCATGCAAATCAGTATGACTCGTGGACGGGCGCGAGCTCAGGTGCCCAATGCTGCTCACGGTTTTCGTATCAAGACGGCTGCTGGCGAAGTCGTTGACTTGGGGACTGAGTTTGCGGTGGATGTCACCGACGATCGCTCGAGTGTGCAAGTCGTGGATGGCGAAGTCGAATTGCGGCCGCAAGGAATGACCGCGGTGGCGGATTCGCTGCGGCTTTTGGAGGGCGAGTCGGTGGAACTAATGTCCGATGGCCAAGTTTCGCAAACTCAAACAGCGGATCTGAATCTCGTTGGCCCCGTCGCGTTTCAAAAAGAGCTTGCTCAGTCGCAGTCGAATCGTTTGCAGCAGTGGCAAGCTGCCAGCGAACGGATGCGGACCGATCCTCGGCTGATTGCTCATTATCAAGTGGATCCAAGTGCAGAATGGTCTCGACAATTGGTCAACCTTGCCGCCGGACGCCGCGACGTTGCATCGGATGGTGCGGTGGTCGCCGCCCAGCGGGTCACCGACCGCTGGGGGCGTAGCGGAGCCGCGCTGGATTTCAGCCGGACTGGCAGCCGGGTGCGTTTGGATGTTCCAGGCTCGCACCGAGGCTTGACTCTGTATTGTTGGGTGAAAATCAACAGCCTGGACCGTTGGTACAACTCGTTGTTTCTGACCGATGGTCACGAAGAACGCGAGCCGCATTGGCAAATCATGGACGACGGCCGCATGTTCTTTTCGGTGAAGGCACCGCTAGCGGAGTCGCAAGAAGAACAAAGCTTTTCGCACAAAATTTATTACTCCGAACCCATTTGGGACACCTCGCTCAGCGGTCGCTGGATCATGTTGGCGACGGTCTATGACGTCGATGCTCAACAAGTGATTCACTATCTAAATGGAAAACCGGTCAGTCGTGAAGCGATTCCTGCGGAGTCGTTATCCGAGGTGATCAAGATTGGCCCAGCCTCGATCTGCAATTGGAGCCAACCGATGTATCGCACCGATGCCACGTTTGTGGTGCGGAATCTGAATGGGGTGATGGACGAATTTGCAATGTTCTCGGGAGCATTGTCGCCGCAAGAAATCAGCGAAATTTATAAGGTGGGAGATCCCTATTGATGTGTGACATGATCCGTAACATTCGAATTGTTCCTCTGTTGGCGGCGCTGGTAATCGGCGTCGGGTTGACCAGCACGCTGCTGGCCGATGAGTCGGCGGAGCGCGAGTTCACGTTGAAGGTGTTGCCGCTGCTGAAAGACAAGTGTCTTGGTTGCCATGGCGCGGACCCCGATGACCTCAAAGGCGAATTCAGTGTGCTGACGCGTGCCGATATGATGCGTGGTGGTGAATCCGAAGAACCCTCGGTCGTTCCCGGCAAACCGGACGAAGGGACGCTGATCGACGCGATCACGTGGACCACGCTAGAGATGCCTCCCAAAGAAAATGACCGTTTGACCGAACAGCAAATTGCCGTTGTTCGCCGCTGGATCGAAAACGGAGCTCCTTGGCCTGATGAAGCGGCTCAAGCACGTTATCGCGAGGAGGAACGCCAGCAAGCGGTGACCGACGAAGGCGTGATCGTTACGACCAGTGGTGGGACGTCAAGCGAATGGACTCATCGACGCTACAAACCCGAAGACCTTTGGTCGTTTGCGCCCCTAAAAGACAAAAACGAGTTGTTGCCTGCATCGGTGGATGCTGCCGAGGCGATCGATTTTTTCATCGACAGAAAACTTGTCCAGGCGGACCTGAAGGCTGCCGGCGAAGCGAGTCCCGAAGACCTCGTGCGTCGCGCCACTTTGGACCTGACCGGGTTGTTGCCAATGCCCGAAGAGGTCGACGCGTTTGTCGCCGCTTGGAATACCGATCCGCAGGCCGCTTGGAGCGAATTGGTGGATCGATTGCTTGACAGTCCGGCCTATGGCGAGCACTGGGCTCGACATTGGTTTGACGTGACTCGCTATGCCGATACCGGTGGGATGGCGAACGATTTTGAACGCTCCAACATGTGGCGATATCGCGACTACGTGATTCGCTCGTTCAACAACGACAAACCGTACAACGAGTTCGTGGTCGAGCAAATTGCCGGTGATGAACTGGCCGACGAATCGGTGCGAGCTCGCAGTAAAGGCAACGAAGTGGCCGTCAAGAAAGCTCAGCTCAATGGTGACTACACGCCGGAAGAAGCCGAGTGGATTATCGCCACAGGCTTTTTGCGACTCGGGCCTTGGGATAACGCGATGATCGAAGCGGACGAGGCTCGCCAAATTTTCTTGGATGACCTTGTCAACATTACCGGACAGACCTTTTTGTCCACCACGATGCGGTGCTGCAAATGTCACGATCATAAATTCGACCCACTCCCGACACGAGATTACTACCGCATGTACGCGGCATTTGCGGCGACGCATATGGCCGAGCGCAACGTGCCGTTGTTGGATGTCGAGAGCCGCGAGCAGTTCGAGGAAGGACGCGCTCATGTCCAGAAGATGCTCGATTTTGCGGTTGCGGAAAAGACACGCTTGGTGAACAAACGCGAAGCCGCAGCACGCAAATGGTTCGAAGAGCACAATCTGCCGTACAAGGACGAAGAGCAGCGAAAGAATCTGCCCGACGAAGAGAAGCCGGAACGGCACGTCGGGCTGGATCACGTCGAGCAAGGTCAGTTAAAAGTTCGCGAGCAGGATGAATGGATCTGGACTCGCCGGCTTGAACGTTACAAGCCGATGGCGCAAAGCGTCTACAATGCCGAGTTTGCAAAATTGCCTTGGAACGGGGCTCGCAAATTGCGAATCACTCCGGACAAGAAAAAAGAATCACTTGTTAATCACATCTTGGTTGGCGGTGCACTGACGGCATTGGGGGACCCTGTGTCACCAGGCGTATTGAGTGCGGTTTCGGTACCGGTTGATCCCCAGACGGATGATCCTTATTTGCTAACCGATTCGGTGGATGGCCGACGATTGGGGCTCGCTCGCTGGATCGCGCATCCTGAGAACGCATTGGCCCAGCGCTCGATCGTCAATCGTATTTGGCAGTACCATTTCGGAGTCGGCTTGGCTGCAAACGCAAACAATTTTGGTGGCAAGGGCGCCAAGCCGTCGCACCCGGATTTGCTTGATTATCTCGCTGGCGACTTTGTCGAGAACGGTTGGACGATCAAGCGGATGCATCGCAAAATCATGATGTCCGACGTCTACAAACGTTCGACGATTCCGGTGGATGCCGAACAGATTGCTGAAAGTGATCCCGACAACAAATTGCTCTCCTATTTCCCTCGCCGCCGTCTGAGTGCCGAGGAATTGCGAGATTCGATTTTGTTGATTACGGGCGAACTGCAACAATGTGACGGTGGTTTGCCGATCAGTCCCGAGATCAATATGGAAGTGGCGCTGCAGCCGCGAATGATCCAGTTCTCGTTGGCGCCGTCCTATCAACCATCGCGGACCCCCGAGTTGCGAAACCGCCGAACGATCTATGCGTACCATGTGCGGGGACTCGCGGATCCGTTCACCGAATTGTTTAACCAACCGAATCCAAACGATTCGTGTGAGTTGCGCGAGACGGCTTCGGTGACACCGCAAGTCTTTACGCTGCTCAATAGTGACACGATGACGGATCGTTCGATTGCCTTGGCGCTGCGGTTGGAACGCGAGTGCAAGACGCTAGCCGAACAAATCGACCGTGCGTTTCGTTTGACCCTAGGTCGTCACGCGACCGACGATGAACAACAACAGCTATCGCGTTATGTCAAAGACATGCATGTGTATCATCAATCGGTCGATCCTGAGCCGGTCGAATATCCGACGGTCATCACTCAGTCGTTGGTCGAAGAGTTTTCGGGCCAACCGTTCCAGTACGAAGAGATCTTGCCGGTCTTTGAACGTTACGAACGCGATAAAAAAGCAGCGGATGTTTCGGACCAAACGCGTGCACTGGCCGACATGTGCTTGCTGTTACTCAATACCAACGAGTTCATGTACGTCGACTAAGTGGGATAGGCTTCCAGCCTGTCAATGTGGGATAGGCTTCTAGCCTGTCATGCCATCATTCCCCCCCTCGCGATCGCAATCACCTGCATTGCCCCGATTTATTTCCTTTCGAAGAGTTAATGCCATGTTAAACGCAAACCGACGATCCTTTTTGTACGGTCTTGGGGCAACCTTGGGCAGCGTTGCCTTGACCGACTTGATGGCGGCTGAAACGGCGAAAGCGACGTCTGCTGGGCCGCTGGCTCCGAAACCACCGATGCATCCGGCCAAAGCCAAGAACGTCATCATGTTGTTCATGGAAGGCGGCCCGGGGCACATGGATACCTTTGATCCCAAGCCCGAGTTGACTCGACTGCATAAATCCGAATCCAAGTTGACCGCAGGTCAAGAAACGGGATTCAAGTTCTTTGTCGGCAGCCCGTTTGGGTTCAACAAGGTTGGCGACAACGGGATCGACATGTGCGATCAATGGAAATACCTTTCCGACCCCTACGTGGCCAACGAGTTGTGCAACTACCGCGGTTGCCAAGCGGAATCGCTAAACCACCCCGAGGCGTTGTTCCACATGAACACCGGCAGCCGTTTGGGAGGCGACCCGGCATTAGGAGCTTGGTCGACCTACGGTCTGGGGACCGAGAACCAGAATTTGCCGGGATACGTGGTGATGACCGAAATGGCGTTGCCTCAAGGCGGACCGGGTAACTGGAGTAACGGTTTCTTGCCGCCTTACTACCAAGGCACTCGGTTGCGTCCGCAAGGCTCGCCGATCTTGGACCTTGCACCGCAGCAGTTCAAATCACGCGAGCATCAGCGGCGAGCGCTCGATGAGTTGGCACAGCTGAACGCTCAGCATTTGGCGTCGTTGGGCGCCGAAGACGAGAAGCTCAACGCGCGAATGGAAAGCTACGAGTTGGCGTTCCGAATGCAGACCGAAGTACCCGGGGTGATCGATCTGGCCAAGGAAGATGCGAAGACGCTGGAGATGTACGGACTGAATGATTCGGAAACCGAGACATTCGGACGTCAATGCTTGATGGCGCGTCGCTTGGTTGAAAGCGGTGTTCGCTTTGTGCAAATCTTCAGCGGCGGTTGGGACAGCCACGATTATCTCGAGCGGGGTCACACCGCACGGATCAAGAGTGTCGATAAGGGAATGGCCGCGCTGATCCGCGATCTGAAGCAACGTGGAATGTTAGAAGACACGTTGGTGATTTGGACCGGCGAATTTGGACGTACGCCCGATAACAACAAACGCGGCGGCGTTTATTCGCTTGGACGCGGTCACAACAATCAAGCGATGACGATGTTGATGGCGGGTGGCGGAGTCAAACCAGGCATCGTGGGTGCGACCGATGAACTCGGTTCGTCGGCCGTCGAGTGCGTTCACCCGATCCGCGACTTGCACGTCACGCTGTTGCACTTGTTGGGACTCGATGACAACAAGCTGACCTACTTTCACGGCGGCCGCTACAAACAGTTAAGCCAGTTTGGCGGCGAAGTGATCCACGAACTGATCGCCTAGCCGTTGATCGCTCCAAAATGTGGGATAGGCTTCCAGTCTGTCATCAGCATCCTCGACAGGCTGGAAGCCTATCCCACATTGCAAAATCCGTAGTATTGCAATCAACGTCCCCCGCGATCCAAACTTCGAACCACAAACGATCGGCGGCGCTCTCTACGCGTTACGCGTGATGGCTTGCGGCGTGCATCGTCGTTTGACGATTTCGTCTGACCAAATTGATGATCGCAGCGGTCAGCGATCGTTCTTCGGTTTGCCGATAAGGTGAATTCGCGGGTAGCGATTTCATCAACCGCCGGTGTGCCTCGGGCAACGCGTGGTAGGGCAGCGAGGGAAACAAATGATGCAGCGCGTGAAAGCGAGTTCCCACCGGGCCCCACAATTCGGTGATCCAAGCATTGTGTGGATAGTTGACCGAATCAAGCAGTTGATCCAAAAACGTCATCTCGTCGCCCGCGTTGGACCAGCGGTGCGATCCAATCGTGCGAATTGAATTCAAAAAGATGATGCAGACCGACAACAGGTAGGCATGAATCAGGAACGGCGTCGGCCATTGCCCCACCGCCAACGGTGCGATCACGACGATCGCCAAGCTCCAAAGGAAACAGCCAAACTCTTGGATGTAGATGATCTTCAGCGTCTTCTTCGTCGGCAGCGGTCGAATGTAGGTCGGATCCATCACCATCGACGACGCATGTTGATGGACAAACGATCGGAATCCAGGGATCACCCAGGCCAGAGGGGTGAGGATGAGAAAGCGGACCACGGCGACGATGGGAATGATCAAACACCACGAAAGGTAGAACAGGATCTGCCAGCCTTGTTGGTGTTCTAGCGGCAGGTATTCGCCATCTTGATCGGTGCCATAGTGTTTGCGGCGATGATGATCAATGTGCGTGTAGTACACGAACGAGGGGATCAGAAACGGGATTCCGCATACCAAATTCCACACGATCCGGAACCACTTCAGCCGTTCGTTGTTGCGTTGGTGCACGACTTCGTGAATGAACAACGAAGCACGATAGAACAGCAGCACCGAAGCAAAAAAGAAAAACGTTTGGTGGAACGTCCCCTGAAATCCCTGATGACGCGCGTAGATCGGGCCCCCCGATACTTGGGTGAAACAGTAGGCCCCCGCCGCATACGTCAAGACAAAGTCGACCCAATAGATCCAGGCATGCGGCCGAAATAGATCGCCAATCAGGTGACGGCTTTCGGTGAACGAGAATTCAGCGGAACTGGTTGCGTTGGTTGGCATTGGTATACGGCTGTCAAAATTTGCGAGGCCAAATAGGGGTGATTGGGTTCTTTCGCGTCGCGAGTCGAGCCAGATGCGTGACAATCTGTCGGCAAGGCTGGCTCGGTCGGGACGCGTCCACCTATGTCCCATTTTAAGTCTATTTCGGCATGAAATAAGTTCAAGTTGATCCGAATTATCCGCTTGGAAGGGCTTCCCCCCAAAGACGAATGCGGCAAACGCGTTTCCAAGCTCGCCGGACGACTACCGCAGATGACTACCGCGGACGACTGCCGCGGATGCTGCTAGTGAATCGGAATCGAGAAGTGCGGGACGAATCACGCGGAACGGGGCCGCGTCATGATCAGAAAAAGGGCGACAATCGCGACCGCGACCGCCAACGTCAGCGTGGTGAGCACGCTGGACGAAAGTTCGAAGTTCATCGCGGTGATTCCGAATGCGGCCAGACCCGCGAGTCCCACCGCGGTCAAAGCTTCGCCAGCAATCACGCCGGACGAGAACAAAATGCCTCGGTGCAGTACACGGTCGTGATCCGGCGACGGTGTGGTGCGAGTGCATATTTTTGCGAGGATGCCCCCGATCAAAATGGGGGTGGCCAATCCGAAGGGCAAATACATTCCGACGGCGATCGGCATCAGGTGGGCACGATATTTCGTTCGTCGTTTCAAAATTTCATCGATGATCAAAATCACCACGCCCACGCCGGCCCCCACGCCGATCAAATTCCACGGCAACTCGCCTTCGCCCGCGAATCCACGTGCCAAACTCGCGAACAAGCTGGCTTGCGGAGCCGACAATTTTTCGCCACCAATCCCGCCGGGCGTATTGTTGTGTAGCAGCGTCAGCACCGGGGCCATCACAAACGCAGCAACCCCAACGCCGCCAATCTGCATGATCTGTTGTCGAAACGGGGCCGCCCCCACGATCGAACCCGTTTTCAGATCGTTGCAAACATCGCCACTGGTACAGGCAACGCAGCAAACCACCGCAGCGATGCCAAGCGTGGCGACCATCCCTTGGGCGCCCGAGTAATTGAACAGCCATAGCAATCCGCCCGCGGCCAAGACCGCCGTGATTGTCATTCCCGAGACGGGGCTGTTGGAATTGCCCACCAGCCCGACGATGTAGCTGGCCACGGCGGTGAAAAAGAACCCCATCGCTAACATCACCGAGGTCGATAGGATCGTGACGCCCACGTCGCCGGTAAAGCGGTAGTTCAACATCGCCAGCATGAGGGTGCAAGCGATTCCAAGCGTCAGAATCAGTCCCGATGGAATGTCGCGTTCGCTTTGAGCTCGTACAGCGGTATGTCCCCGCAGCCCCTGCGAAAGCTCGCGAACCGCAGCAATCAAACCGGATCGCACAGCAAACAGAGAACCGATTCCCCCGACCACCATCGCGCCGACACCGACGTAGCGAATTTCGCTGCTCCAGATCGTCCATGCGCCATCGATCGGGTCTGCATATTCACTGCCGCCGCCAAGCAGTGGGATGCCAATCAGCCACCCCAACGTGCCGCCAATGAAGATCAAGATCGCCACGTGCAAACGAACAATAAAACCGACCGCGACCAACATCGGTGACAAGTCGCCTCCGAAATAAAAGATGCGATCACCGACTGTTTTCGCCACTTGCAACGAGTCTTGAACGATCCCCAGAAAACCTGCGGCGACTTTAAAAATCGCGCCGACAATGCCGCCGATGATCAAGCCTCGCGCAGCATCCTGTTGATCATTGCCGCTTTCGCCGGCTTTGAGTACAGCCGCACAGGCGACGCCTTCGGGGAAAGGCAATTCGGGATTGTTGGCGACGAAAACCCGTCGCATCGGAATCATGAACAAGATGCCCAACAGTCCGCCGGTCAGTGCGACCATCGATACAGTCCAAAAATCAAACGATTGCCAATACCCGATCAAGATCATCGCGGGCATCGTAAAGATGATGCCTGCGGCCAGCGACTCACCGGCCGAAGCACACGTTTGGACTTGGTTCGCCTCGAGTACCGTGGATTGACGGAACAGCAACCGGAACATCAACATCGCCATCACCGCAGCCGGAATCGATGCCGACACGGTCATGCCAGCTTTTAGCCCGACGTAGACATTGGCGGCTCCCATCACCACTGACAACAGTAACCCCAGCACGATCACACGCAGCGTCAATTCGCCACCGCCGAACGAACCATTCGTGGGGGTGGCAGGAGGCATATTGGGATCGAGGCTCGTCGGATCGTTCATCGAATTTTCTTCTTCGCAGTTTTGAATTTGTGATTTGACGGTTCTTCACCCACACGCCACTTCGCGTCCGTTAAAGTAAGAGGCTCCGAATTCCGTTTGCGGATTCCAACCTGCCTTTCCTTCCTTCCCCCCTATCGTATCCGTTTTCGGCTCACGAACGCCTCACTCCCAAGGTTCCCGTCCCCTGATGAATACACTGCATCGATTTCTGTTGTCTTGCCTTGCTGTCCTGGTAACGATTGCGTCGGCGGCGGCTCAATCCCCCCAACTCAATCGCCCCAACGTGATGGTATTTCTTGTGGATGACATGGGAGTGATGGATACGTCGGTGCCATTTTTGACGGACGCCGAGGGAAATCCTAAACGCTATCCGCTGAACGATTATTACCGCACTCCCGCGATGCAGCGGTTGGCGGATCAAGGCATTCGTTTTAACCAGTTCTGTGCCATGAGTGTTTGTTCGCCGACGCGAAATTCGATCATGACCGGACAAAATGCCGCTCGCCATCGTGCAACGAACTGGATCAATCCCGAAAAGGACAATGCGGGCCCTCATGGTGCACCGAATTGGAATTGGGAAGGATTAAAAGAGACCGATGTCACGCTGCCCGGCGTCTTGAGTGATTGCGGTTATCGCACGATTCATGTTGGCAAAGCCCACTTTGGCCCCAAGGATCATGAAGGTGCCGAACCGCTAAATCTTGGGTTCGACGTGAACATCGCCGGCGCCGCTTTTGGGGCCCCTGGAAGCTACTATGGTGAAAAGAACTATGGTCACGGAACCAAACGTGCTCATCATGCCGTGCCGCACTTAGAAAAGTATCACGGCAGCGACACGTTCTTGAGCGAGGCGTTGACGATCGAAGCTAAAAAACAAGTCACTGAAACGGTGCAAAGTGGCGAGCCGTTCTATCTGTATTTTGCTCATTATGCCGTCCATGCCCCGTTTGATTCGGATCCTCGCTTTGCCGACCACTACAAGGATTCGGGCAAACCAAAGAACGCCCAAGCCTTTGCGACGCTGATCGAAGGGATGGACAAATCGCTTGGCGATATGCTTGATCACTTGGAAGAACTTGGCGTTGCCGAAAACACGCTGGTGCTGTTCCTTGGCGATAATGGCTCGGATGCACCGCTTGGACATCAGCACCAAGTTGCTTGCGCGGCGCCACTGCGAGGCAAGAAGGGAGCCCATTACGAAGGCGGCATGCGAGTTCCCTTGATCGCCGCTTGGGCGAAACCCAATTCGGACAACGCTTTGCAAAGCAAGCTGCCGATTCCCGCCGGAGCAATTCAGAGCCAGATTGCTGCCGTTCAAGATCTGTTTCCGACGATCACACAGTTGACCGGGTGTGAGGTTCCTTCAAGTCACGTGGTCGACGGGGCTCCGTTGCAAACGCTGCTCACGGGAAAATCCGACTCGGATCGTCCGCAAACCTTCTTGATGCACTACCCTCACGGACCGCATCGCAGTAACTACTTTACCACGTGGCGTGATGGCGATTGGAAGGTGATCTACCACACCTTGCCCGAGGAAAAGACCACCGGCGGCTTCATCCAGTTCGATGGCGGCCACTACGAGCTGTTCAATTTGAAAGACGATCCCTTTGAATCAAACAATCTTGCGGATTCGCATCCGCAAGTGCTGCGGCGGATGATGACGGGGTTGATTGCGGAACTCGAAAAACACAACGCTGTCTATCCCGTGGACGATGCGGGAAACGAACTCCGCCCGCAGTTGCCGTAAACGGATCAAAGCAACAACCAATCCCGTAGTGGACGAGGCTACGAGTCCCTCAGCAAGCTACGTAGTGGACGAGGCTACGAGTCCCTCAGCAACAAGCTAAGTAGTGGACGAGGCTACAAGTCCCTCAGTGAAACGTGATTTCTCGTGATTCGTAGCCTCGTCCACTACCAAAGTCTTGTTCGTAAAGCCGAGAGTCGATTGTTTCCGCGATTTTTATCCTCTAAGTAATGTAGGAATCGAAATGCGTCCATCCATGCTTTCCCTCTTCGGTCTTCTTTTAATCTCCGTGTTGGGCTCTGCCAGCGAACCGGTGGTTTTTATCTCGGCGTTTAAGTCGGGTGATGAGGGCGCGATCCATGCCTTTCGCTTCGATACGCAAACGGGAGTATTAGAACCGCTAAACCGAAGCACCGGTATCGGTCAACCGTTCTTCATGGCACTTTCGCCCAACGGGCAATTCTTGTATGCCATTGATACGGACCAATTCGGTGGCGACGAAGATGAATCGATTGCGGCCTACTCTATCGAAGCCGAGACGGGAAAGTTAACTCGCTTGAACCGACAATCGGCGCGCGGTACCGCGTCGTGCTATCTCGATGTGGACGCCAGCGGAAAATCGGTGCTGGTTGCGAACTATGCTTCCGGCAGCGTGGCAGCACTACCGGTACGCGAGGATGGATCACTCAAAGAAGCCGCCTCGTTTATCCAACACGAAGGATCCAGCATGGATCCCAAACGTCAGCAGGGGCCGTTCGCACATAGCATCGTGATCAGTCCGGACAACCGCTTTGCACTGGCGGCCGACTTGGGGCTCGACAAAGTGCTGATCTATCGACTCGATGCGGCTACCGGCAACCTGGTCGTAAACGACGTGCAGCCCTTCGCCAGCTTGCCACCCGGTTCGGGACCTCGCCACTTGACCTTCGATCCGAGCGGCAACCGAGTGTACGTCATTAACGAGCTGAAAAACACGGTGACCTACTTCTCCTATGCCGCGGACTCGGGCAGGCTAACCCTTCAGCAAACGATCTCGACCTTGCCTGAAGGTTTCTCTGGTACGAGCCATTGTGCGGATTTGAAGATCACGCCGGATGGCCAGTTTTTGTACGGTACCAATCGTGGTCACGACAGCATCGCGATCTATCGCATCGGTTCCGACGGCCGGTTGAGTCGGGTTGGGATCAAGTCGAGTTTGGGGGGCGGCCCACAGAATTTGTTGATCACGCCCGATGGCCGCTGGTTGCTCTGCGCGAACATGACCGGCAACAACGTGAGGGTGTTTCGAATCGATTCAACGAACGGTGGATTGACCGCCGTTGGTGATCCGGTTTCGGTCTCCATGCCCTCCTGTCTGTGTTGGTTGCCGGCAACCTAAACCGTTCAACACGCAGTTGAAAGTGATGGATAATCACAACCTCAAAACGGATGCGTCGAGTTATCAGAACCGTGAATCAATGCATTTACCGAATGGCCTGTCCCAGCGTCCTCAACGACATCTAAAGATGAGTATCCAAGCAATGAATTCTAAAGCCAAATCGGGCTTGCCGTCTGCTGCAACTCGCAGACAATTTCTTGCCACCGCCACCGCCGCTACTGCTGGCGGTTTGTTCTTACCTAGCCGTCCGCTTTACGCGGCTGGGTCGGAGGTTGGTGAAACCGACCATTTCTGGTATCGGCTTGCGCCGGAGCATCCTTACATCGATTCGCAGCGGGAAAATAAGGCGTTTGGATTCGGGTTAGGCAAAATCTATTTGTCTGAGGACAACGGGAAAACGTGGCCACATGAGGCAGTGTTTCGCAATGCCGACAACATCACGTTTAGCTGCATTCTTGGTAATGGAAACGTCGTCTTTGCCACGCGGACGAAGCTCTATCTCAGCACCGATAATCTGAAGACACACAAGCAAATCATCGTCAAAGATATTGATGGCAGCGATTACCTACCGCACACGCCACTGGACCCAAACGCCCCAGGGTGGTACTTCCATCCGCTCGATGGCGAGCATGCCTGGGACGTGAACGGTACGGAAATGTTGGTTTGGGGCAACTACTGCAACGTGCTTGGCGGCGCGGTTCCAGTCAATATTTACTACTCGACCGACCAAGGTGAAACTGTCAAAATTGCCTACGCGTTTGGGAAGAACCCAACGTTCCAACAACCGGGATCCAAAGAAGGTGATCGATTGGGCAACCCGGATAATCCGGTGGTGGCCCGGCACATCCACTCGGTCGCCTACAACCCAGCCGAGAACGCATTTTACGCCTGCACCGGCGACCACGACCGCGACGATGTGCACGAGTGCCATTGGTTGCGTGGCACCTATGACGCTCGGAGTGATCGATGGGATTGGAAAGTATTGGTGTCGGTCAATTCCAACTCGCGTTTCAAATCGGGCGGCATCAACTTCGTCGACGGCCGACTCTACTGGGCTGCTGATGCCAATGGCCAAAACGGCACGATGCCACACGACCGCGGGCTTTTCCACTGCGATCCTGCCGATCTGGCTAATGTGGAAAAACACACGATGATGTTCAATCCGAAATACGAGTCGGCGAACATGATCATCGAAGACGACGTGATTTTGTCGGCGCATTACGCCCCCGCTTCGCCTTATGACACGGGCTTTATCATTTCAACGGACATGGGCAAGACGTGGGCTCAATACGACTTGAAAGAATTCGGCAAACGATCCCCCACCCGATTTCACAAAAAGAACAGCGATGGATGGTTCCGAGTCGATCTGCGAAAGGGATGGATCGAGCGAGGCGAAGTGCTGTTCATCAAACCCAAACCGTGAGTAATCGGTCTGTCTTTCTCATTTTCTAACCCGCCATTTTTTAACCTCCACTTCGTACCTCATCCGTAACCTTGCTTGGCAACGAAACCACTTGCGTGAAAAGTACGGAAATACAATCGGTTAAAAGAGGGAACGGTTTGAGATTTAGGACCAATGCGGCCGAGGTGGAGGCGTTTGGATTGGCCGGTTGATTCCGGAGTCCTTGCCGGGATAGCATGGGCAGATGGAGATTGCTGCCCTGCGAAACGATGACCCGAGTTGGTTTCCCCCTTTGGAGGCTGCAGTTTGCGCTGACGGGGTCGATGGGTTGCTGGCCGTCGGAGGCGATCTTAGTAGCGATCGTTTGCTCAGTGCGTACCGCAACGCCATCTTTCCTTGGTATGACGAACAGGGGCCGATCCTGTGGTGGTCGCCCGATCCACGTGCGGTGATCTTTGCCGACGCGATCCATGTCTCAAAGAGTATGGCCCGGCTGATCCGTCGGCAAACGCTTCGCGTGACTTGGAACCAAGCGTTCGAACAAGTCATTCGCCAATGTGCGATGCCTCGCGACGGTAATCCCGGCACCTGGATCCTGCCGGAAATGATCCAAGCGTATCAGCAATTGCATCTCAGCGGGGACGCCCAATCGTGCGAGATCTGGAGCGGCGAAGAATTAGTCGGCGGCATTTACGGCGTCACGATCGGCAACGTCTTTTGCGGCGAGTCCATGTTTCATCGTCAAGCCAATGCGTCCAAGTTGGCGCTGATCTCGGTCGCTCAGAACGAACGGTTCGATGTGATTGATTGCCAATTCCCGAGTGAGCATTTGTTGTCGATGGGGGCCGAAATGATTTCTCGCGATGCGTTTGTGCGATTGGTAAAGTCGGCGCTGGGCAAGTGAGCAGTGAATCGGATTTCACCATTCACGCTAGAATTTCCTTTGGCACGCGTCCGTGCACGTCGGTCAAGCGAAAGTCGCGACCGGCGTAACGATAGGTCAATCGCTCGTGGTCGATGCCCAGTAGATGCAGGATCGTGGCATGCAGATCGTGCGTATGGACCGCTCCTTCGGCCGTCATGATGCCGTGTTCATCCGACGCACCGTGCACCATCCCTCCCTTCACTCCGCCGCCGGCCATCCAGGACGAGAAGCAGTGGTTGTGATGTTCACGGCCGGGATGGTCCGCTTTCTGGTGAAACGGCGTGCGGCCAAACTCTGTAGTCCACACCACCAGCGTCCGGTCGAGCATGCCTCGTTGTTTCAGATCGGTTAGCAATCCGGCAATCGGTTGGTCGATCGCTTTGGCCAACCGCTGATGGTCGCCCATGTTGCCGTGCGAATCCCAGTTCGAACTCGACCCAACATCAATCAACTCCAAAAAACGCACGCCGCGTTCAGCCAATCGACGAGCAACCAGGCATTGCCATCCAAATCCGCTGGTGGCGCCTCGTTGCAAACCATACATCTTCATCGTCGCTTCGGATTCGCCCGACAGATCGAATGCTTCGGGGGCTTCACGCTGCATCCCGAAGGCGGTTTCAAACGAGCGGATGCGTGCATCAAGAGCCTGATCGGCTTCGCGTTGTTGCAAATGCGCACGATTCAATTTTTCTAGCATCGCAAGTTCCATCTGCTGCAGTTCAGCAGGAACTTTGGCGTGAATGTTTGGAAGCGGTTGGTCGCCCGGCATGACGTGCGTTCCCTGGTGACAGGCAGGCAGAAAATCGCTGCCCCAGGTTTGTGCACCCGCATAGGGAGCCGCAGGAGCAAGCACCATGAACGATGGCAGGTTTTGGTTCTCGGTCCCCAATCCATAGCTGACCCACGCCCCGGCACTCGGTCTGGCGAATTGGGCTGATCCCGTATGAGCCGCCAGCGTTGCTTTGTCGTGACCGTCGCTCTCGCAGTGCATGGCGTTCAGCACGCACACGTCGTCGATCACCGACCCCAAGTGTGGGAACAGGTCGCTGACCCAGGTGCCGCTTTGACCGTATCGTTTGAAACCCCATCGTGGTTTGATCAAGAACCTTTCAAATTGGC
This sequence comes from Novipirellula caenicola, assembly GCF_039545035.1. Classification (NCBI taxonomy): domain Bacteria; kingdom Pseudomonadati; phylum Planctomycetota; class Planctomycetia; order Pirellulales; family Pirellulaceae; genus Novipirellula; species Novipirellula caenicola. The sequence goes on from NZ_BAABRO010000003.1 coordinate 144,901, forward strand.
CCGTTTTGTTCAGCCACCGCGATGCGGTGATCGACTTGCCATGGTCGGCGGTCAGCCGAGGTTTGTAATCCAGGGTGTCGACATGAGAGACACCGCCGGTCGAGAAAATGAAGATCACACGATCAGCGGTGGCGCGGAAATGACCTGGTTTGGCAGCCAGCGGGTCGATCGCTGCGGCTTGGATTTCGTTCCACATTCCCGCCAACGCTAACGCACCAAAGCCGCCCGAGGCGCGGTGTAAAAATTCGCGACGATTCGTTTGCAGAGGAAGGTTCATTGCGGTTCTTGGGAAAAAGGGAGCCGAGTTCGCTGGCTAGTCCACGTACAGGAATTCATTGCTGGATAACAACACGCGTGCAAACGCGGCCCAGGCGACGATCGAATTTGCTGGTTCTGAACTGTCGGCTGTTGCCAGTTTGCGGTGGTAGATATCCAGAAACGACAGCGTCTCGTTGACCTCGGCGTCGGTCGCCTCGCGGCCTAGCACGCTTTCGTAGGCAAGACGGATTCGCGAAGCATCGTCGCCTGGGGTGGCTATCAGCCGCTTGGCAAATGCCTCGGATTGTTCGTGGACGAATGCTGAGTTCATCAGGAACAATGACTGAGTCGGTGTCGTTGTCGGCAACCGTTTCGCCACGCTGGTGTTCGGATCGGCTGCGTCAAACATCGCCAGGAATGGATGACGTCGGTTTCGCTGGACCATCAGGTAAATACTGCGGTGATTGGATTCATAAACCGCATGAAACGGCCGGTGGATGGTAAAGGCCCAATGATCGACCGGGGGAAACGGATGGGATTGTGGAACGGTGCGGTCAAGTTGGCCGCTGATGGCGAGCATCGCGTCGCGAATCGATTCCGCGTCAAGCGGTCGTCGCGAGTAACGCCATAGCCAACGATTGTTTGGGTCGGCCGTAAAGTTTTTGGCGTGATCGTCACTCGCAAGCATGTAGGTGCGTGAATTCATGATCTGGCGATGCAGTGACTTGATCGACCAACCCGATTCAATGAACTCTGACGTCAACCAGTCGAGTAATTCGGGATGACTCGGGCGTTCGCCACGAGCCCCAAAGTCGCTTGGCGTGGTCACCAAGCCTTGGCCAAAGTGCCATTGCCAAACCCGGTTTACAAACACGCGTGCGGTGAGTGGGTTCGAAGGGCGAGTCAACCAATTGGCTAGTTCCAACCGTCCGCTGCCAGACGCATCGGGCGGCAGCGCGTCGCCGCCCAGGACCTTTAAAAAACGTCGTGGGACTTCGTCGCCGAGTCGCTCAGGTTCACCACGTTGTTGTATCCGTGTGTTGGTTGGTGTGCCCTCGCTGACACCGTAAGCGACGGCGTACGCGGGTGTCGCGGCAATCGTGTCGCGTTGTTTGGTCGCTGCTGCCAATTGAGCATCCAGTTCCGCCAATCGCTGTTCCGTGCCTGGGGCCGGTTCGGGGATCACCACAGGACCGCTGCCCGGGATCCCAAATGCGGTCTCTTGCAGCCCAAGGTTGTCAATGTCACGCGTCGGTGCGGGGCCGCTGACATGCCCGATCCCATCACAAATGAATGTATCGACGATCCCATCCCAATTGGGGCTGAGTGGTTTGTCGTCGAATTCACTAAGGTCGTCGATCGTGCCGACGATGCCCGCATAGGTTTTCTTTTCATGGTCCAAGGTGATTCGCAACGTGTACCAGGTTCCTGGTTCGAGCGTGCGAATGACATCCCACTGTCCACCACTGCGAATCGCAAACTCGGTGGCGGTCACACTGCACTCGACGGCCAACGATTGGACCACGCCGCGTCCCAGAAAGAAGCGATAGGCGGCTTGTTGTGTCGCGTCCGCCGCGGTGCGAAAGTCGATCGTAAAGTGAATGTGTTTTCCCGGTTTCGCACGCAAGGCCTGATCAAAAACGTAGCGGATACCATCGTGAGATCGACTTGTTCCCACACGGACACCACGTGTGCCTACCGGGTGAATGTGAGTGAAGGGACTTTGGGCATCGGCGTGAATGGTGTTCGGCCCAGAGGAGAGCCAGGACTTGGCGGGTGGTTTTCCAAGCGGCTGTTCCTCGAACCCGAGGTCGACGCCGCCAGCAAACGATTTGCCATCGAGCGCCGCTCGGTCTTGCTTTCCCCTCGCGATTTCCTCATCCAAACGTGCGAGTTTGTCGGCCTTGGCTTTATCAAGCCGCGCGGCCTCGGCGGCGGGCACCAAGGGAGGAAAGTGGGCGGGCCGCTTGTGGACCTCGCCGCCGGGAAATGCCCATTTTGTGCTCTCAAAAATGCCGTACAACGCATAGTAATCCTCTGCCGACACTGGATCAAATTTGTGATCGTGACAGCGGGCACAGCCCAGTGATAACCCCAAGATCGAGCGTCCCACCGAATCGATCACGTCGGCAAAATCGAGGTATTGATAATCAGGCTCGGGGGCGTACCCGTAACGTTTTCCGATGGCAAGAAAACCGGTCGCGGTGACTCGTTCGGCGTAGCGGTCCGCAGGGCCGGCAGAGGCCAAAATGTCGCCCGCAATTTGTTCGCGAATAAACTCGTCAAACGGTTGGTCGCGGTTCATCGCATTGACCACCCAATCACGATACTTGCCTGCTTCTCGAACTGGATAGTCCGCGCCATCGCCCGCGGTGTCCGCGTAACGCGCGACATCCAACCAATGCCGTCCCCAACGTTCACCATAAGCGGGCGACTGCAGCAGTCGGTCCACCAGCGATGCGAACGCGTCGGGCGACGAATCGTTCAAGAATTGCTGGATCTCCGTCGGCGTCGGCGGTAACCCGGTCAAATCGAATGTGGCGCGACGGATCAAGGTGCGTTTGTCCGCTTCGCCAACTGAAGTTAACGCTTGTTTATCAAGTTCCGCTCGAACGAAGGCATCGACCGGATTGGCCATCCAGCGTGTGTCGTTGACCTTGGGGCATGATGGCTTTGACAACGGTTGAAACGACCAGAACTGTTTTGCCGATTCGAGATCCATCGCGTCGGTCGCGGATCCACTGTCGGGTGTCTCGACACGCGGATCGATGGCGCCTTGTTTGACCCAGCTGACTAGGTTGGCAATCTGAGCCGAGGTGAGTTTGTCTCCGTCGGGCGGCATCTGCGCCGCGTCACCCGAATCGTTAACCGCCTGGATCAGCAGACTGTTGTCGGGATCGCCGGGGATGATCGCTGCGCCACTGTCTCCGCCGCGAAGCCATCCGTCGCGTGAATCGAGCCTGAGTCCTGATTCTTGTTTCTTTGGGCCGTGGCATTCAATGCAGTGAGTGACCAGCAGCGGACGGATCTGGGATTCAAAGAAGTCGTCCGCATGACTCGCCGTGGGCTGCGGTAAGCAAAGAAACGCCCATCCAATCATCCCACAAGCGAAACGGACAAACGCTCGGTTACGTCGACGCTGTTGATGGATTGATTGCATCTCTATCCACTTTCTTCGTAACGGTTTGGCAGGGGCGTGCGCCGATGGCGGGGGAAGGTTGGGCGACGCACTTGGTGGGCAACTTGCCGGGGGCGGCAAGTCGATGGTTCGAGGGCAGAGAGTGACCTGCTTCCTTAAAAACAGTCGCTCAGCCGCCTGGACCTACTCTATACATCTTCGTGATTGTATCGCATTCGCACTCTACCGAGGGCGAATAATGTGGCGGGTCGAGGAAATCGGGCGGTTTTGCAGCTCTCGCGGTACCGAAATCGAAAACGCCATCGCGCTGCGTCGATGGCGTGTGGTTGTTTCAGAAAACGCTCGGGTGTGCGCGGTTTAGCAGGCCTAAGACGAATCTGCGGCATGACCTACGGAAGCGTCACGGCGACAAGCCGACCTTGGGCGTTGCGGGCGTAAACGTGGCCGTCAAGCAGGACAGGGACGGTCCAGCAGCGGCCATCAAGAATCTCGGCTCGCGCGAGTTCTTTGTATTCCTTGCCCGTCGCCTCGGCGATCACCAGTTGGCCATCCTCGCTGAGTACTACCAATTTTCCATCGGCGACCATCAGCGAACCGCAACCGAGTCCACGCTGCTGCCAAAGCACGTCGCCCGTCTCATGGTCCATGCAAATCAGTTGCACGACACGCCCGAGATTCGAATTGCCATCGAATCCGTACAGATTGCCTTGATACAGGATGCTGTTGTTGAAGTGATTTCGCATCTCGCGGTTGTCGTAAATCAATTCCAGCTTGCCATCGGTCAGCCGAAATTTGCCGCAGCCAACGCCATAGCCGGTCGAGATATAGATCGTGTCGTCCTGGACGATCGGCGTGGTTGAATTGGTGCGAAACGGCGAAGGCCAGGGGAAGGCGTCGATTTGTTTTCCGTTGCTGGCGTCGAGGATTCTCAACCCATCCGAATCCAGCGTCGCGAGCATTGTTTTGCCGTCTTGTTAAAAACTTCGGCACATCCATAACCTGCGGTGTGTTTGGGCGACTTCCAGATCAGTTCGCCGTTGGTTTTGTTATACGATGCAACTCGTCCGCCCTGCACGATGACTTGGTTGTTCACAAGGGTGGGCGAACTGTTGAAACCCCACTCGGGCAATTCGACGTCGAGGTCCTTTTGGAGTTCTCGCTGCCAGAGGACGGAGCCGTCGTCCGCGTCTAAGCAGAACAGTTGTCCCTCTTTGCCAAGCGTATAGACGTGGTCGCCATCAATCGTCGGCGTTGCTCCGGGGCCGCCTTCGTAGAGGTTGTCGACCAATGCGGACGGGTAGCTGTGGCTCCAGATCGTTTCGCCGCTGGTTTGGTTCAGACAATAAACCGTTTCCTCGCCGTCGTTGTGCCCCATCGTGAACAGCCGACCGTTGGCGATCGACACGCTACTAAAACCGATGCCGATCTCGCGTTGCCAAGCAACCGAAAGTCCCGATTTGGGCCAATCGACCGACCAGCCGGATTCCTCTGAGACGCCGTCACGGCCATCGCCCAGCCACTGAGTCCACGACGATTCGGCGGCGGTGGCATGAAATGCGAAACAGTACAGGAAAATCCAGGAAACGGTGATGCGAATCATGGTTGCTCGGTACCGATAGGTGAGAGAGGCGGAAAGGGTAGGGCAGGGGGGACAACCCAAACGCGATGCCATGATTCTATCAAGGTTCGCGGTCAATGGAGAAATCGGCGCTCCCGCCGGGGCAAGCCCGAGGGAAGCGACGACATGCTCGGTGTATCACGCTGCGTCGCCGAACAGCCACGAAGTGGCGACATGCTGTAGCCATGGGCGTCAGCCGATGGGGCACGTGCGTACGTGGAGATTTATTGCAAGTCAAAGGACTGAGTCCCGAAGGATTGGCCATTGATCTGCAGCGTGACGTAGTGAATGCCTGGGTAAAGGGAATACGTCGTGGCGGCGTCTCGTAACACATGACGCTTTTTCAACGAGATTGTCTCGCCCTTCTTGATCTGAAGCTGTTTGATCTTGTGGACTTTAGGCGACGTGCTTCCATTGGCTTTGACGAAATCGATCACATAGTCGATCAGCAACGATTCGTTTTTGCGGCCCGTTATCTCAAACGTGAATTCGATCGCGTCGCCTGGACGAACCTGAGGCGTGTGGATGGCAAAATCCGTCACCGTAATCTTGGGGTTGGGGCTGAATCCGAGAAGTGCCAAGGCTTTGCGATCCCCTTGTTTGACCAAGGTTCGCAGCGCGTGTTTGCACATCCATTGAAGCTCCGATGCGTCTTGCTGCCCAATCTGTTGCCACTGCTTCAGCGTTTCCAAAACCAAATCGGGGTGCGTCTTGGCAATGTCATTGAGATGATTGGAAACCGATCGAGTGACATAGCGAGTGGGGTCAGCATGCAATGTGTTCAGCAGCGGAATTGCGGTGGTTGTATCGATCGACAGTCGGCCGGACCACGGAAGCCGCGGTCGGGTGCCTTCGCTGACCAGACGCCGTACATGATAGTTTCGATCGGTTGACCATTTTTCCAGCGTGCTTAGCGTTTCGGTCGGGTGCGTGTTGATGAATGCGCGTATTGCGTCCTCCATCGAAAACCGCTGCGTGATTGCCTTGATCGTCCTGAGCGACAGTTTTAGGTGTCGTTTTTCGAGTCCATTGCGAACGACGTACTCTCCCAGCGGTGCGAAAATAAAGTCGCCAAAATCGTCATCGCGTTTGGTTGGATCCAGCGGCGGTGGCAGCGCGGCGGCGATTTGCTTTGCTGCCACCTTGTAATCCGATGCCAAGTATCGCTCCAGCGTGCTGGCGATATGAACGATTCGCTCTTTGAGTTCCAGCTTTTTCAAGTCCTTCATCGTCTCGGCGACGAATCCGGTCGCGTCAAACCGCGCGTCCGCGGTTTCGAAGCAGGACGCGAGATACGAGACGCGGTCCTGGTTGAACAGTTGGTCCTTCAAACTGAAGCCGGTGCCTTTCTGCGGGGTAGCCATGATGGGGCGGTTTCCTTTGCGGCGGGGTTTTCCGGGAATCTTTGCGGATGGGGGCAACGTGGTCGCTAAACGCGGGGGCCGACGCGTCGGGTTGGGATTTGCTGGGAAACACGCTAATGGCGCAGCCTCAAAACTCATACTTCGCGTTAGGCGGGGATGGTTCAGCGGTCTCAGGAATGATGCCGGTTTGGCCGCCAGCGGCGGGCTTTAGCCGTGAGGCTGTAAAAGTAATGGAATCCGGAGACATCGTGGGGCAGTCGAAGGGATTTGACGTGGTTCTCAATTTCGGTCTGGGTGTCTAAACTTCGCAATATCCGTATGTCCTTTGGCTGTTTTTTCGCCGTTTTACCCCTGAATCGATCATGCCTCAACCTCGCGTTTTGGTCCTCCGTGCTCCCGGTACCAATTGTGATGAAGAAACTGCGTTTGCGTTTGAGCAGGCGGGGGCGGTTGCGGAACGCGTGCACGTGAACCGTTTGATCGAGAATCCAGCACTGAAAGACCGCTACCAAATTTTGTGTTTGCCAGGCGGTTTCAGCTACGGCGACGATATCGCCGCCGGCCGGATTTTGGCAACGAAGCTGCGTCAGCACCTGTCGGATCTGGTCGATTCCTTTGTGCATGGTAAAGGGGATCGTTTGGTGCTGGGGATTTGCAATGGCATGCAAGTCTTGATGCGATTGGGCGTTTTGACCGAAGGCCTTTCCTCGCCGGTCGATGCTCCAGCGACGCTGACTTGGAATGACCATGGCCGATTCGAAGACCGCTGGGTGCACCTTGTCGTCGACAAGACGCCTTGCGTTTTCTTGAAAGGCATCGAGCGGATGTACCTGCCGATGGCCCACGCCGAAGGCAAATTTGTAGCGGCCAGCGACGAAGTGTTGCAGACAATGCAAGCCGAAGGACGGCTGGCGATTCGCTACGCCGACGGCGAAGCTGGCGGAATCCAAGGCGACGTGCTGCCGTTTCCTGCCAATCCCAACGGCGCCGACGCCAATGTCGCCGGAGTGTGTGACGCCACAGGCCGTGTCTTTGGTTTGATGCCACACCCCGAGCGACACATCGAAGCGACTCAGCATCCGTTTTGGACGCGTCGTGACGAGCAGCCCGAATTTGGTGACGGGATGCCGATGTTCAAGAATGCCGTCGAGTGGTTTGCTTAAGAACCGTGTGAGCTTCAGGTGGCGAGAGGACTCGTAGCGGAAGTCGTCAACGGGCTGTTGATTTAGTCGTACGATGGACTTCCTAGTCCGTCGAATACATCATTGACGGACTAGGAAGTCCATCACGCACCCCTCGCTGCAGGAATCTTCACTAGATCAACAGCCCGTCAACGGCTTTCGTGAATGGCCGGTCAGGTTGGAAACTCTCGCTTGAGTGTTGAACTCTCGCTTGAGTTCGGTGGCGTCCGAAATCGTTGCGAAGGGGCCCTGCCAGTGTCGTTTGCAGCGAGGGTCACTGTTTGAAATGAATCTCGCAGGCATCGTTTTCACACGATTTTCCGGCGATCTTGTAGCGTCGTTTGGCGACTTGGTTGTACATCCAACGCCACAGCCCCGCTGATCCGGGAATATGCAGAATCGGCGCGGCGATCCAAATCGTGGGCAGTCGCCGCGTCAGATAACGGACCGCATCGGCGCCACCATGGCGGCCGCCATCTTGGTCGACGACGTACATCTGCTTCATCAAATCGTCGTACTTTAGGTCCGGGTACCGCTCGGCCACCCGTTTGTCGTGCAGTGACAGGTAGGTCAATCGCGAACCACCCCAATCGAGTCGCCGCAAATTGGACACTTGTGACGTGCAGAAATTGCACTGCCCATCGTAGATCACGACATCAGCATCGGGATTTTCGTCTGGATCAGGCAGTTTTGGCGAGTTTTTAGGCACTTGAGCCCTAGGTGGAAAGCGGAATGCACGGGTTCGCTCTCATTTTAGGCAGCCCGATGCGCTATACTAAGGGGGAGAGCCTCTTTCAACGCAGGAAATATGTAATGAACCAAATCGAATCGCGAGTCGTGAGTGCCCGCCGACGTCTGATTTTGGCCCAATTTGGCCGTAATCTATGTTGGACGTTGTTTGCCGCCATCTTGGTGGCGGTCATCGCAATCGCGGTGCCTGCGATACAAGTGATGGATGTCGATTACTCGCTGTGGACCAATGGGTGGATGATCGCAGTCGGTGTGGTGGCAGTCATCGCGGCGGCCGTGCACGCGATCGTCACCGCACCGTCAAAACAAGCGGTTGCTGCCGAAGTGGACCGTCGCTTTGGGCTTCGCGAACGCTTGAGCAGCTCGATTAGTTTGGACGCCAGCTCGCGTAACAGCGATTTTGGATTGGCGCTGGTCGACGATGCCGAGAAAAAGGCAGCTAAGATCGAGCTGGCTGAAAAGTTCTCGCTGCAGCCGACGCGATTGGGTTGGCTGCCGATCTCGCTGATTCCTGTCTTGGTGATCGTGTTGGCGTTGCTCGAGCCGGCAACCCAAACGAACGCAGACAGCACTCCCAAAATCGATATTGCCGAAGTCACGCAAGTGAAGGCGGCGGCGACTCAGCTAAAAAAACGGATTCAACAACAAAAACGCAAAGCTTCGGCCGAAGGGCTAAAGGAGGCGGAAGAGTTGTTTGAAAAGATGGAAGCGGATCTCGATAAGATTGCCAAACGCGAAAGCATGGATCGCAAAGAAGCGATGATCGCGCTGAACGATCTGAAAAAGCAACTCGAAGAACGCCGTGAACAACTCGGTTCCCCAGATCAAATGCGGCGTGCAATGTCGCAAATGAAAGGACTCGAGTCGGGGCCGGCCGACAAGATCGCCAAGTCGATCGAGAAGGGTGAATTCGGCAACGCCAAAGATTTGGTCAAGCAGTTGGCCAACAAAATGCGTGATGGAAAGCTGAGCGAGGAAGAGAAATCGCAGCTGAAGAAGCAGGTTTCTCAGATGAAGGAGCAGCTGGAAAAAGCGGTCAAAGAGCACGAGAAGAAGAAGCAAGAATTGCAGCAAAAGATCGACCAAGCTCGCAAGGAAGGGCGTGGCGAGGATGCTGCGAAGATGCAGCAAAAGATGAACGAGATGAGCCAAAAGGATGCTCAAATGCAGCAGATGCAAAAAATGGCCGAAGCGATGAGCCAGGCCCAACAGGCGATGCAGCAGGGAGACGCGGGTCAAGCCGCCGACGCGATGGAGCAGATGGCCGATCAGTTGGGCGAGATGCAGCAGGAGATGTCCGAGCTCGAAGATTTGCAGTCGGCGCTAGAGGATCTATCGCAATCGAAGAACCAAATGCGATGTGAAGGTTGTGGAGGTGCGGGCTGCGAAAAATGTCAAGGCGGCGGTATGGGGGGCATGGGCGACGGGCAGGGGCAGGGGCAGGGCGATGGTTCAGGAAAAGGCAGTGGGTCCGGCGATCGGCCCGAAGACGAAGTGGATACCAACACCTACGAAACTCAGGTCCGCGGCAAGGTGAAAAAGGGCAAGGCGATCATTGCCGGGTTCGCTGATGGCCCCAATCGCAAGGGGGTTACGCAAGAGGACGTCAAGCAATCGATCGAGGCGGCGCTTTCGAAAGAGAGTGATCCGTCGGAGAACCAGACGTTGCCGCGATCCGAACGTGAGCACGCTCAGCAGTACTTTGACCGTCTTCGCGATGGCGAGTAAAACGTTCGAAATTTACCGGGCGGCTCGCGCCGCTCCGCGATAAAAACCACTCGGTTAGGGCCAAAGTAGATCGCATTGGCCTCACGCCACCAACGCCACTAAGGACCATCGGAAGAGCAGCTGGCGGCGACTTCCATAGTGGACGAAGCGACGAGTCCTTTTTGGCTCAGTGAAGCCGCAGGACTCGTTGCCTCGTCCACTACCGCCCGGCATTTATTGTTCCGGGCGTTCTCAAGCGGATGCCGCCTTATCGATCCGCGAACGCGGCGTCGATCAACTCGGCTTGCTCGATCTTGTGAGCCGCCATGCTGCCGGTGCTTGGGCTTGCCGATTCGTCTCGCGAGACCACCGAGAACTTGTATTTTTCAGCAACCATGTCGCCGAAGTTCAGTTTGATGTAGGGCCACGCGCCCATGTTCGTCGGTTCGTCTTGCACCCAGCGAATGTCGGTTCCGGCCGGCAATCCTTCGAGCGCCGCGGTGAGCGTTTCAGCTTGCAGCGGGTAAAGCTGCTCGATCCGCATGATCGCCACATCCTTGATCTCGCGGGCCTCTCGCGTTTCCAGCAGGTCGTAGTAGATCTTGCCTGTGCAAATCAGCAATCGCTTGCATGTTGCCAACGGAATCTGGTCGTCGCCGAGGATTTTGTGGAATTGGCCACCAGCGACCTCTTCGATCGGGCTGACAACCAACGGGTGGCGAAGCAAACTCTTAGGCGACAGCAGGATCAGTGGTTTTCGCCATTTGCGAAGCACTTGGCGTCGCAAAAGGTGGAAAAGCTGAGCTGGCGTCGTAGGCTGGACCACTTGGATGTTGTGTTCGGCACTCATTGCGAGGAAGCGTTCGATTCGAGCGCTGCAGTGCTCGGGGCCTTGGCCTTCGAAACCATGCGGCAACAACATTACCAATCCGCTGAGCCGGTTCCATTTGTCTTCGGCGCTGGCGATAAATTGGTCGACGATGACTTGGGCGCAATTCCAAAAGTCACCGAATTGAGCTTCCCAAGCGCACAACCCATCGGGGCGGTCGAGCGAATAGCCGTACTCGAATCCAAGCACACCAGCCTCGCTTAGCGGGCTGTTGTAAAGTTCCACACTCGCTTGGTCCGGGCTAAGGTTGGCCAGCGGCATGTAGGTTTCGCCGTTCTTGGTGTCGTGCAACACCGCGTGGCGATGGCTGAACGTACCCCGCTGGACATCTTGGCCCGTCATCCGAATCGGATATCCCTCGGTCAACAAGGTTGCAAACGCGGCGGCTTCGGCGCTCGCCCAATCGAGCGGTTTCTTGCCTTGTGCCATCTCGCGGCGAAGCGCCATCGGGCGTTTCAGTTTTTTGTTGGCCGCAAACCCTTCAGGCAATCGCGTCAGCGAATCGAGCAGTTCGCTGAGCTTGGCTTGGTCGACGGTTGTGTCGGTCACCTCCGAGGGTTCCAGGCCGCCGTAGTAAACCGACCAATTCGCTGCCAGCGTTTGGGTGTCGGGAACGAAGGGTTCGTTCTTGCTCGCCTCGAACTCGCTTTCGAGTTTCTCGGTTCGCTTCTTTTGGATCTCTTCGCCTTCTTCGACGCTGATCTCACCAATTTCGACCAAGCGGTTGAGGTACTGCTCTCGCACGCTGGCGCGACGGTCGATTTCGGCGTACATCCGCGGTTGAGTGAATCGAGGCTCGTCCCCTTCGTTGTGCCCCCAACGGCGATAGGCGTACAGGTCGATGACGACGTCTCGATGGAATTCTTTGCGAAAATCCATCGCCAGCGAGACGACTTGCGCAACCGCTTCGGGGTCTTCGCCGTTGACGTGGAAGATCGGAATTTGCAGCATTTTTGCGATGTCGGTCGCATAGGTCGTGCTGCGGCCTTGGCGTGGTTCGGTGGTGAAACCGACTTGGTTGTTGATGACGATATGCAGCGTACCGCCGGTGCGATAGCCTTCCAATTCGCTCAGGTTCAGCGTTTCCTGGACCACGCCTTCACCCGCGAATGCGGCGTCACCGTGGATCAAGATCGTCATCACTTCGGACCGTTTGGTGTCTTTGCGATAGTCCTGTTTGCAGCGACATCGTCCCAGGGCGACGGTGTTGACATATTCCAGGTGGCTGGGGTTAAAGCACAACGAGATATGGATCTTGTCGCCGGTGGCGGTGATCCAATCGCTGCTATAGCCGAGGTGGTAGCGGACGTCACCGCCACCGCGACTGAGTTCGGGGTCGGGATCGTCGAACGACCAGAAAATATTCATCGCCCGTTTTTTCAGGATGTTCGCCATCACGTTCAAGCGACCGCGATGGGCCATCCCCATCACCACCTCTTTGACTTGGTGTTGGCCCGCTTTCTCGAGCGCCAAGTCCAACATCGGAATCAGGCTTTCGGCGCCTTCGAGCGAGAACGTTTTCGCGCCGACAAATTTGCGGCGTACAAATTCTTCGAAAATCGACGCGTCGGCGAGCCGAGCGTAGATTCGTCGTTGCACTTGGTGTGATAATTCGAGCCGGTTTTCGGTGGTCTCCATCCGTTTCTGCAGCCAATCGCGGATGTTGCGATTGTCGATGTGCATGAATTGAGCGCCGATGCTGCGGCAGTACGTGTTCTGCAGCTTGGTCAAAATGGCGTGCAGGGTGCTGCCGCTGACGTTCTCAAGCGCCGTGCTGTCGAGCGGTCGCTCAAGGTCTTGGTCGGAAATCCCATAAAGCTGGGGGCTCAATTCCGGCGAATCCGATTTCAGGATCCCCAGCGGATCGAGTTTGGCAGCCAAGTGGCCGCGGACTCGGTATTCCCGCACCAATTGGTTGACGCGGTCTTGAATCCGCGACATCCAGATCGCTTGATCGGTGGCTTCGTTGCCAGAGGAGCCTCGGCGATCCAGCGGGGCGGTGGCTCCGTCCGCCGCGGGGGACGCTGCGGTGACTTCCCCGTTCTTTGTGAATGAGCTCTTGTTCGATACGACAAGAAATTGCTCAAAATATTGACGCCAAGTATCCGAGACACTCGAAGGGTCCCGAACGTACTGGACATACAAGTCGTCAATGTAGTCCAAGCTGTAGCTATTCATATCGGCAAATTCGCCGTCTGGTTGCTGGAGGGCAGGGGAGGGTAGGGGAGGGCCGTTTCACCGCCTCGATCCTACCGAAATCCATGATTGTCTCTAACCTTCAGAATTTAGAATATCGTCCGCTAGGTTCCTAGTGGTTGTAAGTGAGTTGTTGCCAAAGTCGACCTGTGGCATCCATTGTCGGCCTCGATGGCGCGGATCACGATCCCTGCGTCTTTGCTCCCTCCTACTTTGGGATTTGCCGCTGGACTGATAAATTCCCTCTCCTACGGCGATTATCGAGTCGCCGATTTTCGTTGCCGCGAGCAAATTTGAATTTGATGCGATTTGCTCGCAATCGTCCCTCCGTTGTCGCTCCAAAAATTTTTTTTCAACATGGCTGTACTGCTCCAACTCCGTGATGCTCACAAGCGATTCGGCGATCAAGTCGTCCTTGATGGGGCCGATGTCTCGTTGGTCGATGACGTGAAGGTCGGTTTTATCGGCCGAAATGGAGCGGGCAAATCGACACTGATGCGAGTGCTGTTGGGGGAAGAAGAGCTCGAGCGAGGCGAAATCATCACCCATCCGACGCTCCGTATTGGCTACCTCCGCCAACATGACCCTTTTCAGCCTGGTGAATCCGCACTCGATTTCTTGATGCGGGACAGCGGGCAACCCGAATGGCGGTGTGGCGAAGTCGCAGGCGAATTCGAACTCAAGGGGGCCTATTTGGAGGGGCCGGTCAAAGCGCTCTCCGGCGGTTGGCAAACACGCGTCAAGTTGGCCGCACTGCTGCTGCACGACCCGAACCTCTTGATGCTCGACGAGCCGACGAACTTTTTGGACCTTCGTACTCAAATTCTGCTCGAGCACTTTTTGCGTGCCTTCAACAAAGCGGCGTTGATCGTCAGCCATGATCGCGAGTTTCTAAAGGCCACCTGCTCGCAAACGCTTGAGCTTTCGCGGGGCAAGTTGACGATGTTCACTGGCAAAATTGATGCCTACCTCGAATACCGCGAAGAACGCCGCGAACATGACCGCCGTGTCAATGCGACGGTGATTGCAAAGCAAAAACAGTTGCAACGGTTTATCGAAAAGAACCGTGCTAACGCATCGACCGCCAGCCAAGCTAAGAGCAAGGCGAAGCAGCTCGAGCGGCTGCAGACCACCGAGATCGAACGCGATGAACCGACCGTGCACATGCGGGCCCCTCGGGTTGATCCCCGACAAGGCACCGTGTTCCGCTGTACCGAGTTGGCGATCGGGTATCCTGATCACACGGTGGCCGACGGCATCACGCTGGAAATCGAGCATGGTCAACGCGCGGCGATCGTGGGGGACAACGGTCAAGGAAAAACGACACTGCTGAGGACGTTGGTCAATTCGCTCGAACCGTTGGCGGGACAGATGAAGTGGGGCCATGGGACCGAGATTGGTACCTATGCGCAACACGTCTATACGAGTTTGGATGAGCGGATGACCGTTATCGAGCATCTCGAATACAACTCGCTTCCCGGTACCACGCGGCAAGAATTGTTGGCGATGGCCGGGGCGCTGTTGTTCCGTGATGACCAAATTCAAAAGAAGGTCAAAGTGCTCAGCGGGGGCGAGCGAGCGAGGCTCTGTATGGCCGGATTGCTGCTGAGTAACTCCAATGTGCTGGTGCTTGACGAACCAGGCAACCACTTGGATGTCGAAACGGTCGAGGCGCTTGCCGGGGCGCTGGAGCAGTATCAGGGCACGGTGATCTTTACCAGCCACGATCGTCACTTCATGCGGCGTGTGGCGACTTGTGTGATCGAGGTGCGGGATGGCAGCGTAAAAAATCACTTCGGTGATTACGACAGCTACCTAGCCGCGATCGAAAAAGAGGTCGACGACAGCGAATTGGCGCGTGGAAAAACGCCATTGCCGAAAGATGGCAAACCCAGCAAAGGGGGCGGCGGTGGCCGGCAAGGGCAACGCGATCAACGCAAGGCCGAGAAAGAACTCAAGAACGTCGAAAAGAAGATTGCCCGTCTGGATGACGAAAAGCGAAAGCTCAACGATCAACTGTTAACCGAAACGGATCCCGATGCGGCAGTCAAACTGCACAATCAGGTCAAGGCATTGGAAGTCGAGCTCTCCGAGGCCGAAGAACGCTGGGTCGAACTCAGTGCCGACCAGGAATGGTAGCGAAGCGGCCTTCGTGTCAATCTCGCCACTGCGGCAAAGGGCGGGTTGTAGCAGTGTTGTCGCTTGTATCGACTTCGATCGTCCAAGCGGACACGGGTGAGCGCAGATACCGATGGAATCATTAGCAACCGTGATTGTCGGTTGTTGAAATGATTTCACTCGCCAGGAAGTGCATCGGATGTTACTGCGTTTTGCTCTCGCTTGTTGCTCGTTGGGGTGTTTGGCGTCGGTTTCGATGGCCGATAATTTTGATCGCCGTGCGCTCGCCGACAAGCATGCTCCGGCCGGGATCATGGGGGCTCACCTTCATGACAAAGGCGAGTGGATGGTCGAGTACAAGTACATGAACATGTACATGGAAGACAATCAAATTGGCGAAAACAAAGTTTCTGATGCGACGGCTCTTGGAACCGCTACCCCCGTCGGGCCCCCGGGGCCCGGCATCACGGTCGACGGCGTCACCACCAATCGAGGTGCGACTCCGACCCAAATGACCATGGAAATGCACATGGCTCACATCATGTACGGTGCGTCCGAAAACGTCACGCTGTACACGATGGCGATGTTGCCGAGCATCACGATGGACCACACGCGGGCAAACTATACCGATTTTACCACTCATAACAGCGGTTTCGGCGACACGGCCTTCGGAGCGTTGCTGCGAGTCTACAGCGACGAATGCCAAGATTGGATTTTTAATCTCGGTTGCTCGGTTCCCACCGGCGATATCTTTCGCGAAACCTCGACTCCGACCGGATCGCCGACCGCATTTCCGTACCCAATGCGTTTAGGCAGTGGTACGTTCAACGCACGTCCCGGGCTGACTTACCGTCGCTTTCACGACTGGTACAGCTGGGGAGCTCAATTTCAAACCGATTTGCCGATCGGAAAGAACTATCGCGGCTACAGCGTTGGTGACGAATTCCGCTTCAACAGTTGGACCAGCGTGCTGTTGACCGATAACTTGTCGGTCTCGCTACGGGGCGAGCACCTGTGGCGGACCGAATACGATGGGCAGGATCCAGCCGCCAATGGCACGTTGATCAGCACCAATGTCGAGCAGTTTCGTGGCGGCTATTGGTACAACCTCGGTCTAGGAGCTCAGTATCTGTTTCATGGCCACTATTTCAATGCGGAATTTGTGCCCACGATTAGCCAAGACCTAAACGGAATCCAGCTGGAAACCGATTACGCCTTTATCGCCAGCTGGTCCAAATCGTTCTAAAGGGCGAGCAGGCTCAGCAAGTAGCAGGCTCGGCAAGTTGAGGGATGAGAGTTCGGCTGCCCCCCCCCCCTCACGCTCAGCCGATTTGCACGGGGCGATTCGCTTCGCGGCGATATCTTTGTAAAGTGGAGGTTGAGAGAGCGAGGGCATTGCGTCCTTGCTCGATTTCGCGACTCCCTTTCCTCATCGCTCGACGTTTATGGTTGCTCCGTTAAAAATCGGTGATCTCGTCATCGATCCGCCCATTCTGCAAGCTCCAATGGCGGGATTCACGAATGCCGCGTTTCGCCAAATCGTCCGCGATTTTGGCGGTGCAGGGCTGTTGGCCACCGAAATGGTCAACGCTCGCGGATTCGTGTGGATGGATGAAAACGAAGCCGAGCATCCCGACCGCCTGTGGGGGGTGGCCGAAGAGCCTCGTCCGTTAGCCGTCCAAATCTGGGACAACGACCCCGAAACGATGGCCAAGGTCGGCAAGCGTTTGGCCGAAGAGTACCGAGTCAGCATCGTCGATATCAACTTTGGCTGTCCCGTTCGCCAAGTGACACAGAAGGCGCACAGCGGTAGCTACTTGCTGCGTGATCCCAAACGCATGTTTGATATCATCAGCCAACTGGTGAAGGCCTGCAGTCCGACGCCGGTCACGGCGAAGATTCGGCTGGGTTGCACTCGCGACAACGTCAACTGCAACGATGTCGCCAAGGTGGTGGAGGAAGCCGGGGCGGCCGCACTGACCGTGCACGGGCGAACCGCGCAAGACATGTTCCGCGGCAATGCCGATTGGGGCAAGATCAGCGAGATCAAAAGTCGCCTGAAATCAATTCCGCTAATCGGAAACGGGGATCTGGATTCGGCTGAAAAGGTCGTGGCGGCATTTGAAAAATACAATGTCGACGGCGTGATGATCGCGCGGGCTTGTCTCGGGCGACCTTGGTTGTTTTCGCAAGCTGCCGCGGCGCTGCGGGGCGATCCGATTCCGGCTGAGCCGACGATGACCCAGCAGCGTGATGTGATGCTGAAGCACTATCAATTGGTGGTCGATCGGTTCGGCGAAGAAAAGGGGACGGTGCTGATGCGAAAGTACGCCTGTTGTTACGCCCAAGGCAAACCGGGGGCTCGTCATTTCCGCTCGGGAGTTGCCAACGTGTCAACGCCCGAAGAGTTTTACCGGATCGTCGATGAGCATTTCCCTGTCGAGGCGCCGACGGCATAGCTGTTTGCCGGCCCTTTTTTGTAGGTCGGAACATTCGAAGGTCCGGCACTGCGGCGATAGCGAACGCTGCGTTACCTATCCCTGACGCAGCTGCTTGACATAGCTTGAAAACATCCGCATGTCGTTTGGTAATTCCCCAGGCCCGATGATCAGCGGGCCTTTCTCTGCGGGCGGATGCAGACCATGGCTGCCACGCACCAGTGTCGCGTCCAGCGGGATCACGTCCATCGAGTAGCGAAAGCCCAGCTTCTTTCGCAGCACCTTTCGGATCGCACGAAACTTGCTGGTCATGAACAATTCGCAAGGGTCGTAGCCTGGTTTGCGATGAATGTCGACGGTGCGAGCAAAGTCGGGTGCCTGCTGGTCATCGAGCCAGTAATAATACGCAAACCAAGCGTTCGGTTTCGCCAATGCGATCAACTCGCCGCTGCGGGGGTGATCGAGTTCAATCTCTGCTGGGTCGACGACGCGATCGATCCCCGCGACCGATTCCAATTTGGCTTTGACTTCGGGGATCAATTCAGGGCGTGCGACGTAGACGTGAGCCAATTGATGGTCGCAGACCGCAAACGCATCACATTCGCCGGGGATCATCATTTCGCCGAATGGTCCGTTGCGAATGCCCAGCCAGCCCTCGGATCGTAATTCGCGATTGATCATCACCGGTTGGTCGACCGGCACCAATCCGTACTCGGAAACGACCACCACTTGTGCGTCGATCGCGGCGGCGGCGTCGATGACCGTTTTTGCACAGGCATCGACTTCGCGAACGCGTTGCACGTCGTGATCTGGGTACCGCTGGAAATCGTAATCCAGATGCGGCAGGTAGACCATCGTCAACTCGGGCTGCTTCTCTCGCATCACCAGCGCTGTGGCGTCGGCAATCCAGCGAGAGCAGGGCAGTCCTGCGTTGGGGCCCCAGAAAGTAAAGAACGGGAACGGACCGAGTTTTGCCGTCAGATCGCAATCGGTATGGTCCAGGATGTCAAAGACCTTCGATCCGTCGCAACCGTAGTGCGGTTTCGGAGTCGCGCTGTAGCGAACCCCCGAGGACTGGTTGAACCACCAAAACATCTTGGCGGTTTCGACGCCGTCGTAACACTTCGGACCTTGGACCAACGAGTTGGCTTGTTGCCAAAAACGTACTTCTTGGGTGTCTCGGAAATACCAGCCGTTGCCGACGATGCCATGGTCACGCGGAGCAAGGCCCGTCAACATCGTCGCTTGCGAGGTCGCCGTGACCGCGGGCAGCGGACTTTTCCATGCCGATGCCGTTCCGATGGCCGCGACGTTCGGAGCGTGCGGCAGCAGTTCGGGCGTCAATCCGACGACGTTGATAATGCAAACGCGATTCATCAGCGATCCTTCCGCAATCCGATTATTTCATTCTCGGGAACTCGCCGTTTTGGTACTTCTTCCAATACGAATCGAGTTGCCGTTTCACGACACCGCTAAGCAAAAAGACGCCCAGCAGGTTAGGGAAGCTCATCCCCAAGATCATCAGGTCGCTGAAGTCGAGGATATTGCCTCGGGTGATGATCGATCCGAGGACCGTAAAGGATAGGAACAGACATTTATAGATGATCGAGCTGCGAACCCCAAACAATTGAACCCAGCTGCGTTCGCCATAGTACGACCAACTGATGCACGTCGAGTAGGCGAACATCACGACCGCCGCGAACAATACGTAGCGAAACCAATCATGCCCGCCGACCACGAAGGCCTCGAGCGTCAAACGGGCGCCCTCGTTGTTGGCGATCACCTCTTCCATTTCCGGCATCTCGTAGACCCCTGTGACCACCACCACCAACGCGGTAATGGTACAAACCACCACGGTGTCGATGAACGGTTCCAGCAGTGCCACGATACCTTCGCTGATCGGTTCGTCGGTCTTGGCCGCCGAGTGTGCGATCGCGGCTGACCCCACACCCGCTTCGTTACTGAACACGGCTCGTTTGATGCCAATCACCAGGATGCCAAGGAAGGCGCCCCAGCCGGCTTTGAGCGAAAACGCTTCGGTGACAATCTTGACTGCCGCTGCGGGAACCTCCGAGGCGTTGGTGCCCAGGATATAGAGTGCGGCGATCACATAGGCGACGCACATAAATGGGACGATTCTTCCTGCGACCGCTGCGATGCTGCGGATACCCCCGATGATGACCACGCCGACAGCGACTGCCATGATCAGTCCGTAGACCCAGGGATAGCTTTGCAAGATAGCGACGTCACCGCGAATCGCTTCGAGTGATTGTCCTACCTGAAACGCATTGCCGCCTCCGAAGCTCGCTCCGATACAAAGTAACGCGAACACCACGGCCAAGACGCGGCCCAAGCGTGGAAATCCAATGTCTTTTAGTCCGTAACGCAGGTAACGCATCGGGCCACCCAAGACATGGCCGTCATCATCGGTGACGCGGTAGAGTTGCCCCAGTGTGCACTCGGTAAATTTGGCGGTCATTCCTAGAAAGCCCACCAAGATGATCCAAACCGTCGCTCCGGGTCCCCCGGTTCCGATTGCGATCGCGACACCCGCGATGTTGCCCAGTCCGACGGTGGCCGAAAGGGCCGCAGCAAGGGCTTGAAAGTGTGTGACTTCGCCGGGTTCATTGGGCGTATCATAAATGCCTCGCGTCAGGTCGATCGCATGCCGAAACGCTCGCAGGTTGATAAAGCCCATTCGCAGCGTCAGGAAAATTCCGCCGCAAAGCAGCCACACGACGACAAACGGGATGCTGACGCCAAATCGGTCTTTCGTGCCAAAATCATAAAAAATCACGTATGCAGCGTTGGCGACGACGTATTTGCCAAACGTCGCGTCGATTTTCTGCATCCACGTCAGCTCGTCTGCGTCGGTGGATGGTTCCTCGGCGACCTCGCTTTGCGTCGCAGCCTCGGTCGGCTCTGCATCGTTGTCCTCGGTAACCTCGTTCTCGCTATCGGTGTCTTCGGAAGCGTTGTCTTCGCCAGCACTGTTCTCGGCAGCGGTATCCGCGAGCGTCTGTTGTTGTGCGGTGGTGGAATCTTGCCCCATCGCAGCATAGGGGCAACTGAGTACGCTTAACGCAACCGCGATACAGGCAAGCAGGGGGAGGAGTCGGACCGAGCGAGCGAAGGGGGTGCTGAGCAAAGCGAGAGTTGTTTTTGGCATCGATAGTGACTCGTGGAAAAACGTAAGCGAGGGGCGCGAAGGCGTACCGTACCAAGCGTCGTCGAACGCTCGATGTATCGCACCGCGAGCGACATCGTAACAAATTTTGAGGCTTTGTGATTTTGGCCGCGACGCAGCCTGAGGCTCGGAACGACAGTCGCCTGGGTTAGTGGTGTGTCTTAGCGCGTTGTCCGATTGAGGATTTCGGACGAACGTAACGCGACAGCAAGCGAAGGATCGTTCCCGCGGTTCGCCAAGTGAACGTCACGCGAGGTTGCTTGAGGGCACGCCAACCAATTTTGCTGGCGGCAACCAAAGGAGACGAATCTCGGTCGTCAAGTTTTTTGACGAGCCAATCGTTCCACGGGGCTCGCAATCGTCCCAATCGCGACGCGTTCGCCAGCGAAGTGCTAAGTGACGCTTCCAATTTGTCGCGGATCCGTCCGGA
This sequence comes from Novipirellula caenicola, assembly GCF_039545035.1. Taxonomy (NCBI): domain Bacteria; kingdom Pseudomonadati; phylum Planctomycetota; class Planctomycetia; order Pirellulales; family Pirellulaceae; genus Novipirellula; species Novipirellula caenicola. The sequence goes on from NZ_BAABRO010000003.1 coordinate 166,176, forward strand.
TTCTAGCAGGAAGCGATTGGCATCCTCGTCATCCTTGCCGAACTCGACGACTGTTTTTGACTCGTCGTGGAGCCGAAAACGGGCGCCGACGCTCGCCGAATAATGGACGCGAGGGTGCTTGGCGAGATAGCGAACCAGTAGGTCCCAATCAAAGCCATAGTTCAAGTTACGGTCAATTCCTCCGCAATCTTGAATATACTTTGTGCGAAACCAAAGCCCGGGTTGGCTAAAGGAGTAGCGGTCCGCCCGCAGCATCGCCGTGGCAGACAAGTTGCGGTTGTGCATCAGGTAGGGTTGCACATCGTCGCCAAACACTTCGACCGAGAGCGTGTAAAGATCAGCGGCGGGGGGGCAGCGTGAGGCCACTTCCCAAAGCGTGCCGGGCATCAGCAGGTCATCCGAGTTGATCCAGTTAAAGAATTCCCCATCGGCGAGAGCGAGTCCCTTCGCGATCGCGTCGGATTGTCCTTCATCGGGTTCGCGAATGAGCACCGAGAGATGGTCGCGGTACTTATCTAGGATGGCGTGACTTTGGTCGGTGCTGCCCCCATCGACCACGATGTACTGCAGATTCGGATAGTTTTGCAGCAGTACCGAGCGGATCGTTTGCTCCAGAAAATCGCCCTGGTTGTAACTCGGCGTGACAACGGTAATCCGCGGTGGATCGGTCGCCAGTGGAGAGGGCTGCGACTCGCAGTCCGGCTGCCAAGGCCAGCCATGATGATTCGTAGGTGGTAAATTCACAGTGGAAATAACATCGACAGAGGAAGTTGTCAGCGTCGCAAGCACGCGTATGAGGAATCGCTAATCCGTGCTTAACGAAAAATGGTGGATCCGAAATCCCATGGTTGCCCTTTTGGACAGCCACGTGGCAGGAGTCGACTGGGTGCTAAGCTTGATACGAATGACCAGTGATCCGTAATCCGATATCGACTGGTTCACCCATTCAGGTTGAAGGGACAGATTAAGTGTTTGGCGTTGCTTGACAACTTGATGTGCCGCCTCTGTTTCTCCGACGTCAAGGGTCAACCAAAACGAGTCGTTCGTGGGAGGGCTCAGTTCGACCTTCAGCGTTATGGCTTGTTGTGTGGGGCGAAGGGGGATCACCGCTACCATCGGGGCGCCGCCCATTTGGACAAACGGCCCCGCCTGAGGATCCGTTTGCACCGATGCGCCAGAGTGCATCGTTGCCAGCGTTTCCAGAGCAAGGGTGTACTCGCCGTCGTTAAGCTCGACCGGCGATGTCTGCTTGAAGCTGCCGTCGAATGTTTGGCTTGAATCCAGGTGTGGCTTCGAGTCGACTTCAATATTCGTCAGTCGTTGGGGGGGCTCTCGATCGAGGAAATATTGAATGGTGCGTTCGTTGCCAAAGAAGATGCTTAGGTTGTCGGGCACCACGACATTGAGTTGATCTTTCCGCCACTGATTGGCTTGCCCCGTCATCAGGATCCAGTCGTCCGCAGGGTGCGGCGATTGAAAATGGATCCAACTGTCGACAGGCAAATGGACGTGGCCATTTTGCAAATCCAGATCGCGGCCCTGCATCGGGCGATAGCCGGTATCCGAGATCCAGCGGTCATCGTGAATGGGTTTGGCGGCCACGACTAGCAAGGCGACGCAGCAGGCAATCGCAACGATCCACTGCGTCGTTTGGTTCAGAAAGCATCGCAGAACGCTTGTGAACAGGCAGATGTTGAGAAAGACCAACGCATAATTAATGAATGCGTTGAATGCGAACATCTCGCCATCCATCATGCATCCCCACTTGAGCGTCAAGATTTGGGCAAGGATGGAAATCAATAGCAAGCTGCTGGTCCATCGTAGCCATCGCAGCGACGCGGTTCGACGTTTCCATGCCCAACCAAGTCCGAAAAGCGTCAGCAGCATGACGGCTAACCAACCGCTATAAATCCACGGAAACGAGCTCAGCAAATCGACAAGCTCAGCGGACTCAGGTGCGTCGTGGAAGTCCCAGTATCGATAAAATTGCAAGTAGTAGTTCAGCGATTGTTCGAGGGAGTGGTCCGGTTCATCGTGAGAGCGAATGTGTAAGAGAATGCGAGCGAGATTGCTGTCGCGTAATTTCAGCCAGTCGGCGAACAAGGGAATGAGAAAGGGAATCGTAATCAAGACGCTCACGCCGACGTCTCGTTGCCACAGTGCATCGCGAACTCGGGCCCAACGGGTTGTTGTTTTTGACAAGCGGTTCTGACGCTGCCAATAGATGACGGCGGCAATCGCGACCGCGGTTAAAGGAAGAACAAAAAGCGGCTGTGCAACATGTCCGTGAATGCAAAAGCATGCCGAAAGAACAAACAACCATAGCCATTGTCGACTTCCTGCCACGATCGATGCGGTCGACAGCAGCAAGCATGTGAATGGCATTAGCAATTGATGAGGTGGCCAGATGCTAATGAATGCTTGTTCGCAAAGTTGGAAGTGGACGAAGCTTAGGCTGGCGATAATCAAGATCGGTTTCCAGCGACGTGCATGGGCGTAGATCACGCAAATCGCGAGTGACCAAAACGCGGTCTGAAGCAACATTCCCGTGAACAGCTGCGCATTGTGTTCCTCGGGACAGATGCCCAGCGTGTAATGGAAAATAAGCTGGCCGATCGCATAAACATAAAAGAAGGCTGGCCCGGGGTGAGAAAATTCCCAGCGTGAATAGTTGCCGTAGATCTCATCCAGCCTCATCGCGTCCGCGATTTGAAGGCTATTGGCTGCGAAATCTCCATCTTCGAACAGCGGGATGACGAAGTAGTGTCGGAATCCCGTGACGGTCAGGATCGCAGCGGACAGCAGGAAGCAGCAGAGAAAGCATCGCCAATAGGACGGGTAGCACGGTGAATCGATGTTTGCGCGAAGCTCACTCATGTTGTCACCGAATCAATTCGCAGGCCGGTCGAGAATTTCTCGGCGATGAGACCTGTGGTGAATGAGTGGGTAGCGTGAGGGCTCGTAATGATTTTCCGCGGTATAGGGAGGATGGAAGTGGTCACCGACGAGATCTTCGCGGACGAAAAAGGCGTTGGTTCCTGTGAAGTCGCAGCCAACCAATCGGTATCCATGCTGATGCCCCAATAATTCGAGCGCCTTCAAGCTGGCGCCGTAATTTTGCGTTCCGTCCCATGACCTTGTTGGCGAGTAGTTCGCTTTCCAATCGATGTAGGGGGGGACGGTTGCGTTGTATTCAATTGCAACCACACGTGGACGATAGGTTGCAAGCCCCTCCCACACATAGTAGGTGTTTTGGTCAATGTCGAGAGATAGAAAATCGAATTCGGTTGGGATGCCTGCGTCGGCGAACACCTCCGTCACGTTCTCTCGCGTTACCATCGCGGTGATCGTTTTTAAGTCATCGTCGGTGATGTCATCACGATGCTCGATGGTTTGTTGCATCGCGGTGCCGCCATCGATCCAGTAGCCGGTCCATCCGCAGGCGACTAAGAATGCGGTGTTGCTCTCGCGGCCGTCCTGCAGTCCGATCTCGACAAAGCATTTCGATTCGCTGCCAATTCGCCGAAAGATTTCAGCGATCATCCCGTCTTCGCCGTTCTGCGAGTTGACTTGGGCCGCAAAACTCAGCAGACGTTTGGGATCTCGGAAACGCTCGTTCGAAGACCATTCGTTCTCAATGCATCGAATGGCTTCGGTTTTTCGCATCGATGCGACCTCCTGGCGAATGTCCTGCAGGACTCCTGAGATTTCGCGGAGCGCCTCGTAGGCCAGGATTTGGTGCCGCAGGCCTGGCAGGCGAATTGCAATTTTTCCGAGAATATTTCTCATGATCGTTTCACCAAGGGGCGTCTTGCATCGAGGTCGCAAAAGGGATCGGGCTATTCTATCGACTCGATCGCACGTTGATAGGCATTTACCGTCATCTGCCCACACTGTTGCCAACTAAAGCGTTGTGCCCGTTCCATCCCCGCAGCGGATAGAGCACGACGTAAGGGTTGGTCGGCGTAAACGCGTGTCATGGCATCACCCAGTTCGTCAGGTTGCTCGGCATCCACCAGGATGCCGGCATCGCCAACCACCTCGGGCAGCGACGAGTTATCCGAACAGATGACTGGAGTGCCGCACTGCATGGCTTCTAGCGGCGGAAGCCCAAAGCCTTCGTAGAGCGACGGATAAACGAACGCGATCGCGTCGCTATACAGCGGAGCCAAGTCTTCGTCGTCTACTTTTCCCGGCGTCAGAATGTTCTGGTTCCCCGATTTTGCGAGGTATTGGATCAGCGAATCGATTTTCCAGCCCTTGGCTCCTACTAATACGAGGTAGGTGTCCTTGTCGAGTCGGTCGAGGATTTGTTCAAAGACCGAAACCAGATGCCGAAGGTTTTTTCGCGGTTCGAGCGTGCAGACACTGAGGAAGTATTTGGCATCGCCCGGAATGTGCAGTTTTTGGCGGACTTGCTCGATTTGCTGGGCGTCGGTGCAGCGAGTGAAATGTTCGGCGGCCGCCAACGGGGTGACCACAACGTGATCGGGATTGACGGTTTCGCAGAAATCGAGCAGGTCGTCGCGAGTGTTTTGTGAGTTGCAGATGATCCAGTCACGCGTCGTTAATTGTGCCAACGTCTGTTGCTGGGTCAGCGCAATGGCGGGATCAAACAGCTCGGGGAATTTGAGCGGAATCAGGTCATGTACGGTTAGAAAGCGAACAGGCCGCGGTCGCGAGTAATCAAGTGTGGGAAAGGAATGAAACGGGCTATGGATGATGTCTGCGTTTTTTAGGTTGTGTTGCGAGAATGTTGCACGTGCTTGCATCTTCTTGCACGGGTCGATGAAGGGACGTACCAAAGGGTATGCATGCGTCGAGGCAAGGTAATGGATGGGGCGTGCAATGAAATCGACGCATCGTCGCTTCGTTAGTGATGCAGTCATCGGTCGTTGCAGTGCCGGGTCACTACGGAGAGCGTCCAATACATCCCATGTATGATCCGTGTTGCCATAGGGGGTCCAGCGAAGATCGAGATCGGGTTGTTCGATCAGAAAGCGAGCGAGCCGATCGACGTAGCGAAACACTCCCGTGCGTGAATGCGGGTGTGCATGAGCGGCTCCGAGAACGGAGATGTCAAAAAGGACACGAAGTTTCATTGCGAGATCACGCGACGTTCAAATGAGGGGCCGACTTGTTTAGCAGGGGCTAGTAGCGGATGGGCAGGTTGTTTGGGTGATTGATCAGACCAGTGTTTTCCTTCCACGCCGCCGAGTCGCACTTGGATGTTCATGTCGCGATATTTTTGAAGAGAAACACACTGCCGCAAATAAATTCGAGTTGCCAACGTCTTTCATAGCCAACGCACGGTGGTTTCATGGTCAGCGGTTGTTGATGGCGTCCTTGTAGGCCTGGACTGTCAATTCGCCGCATCGTTGCCAGGTAAACTTTTCTGCTCGGGCGATCCCTTTTTCACTCAGGCGGTCCCGCAAGTCAGCATCGTGGAAAAGTTGAATCAACGCGTTCGCCAGGCTTTCTGTCGATTCCGCCGGAACGAGGATTCCTGCGTCTCCGACGACCTCGGGAAGCGACGAGTTGTCCGACGTGATCACTGGAGTGCCGCACTGCATCGCTTCAAGCGGCGGCAAGCCAAATCCTTCGTAAAGCGAGGGGTATACAAATGCCATCGCTCCGCTGTACAGCGGGGCGAGTTGGGCGTCGTCCACATAGCCGGTGACGATGATTTTTCCTAACGTGTCGGCGGCAATGTCATTAAGGAATTCTTCGATGTGCCAGCCTTTCGTGCCCACCAGGACAAGGTAGGTTTGGTCATCGAGTTCACGGTGGACTTGCTGAAAGACAGACACGAGGTGTCGCAGGTTTTTTCGTGGCTCGAGAGTGCTGACGCTTAAGAAATATCGAGCTTGTTGGGGGATTCCCAATGCGAGTTTGGTTGCTTCGATTTGCTCGGCATCGTGACAACGCGAGAAGTTGTTCGCTGCGGCCAGTGGCGTCACCCGGACCTGTTCGGGATCTAAATCAGGACGGTAGTTGAGCAGATCGTTTCGTGTCCATTCCGAGATGCATAGGACCCAGTCTTCGCTGCGAATGGCGTTGATGGTGTGTTGGAAGCGTTCACACGCGTCAGGTTCAAAGAACTGGGGGAATTTGATGGCGATCAGGTCATAGACGGTTAAAAATCGAGTGAGCGAGCGTTGTGGGGGCAGATCGGGTAAAGCGTTAAACGGGCTGTGTAGGATGTCGAATCCATTGGCAAGTTTCGAGTTAAACGTCGTTTGATTGCGTAAGCGTTCGATCAACGGCAGGGCGGGGCGGACCAGCGGGTATGCATGAGTCGCGGCGAGGTAGCGAATTGGTTTAGAAAGGGTCTCGACCGTGTGCCGTGCAAACGGCATCGAGATGACGTCGCGGTGAAACTCGGGGTCGGATCTGGCAATTTCGATGACGTCATCAAGGTGGTTGATGTTGCCGTAGGCGGTCCAGGCAACATCAATGTCTTGCCGGCCAAGAAGGTATTTGGCCACTTGCTCGACCACACGAAAGACGCCGGTTCTGCTCTTGTTGGTGACTCTCGCCGCTCCCATCACCGACAAGTCATACAGGACTCGCAGTTTGCGATCCTGTTCATGAGCGAGCGGTGGCGATGGTAGAGGTGTCACAAAGATGCCTTTGAGGGTTTGTCCAAGTGCGATTGGCTCGGTCAGAAGCCAGCCCATTCTTCGACGGTCCATTTCAGTTTAGGCCGTACCACGCCCGGCAGCGGTTCTGCGGTGATGCCGTGTCCCTCGACATCCGATACATCGAATCGAATGCACTCTTCGTCTTGGAAGGCTTCGATATGGGTCGGTACGCAGTCCACTCCTAGATCGACGGTGTAGGTGCCTCGGTTGAGCAGGTTTCCAGGGACGCTGCAGGAAACTTGATACTTCTTGCTGCGGAGGTCTTCGGCCAATGTGGTGTTCGAGCCAAACAGCGTGACGTTGTCTGCATTGCGAACGAGGACGCCGACACGAAGACCGGCCATGGGACGCAGGAGTTCAAAGTCAAGCCGCAATTCGATGGCTTGGTCAGTCGAAAATACCGCAGTCGGTTCGCTATTCGAGGTGTAGGTTGCGAAGCGAAGCGGCCGTAGGCAGGGGGTGCCTCCGATGTTGATGGTTGTTCCGTCGGGCCAGTTTCTAACCGCCCCGATCTGGTCGCCTTGCTGCTGTAGATAGTGTCCAACGACGTCGTTGATTTCGCCGATTTTAGCAGTGCGTCCCTGCTCCATCAGGCAGGCACGGGAACACAGGCTTCGTATCGCACCCATGTTGTGGCTGACGAACAGCACCGTGCGTCCGCCCGTCGCCACACTTTTCATTTTGCCGAGGCACTTGTTTTGGAATTCGGCATCACCCACCGTCAAGACTTCGTCAACGATCAGGATCTCGGGTTCAAGGTGTGCGGCGACCGCAAAACCGAGTCGGACTCTCATTCCCGATGAGTAACGTTTGACCTGCGTTTCAAGGAATTTGCCAACGCCTGCGAATTCGATGATCTCATCAAACTTTTGGTTGACTTCTCGCCGCGTCATTCCCAGCAGCGTCGCGTTCATGTAGATGTTTTCACGACCCGTCAAGTCGGGATGAAATCCGGTGCCCACTTCCAACAGGCTGGCGACGCGTCCATTTAGGTCAATCCTGCCCGTGGTGGGGCTAGTGACGCGTGAAATCAGTTTTAGCAGCGTGCTCTTGCCAGCCCCGTTGCGGCCGATGATTCCAAAGACCTCCCCGGGTTGCACGTCAAAGTTGACGTCCCGAACGGCCCAGAATTCGTGTTGCTTTGAAGGGGCGTCTGTGGAGCGATCGGTATGCTGCCGCCCCGGAAGAATCGATTTGAGCTTGCGAGTCAAGCCAGCAGCTAAATCCGTCAACGAGTCCGCATGGGTTAACCCGAGTTGGTATCGCTTAGAAAGGTTTTCGACATGGACGGCTGGTTCATTCATAACATCGTGCAGCGCGAGATCTATCGTCTTTGTTGAGAAAAAAGGGGGCGATCCGGATTAGACGATGTCCGCAAATGTAGATTCCGTTCTTCGAAAAAAGACTAGACCGGTCAGCAGTAACAAAGCGGTCAACAGCATCGACAGCGAAAACCATGTCCAATTCGGAGGCTCTGTGCCCAGTAGCGACCAGCGAAACCCCTGGACAACACTAAACATCGGATTTAAGTGGAGTAGCCATTGCCAGCGTTGAGGGACGATTTCGACGGGGTAAATCACGGGGGTTAAATAGAGTAGCGTCTGAATCAAGAACGGCACGGTGTGTTTGATGTCACGGAATCGCACGTTCAGCGCCGTCAGCCATACGCTCATCGAAAACGAGATAAGGCTTGCGGCTATTAAGAACAGGATGGCAACGGGGGCGTAAATCGACACCGCTGCGCCATAGATGACCATCAGCACCACTAAGATGGCGAATTGGATCAAAAAATCGACCACGGCGACGCCTAACGCAGACAACGGCAGGATCAGACGCGGAAAGTAAATCTTTGTCAAAATGTGCGACTGAGAAACAACGCTTTCCGATGCATTGGCTAACGAAGAGGCAAAGAAATTCCACAGCACGAGCCCCGTCAGAATAAAGATGGGGTACGCAACCTTTTGAGTTTGGTCAAAACCTGCGAAATGCCCAAAGATCAGCGAGAAGATGATCGTGGTGATCAGCGGACGAACAATTGCCCAGCCTACTCCGAGGATGCTTTGCCGGTAGATCAGCGAGATGTTGCGAGCCGTTAGAATCTTCAGCAGGTCTCGGTAACGAATCAGCTCATGGAAATCTGGCAGTGACCAACCCGATGACGGCAGGATGGTTGTTCGGTAGTGGAGACGGTCGGGCTCGGAGGTTGCTTTCGCCGACATGTTGCGATCAGTCTGTGAGTAGTGCGGGGCTCATGCATGTTCGGTGGTGGTCAGCGATGGGGCGGTTCCACTGAGCTGAAAAGGTTTCGTCGTAGTCTAGTTCGCTGTGGCTTTGTCGTATAGCTAACGCCGTGTCGGGGTGGTGAGGGGAAAATTGTTTGGCGAGCGATCAGTAGGTCAGGTCGCATTCGTTGCTTGTTGGTAGACCTCGAGTATCTGGGTTGCTGCGTTGTCCCAGCTGAATCGGCGGACGTTTTCTCGCCCGTGGTCGATCAGTCGTTTTCGCACTGCGGGGTCACCGATGTGGTTTATTTGCTCTGCGAGCCGTTCGCCCAAGCGAGGGTCGAAAAAGAGTGCCGCCTCGCCCGCGACCTCATGGAAAACCGCGATGTCGCTACAGACAAGCGGGCAACCGAGTGATTGAGCCTCGAGGCATGGAAGCCCAAAGCCTTCTTGGAAGCTTGGGAATACGAGACAGCGAGATGTGCGGTATTCGTTTCGCAGTTGCTCGGTGGATAGATGGCCAAGGTTGCGAATTCGGTTCGATAGGTTCAGGCTGCGGATCAGGAGGGTTTCTGCACTCGAAAATTTTGGGCCCACCACATTTAGTTGCACGTCGGAAGGCCACTGAGGGGTCTGCATCGCGTCGAGCAGGCAGTGGAAGTTCTTGTAGCCCGTTCGCTGGCCGATGTAGAGCGCATTTTTTCCCGAGTCGGCGGAAATCGATGGCATGGAGTCCGTCGGCAATAGATGCTCTGCCCCATGGTGAATGACTCGCGTCTTGTGTTTCAGTTCTGGGTAAAACCGCGATAACTCGGATGCCGTGATATGGGAAACGCAAATTAAAATCTCGGCACGTTCGAGTGTCGCTTGTTTGATCGGAATGGCTTCTTGTAGCTCTCGTATTCCGATCGGGAAGTGCGACTCGGCGATCATGTCATGGAGGGTGGCGACGCATTTCGTCCCGTGGTCGATCGGAAGGGTTAGCCCGGTGGGGTGATAGAGATCGGCGCGAGCGAGTTCTGCTGGGTCTCGCCGGAGGGCCAATCGCCGTCGTAGGCGAGTCGCAAGATGGTGGCGAGGGATCTCCGAGCGGCCCGGGTCTTGGTAGACACGGACGCCGGCGGGTATCGGTTGCAGCGGTTTAGACCGCAGCCAAAGCGTGTAGTCCACGTCGCGACTTGTGCGAGACATGATTTCGTAAAAGACCCTCCAGATCCCCAGTTGGCGAGGGTTTTCAAAGGCGCTGCCGTCGATCCAGACGTTCATTTCGAGCGGTTGCGTCCCTGATGAGTAAGGCGGTACCGAGGCAAGCGGCGGGTTTCCAGGCCGCGTCCAATTTAGCTGCGGGGGCCACGCAGGGCATCTGATGGCACACAGAGTTTTCAGCTGTGCGAGCTTTAGCTTGTGCGAGGGTGCACTGAATTGGCCGGTCTTATGACTATGTCCCCTGGTCGCATTGGGTTCACCCGCTGCAGCGGATTTTCTTTGTCGCGACCGGATTGCATCGGCCGATGCCAAGAATCGTGGGGGCTGCCGCCGTGCGATGTGAAATCGCGGGGCTAGGTCGCCTGCGTGGCGAAGAGAAGAAGTGGTCAGAGGCGGGCTCGAACCGCCGACACCGGCCTTTTCAGGGCCGTGCTCTACCAACTGAGCTATCTGACCGTTCGCGTTTCAAAAAGTTGAAACGGCGAATTTCCAAGAGGTTAATATCTACCTTGGGTGTCACGCAAGGGTATGATGAAATATCTTTATTTGAAGTAAACTTCTTTTTGCTTCTAGAATTGCTTTTCGCCGTAAATGACGTCGGTTCTGCGATCGGCGTTACATTAACTCTTTTCTAAGAATATCGCTGACATGGCTACAAAGCCCCACGTTTTGCTGCTTTTTCTTGTCTCGCTGTTGGCCGTTTCGTGTTTCAATAGTCGAGATGTTAATGCGTACACGTCGGACGATCCCGTTGTCCTGAAGATGGTCGACGGTGGAATTCGGTATCTCGAAGCGAACTTAAAGACCCAGACGAAGTACCCGCTGAATGTATTTTATTCGGGCGGGTACGGAGAGCATGCCTTGGCGGGGTATGCCCATATGAAAATGAGGCATGACCCGCAAAATCCGGTCGTGCAGCAAGGGATTCGCTCGGCATTGTCGTTTGTCCGGGCCGCGTCAGGCCGCGATAACGGCGGACACGAAAGCAAGTCGGTTTACGTGGCGGCCGTTTCAACGCTGCTTTTGGCAGAGGTCGACCGGATCAAATATCGCAGTGAATTGGAACAGCTTGAGAAGTATTTTCGCCGAGTTCAGTTTCGCAATGGCGGCTACGGTTACCCGGGGGACCAGCAAGGTGACGTCTCGCAGACTCAATACGCCATGCTGGCGCTTTGGACGCTTGATCGCGCTGGCTTGGTTGTCGATTACGAGGGGGTCGCGGCTACCGTAAATTGGCTGATGCGGGTGCAGGATCCCAACGGAGGGTGGCCTTACAAAGGCATCGATCCTGGAAGTGGCAAACGTGTGAAGCAGCAAAATATTAAAGTTGCCATGACGTATGCAGGCGCGAGTGCCCTGCTGATCGGAGGAGACACGTTGCGACTGTGGGGCAATGGGCCCGAAGGGGATGGTGCTGGGATCACGGGACTTCCGAAGGCTGTGGGACTTTTCAAGGAAGGTTTTGAAAACGTCAGCGCCAAGCGTCCGCAGCTTCCTGTGGAGCCCATTCTTTCGTCCATCGAAGAAGGTGAGCGTTGGTTGGCGGCGAACAAAAAGCTCGGGGCGGATTGGCCTTATTACAACATCTACACCATCGAGCGATACGAAAGTTTTCGCGAGATCGCGTTAAAGTTAGAGAAGAATCCGAGTCCAGCTTGGTACAACGAAGGCGTGGAGTTTCTGAAGTCGAAAGAGCAGAATCGTGGGGGATGGCCCCCAGGGATCATGTATTCGGCGGCTCCGATTTCCACTTCGTTGGCATTGCTGTTTTTAAGCCGCAGTACGCAAAAGGCGATCGAACAGGCTAGTACCGGCGCGACTCAGGGGGGCTGGGGTTTGCCCGAGGATACCACCGCGATCAAGGTCGAAGGGACTCAAATCAAGGGCAGCGCTCCGGCAAACGAAGTTAACGATTTGCTCGATATGCTCAGTGACGATGAGGGCGGAGGGCTCGAAGGAAAATCGATCCCCGAAGACCTGAAATTGGACCCCGATCCGAAGAAGCGAGCCGCTCAAATCGATCGGCTCGAGCGTCTCGTTCGCGGCAGCCGGTCGTGGCAGGCGCGTCGCGTTGCCGCTCGCTTGCTCGGCCAAAGCGATGAAATGAGAGTCGTGCCAACGTTGATTTTTGCGCTGAGTGATCCTGATCCGTCGGTGCCCCGTTATGCTCGCGACGGGTTGCGATTCATCAGCCGGCGTTTCGAGGGATTCGGGATGCCGGACAAGCCCACGAAGTCCGAAGTGACGCAGGCTCAGCTGCAGTGGCGAGAATGGTACCGAAAATTCAATCCAGGGTACGTCTTTATCGATTACGATTTGTAACCGACTCGTGTCGAGGATAGGCTTTTCGTCTCTCGCTTCCGCGTGGGTTTCTTGTTTTTGCTTTTGTCGTGTAGGTAAACGATGTCGTCCGCTACCGCTGATCATCATTCTCATTCGCCCTCGTTAGAGGAGATGCGTGAGGAGCGTCGTCTCGAACGCGAGAAGCTTCGCACCAGCAAATTTGATCTGGTCAGCTCGCTGTTCACCGCGTTGATCCTCTTTATTGGCACCTTTGTGCTGATGCTGTTCATCGTCTGGTTGACCAGCCGGATGTCGTTTCCGCCGCAAGCAATCAAGCCGATCATCGAAAATCCCGCGGGACGTGGCGAGAATGCCGAAGGTTTCGAACGTGATTTCGAACCGCCGGGAGCCGAAGAAGTCGAAGAATTGATGGAGCCAACGCTGCAGGACACCATCGAAGCGGTGACCGATGCGGTCAGTAACGTCGCGGCGACGCTGGATACGATGAATACCAACGCGACCGCGTCGACCACCGGCACGGGCAAGGGGGACAGCCGGCCGCCGGGACCCGAGGGCGAAGGGGAAGACATTGTGCCGCGTTTTGAGCGTTGGCAGCTCAATTTCACTGCGAAAGCACTCGGCGATTACGCCGCCCAGCTTGATTTCTACGGGATCGAACTTGGCGCCATCGGTGGCTCGATCCAGGGGGTCGATGTGGCCAATAATTTGGCTGGCAGCCCAAAATCGCGACGAATCGTTGATACCAAGAGCGAAAAACGGCTGTATTTCATGTGGACCTCGCCAAGTCCACTGATGCAATTTGATCGTCAATTGTTGCAAAAAGCAGGCGTCCAGCTCGCAAACCGGCAAATGATGAAGTTCATTCCGACCAACCTTGAAAACCAATTGGCCCATATCGAACTGGAATACGCGACCGCAAAGGGACATCCCTCGGTGACCGAAATCGCCAAAACCATTTTCGAAAGCACGGCCGACGGAAATTCGTACAAGTTCGAAGTCGTTGACCAACGCTACCGAAAACCGCGTAAGTAGCGGAAGCGATAAGGGGATCTGATGTTTGCAAATGCCGCAGGGTCTGTTGGGATAGGGCAAACGGGGACGGGACAAGTGGGGGCGGGGAACGCGCCCGCCGCGTCACGGCGTCGAGCGTCGGCTCATTCCGAGATGCGGACGACGTGGTTTGATTCCGTCTCGTCATTTCTGATTGCCCTGTTGGTGCTGGTGGCAACCACCGTTGCCGTTTTGTTTCTGTTGTGGGTGTTCCGTAGCGAAGCGGAAACGAAGGTCGATCCCGTTCCGCCCGCGCGTTGGGTGACCGGAGGCAGCATGGCCGGTGCGATCTCGGATTTTGCGGTCCCCGTTGACGAAGAGGTCGCCGAGCTTGAAGAGTTGCCTGTCGAGCTATCGCTGGATCAAATCGCGGTGTCGGCGACGGAAGTAGCGGCATCGACAAGTTCGGCCAATGGTCAAAACGGCGAGACGGATCAGATGGGCGAGGGCGGTCGTTCTGCAGGACCGGATTCGGATTCGTCTCTGCTGGTGTCTCCGGCCGAGCGGTGGCAATTGGTGTTTGCCGCAAACGATATTGCGGATTATGCACTCAAGCTGGACCACTTTGCGATCGAACTGGGAGTCGTCGGGGGTGGGCGACCGGGGGTCGATTACGCGTACGAACTGTCTCGAGCCGAGGGGCCTAGGCAACGCCATTTGGCGGCAAGCTCGGCTGAGAAACGGATCTATTTTCGCTACACCGATTCGAGCCCGCTGAAGCATTGGAACCGCCAATTGGTCCGCCAAGCAGGGATCGAGCTGACGTCAGAGCGAGTGGAAATGATGTTCATTCCCGAGGATTTGGAGCGTCAGTTGTTGGCAATCGAGTTGGCCTATGCCAAGAGCCAAGGCCACGAAACGCTGCAGAGCGTGCGACGAACCGTGTTTTCGCTCGATCGATCTGCTGGCGATTTGGTGTGGCAGGTCACATCTCAGCGATACCGCGCGTCCGAGTGAGGCAGTTGCCAGTGGGGGCCACGTGTACCATCACATTGCGTAACTACGCTCGCCAGCGCGTGGATGCCCACATTGCGTAACTACGCTCCCAGCGCGTGGATCCCTCCATTACGTAGCTACGCTCGCCAGAGCGTGGATTTCTACAAAAAGCACTTCGAACGTCGCGGACGCCCTTTTGACCGGGAAGCAACGTGGGTTTGCGGGCCGCTGAGGGCGGGGAAATTGCGTTTTGCGCGGCTATGCGGAATGGTTGTCACTTTTTCATTCCGTTTTGCTCGTTGCAATCGCGCCAAAAATCGGTGGATTCGTTAGGATAAAGCTGGAATTGCCGTTCGGTTTGAGTGAACCTCTATGGGGACGGCTGCTTTAACCCTTTTCTTTTGATCCACCGAAGGACGAGATCCTCGATGCTTTTCGCTGAAATATCAATCTTCGATATCATCTCGCAAGCGACATACGCTGCACTTGCGGGAGCCGCTTTGTGGGGACTTTACTGTGCGACCGTGGTTTGGGCACGCGTGAATCAGAAGCGGTTCAAGAGCGAGGACGAGCAGGACGTCTTCATGGATGACGTCGAACAAATGCTGAATGGTGGCGATTTCGATGGGATTGCCGAGTATTGCGAAGGCGACAATCGTGCGATTCCGCAGATTATCGAAATGGCAATGCATCACCGCGATCTCGGCTACAAACGGGCTCGCCAATTCGTCTTGGACCGGTTCCAGCGTGATGTGATGAGCGATCTTGAATACCGGCTTTCATGGGTCAGCACGGTGATCAAGTCGGCTCCGATGATCGGGTTGTTCGGAACGGTTTTCGGGATGATGGGAGCGTTCAAGACGTTGGCCACCTCTGAATCGGTCGAGCCATCGTTGTTGGCCGGTGACATCAACGTCGCACTGCGAACCACCGCCTGTGGTTTGGCGATCGCGATTCCGTTGATGATTCTCGTGGCGAACGTGAATATTAAGATTGCCAAAATGGAAGACCTTGTCGGTTCCGGGTTGGCTCGGTTTATGACTCAGTACAAAGAAGCTCTTCTCAAATGGCCTGGTGGCGGGCCCGCGGCCCCTGCGTCGGCGGCGGCCGAGCCTGTCGAAACGGTCATGCAGTCGCCGCAGCGTTAGCGTCCGTTTTGGTGATAAATAGAACAAATCGAGTGTTGGATGCGGTCGTCATTGCCCATGACGATTGGGGACGACGAGGTGTCGCAATCGCCTTTGCCGGGTGCGGTCGCTGCGGACGCAAGGTTCCTTTTGCAAATGGTGTTCACATTGAGGGTCGATCATGAGTGCAGATGCAGTACACGAAGATCTTCTTGAAGAAGAGGATGATCTTGCGATGCCACGCAAGAAGCGTGACGACGAAGAGATGGATATCACCCCGATGATCGACATCACCTTCTTGTTGCTGATCTTCTTTGTGGTCGCTTCGAAGATGGACCCCACCAAGATTGGCACGATTCCGTCGGCGGATCACGGTTTGGCGGTATCAGCGGACGATTCGGCAATCATCTTTGTCGATCCAGGTGCCGGCGATGAAGTGATCTTGAAAAAGCGTGATGGCAGTGAGTTCAGCCGAGATGAAGCGACTCAGTCCACCGAGATCATCGAATACATCACCTCGGAACTCGAAAAGTCGATCGGTAAAAACAAGAATCAAGTGATGTTGCTCGGCGACGCGAATGTCAAAGTTGGCAAGGTGACTCGGATTCAGCAAATCATCGGCGATGCGTTTGAAGACATCGAATCGACCTACATCGCGGTCAAAGAGGAATAGTTTGATGTCGTCATCCATCAGCCCAACGTTGCCCGCGAAAAAGGGATTGCATGCGTCGCTGTTTCGTCGCGGCGACGATTTAGACATGACCCCCATGGTCGATGTCACCTTTTTGCTTTTGATTTTCTTTATGGTTACGGCCTCGTTTGGATTGCAGCGTGCCATTGAGATGCAACGGACCCCCAGCGAGCAGCCAAGTCCCGTGGTGATGACGCCCGTCGACGCGATTTCCAGCATCCAGTTACAAATTCATGAACAGGGTGATTTTGCCGTCACCACCACCGATTGGTCGTTGGACGTGGTGGGGAAACAGCAGTTGGTCACCACGCTTCGTCGCGCCGTCGGCGATTCATCCGCTGATTTTCAGCTCGATGTCCAAGTTCACCAGGACGCGAATTTGCAATCGCTTGTCAGCGGATTGGATGCGGCCAGTATCGCGGGGGTGACGAATCTGACAGTCCAACAAGTGGAAGAGTTTTAGAGTCGCCATGGCAATTCCAGTTACATGTTCACAGTGCCATGCAGAGCACAGCGTTCACGACCGCTTTGCCGGAGGGAAAGTGCGTTGTCCCGATTGCGATGCGCAGGTGGATGTACCTGAGTTGGTTCAAACGCAAGAACCCGCGGACATTCCGGATGTGGTCGCCGAGGTGCAGTGGGACGATGAGGGTTTGGGCGATAGTGATCTCGGCAGTGATAATCCGCATGATGCTGAACCTTCCTCATTAAGTAAAACATCATCGTCAAGTCCAGCGGCGGCAGCAGTGCCCGTGGTTTCTGTGGGGGCGGCCGTGGCGACAGCGCCGCGTGTTGCCACGCAACCCGCCGTCGCTGAGGAGGAAGACGACGACGTGCCCAAGCGTCAACCTCGCCAGGATGACGAACTGGACATGACGCCGATGGTCGACGTGACCTTTTTGTTGTTGATCTTTTTTATGGTCACGGCATCGTTCAGTCTGCAGAAATCGATCGAGATGCCTCGCCAGCAAACCGACGCACCCAGCAGTAACCCGGATCCTGAAGAGACCGAAGAACTCGATTCGGTGGAAGTCCAGATCGATGATCGCGGTTCGTTCTTGGTAATGGCTGCCGACTGGGAACGGGAAACGCCGGGCAAGCAGAACTTGATTACGGCGCTGAAGGAAGCGGTGCCGGGCGGCAGCGATGCGATGAAATTGGTCATCAAAGTTCACGAGATGGCAAAACTGCAAGCACTCGTCGACGCCATGGATGCGGGGACGATTGCTGGATATACCGAACTACAAGTCACCCAAGTCGAAGAGTTTGACTAGGTCCGACAGGCGATTTCGCCGGGGGTGAACTGCGGGTTGAGGGGCATCGTAGGAAACACGGCGGTGCGAAGGCTGTTTCGCTTCGCATCCCCCGCCCATTGATTGAGTCTTATCACAGAATAGAAATAGTCGTTAAACATGCTTGCAAATGAATTGATCGATCGGCTCGAACGTGGTGGATTGCTCGACCAGGAAATCATCGAGGCGCTCCGCGAACAATTAGAGCAGGGAACGCGGGTCACTCCTGAGGCGGTGGCCAAGCTGTTGGTCGATAATGGGCAACTGACTCGCTTTCAAGCCACAAAGTTGATTGGGGAACTTCGCTCGGCTGAATATGCGCAGCCCGGAGACGAAGTCGCCGATGTGGCAATCATGGATGATCTCGCCATCTTGCCCGAAGAAGAGGGCGAAGAGGTATTCGAGGTCGCTGCAGAGGACGATGGATCGGGCGGGGTGGTTGCCGAAGCCGTGCCGGTGGAAGCCGTCGCTGTGGAAGCGGTTCCCGTCGCCGAGAACGGACAGAGCAACGGGGCGGCGGCTTCGCGTCCCCGACGCACGCGTCCGAAACCTCCGCCGCAGAAGTCGGTTTGGGACTCGTTCAAAATCTACGGATTTGCCGGCATCATCGTGCTGTTGCTGCTGTCCGGCTACGGCTTGTTCTACATGCTGACTCGGCAAAGCGCCGACGAGTTTATCGCCAATGCCAATAAACTCTATGATCAGCAACAATTTACGCCGGCGCAGGAATCGTACATCAGCTTTCTCGATTCCTTTGGCGAGAATCATCAGTACTCGTCTATCGCTCGCGTACGGATCGTGATGTCCAAGTTTTATCGGGCAAAGGAGATGACCGATCCGACCGAAGCGTTGGAACTGCTGAAGAAAGAACTGCCCTCGATCGAAAACGAACAGGGACTCAACGAGGAACGCACCAATTTGGCGGCATTGTTGGTGGACGTCGCTTACGAAATCGGTCGCGTCGCCAACAAAGAAAAAGAGACCGCCGAAAAAGAAAAATTGCTTGGCAAGTTGGACGAGCAGTTGGCGCTGACGGAAAATCCAAACTACATGAGTTCCGCCATGAAGACGACGCTGGGCGGAAAGTTGCAAGAAATTGCAGAGATGCGTCAACGCGTTCGTCGCGACATCAATCGCAATGTGCGGTTGGACGAATCGGTCGTGGCTATGGATGCGTTTCTAAAGGACAAGAAGACCAAAGAAGCTTATGACGTTCGTATGCAATTGCTGCGAGAGTTTCCAGAGCTGTATGAAAACGAGCGTTTGACCGCGTTGATCACCACCGCCAGCGACATCCAAAAAACATTGGTCAAACCTGCCAGCGAAGTGCCTAAGGTAGCGGATGCGAAAGAGGACAACGCCAATGATCGTTCGATCGTGTTGACGGCGATGGAAGGACGCAAGGCGGTCGATCTGATTGGCGAGATTTTGTATCTGCGTGCGGGCGGATCGATGTTGGCCTTTGCCGGAGACACCGGCGGATTGTTGTGGCGAAAATTCGTTGGCTATGGTCAGGACCATTTGCCCGTGCGGTTGGATGATGGTTCCGGAGTCCTGTTGAGCGAATCAGCCAAATTAGAAGTACAACGATGCGACGGAAAAGATGGCATTATCCGTTGGCGTAGTGTGATCGACGAGTTCTTTAGCGAGCCAGTCACCGTAGCCGACGAGGTTTATGTGTCGACGGAATCAGGTCGACTTGCGTCGCTGGATGTCGACTCGGGCGAGGCGAATTGGGTTGCACAAATCCCTCAGCCTTTGGAAGTTGGCCCGGGGATCGACAAACGAGCCAAGGTGGCGTACGTGCCTGGAAACCATAGCAACCTGTACGTGCTCAATTCACGTGATGGTTCCTGTTACGAGACGTTTTACGTCGGCCACGCCGAAGGCACCGTCGCCGTGCCGCCGATTGCGTTGTTGGGACACCTGTTCGTGCTCGAGAATGCCGGAACCGATTACACCCGCGTGCACATTTTAAAGGTGAATGACCAAGGCCGAGAATTAAAGGTCGCCCAACCGTCAATCCGTTTGGATGGAAACGTCAAAGTCAAACCCATCATTCAAGATCGAAAACTCATTGTCTTGACCGACCTTGGCCAAGTTTCGGTGCTCGAAGTTGAACCGACGGCCAAACGCGAACAAGTCAGCGAAGTGGCGCGACAAGTCGCTTCGTATGATGTGCCGACCTCGACGCAGATGGCCGTGGGACGCTCGCAAATGTGGATCACTGGGACCCGAATCGGTCGCTACGAGTTGCAAATCAATACCGGACGCGTGGTCCAGGACTGGTTCAAACACGAAGCGGATCGTTTCATTGGCCAACCCTTCACCAGCGAAAACACCTTGGTCCACGCTCGTATCCTGCGTGGGACCTCGGCGATTCGAGTGACTGCTGCGGATGCGAAAACGGGCGACGAAATTTGGCGAACCGATGTCGGCGTGCCAATCGCGATGATCGTCCCGATCGCGGGCGGCGGCGGGTTTCATGCCGTCACCACTCAAGGCGCCTTGTTTGAACTCGATCGCGATGCCTTGGCGAGTGGTTCGACCGCCAATCCGGTTGAGAATCCCGGCGGATCAGGGATCGCAATGCGTTTCGAAAACCCGATCAAAATTGATGAGACGCGGCGTGTGATGCTCAATCAAGCCACGTCCGAAGACGTGATTGTTTACGATCCCAATCGCCGCCAAGAGAAATTGCGAAAATTGCAATTGGCATTGTCCGGTAAAGCCAGCGGGGGTGCGTTGTTTGCCGGAGGTGGTTTGTTCGTTCCCACCGCGTCGGGCCGCGCTGTTTTGATGAATTGGCAAACCGGCCAAATGTTGGGTAGCCCGTTCCAGCCCGCGAGTGCACCGGAGGGTTCGGTGACGTGGACCAACCCGGTTGCGATGCCCAATGATCCCGATCAAGTCGTGATCGCCGACAGTCGCAAACAGCTCTATCGATTGCGCGCCGGAGAGCAGATTCGTGAACTCGCCAAAAAGCCTTTGGAAGCACCGTTTTTAGGTTCCACCGCAGCCGTCGGAAGCAACTTGGTTGCCACGGTCGCTGGCCCTGCGGCCGATTTTGTCGTTGGTCATGACCTGACCAGCTTGGACGAGACATTCAAAGTCCTGCTCGACGGCCGCGTCAATTGGGGCCCCGTCACTGCGGCGGAATCAAGTGAGTATTGTTTGCTGCGGACGGACGACTCCGTGCTGCGGGCCTTTGACGCGGAAGGCAAACAGAAATTCGAGTTGCCCGTCCCCGAGGGCGAGATTGTCGGCGCCTCGGTGCTAAGCGGTAACGTGTTGCTGGTCGCGGGCAAAGATGGATGGATGGTGACGGTCGATTCGGTCTCCGGTGAATTGCTTGGCCAAAGTGATTTAGGACAGCCCATTTTTGCGTCGCCACTAAGTGTCGGTAAGAACTTGTTGGTGCCGGGGGCTGAAGGGGTTGTTTATATCACCGATGTTCCATCGAAATCGTAAAGGGAATCTGATGAACATCAAAATACAAAGCCTTCTCTACGTCGGCGTCTGGTTGTTGTGCACCGTCGGGGCAGGCTCGGCATCGGCGCAGATCGTCAATTACGCCGACTCGGGAGTCCCTGATCGCGTTGGCTTGGAACTGCTGCAAGAAGAACCGCACGACATCATCTATCTCACCGAGGAATCGGGAGGCGGTTGGGTCAAGGCTCGCTTGTTGGATTTCCCAGGGCGGAAAATTCCGAGTGACCCCAAGGGCGTGCTGCAGTTCGAGGTGATCGGGATCGAATTGAAAAAATTCGTGACCGATTGGAAGAATATCGAGAAGATCGATCTCTGGGAAACTCGGTTGGAACGTGAGACCGCCGAGATGATTGCCAAAGAAGATTTCAAGGGAGCTTACCCCTTCCTGTCGGTCTTGATTCGCGACTATCCCAATCGGCCTGGACTGCGGAAATTACGCAGCGAGTTTTTGTGGAAGGACGCGATCAAACGCGCCAAGTCGGGCGAATTCGAAGCCACGTTGGCGATGCTGGAAGAACTGTGGCGGTACGCGCCCGAGTTTCAGCCCACGACGGTCTTAGGTGCCCTCAGCGGTGTCACCGACAAATTGATGATGAAGCTAGTCAAGGAAGGCAGGCTCGAACATGCTCAGCAGATGCTCGCGCGTTTGGAAAAGGATTACGGCGAGGGTCGCTTGGCATCGATTTCAAAATGGAACAAGCTTTTTCTTCAATTGGCTCAGAAGAAACAACGAGAAGCGATCGCTGCACTCGAGGCCAAGGACTATCGCGCCGCTCGGGCGTTGTCGCGTGAAAGCGTTGCCGTGCGACCGGACATCGAGGGCGGCAAAGAGCTGATCCGTAAAATCGACACGATCTATCCTCTGGTGCGAGTCGGCGTTTTGCAAACCGCCACGGTGCTGGATCCAACACGTATTGATAATTGGGCGTCACGTCGCGCCGGACGCTTGGTCTATCGCACGCTATTCGAGATGAAAGGCGCCGGTCCCGAAGGGGGCGAGTACGATTTTGTCTTTGGCGAAACCGAAACGACTCCGTACCGAACCCAATTCGATCTGGTGTTGGAAACGGAAAAATTGAAGCCGCCGTTGAGTGAAATTCAAGGTTTCACCATTGCGGACAAAATTGCTGAACGCGCGACTCGCAATACACCCGAGTATTTTTCGCCTTGGGCTGCGGCGGTCGAAGCGATCGGGATGGACGGCCCCAAGCGAGTCGAATGCACGCTGCGTCGACCGCATGTGTTGCCTTCGTGTTTGTTGCAGATCCCCATTGATGGAAGCTGGTTTGGAGGCAAAAAAGGAGCTCCCACCGGTGCTTACCAACGTGATGCTGAAAGCGACGATACGGTGCGGTATATCCTGGCGGCCGAACCGGAGACACCCGAACAGCTTCGCGAGGTGGTCGAGATAAGACAAGCTTCGGCTAGCGACGGCGTCAGCATGTTGCTGCAGGGCGAGTTGGATGTGCTAGACCAACTGTTCCCTGCCGATGCGGTTCGGCTTAGTAAAAGTCGTGACATTCGTGTCAAGAATTATCCGCTGCCGACGGTGCATATGTTGGTCCCGTGTTCGGATCACGCTTATTTGGCCGAGCGAACGTTTCGACGCGCGTTGGTGTATGGCATCAACCGCGCCGACATTCTTAACGGCGAATTGCTCGAAGGACTCGAGGTGCCGGGATGCCAAGTCGTATCGGGTCCGTTCCCGGCTGGGATCGAGATGGATGACCCGTTGGGCTATGCCTATGACAAAAGCATTGCACCGCGTCGCTATGAACCTCGGTTGGCAAAGCTGTTAATGACGCTCAACGCCAATCAGATGAAAGCGATGGCCGACCGCAAAAAAGAGACGGTGCCCGAGATGAAACCGATCCGGTTAGCATTTCCAGCGGACAATTTGTCGCGCGTGGCATGTGAAGCCATCATGAGCCAGTGGCAATTGCTGGATTTGAAAATTGAGTTGGTCGAGCTCCCCGTGGGGCGAACGTACCCGGACCCAGGAACCGCCGATATTGTGTATGTCTCCGCCGCGATCTGGGAACCGATCATCGACGCGCGTCGCTTGCTCGGTCCCGAAGGGTTGGCCGGAAGCAGCGACCAATTGGTTGGTTTAGGACTGCGGCGAATCGAAGAGGCCCGGGATTGGAGGATGGTGCGTGATGGATTGCTCGATTTGCATGCGATCGCCCACCATGAATTGCCGGTGTTGCCGTTGTGGCAAATGGTCGATTCGTATGCCTATCGGCGTGAATTGACCGGCGTCGGAAACGATATCGTCTCGCTCTACCAGAATGCGGATAAATGGCAATTGAATCACTGAGTCGCGGCGTCCATCAGCCTAGGAGTCGTCGTGTTTTTGGATTTCTCGATATGACTGTTTTCGGTCAGAACCTTGTTTATTTCGTTGCTGCCACGCTGTTTCTGATGATCCAGCTTGGTTGCTCGGAAGATTCCTCCGGTACGGCTGCGCAGCCTGCGGTGTCGTTGACCGGAGCCGAGGGGGTCGCGGCAGATGCTCCTGCGTCGCCATCCGGTGATCCAGCGGTTTCAAGTTCGGCGGCGTCCAAGCCGGCGGAGGCCGACGAAGAGGCAGAGGTCGAGCCATGGGATTTTTCGCCATACAAGGTGCTGGTTTGGATCGTTTCGGATAACCCGCGAGTCAACGCGGAATCGGTTCGCCAGCCGCTGCAAGAGTTTCTCGATCGTGATTTCGCCGCGGTTTGGCGGTTGGACTTTGCCGATGCTCCGGCTGCGGTGGCCAACGCGGCCAACCGAAATTTGGGAGAGATGAACTACGAGTCGATCACCGCATCGGATCCCGTCGTCGCAGTCAAACGCGATCACGAGGATGCCGTGCGGCTAAGGACCGCTGCAAACGTCGGAGAAATTATCCGGGATGTGCACGGCACCCAGGGCATGATCGACGAAGTCCGACGACGAGCCGCGGAGGCTGGCGATGTGTCGATGGACGGGGTGAGCGATCGTCTGCTTCCCGTCGACGGTGATGCGATTGCAGTTAGCAAGCTGTGGGAGAATCCGACGACCGAGGCCATTTTGGTTTCACGCGGAATGGCGCTGCTGCTCGATAAACCCGAGGCCAAGATTATTCCGTTGCCGCTCAGCGGTTTGGTGATCGAAGCGATTGATTCGTATGACAAGATTTTTGTAGTCCGTATCGACGAAGAGGTCGCTCCGGCCGCTGTCCATGTCGTCGAGATCGACACACTGATGCGACACTTTGGTCCGGTCGCCAGCCAGCGATTTGTGCAACCCTCGGAAATGGCGGGGACGATCGGGCGGACCATGATCGAAGCCTTCGCACCGGTAGTTCGAATCGAAGATGCGGGGAAAAAAAATGCCAAAGGGCTGCTTCGTGCCGGCGGTTTGATTCTTGACGACAAGTCGCCTGCGATGGTGCATGTCGGTGATGTACTCGAACCGATGGTCCGTAAAAACGATCGCAACGGCAATCCGATCCAAATTGGACCGATTGAATGGGCCTATCTGCAGGTCACCGAAAAAGAGAATGTGCGATTAGAGATGGACTTTTACGCTGGGCGTCCGGTGGGGTTGCAAGGCCGTAACAACAAACGGACGTTTCGTATGGCGCTGCGAAGTCGACCATTTGGTGAATCAACGATGCTGCGTTTGCATGCTCAGAAGGATCCCGATTTTCCTCTGATCGGCTACGAGATTTACAACAAAGATCTTGAAACAGGTGACATGTCGTTTGTCGGTCGAACCGATTGGAATGGGCGATTGGATGTCGCAGCGGCGGATTCGCCGCTGCACCTGTTGTATGTGAAAAATGGTGGCGCGGTTCTAGCCCGACTGCCGATGGTGCCTGGACTGAATCCGCATGCGGTCGCCGATCTGAGCGGTGATGACATGCGGTTACAAGCCGAAGCTTACATCCGAGGGGTGCAAAACGCGATCATCGACCTCGTTGCGATTCGCGAATTGTTGGCGGCACGCGTTCGGTTGCGGCTTCGCAAAGGTGAAATGGATGAAGCCCGAGAATTGCTGCACGCCCTGCGTGAACAGCCGACTCACGAGCGTATCGCGGACGATATGGACAAAAAGCTCACTGCATTCTTGAACCAACCAGGCGCGAAGAATCCGAACCAGCGAGCGAAGATCGACCAAATGTTCTCGCAGACGCAGGATTTGTTGTCCCGACAAATCAATCCGGAAAAGATTCGGGCGCTTGAAGAGGACATGATCACCGCTCAGAAAAACGGAGGTCGTTTGCCCGCCGAGGAGAGTGACGAAGAGAGCAAACCGCAAGCGGTCGATACCACCAAAGTGGTCGAAGAAGCCCCCGAGGCCAAGTAGCCTCTGCGTCAAAGTAAACTCAGAGTCAAAGTAGACGCGGCCGCTTTCGTGTGGAGCCACTCTCGGCTTGGGGCATGCTATTTTGCGCTGGCTTGTTGTGTAGCCACGCTATCTGGCCATATCGAGAAGCCGCATCGTGTGGCCAAATCGTGTGGCCATTTTATATAGCCATCCCGACGTCATTGACCACGCAGGTCGCGGGCATGCTGAATTACGATTCGTCTTTGCCACGCCATGAAGGGCGTTTTTTGCGAGCGTTGGGATGATGTTTGACAATCAAATGGGGGGCGTCACGTCCCGATAACTTCTTGCCTTCGGGGCGATTGCTGCGACGGACCCGTTTTGCTCGCAAGCGATTTTCTTTGTCGTAATACTCGTCGTCTAACTCGTACTCGACCCACATGTACTCGTACGGAAGCACTTCGCGATCGTAGGGACCGCGTGGCGGCGCCCCTTCGATGGTGCCATCAAAGACGGATCGATGAAAGAAGACATCATCGCGAAAATCTTCGGCATCGATAAAACCAAATTCGCCATCGGGGCTGACGAAACGAATCGTGCCGAGTCGCCGTTTTTGGATCCGATAGGGACGTTTAATTTCCTCGTCGTCGTGTCGCCCCATACGATTGCAATCTCTCGGTTCGGTAGTGGTGGAAGGTAATGGCACCGATTGGTACGTAAAGACTTGAAGGACTCGGGGCAACCGAGACGATCAAGGCGACCATGTTACGGAAAATCGTCGCATTTGGAAGTCCATGACACAAACAACCGCTTCGATACGACACTTAGTTTAGTTCCGCTTTGCCCGCCATGTCGGGAATTCCGATCCAACGAGCCACTGAGCGCGACGTGGCTCGGCGAATCAATCGTGGCCACATTTCATCGGCGTTCTCGAACACGACATCGGCAGTGGCCGGAACGATGTGCCAAAGTCCTGCCTCGAGCTCGGCGTTGAGCCGTTCCGTTTCCCAACCAAGGTGGCCAATAATCAACCGATAGGGACCTGGTTGTTTGTTTACTAGACCTTCGAGATGCTGCTTCTGAGCGGCGACGTAGATGCCGTGTCCCGTTTCGGCTTCGGCATACTCGCTCAACTGATGGATTGCCACGACGGGGCCTGACAGCGGGCCTCCGAAGTGAACCATGCCCACGGGCGAATAAGGTGTCGCTGGCCCCTGCGACGCAGGAGGTTGGCCCTGCACGGTTTGGCCTTGCACACTGCCTGGCAAGCGGCTTTTAGACTCTTCGTCCTGTTTTCCCGGCGCAGCAGTACCCGTTTCAGGCGTTGAAGAACCCATCGGTTCGCCGAGCATCGCCATCAATGCCTGTGGATTGGGGTGCATTGGCCGGTTAAGCATCACGCCGATCACGCTCTCCTGATCATCATGCACCAACAAACAAACCCCTCTGCTGAGAATGGGGTCTGTCGCAAGTGAGGAAGCAACTAGAAGATTTCCAGTTAATGATTCCATCGTAAATATCCCGAAGGTAGTTTGTGATGTCTGTCATATTGGCAGTTTGCATGTAGCAACAGTTAGATGAGGCAAGCGGCGCGCCAAAGCCGGTTTGCGATGCAAAAAGCCAGGGTTTGATGGCACATTGATGGCGAGAATGCTATCAATAGTGCCGGTTTTTAGTCTGTTTTGGACACCGAAATGGTGATGAGGAATGTCGAATGTCGATAGAGAAAATGCGACGAACTTACACGCTCAGTGGACTCGATGAGAAAGACGTCGATCCCAATCCGCTGGTTCAGTTCGATCTTTGGTTTAAACAAGCCAGTGAATCGCCGTTGCCGGAGTGGTTTGAGGTCAACGCGATGACGCTATCGACTGCGGACCCCCACGGAGCGGTGACCTCAAGAGTGGTGTTGTTGAAACAGGTCAAAGAAGGTGAGTTCTATTTTTTCACTAACTACGATTCGATCAAGGGAAAACAGTTGGCCGCCAATCCTCAAGCGGCAATCTGTTTCTTCTGGCCGCACTTGGAACGGCAAATTCGCATCGAGGGAAGTGTCCGCAAGGCATCACGTGAGGACGCCGTTGCGTATTTTCATAGCCGTCCACGCGAGAGCCAATTAGGGGCGCTGGTCAGCCGTCAATCGAGCGAAGTGAGTTCGCGTGAAGTCTTGGAAACTCGCATGCAAGAATTAAGCACCGAGCACGAAGGAGCCGAGGTTCCATGTCCCGAAAATTGGGGCGGCTATGCCTTGAAACCGACCACCATCGAATTTTGGCAAGGGCGTCCAAGCCGGCTGCACGATCGCATCGCCTATAAGCAATGCGATGACGCGTCCTGGCGGGTTGTCCGTTTGTCTCCCTAAAACCTTGCAAGCCGGTGTGCCGCAGCATCAGCGTTCTGAAGTTGCGTTATTGGCTGTCGCGGAGCGACATATTTCGATAGCCTCGGACTTTAGTCCGAGGATTTTTGCCAGTATCAATCGAGTCCCAACGGGACGTTTTGTGACTTGATCGTTCGCCACAGCCCGTCGCTCCGCGCCGGTTGATGAATCACGTGCCACTCACGGTGATGGGGCAGCCGAGACCGAGAGGTGCTCGATCCGGTACACGCCGGAGCGTTGCAGGTCGATACTGAGGAACTCAATTTTCTCACTCAGCGAAAAACTTGGTAGCTGAAGCAAGTCGATTGTTTGCACCGCGCCGGAATCGTCGGCTGCTGGCAAGAAATGCTTGGTTTCGCCTGTGAACAACGGCGATCGAAAGGAGAGCATCAAGGCCGCGGTTTCCGCATCTTGCGTTGGTTGCGGCGGATGGATCGTCATCTGCAATTGGGACCGTTCGTCGCTTTTCCATTCGGGATATCGCAGCACGATTTTTGCTCGGCCATCGCTCTGCACAATCCATTTGCCCGTCGCTTGTTGTTCGGACTCGACGGCATCGACGATGCTTAACAGAGGCGTCTCGCTTTCGATCTCAGCTGAGTTCGTAGGACGTGCTTCCGCGATTAACCGTGCCGGCAAGGAATAGAGCCGATTGGCTTCTTCGCTTGTCTGGATCAAATCAATGAACTCGGGGCTAACGCTTTTGTAAAGACTGCGAGAAACGGTGGGGCTGGGGAAAGTAAGGTCCGTGGAGTACAGAAATTGATAGCGGGTTGGTTGGTCGCTCAAAACATCGACCATGTAGGACAACTGCGGTTCATATCCCCAAGGGAACCGAAGTGCAGGGAACTCACGAGCCAGCGTGTCGCCTTGGATGTCGACGATCCGAAGCATACTTTCCGACGATTTATCCAGCGGCGTGAAGATTGTCTGTCGTAGTTCTTGCATCGCCGCGAACTCAAGTTGGTGTTCGCGGATTTCGCCGCCTCGCGTGGTTTCGAAGAAGGGCATGCCTCTGCTTCCCAATCCGCTTGCAACACCATGGGACGTCCAAGCAAACAGGAGGCACAGCAAGCCGAGCTTGACGTAGAGAAGACGCCATTGGTTGGGGACGCGTTGCCATCCTCCATCAAACGCGATGGCAATGGCAATGCATGTCCACGTGTAGGGCATGAACAGGTATTTGGGCGGAATCACGTGTCCGATGCCTGGGACGGGCCTTCCTAAACAGACCATCAAAACGACCCCACTCATGATCATCAACACGGCGACAAGTTGAAATCGTACCGAACGGCACGGAAGTGAGGGCAAGGCCATCAGGACCATGGCAGCAAACACCACAGCGCTGGCTATCATCGCGAATTCCAGCAATCCAAAATCGACCAAGTGATGCGGGATCGCCAGGGGGACCGAAATCAGCGAGGTGGTGACGGTGTAAAACCACTGCAGAGTCAATCCCATCAGCCCTCGCTGAGGGCCGGCCGCCGACAAAAAACGAGGGCCGTCTGGATGATGGTACGCGTGATAGTAGAACGCAATCGCCATGACCATGGGGACACCGATTGCCAAGTAATGTCGCCAATGTTGCCCGAGTTGGCGTAGGGGATTCGAGGCCGAGTTCGCCACGATATCACACGTCAAAAAAACAACCGCGGCGCAGGCGACCCAAAACCCGCTGATATTGATGAAGCACGCATAGCCCACCAGCAGCGAGGTCAGTACGTAGTAACGCCATGCATGGGTAGCGCGAAAACGCAGGGTCGCCCATCCAACCAGCAGTGCCGCCGTCATCAAGGATTCATGCATCAACAGAATGTATTCGCCTGAGGTGAGCTCGCCCCACAACGTCCATCCCACTAAAAAACACGCGAATATGAGTGTCCCCAGACGTGAAATGCCTGCTTGGCGAAGGTAGAGACATCCTGACCATACCAAAGAGATCAATGTGCCGACGGCAAGCAGGTTGTATGCGACGGCATGGGTGCCGAAGGTCCAATGGAAACCGCGAATCAGAATGCGGCCCAGCGGATACACATGATCATTCATCGTCGCATAGATGACTTCAGGAAATCCGAGCGTGCGGTTGTCGATCAGTAAATTAAAGTCGTCGGATTCAAAGTAGCCCCAAACGATCGCGGGCCAGTCAAACGCGAGGACCATCACCGAGCACACGAGTCCCCAACCAACGGCTTCGTGAACATACGACCGGCGATCATCCGGCATGCGAGAGGATCGGGTCAGTTGCGTTACCAATCGCCAGAGTGCTCGATCCAGTTTGTCGCCAACGAACCAAGAGGCGATTGCAACGAAAGCCGCAAGAAGAGAAAGCCCTGTAAAAAAGCGAGGCAACAACGGAATGATCAGCTCCGCCGATCCGCCCGACTGACGTTTCAGCACGGATTCGTACAGCGAAGCGGGAAGGATCGCCAGCAATGCAAACAATAGCAACGCAAATACAGAACACCATCTCACCAGCGGCCACGACACGAGCGGACATGACGTTGTCGAAGACGACGCTGGAAGATCCGGCACTGGAGGACGTGGCACTGAGGGCGTCGGTTCGGAAGATTCAGTCATGTGATTTGTAAAATCAGGGGAGAGAAGGAATCACGCGGCCTCTTCATTGCCCTGGTCAAGGGTGCATCGATCTTCCGATTTAAACACGGTCCGAGTCGGGCATCGTCGGATCCGCATGAACTTCCACTGCTCCCGTTGGATACCGCGTGCTTTCGGCACGGACATCATCGGACATCAGTACTCGTTGAAAGAAAAGCATCAACAGCGTACACAGATAACGGCGTCCCATTTCACGCATTCGAAGGTTGCTTGAACCCCACGTGCGGCCTTCCCATTTGATCGGAACCTGCTTGATTTTATAGCCGCTGATCAATGCGCTAAGCGACATTTCAAGCGTGATATTGAAATGACATGCACGATACGGTCCGCACTGTTCGATGACTTCGTTGCGGTAGGCTTTAAACGCATTGGTCAAATCATTCATGTCGGTCCAGAACATCCACTGAATCGCTTTGTTGACGATTCGATTGACGACAAGTTTGACTTTGGGGTATTGCTTGACCGAAGCGCCTCGGATGAATCGTGATCCAAAAACACAGTCATAGCCTTGTTGGATTGTGTCGTAGTAACAGAGCACGTCATCGGGGTGATCCGATCGGTCGGCCATGTAGATGACCACCACGGATCCGCGAACAAACTCGAGTCCGGATCGAATGGCGCGGCCAAATCCGCCCGGCGACTGGCGTCGTATCAGTCGGACGTTGGGCCAGCGTGTGACGCGTTCGAGCACCTCGGCCTCGGTCTCATCCTGGCTGTTGTCATTCACGACAATCAACTCGGTGTCGATGTGATGCTGATCCACCAAAAACGACATCAATTCATCAATGCAGGGGCCGATGTTGTGCTGTTCGTTGTATGCGGGGATGACAATCGAAAGCTGAGGGCGGTCTGTCATGGAGCGGCTGCGGGTTGTGAAGATCGAAAAAACGTTGACCTAACTCAATTGATTTTTGCGTTTTCGCCCATGGGTTTGACGTCAAATCGTGGTTCCGCTACCTACCAAACCAAGACGGATCTAGCACAGCATAATCGAATCTTCCGCCCACTTGATCGCGAGGCATGCCAAAAGTCAGCGACAGCAGCATTTCGCCGGTGAAAATCGAGTTCAAGAGTGCTCCAGCCATGCGGGGTGCTGGCGAGCGTGTTCTGCGATTTCAGATAAAATTTGATCCGTCGATCGAGCCGGCTGCCATTGCCATGCATTGCGAGCAAGACGCGAATCGAGCACGATCCATGGCAAATCGAATGGCCGTTCCTCGTCCGACGGCGTGACGATATGGTTGCCGAATTGCTCGTTACACCACTGCGTTAATTGACGCAGCGAGCGTGCCGATTCGATGCCTCCGCTAACGTTTGCAATCACGGGTTTGGTCGAATCCATCGCTGCGGTGATCTGCTTGTCAATCAGCTGTGCGACGTCCCAGGGATGCAAACAATCACGAACTTGGCGTCCAGAGCCGCCAAAGCCAATGTAGCGAAGCGGACGACGACGTTGGTGCGAATGGACCCAATACGCATAGATACCTTGGTCAGCTCGTCCAAATTGCCCCGCACCCGCAAGCACACCGCAGCGATTGATTCGCAGCGGGAATTGGAATGCTTCGGCGTATTCCCATGCCATCGTTTCGGACGCCAACTTGGTCGCCCCGTAGATCGATACCGGTGGCGTGGTGGAAAATGATTCATCGATGCCATCCTCCGAAACGCCGCCGGGAAGTTGCGACTCGGGTGCCAGCGCGAAGGCATCTCCCTGGGCGGTCAGCGGCAATGAGGCAAGGGCATCGATGGAATAGACGCGGCTGGTGCTAAGCAGAATCAAACCACTTTGGTGTTGCCGGCAATACTCCAGCAAATTCAACGTTCCAATCAAATTGTGTTCGGTCAATTGTCGCGATGAGCCATGTCCCGAAGTACCGGCGAGAACGCTGGGTTGGGCAGCACAATCGATCACCCAATCGGCTGAGGGAATCGCATCGAGATCACTTCGAGATCGCAGGTCAGCGTGGATGAAGTGGACACCCATCGAGTGCAGTTTTTGACGGTTCGATTCGCTGCCAGAACGCGTCAAATTGTCAATTCCGATCAGCTGCAAACCGGAGCGACTTTCCAGCAAACTTTCGGCAATCCATCGCCCAACAAAACCACAGACGCCAGTGATGAGAACTTTCAAGGGATTCGACTTGCACGGTGAATGAGTGTATGTCCAGTAGCGACCCATCGTAACATCCCGTTGCGGAAGATGCGACAGTTTTGTGCGACTCGAATTCGCTTTGGATGGGGGGATGGTCCACGTGCCTGGTAACCAATCACCACGAGCCCCGAAACCAATCACCACGGGGCGGCCTGATCCAACATTGGGCGGCAGCCTGATTCAACCTCGCGCCGGGCGGTCGGATTACAGCATATCGATCGGGTCGATGTCGACGACGTATTGGACGTCGTCTTTCTCGGGAATCGTAAACGAGTCCGTGGCGCGGCGAATCGTCTCGCCTAACTCCGCACTGTCGGTCGATTGCAGCAGCAGGTGGAATCGATACTTGCCCCGCAGTTTGGGAATGGGGGGCGGGGCAGGGCCCAAGATCCGAACTTCCGATCCAAGTGCCTGGCGGGCGGCTTCGAGTCGTCCCAATAACGAATCGGCAACCGCTTCGGTGACATCTTCGACGACGCCTCGGATGATGATGCGAGCCACCGAACCGAGTGGCGGGTAATTGAATTTGCGTCGATTGACCATCTCGTCGGTCGCAAATTGGTGATAGTCGTGTCGTGATGCCGCTTGGATCGCCGGATGCTCGGGCGAAAAGGTTTGCACAATCACACGGCCGCCACGATCCCCGCGGCCGGTTCGGCCCGCGACTTGGGTGACCAATTGAAACGTTCGCTCGGCCGCTCGGAAATCGGGAAAGTGCAATGCACTATCGGCATTGATCACGCCCACCAACAACACATTGGGAAAATCGAGCCCTTTGGCAATCATTTGAGTGCCCAGCAAAATGTTGACCTCTCCGCTGCGGAATGCGGACAACACACGTTGATGGCTGCCGGGGCGTTTCATGGTGTCGCTATCCATGCGAGCAATGCAGGCATTCGGAAAGCGAGCTTTGACCTCGACTTCCAAACGCTGGGTTCCTAGCCCGCCGTATCGAATGCCATCGAACCGGCACGCGGGACACCACGGCGGTGTGGCGATCGTGTAATCGCAATAGTGACAACATGCTTTTCCACCATCACGGTGATGCGTCAGCGGCATGTCGCAATCAGGGCATGCGACGACATGACCACACGAAGGACACTGAATCGTGGTGGCAAACCCGCGGCGATTCAGCAGCAAGATCACTTGCCCCTTTTCGTTCAGCGTTTCTTGGACGGCTAAATGCAGCGGACGACTGATCGCACCTCGAGTCCGGTCGTCGCGAATTCGCAGATCCACCAACTCCACACTCGGCATGGGACGTTGGTTGATTCGCTCGTTCATCGGAATCAATTCGGCATGCCCTGTGGCGGTGGCGTGCCACGTTTCCATCGATGGCGTCGCGCTGCCCAAGATCAGCGGGATGCCAAGCGACATCGCTCGCGCGTGCGCTACTTTGCGAGCGTGATAGCGGGGTTGTTCATTTTGTTTGAACGACGCATCGTGCTCTTCGTCCATCACGATCAGCCCTAATCGTGGCATCGGTGCAAACACGGCACTTCGCGGGCCGACGACGACTTGGACTTCACCACGACGTATCCGCTGCCACTGGAAATGCCGTTCCGACGGAGTCATTTGGCTGTGCAGCACCGCCACGGATTCAAATCGACGTTCGAATCGGCCACGCGTTTGAGGCGTCAAACTAATCTCAGGCACCATCACGATCGCGCCGCGTCCCGCTCGCACAATTTGTTCGATCGCCTTGATGTACACTTCGGTCTTGCCGCTGCCGGTCACTCCGTGTAGCAGCAACGTTTTACCCGTCCCTGATTCAATCGCAGCACTGATTCGCTCGAGTGCCGCAGTTTGCTCTTCGCTGGGAACATGGGTTTGCTGGCTCTCACCGTCATTTTTTTGCCAACGCATCGGCGTCGTCGCCGTCATTTCACGCTGCATCGAAACGTCGATATAGCCTTTGGACTGCAACGCGCTGACGGGGCCTCGCGTGCACTTGGCATGCACCATCAATTCAGAGGCCGTCATCGGTCGGCCGGCGGCAATCAAAAACCGAAATGCAGCCTGCTGTTTTTTAGGCAGCAACTCGATTGATTTTTCATCGCTACGGTCTGGGTTGGGCGTCAGATAAGCTCGCTCGCGAGTTCCTGCATTCGAACGCACACTCGAGGGAATCAAGGTGTCAAAGACTTGTCCCGTCGGTGCTTGGTAATAATGACTGATCCATAAAACCAATCGCACCAAGGCCGGGTCACACAGCGGTTCGTCGTCGAGCACCTCGACAATCTCACGCAAGGAACCTCGTTTTCCTTGATAGCCAATCCGCGTCTCGATGCACCATCCCATCATCGGATGGCGACGTTTACCGAGCGGAACGCGAACTCGCATGCCGGGTTTCAAGTGCTCGCGTTCAGCCTCGGGAATTTGATAGTCGTAGGGGCCATAGGGGGCTTCGCTAAACACGATGCGGCCGACCGCGATATCGTCTTCGACGGTCAATTCCCATGGCGGAGGTTCGGTTTCAAATAGTTCGGCTTGTTGAGCCTTGGCCGCCCCCGACTCCTTTGCCGACGTTGGATCCGACTCGTCTGCAAACATCGATGCGTCGATCGCGAGATCCGCTGACAAATCGAATGCCTCGGATTTGCCCGTTGCCCGCGATTGCCGTGTTTGTGGCTCAGACGTTTGTGCCGCACCGCTGCCGCCGGTGGTTGGGGGCTGTGGGGGAAGATCGCGACGCGATTGCACCGGTGGACTGGATTCGCTGCCATCGCCGCGAACGTCATTTGCGTTCGGATTGGCCTCGGCACGGGGCTGCGTTGGCCGACGAGGATCAGACTTGGACATGGTCGGGGGGCCGACGGTTGGCGGAACAGGATCGGATGGTATGGAGGTTAGCATAGTGTATGTTGGATAAAAGGAAGATAAGGGAGGAGAACGCCAAGTTCCGTGCTCGCCCGTATGAATCGCCTCCCTCATGCGACCCCCTCATCCCCTTTATTTTCGTGATTTGCTGGACAAGTCTGGTCAAGCGAGCCGCCGCCATTTTCGCTTTGCCAAGAAAATCTCGCTCATTGGCATTTCCGATAAAGCTTCGAAACCTGAGAAAGAATCGAATTTGATGAGAATTGGACTTTTCGGCGGATCGTTTGACCCCGTCCACGTGGGGCATTTGTGGATTGCCGAGGCAGCTCGCGAAACCCTTGCACTGGATCAAGTTCGCTGGATTCCCACTGCAACGTCGCCGTTAAAGCCGGCCGGAGCGGTCGCGTCAAACAAGGATCGGCTGGAGATGTTAAAGCAGGCTCTCGTCGATAACCCGTACTATGAATTGGACGACCGCGAGATCCGTCGAGGAGCGGTCAGCTATACCGTAGACACGGTCGCAGAATTGGTCCAAGAAATGCCCGACTCTCAGTTTTTTATGATCATCGGCAGCGACTCTTTGGCCTCATTCCCGCTTTGGCGTCAACCGCAGCGGTTGCTTGGGTTGATCACGCCGGCGGTGGTCCAGCGGGGCGGCGAAGAGGCGATTGATTTTTCAGTGCTCGAAGGTTTGGTCGAGCGCGACCGAATCGCTGAGATTGCGTCCCACGTGATCGCGATGCCGGTCATCGAACTTTCCAGCAGCGAACTTCGCGAACGCGTGCAGCAGGGGCGAAGCATTCGGTACCGCACCCCACGTGCGGTCGAACGGGTGATTCGCCAGCGTGGCTTGTATCGCAGTCCCCCGATCGCTAATGCGACCGATTGACCGCGTCGGCAAGCTTGGTGGTTTCGCTAACCAGCGTGGTGACACGTTGTTGGATTTCTTCGTCGGCCAATCCATCGCCTTCAAAGGCGTCGCCCGTGGCGTAGATGAACCGCGGCACGATCAGGCAGCGAAAATCGAGCATCAAGCTGTTCGCCAATCCCATCGCTGACATGTAGCTTCCTTGGCCGCCGGCCGCCAACATCAAACTGACGACCTTGCCGGTCCATGCCCGCCCGGTCAGCTCTACCGCGTTCTTCAGCGCGGCATTGACGTCATAGTTGTACACCGGCGATGCAACCAGGACGGCTTCGGCTTGGTGGATCAAGTCCGCCAATTCTTTGACGTTCGCGTCCGCATACGCCGAGGCACCGTCGCATGCAGGAAGATTTTTGATCACAAGATCGAAAAGCGTGGCTTCGCGTCCGGTTTGCTGAAGTTGTTCGACCGCCGCGCGAGCAAGGATACGACTTCGGCTGGTGGGATGCAGGCTTGAGCTGATGACGAGAAACATGGTTTTGCGTTATCGTTGGCGACACGTTCGAAGAGGTGTAAAACCACGAATA
Organism: Novipirellula caenicola; assembly: GCF_039545035.1. Taxonomy (NCBI): domain Bacteria; kingdom Pseudomonadati; phylum Planctomycetota; class Planctomycetia; order Pirellulales; family Pirellulaceae; genus Novipirellula; species Novipirellula caenicola. The sequence continues at coordinate 202,856 of NZ_BAABRO010000003.1, forward strand.
CTCGCAAACCCGCGGCGGTTTGTCGAGTCGCAAACCAAAATGAGGGCTGTTTCCGCCGCGAAATACGCTCAGGCAAATCGCGGCAACACGGCTCGCTGGCCGCCTATTGGGCGGGCCTCCCACGTCGCACGCGGCAACCGGCGTCCGCTAAGCGAATTCTTCGTAATCATCCAGAAACATTTCGCCATCCATCCCCAATCGATGCTTCAGCGTCTCGAACTGGCTTGTGAACCGTTCGCTGCTGCTGTGGACATGTTCGGCTTCGGTGATGAATTGCAAGTTGTCATCAGGATAGACATCGCCCCGGATCAACGTTTGCGAGAACGCATCAAGCGGGTCGCCATAGGCAATCAGCAACTTGTGTTCGTCAAGTTGAATTTCTTGACGTTTGCTTGGGTTGATCACAGCGATCCCGGTGCAACCGTCATTCAGTAGCAAGTCCTCGAACTCCCACAGCATGCTTTTTAGCACAGGTGCGTCGATGTGTTCACGATACAGGTCCTCGGGGTGAGGGTTGCCCTGGTGGCTGGTTTCCAGCACGACATCGACCACCGGGCCAAGTTGATCGACCAGTTCAAGGAACAGATCCATGATTCGGTGGCGGGTTGCCGATGCCAAGATCACGGGGGTGCTTAACCCCGTTTTCTCGTCGACATATTGGTCGTATCGAAAACCTTGCTTCGGCACGACTTGAAGATCATACGACGGGCGAACCGCGTCGGTCAGTTCGAACATCCCATAGGAACGAATCCCCATGTGCGTTTGCAGTTCGTCGTCGGTCAGCGTTTCAAAGCTTCCGTTGGAAGCCACTCGAACCGCATCGTCGCTGGTACCATTTCGAAGAATACGCTTTAGAAAACCCATTTCGGTTTCCGATCCCGTTCGCAACAAGAATAAATTAGGTGTGAAATAACGTTGGGTGCACCGACGTCGGTTTCGATTGACTCGGTACACCCAACGCTAGGTCACGTTCTTCGAGGGATCAGGCAAAGACGACCTAAGCGGAAAAGACGGCGAGTATTTGTGACTGAATATTCATCAACGTCGGCGGATCCGTTACAACCGGCACCTCGCAGACTGGCTTTCCAGTCCCCGCATGGGTGGAGTCGCGGTGGTTTACCTCGGCTGAGAGTCGCCTAGGATGGGACGCCGCGAGGCACTGAAGTCACACCAATCGCCTCATCAAACCAGCGGTGGCGTCCATCGCTTGGATATGTGTCGATCGCTGAGATATAATGAGGGCCGATTGGATGCTCAGAAACCCTCTTTGCGCCCACGACGGCGCGACCAAACATCAATGCGTCCTTCCTTTCTTTTCTGAATTCGAAAATAGATAGCTTCATGCTTCGATTGCTCTGGCTCGGTGTCGGTTCGCGTTTCACACCAATGCGTTCTGTCGCACCGCGGGAACGTCTGCGAAGGTGCAAAACAGGCTTGCGAACGTGCAAAACAGGCTTGCGAACGTGCAAAACAGGCTTGCGAACGTGCAAAACAGGCTGGATTGCCGGTGGGTTGCTGGTCGCGACACTGCTTGGCGGTTGTGATGTTCCCGAGCGGGTGCCATTGGTTCCGCCGCCGGATCTGTATCGTGCCAGCGACGAACCCGGTCAATCCGACCCGCAAGCCTCGGGTGAAACGGTCGCCCGTGAAGAAAATTTGAAGTCAGAGGACCGCAAGTTTCCCGGTGATTTCGAAGCCTGGGACGCCTATTTTGTTGGCGACACCCACGTCGGTTACAGTCACATCACCGTGGTCGGCGGCGAGGATGCGGACCGAAGCGACGCAAAAAAACAGCATGTCGATCTGAACATCGAAGATTGTTTGTTAATCAATCGAGGGCCCGCATCCGCCTTTGTTCAACGCCATTCGCATCAATCGAGCGAGACGATCGATGGGCAATTACTGCACTACAAAAGCCATCTGAGCGTCGGTCCAATCATCACGACGTGCGAAGGGACGGTGGACGAATCGGGACTCAACGTCGTCAAAACGCGAGGGGCTGCGGTGAGCACGCACCGATTCGCTTGGAGCGACGAGCATCGTGGGCTATTGGCGGTGGAAGAGTCGATTCGTCGCTCGCCACTTCGCATCGGCCAAAAGCGAACGTTCCAAACCGTTTCTCCGATTCAGCCGCTCGCTACCACCGTTCGGCTACACTGCGTTGCCAAGGCCACGGTGCCGCTGATCGATGGAAAACCCCATGAATTGCTGGAAATTGATGTGGAAACGGATCTCGGCGAGGATCGGAAAAGTTATCACGTGATTTGGGCCGAGCCGGATGGGACGATACGTCGCGCGCTGTATCCAGCGTCGAATTTGGTCACCTACCGCACGGACAAGGAAGTGGCGGTCAAGGACATCGAGTCGCAGCAGGCTGCGATTGCGATCGCATCCATCCTTACCAACAGTACGCTAGAGCGGCCCAGTGAGACAAAGCGAGTGGGGTTCAAGTTGGTCCGGACCGCATTGCCAATTGACGAAGAAAAGTCGACCATCCAGCCGCAGCCGAATCAATTTGTACGGAAATTGGACGATGCATCGGTGTTGGTTCTCGTTTCAAGGTTAGGTGAAACGCCTCGCAACGGTTTTCAGCAAGGAAGTTTCTTGGTAACCGATGCAGATCAAAAGCCCAATGCGATCATCGATTCGGCAGAAACCATGGTGCGTCGAATCGCCCAGGCGTCCGGAGGCTCTGGAAAACTCGGTGAACGTGAACTTGCGATTGAGTTGGCGCGATCGGCAAACCGGTTGACTCAGTTGAAATCATCCTCGGATACCTTCCAGCGTGCTTCGGAAGTCGCTCGAAACGCGCAAGGCGACTCGACCGCCTATGCGGTATTGTTGGCCGCGCTGCTTCGCGCCAAAGCGATCCCTTCACGCGTTGCATTCGGCTTCCGATATCAAGAAACACCGACGCCTCGGATGGTGTACCACGCTTGGACGCTTGCGTTTGTCGATGGAGATTGGTTGTCACTTGATGCGACCACCGGAGGCATCGCTGCGGCGGATCGTTTGACGGTGACCACCAGTGATCTTAGCAATCAGGACATCGGCGAAGTGATGATGCCCGTGCTGGATTTTCTCGGGGCCTACGAAATCGAGATCGTCACCTCGGCGACGCGTTATTAGCGAACCCGAGAACGCAGGCTGCGTATTTAGAAACCGCAGACGAGTTGCCATCTTTGTCGATGGCCATCCGGCGGGTTTGCTTCGTTGCCGTTGCGTTTCAAAGCGAGGTAGGCCGCCTCATTGTTGGTTGTCAAAATGCGTGGCGACGGCCTCCAACAGCGGATCAATCGTTTGAGCCTGGATCGCGTGAGGAGGATTCCAGTCGAACCATTCTGCCGAATCATGCTCGGTCAGGACGAGCTTCGGCTTGTCGGCCAGGTATCCCAAGAAATATTGCACTGTTTTTTCGAAGACTTGCGAGCCTGTTTTTTTGTAGGAAACCGGATAGCGTATTTCGAAGCAGAAGTCGGGATCGATTTCGATGTCCGCCGGATCAATGCCGGTTTCTTCCTGAGTTTCGCGAAGTGCGGTGTCTCGAAATGTTTCTCCCGCTTCGCAGTGGCCTTTGGGCAGGTCCCATCGCGTCGGATGCCGCATCAACAAAAATTGACGCGAAGGCCCTTTTTGCATGAGTAAGATTCCAGCGGCACGGACGCCGCCGTCGGGGGATACTTTCATTGAAAACTCGTGTTGTCGTAGCCGTTTCGGTGTAGCCGTGCTTTTGTTGTCGATCGCTTTGTAGCCGGTGGGTTGCCAGCAGGTTACAACATAGACAGCAGGGGCAAAGCGGTGATGTTCGAAAACCCCGTGTCATTGATGAAACCAAAAGTGATTGCGTCGAGATGAAAATTTACACACGCACGGGCGATGCGGGCAGCACGGGGCTGTTTGGCGGACCGCGAGTCGCCAAGGATGACGATCGGATCGAAGCCTATGGAACGGTCGATGAACTCAACGCCGCGCTCGGCTTGGTCCGTTCGGCTGGCGTTTCCTCCACGATGGATTCGCAATTGTGCCAGATCCAGCACGCGTTGTTTTCGATCGGAGCGGAATTGGCGACGCCAAACCCCGACGAACATGGGATGCGGATCATTGACGACGTGCACGTCAAACAGTTAGAGGGGTGGATTGACGAGCATGAGTCGGTGTTGCCGCCGCTAAAAAATTTCATCCTGCCGGCCGGCGTCGCCGCGGCGACGCATTTGCATTTGGCTCGTTCGATTTGCCGCCGTGCTGAGCGACGCGTGGTCACCCTGGTTCGCCGCCACGAAGCCAGTGTGTCAGAGGAGCTGATCGTTTATTTGAATCGTTTGAGCGACTTGTTGTTTGTCCTTTCTCGGGTCGCCAATTTTGACGCGGGTGTCGAGGACGACCCTTGGCAGCGACCTCAGGGGAGCTGATTGCGTCCGTGCGAGGTGCACGGACGTCGAGCGATGGAGGCGTTTTGGCTGCTCGTTTCGGGCCAGTTCTTGGGCCAAGTCGCCGTGACTTTGAGACCGCTGGTGGGGTGTGCTCGCCAGTGTACAATATGTCCAAAACGGTCGGAGTGCCGTTGTTGGTTTGGGAATCCAGTTTTAGCGAGGTATCGTTGTGAAGAAAGTCGAAGCCATCGTCCGTCATTTCAAGTTAGAGGACGTCAAAAACGCCTTAACCGATCATGGTGTGCACGGCATGACCGTTAGCGAGGTGCGTGGATTTGGACGGCAAAAAGGTCACACCGAGATCTATCGTGGGACCGAGTACGCCATCGATTTCGTACCAAAAGTAAAGATTGAAGTGATTTGCACCGACGAGAACCTGCAAATGGTTGTCGATACGATCTTGCAAACCGCCCAGACGGGGCAGATTGGTGACGGAAAGATTTTTGTGACCAATCTCGAAGAATCGATTCGTATTCGTACCGGCGAACGCGGCGAAGACGCGCTGTAGTGATTTCGATGTCCCCGTCGGTTGGGGCGGTTACTGTTATTGGCAGTAACGCCTAATCCTTCAATCAGTCACTCGACCGGGGCGTCTAGCAAAGATTCGATTCTCGACACCGAGGCGGAAGGTGGACGAATCGATTTCGGGCAGCGCCGTCCGCATTGCGTGTTGGCGTTGACATTCTGTTATTGATCGAAATTCATCGAGGCTCGGCGTCGATGGATGTCGCGGGCACTTGTGGAATCGGTCGCTGTGGAACTACTCATCCATGGCCCGTGTCGATTTCGGTCGTGCGTTCGCCGACCGACACGCACCAGTGACTGTAGTCGCTTCTTTTCCTGCAAGGCTCATGGCTGCAAGCACTTCATTACGTCCCGTTGTCATCCGCTGTCGCCAACGTCTTCGCGAAGGACGGGCGAAGGCTCAAATCCAACACGAATCGGGGTCTCAAGGGATCCTCGTTTCCGCCCGACTTGCCGACCTGTACGATGATATCGTGCTCGACGTGTGGAGTGACGCGATCGAACAGTGCGAGGACGATCGCGCCGTCAGCGGGCTTGCGCTGGTGGCGCACGGCGGGTTCGGACGCCGTGACTTAGCTCCCTATTCCGACGCCGATCTGATGTTGTTGACGACCCGAGGATCGGAGCATCTCGCCAACAGCGTCGCGGCGAATTTAACGCGAGATCTTGTTGACGCTGGGATCGTCGTGGGCTTTTCGATCCGACTGATTAGCGAAGCCTGTATGTTGGCATGGCAGGATCCGGTCGTGTTCACGTCGTTGACCGAGTCGCGGTTGTTGTCCGGCAGTTTGCAGGTCTATAGCAAGTATTTCAACGCCCTGCGTCAAGGAGCAATGCGGCGTCAAAAGCGGTTGATCCACGATTGCGTCGCAGCGCGGCGTGAGGAGCGACGTAAGTGGGGCGAAACCAACTATCTGCTGCGTCCCAACGTCAAACGCTCGCGAGGCGGTTTGCGTGACATTCAATTGATTCGCTGGATCGGGTTTGCTCGCTATGGCGAAACCGATCTCGAAAAATTGGTCAAACTCGGTGGATTGCCCGAAGAGGATTATCGGGTGCTGCGGAAAGCAGCGGAGTTCATGCTGCGTGTTCGCAACGAAATCCATTTCCGCGAAAAGAAGAGCCAGGACGTTTTGGATCGTCCGATGCAAATGGAAATTGCCAGTGCATGGAACTATCCCGGCGAAGAGGGAAAGTTACCGGTCGAGCAGTTCATGCAGGACTACTTCGAAAATACCCGGGCGGTGCGGTACGCATCGGGGTTCTTTGCCGATGATGCACTCGCGCGTCCGCTGGTCTACCACCTGCTGGAAAAAGTCTTCTCTCGCACGATCTCTGAAAACATTCGACTCGGTCCCACCCATATCTGGGTTCCCAGTGCTCATTTGGAAACGTTTGCATCCAGTTTGCCGGATGTGCTGCGGTTGATGTTTTTGGCAAACCAGCATGGTCGCCGGATCACGCATCAAACGTGGCAAGCGATCCGCTTGGCGATGCAAGAGCGTCCGGCTTCGGTTCCCGATGCGGATTCGATTGGTGCGTTCTTGTCGCTGCTCAGCCGGCCTGGGAGGTTGGCGGAATTGCTGCGGCGGCTGCATGAATTGAAGATCATTGAACAGTTCATTCCCGCATTCGAACGGACACGCGGATTGTTGCAGTTCAATGCCTATCACAAGTTCACCGTGGATGTGCATTGCATTCGTTCGGTCGAAGCGGCGACCGATTTGCAAGATCAACCCACCGCGATGGGACGACGCTATCGGCGACTCAAAGACAAAGGGTTGCTGCACTTGGCGCTGCTGATACACGATATCGGCAAAGGCTACGAAGAGGATCATTGCATCGTCGGGGCACGCATCGCGCTGGAAACCGCCGAGCGTTTAGGGCTAGATCGGGCGTCCACCGAAACGCTTCACTGGTTGGTGTTAAAACATTTGCTGGTCAATGTCATCGCGTTTCGTCATGACCTCAGCGACCCCCAAATCGTGCTCTCCTTTGCGGCCGAGGTGGGTTCGATCCGGCGACTCGAACTGTTGATCGTGCATGCGGTGGCGGATCTGCAAGCGGTCGGACCCGACGTGTTGACCGATTGGAAATTGAATCTTATCGAAGAGTTGTACATTCGCACGCGGCGTTACTTTGACACCGGCAATCTGCCCGGCAGCGAGGATGATCCCGAGATCGATTTGATCCGCGCCGAGGTGCAAAAACGTCTCACGGACAATGGGGCACCGGCTAGTTGTTTTGAGTTGCTCGAAACGATGCCGCTATCGCTGGTCACTCGTAGCGAGCCCGAACAGCTGGCCCAACAATTGTGTGACGTTGCTGCCAAACTCAGCTCGAACAGTGAGTCGATTTGTCTGGCTTGTTTTGATCCGGTCTTTTCAGCGATGCGGTACACCGTCGTGCGACGTGAACCGCAGCAGTCAATCGGCACGTTCGCGCGTGCCACCGGAGCGTTCACCACCGCCGGGCTTTCCATTTTGCGTGCTCAGGTGGAAACCGTGGGTGAGGATCTGGCCTGGGATGATTTTTGGGTCTCCGATCCGCTCTATCCTGAATGCCCGCCTAAGGATCGTATCGAACAATTGCAATCGCGTGTCTGCAAACTGCTTGATTCTCCCGACAAACCGCTGCCGAATCATCCGCGGAAATGGTCCAGCCAAAACAGCGAAGGGGACCAAGTCAACGTGTTGCCTACCAAGGTGACGTTTGACAACGACACCGTTGATCGTTTTACGATCGTGTCATTGTTCGCGTACGACGAAGTGGGATTGCTGTACCGTGTCGCAGCGACGTTTGCCGAAATGGATGTCGTGTTGCACTTTGCAAAAATTGATACGCATCTGGATCAAGTCGCCGACGTGTTTTATGTCTCGGATCGAAATGGTGACAAGATTTTCGACCCTGAACGAATGAGCCGGATCGAAAACGCCCTGCTCGGCACGACTCACGAGTGACAATCCACGTATTCGAGCATCAAGGTTGTTTCGCAGGCGGCTTCGTTGCTTAGCACGCGGCTTTGTCGTTTCGCAGGCAGCGATGTGCGCGCGGGTGTTAATCTGGTGCGTTAGGACCGATTGATCGGTTTCGCGAAACCTTTGCGAAGGCATCGATTCGATTGGGGGAGCAAGGTCTTTTCGTCGTCAAAAAATTCGTTTTCATTTGCCGACCGCTTGACGCGCAGCCATGCTTGTTTAGCTGCCAATGATGCTCAGGATTCATCACGGCGCTTCGCAACTCGGGTCGGCTCGCTGCAAAAAGAGAGTGAAACGAGGTGCGGCTGTTCGCGGTCGAGATTGTCTCGGTCGCGTTTCCCTCCTCCTTCCCCCTTCAACATGGAAGTTCATTCTATGCTTAAGCGAACTCCTGCTGCACTTGCAGCCATAGCGATAGTTTGTTCAGCAACCGTGGTAACACGCGTACACGCCGAGAGCGATCTTGACGTTTTGCTCGATAGTTTGACATTTGCGGATACACCGATGGTGGGTGACGATGCGGATTTCGATCGCCCGACGCAGTTTGTTTCGGATGTCGATTCAGTACAGGATGCGGTCGAGAGTTTAAGCGATCGCAATTCGCCGACTCCGGTTGCGGATCCTTCGGCGTCGGACCAACTTCAACCAGCACCGTTGATCCCTGCGCCGGTGCGAGATCCACAGCGGACTCAATCGGATCGCGGGGCGACGGCGCCGATGCTTCCCGACGCGGCGAGCATTCCCGCACCCGTCGTCGCAGCGGATCAACCGCTGATGGATTACGGGATGATCGAATCCGATGCGGGCTGCTCGTGCGGCCACCATGGTTGTCGTGACGGTTGTGCGTCTCGGGCCGCTTGCGAACCTGCGTATATCTGCCGGCCGCATGAAGTGCCTGTGTTGCCCAGTTCGACGCTTCGTCAATATTTTCGTAGCGACCCGTGCAATGTTCACCTTTGGGATGGCTATGCATTGGAACGACAACAACACTGCGACAAACATCACAAACACATCCACAATCGATGTGAGTGCAACAATCGCGGTCAATGCGAAAGTTGTGTGTTAGGCAAGCGAAATCTCGCTGCCCGCCCACATTGTGATGCAGGATGCGACGGTTCGCACCGTTAACCGTCCCGCAGATGGTGTGCCATCGCCGTGGCGGAATTTGCCAAGCGTTTCGCCACGCGGCCGCCAACGGGCGTGAGAGCATCGGCGTGCTGACGCCCCTTTTCTAACGCTCAATCACCCGGTGTGGCTCATCTGGGTGGTTTGTGCCTGGTTGCCTCAATCCTCAAAAAAAATCATTGGCGAGGATGAATCCGGTTTAGTTCTGCCTTCCCTACAGCCGATAGTATTAGCACCATGGATTGGGAGGGTGGAACGATCGGTGTCATCGTTCCATTTTTGATGGGCCATGGTGAGGCAGGGAGGGCTTCACCATGGCCCTTCTCATATGCGCTACGAGAACAGCTTCTCGATGATGGTTCCGTTGCGAACCAGCGTGATCGGACGACCCGTGCTGGAGTCGTATTCGAGCGTCGGATCAATCCCCAGATTGTGATAGAAGCTGGCTGCCACGTCATCGGGCGTGATCGCTTCGTGACGTGGTCCCGAGGCGGTGTCATCGCTTTCGCCAATGACTTGGCCGCCACGGACGGCACCACCGGCCATTAGCATGAACATGCATCGTGGATAGTGATCGCGGCCGCCTTCGGCACTTCGTTGGTTGATCTTCGGGGTGCGGCCAAACTCGCCCGTCACGAAGACCGCAGTTCGCTCGAGTAGTCCGCGTTGTTCCAAGCCAATGAGCAGCCCGCTAAGCCCCGCGTCGAGCTTGGGCAGGTTGTTCTCCTTTAGCTTGGTAAAGTTGTCTTGGTGAGTGTCCCAGCCGCCGAGTTGGACGTTCACCAACCGTACGCCCGATTCCACCAATCGCAAGGCGAGCAGGCAGCTTTGCCCGAATGATTCTTCACCAAACTGTTTGGCAAAACTTTCGGGTTCCTTGCTGATATCGAACGCTTCTCGCGCCCGCGATGACGTGATCATCGAATACGCTTGTTCGCCGAACTTGTCCAAGCCTTCGAGCAGCTGGTCGTTCTTTTCCAGATGGGCGAATCGACGATCGAGTTTTTTCAGCAATTCTTGGCGACGATTCACTTCGTCGACTCCGATCCCTCCGGCAAGCGAAATGCCACGCACCGAGAAAGGTCTACCGAACTGTGGTGTCGCATTGGTTTCCAGTGCCGCGTAGCGAATCCCCAGGAATCCAGGGCCATGACCGCTGCGAGGCACCGCAACCTGGCTCGGAATATCACCCTGCGACGGACTCTCTTTGCTCAGCACCGCACCATAGCTTGGATAATCCAGCGATGGAATCGGCTTGCTTCCTGTGTTCACGTACTCGCGTCCGAGTTGGTGAGCGGCCAAGGTGTGGCTGACGCCGCGAAGGATCGCGTACTTGTCGGCGCAACTGGCCAACTTCGGCAGGTGTTCCGAAATTTGGATACCAGGCACATTGGTTGCGATCGGTTTGAACGTTCCGCGAACCGTATCCGGAGCATTGGGTTTGGGATCGAAGGTATCGATATGCGATGGACCGCCGTTTAATTCGATAAAGATGGCGCGATCGGCACGGCCCGATTCCACTTGCCCCGCACTGGCCATCCGCATGTAGTTTGCCAGCGTAAAGCCGCCGAGTGAAAGCGCACCCACTTTGAGCATGTCACGACGTTTCATGCCATCACACGTTGAATGAATTTCCATAGTTATCGACTCTGTAAACGGGGGGAGAGAAAGGAACGGAGGTTAGGGGAAGCGAGTAAACTTGCAGCCGCCGAAGCGGCGGGGATCAGTGAGTGATGATGAATTCTTTGGTATTCACCAAGGCCCACATCAGCGACTCCATCCCATTGGCGGGCGTTTCGGATTCGTTGATAAACGTTTCGGCAATCTCGCGTTCCTCGTCATCGGGGAAACGGCTGAGTGTGCGAAGGTAGGCGTCTTCGACAAGCTTCGACACGGTGTTGGAAGCGGCATGGCTAGCGGCCTTGGTCGGCTCTACTTCTCGCCATGATTTGGGGTTCTCGATCAACGCGTCCAACGATGGGATTTCCAAGTCGAACTGCTCAAACTTTTTGGCCATTCGTTGGTATTCTCGTTCCATTTGGTCTCGCGTTTTCTTTTGGCGTTCTTTCGGTAGCGAGTTGAACTTGATTATCCGGCTGATGATCTGTTTGCGGAAATTGTCCGCGGTGCGTGTCACTGCGGCTTGCTTTGGATCAACGCGTTGACTTGGGCCCGGTACGCCGAGGGCTTCACAGGCCTGAGCCACCCAGCTGTTTTTGTCAGACAGCCGTTTGTGGATGTCGGCATCATTTCGCAAGTAGATCGATTGCAGCAGACTGGGGGAATCGCTGCGATCGCAATCGCAATTGGATTCCCGAGTCGATTGACCGAACACCTCCAAGGCAAAGTTCTTCTGATTGCGGTTCTGGGCCACACCTTCGGCAATCGCCATGTCGCTCACTTCGCCGCGAAGCTGACTCGCTTTGTCATCCGAACCGGTGGCCAAGATGACGGCATCGTAGACCACTTCGGCGGGCAATCGCCGTGGAATGTGACGCGAAAAATTAACACGGTCATGGATGTTCGTGTCGTTGGTTTCCGCAGATCGAGCGTAGGTTTCACTATTGGCGATTTCGCGGTGAAGCCATTTCAGATCAAAGTCATGAGCGATAAACTCGCTGGCCAAATAATCCAACAGGGGTGCGTTGCTTGGTGGATTGGCAAGGTTCATGTCGTCCGAAGGATCGACGATTCCCGTGCCGAAATAGTTGGCCCACACGCGATTGACGATCGCTTTGGCAAAGTAGGGATTGTCGTCGTCACGCAGCCACTGCATCAGCGCGGGGCGCGGGTCTTTGTCCAACGTGACGGCTTTGTCCTGGCCAAGGATGGTGCCTGTAGGAAGTTTTAGCTCAGGAACCTTTTGTCCCTTCTTCTTCGCCAATGCACGTGCCCGCTTGGCTTTGTCGGACGCGCCACGCGTGTTCACCAGCAACTCGCCAAAGGGAACGACTTTGCCCTTCTGGGCCGCCGTGTAAACGGCTTTGCGAAGCTCGCCATTATTGAGTTTCTTGCCGTCGGTGATGTCCTTTAGTAGTTCATCGCGAACTGCTTTGGCCTCGGGGGAAACCTGATTTTGATTGATCCGGATGGGCGTGAAGAGCTGCGAGAATTGTTCGAAATCATCCTTAGACCATTGGTCAAACGGATGTTTGTGGCACTGGGCACATTCGATGCGAACGCCTAGAAATGCATAAGCAAATCCGATTGCTCGTTCTTCGGGTCTTTGGAAATTGCGTCGCGCCCAGAACAATGGCATCCCATCGCGTTTGGCAAATACTTCTTCGTTTCCCGAAACGCAGGCTTCGGTCATTTGTTCGCAAAACTCGCGATAGCTTTCGCCTTCTTGACGACTGTTTGCTTCGACGATTCCTGCCACGATTTGGTCATAGGGAACGTTGTCTTCCAAGCGAACGCGTAGCCATTCGTGCCACAATCGCGAGGCGACGTTGCGAACCGGCAAAACGTTGTTGAGTTGCTCGTTGCTGTTGCCGGTCCAATCCGACATTCGCGTGGCCCACCATGCCGCGTAGGCGGGAGAATCGAGCAGGTCTTCGACCAATTGTTCCCGTTTGTCGGGTGATGGATCAGCAATGAATTGACGCACGGTCTCGCCTGCGGGCAGCATCCCGGTCATGTCCAACGAAACACGGCGAATGAATTCCGAATCAGTGCAGGGGCCCGCAGGCACGATGCCCAATTTGTCCAATTTTTGCTGAACAAGCTTGTCGATCGGTTTGGCGGGTGATGCTGCAGATCGTTCTAGCGTCGGTCCGATGGGGCGAATCACTGGGACCGGAACCACGGCGTTGTCGTAGTAGACGACCACGTGAGTGTCCCCTTTTTCGCCTGATTCGATATGTCCGTCTTCGTCGATCGCGGCGATCGCGTCATCATTGGAACTGAACCGACAAAGCTCGGTCACATCTTCGACGCTGCCGTCGGGCCAATACGCATACGCCTTCAATTGGACCTGTTCCCCCGGCTTGCTGAATTGAAGTTCACTTGGGATGACTTCCAAACGCTGCAGCGTTTGAACCTGTTTGGGGTCAAACTTGGCGCCTGATTCGATCCAGCGGCGAAGCGTGTGGTGTTGCCAACTTCCGGTGTCGAATCGTTTTCCTCCCTCGTGCATGTCGGCATCGACGGGCTTCGCCAAAATAAGGCTTTCGTCGACGTCGCTGGTATCAACTCGACCGGCATTCTCGGCCATCAACGCCTCGTGATCCGCTTTGAAGTCGTAGCCAAACAGCGACAATTGGAAACCACCACGACCTTGGAACGAACCATGGCAAGCACGTCCGTTGCATCCGAGTCGGCCCAGTAGCGGAGTGACATGTTTTTGAAAGTCGGGGACTTCCTTCGTGTCCGCACTGGCAAATCGTTCGCTCAGCGGTGCGATCGGTTTCGACGCAGTCGCGTTGTGGGATCGAGTCGGTGCCGCCGGTTCGGCGTGCGTCGTCGATGGTTTTTGGCCAACGAAGCATGCCAAGGCGATGCAGGCGATCAGTGACAGAGGTTTCGCGGTGGTTCGAAGCATTGAAAACACCAATGGACCAAGGATGGGGAATGAAGGGGAAGGGGATACTTTTCGCGGAGAAAGCCGCCTCGTTTACTTTGCGTCTTTCTTTTTCTCTTTGCTGCGACCCGCACTACGCAACAGTTGTTGGTACGTCTTCTCGAGCTGGTTGTCGAAGTTTTGTTGCTTCGTTTCGAGTCGGTCCTGGGCGGCCGCTAATTGACGCTGCGTACGTTCGATTCGCTGTTGCGTGTAGCGGATTTCGGCCTCGGCACGTTTCATTTCCATTTGGATTAACGTCGCCACCGCTTCGCGAAGCGCATCACGATCGGATTGCCGATCCCATACTTTCAGTTTGGCTGCAAGCATTTTGACGTGCATTTGTACCTGCAGCAGCTTGGATTCGATTTCATACAGCTCGGGGGCACGGTTCTTGGCCGCTTCTAGCCGCTTGGCCGATCTCGCTAGATCGCGTATGGCGGCGTGGTACTGTGCCGGTTCGTTGGCTTTCAGACGATCCAACAGCGGTTCCAACTCAGGCAACTGGCTGTTGACCAACGCGATTGCGATGGTTTCCAGCGTCGGGTCGATTTCGGTTGCCTGATTGGAACGGTCGAGTTTCGGTTTGGTACCCGAATCGGCGGCCCAAACCACACTGGAAACTGCAAAGTTAATCAATAAGACGGCCACCAGCGTCAGCCTGGGTCGCTGCGAATAATCAACCATCAATTTGGTCTCCGTCGTCGATTGCGGCTACGATCCAGGCAAATGCCGAGTCGTCCCAGTCCAATTCGCTTTCGCTTGTGAATAAATCGTCGGTGCCGTCCAGGGCGAGGTCGTTCATCGCATCTTCCGACAAACTTGCTTCGTCCAATTGCAAAACCGATACGGATTGAGCCCACGCTTGCGCTACCAGCGTCGCTTCGGTGAAGGCCGGTGAAACCGGAGCGATTCCGTCCGCTGGATCCTTCGTTTGTTTCCCTACGACGACGGCGATTAGCACCGATGCAGCCAAGCCGACCGCCAACATTGCCAATCGTGAAACGCCCAAGGGCGATTTTATCTGGGGGCTGCCGTCGCACTGCGGCAACAAGGTCGCATGCGTCGTAGCGGGGGCAGCCACCGTGGTCGCTTCGGCGACAACGGAAAGCGTCTCTGCGGTTTTGGCCAATTCGTCGCCAAACCATTCTGCTTCGCCCAGTCGCCGCTCAAATTCGGGCTGTTGCTCGGCAGGTAATTCCCCCAGCAAATACAGCAGGCATTGTTCTCGCCAGGATTCGCTTGAAAGTTCGTTCATTGTCTTTTGCCTTGTTCCATTTCGCTCGCGTCGTCTTCTTGCGTTTGCAAATCTTCGCGAAGTCGCTCGAGTGCTCGTCTCATTTGCGTCAACGCGGTTCCTAGCGGGATTTGGAGTTGGTCGGCGATCTGTTGGAAAGTAAGGTTTTCGTTGATTCGGAGTTGTAGGATGGCTTGCCAATGGTCAGGCAAATTTTGAATCGATTGCTGGAGTTGTTCGGCGGTTTCGGCAGCAACGAGCCGCTGCAGGTGATCATCGTGGTGGTTGCACGATTCGTAAGTCGCCTGTTTTTCAAGGACTCGCGTGGTCGTGGATCGGTCTCGCCAATGTCGCGCACATTCATTGGCTGCAACCCGAAATAACCACGCTCGACGAGCGACCAAGGGAACCTTGTCGCCCTGTTGGACGGATTTGATAAAAACGGTTTGCAAACAATCTTCGACGTCGGCTTCCTGAGCGAGTCGGCGGCGCATGAAGACGCGGAGCGTCGATTCGGATTCCAGAAAAACCCTTCGCCACGCTTCGTCAGAGTCCTCGGGTTGGGCGTTTTCAGGAGTCTTCGTGCTCATTGGGCCGTCGTTACGCTATAGAAGATGCGCAGGTCCTGCAGATTATTTCGCAGCCGACGGAAATTTCTGGAAAAACTATTTCCAGGCTTCGACCACGGCGTACTGTTTGCCAGCGATGACGCGGATATCGTGCCACTCGGTCACCAGATTTTCCTCGTACCACTCGGGCTGTTTGGTCACGAGGTACAGGTGTCCGCCGGGCCGCAGGGCTCGCTTGGCCGCGTCGACGAACAGACGCGCGATTTGGAAATTAGCGAAATAAGGCGGGTTGCCCACGGCTATATCATAGCTGGCCGGCGTCTGACAATCTCCATCACAGGTCAATTGGGCATCCAAATCCGCTAGCGCATTCTTTTGGGCCCCCCGCCGCGTGCACTCAATCGCCCGGGCGTTGCTGTCGATCGCCAAGGCATGAACCCCGTCGGCTTGCATTGCCAATGCCATCGCTACCGATCCACAGCCACAGCCGATATCGATCAGCCGTTGACCGGATTCGATCGTGACGGCGTCCATCAACGCTTTGGCGCCCGCATCGAGCCGGCGATGTGAAAAGACACCCGGTCGCGTGATCGCCGAGATCGTTTGCCCACGAAACCGGTACGTGAACTCACACTCAAAACTTCGTTGGCGTTTCAATTCGCTGTCTTTACGAAGTACATAGACCACGGCATCGTCGCTGGGACGGACGCTGATCTTCGCGCCGAACGGCTTCAATTGATCGTGTAGCCAGCGGTCGTTGACGTTGTCGACGCTGGTCACAAGCCGACCACCAATGACGAGACGCGTGTACGCTTGCTGCAGCAGGTCACGTTGCAGTTCGGCTTCGCCACGCACCGAGCAGGGGATTAGCGCGAGATCCACTTCGTCCTCAGGCAGGTCCGTCTCGCAGATGATCGATAGTGAGTGCGGGGGATCTGGCGATGCCGGCGATGGCGACGCGTTGAGATCCGCAGCGTGGTCGGCGATCGCGAGTCGCTGCTGGAATTGATCGAGATACCACAAGGTAATCTGTGCGTCGCTGCGATCTCGGTACAACCAACGCGCCGCTTGGCCGCGACCAATCGACGTGCTGAGGATGCGAGTGCCCGCTAGATCCTTGGCAACGTCATACAACGCGGCTTCGGATGTTCGTGCCGGCAGCGGTTGCGATGCCGGGTCAGGAGATTCGTTTGTCAAGGAATTAGCCAAGGAATTTTTCAGCGACCGTCCATGCGCCTGTGACCAACATCGCCGCGGCGGAAAGCCACAGCATGATGTCCCAAAGGACTCCAGGGGTCAGTTCCGCTCGAGAGCGATGGTAACGAAAATACAAAGCCGCGGCTGCCAACATCGGCAGCATCACGCCTTGCGCCACACCGCTTAGTAATACCAATTGTGCAGGCGCCGGGAATGCCAGGTAAATCAGCAGACACAATAGCGGGAACGCGCCGCTGAGCCAGCGGATCCATTTTTCACGTGTTTGCGGGTCGTCGCCGATCAATCCAACGACGCACATCGCGTCTGAAAACGTTCGTGCATGGCTGGCATTGGCGACAAAGAAGGTCGAGTAGAGCACCGCGAACGCGCCAAACAAAAAGACTGCCGACGCCCACTGTGAAAACACCGGAACAAACATCACCGCCAATGTGCGAACCATGTTGTCCTTCTCTGGGTTCAAGCCCACGCGGTGTAAGATCGCCGCACCCAGCAGATAGAAGATGACCGTGGCAAAGGTGTACACGATCATCGCTCCCCAAGCGTCCACTCGCATCACCCGCATCCAACCGGCCGCGCGTTGCAGCCATTCAGGCGATCCATCGTCGCGGCCCACAAAGCGTGCATAGCCTTTTTCTAAGCACCAATAGGGGTAAACAACAAGCTCGGCCGCCCCCACGCCGATGATTCCAAACGTGGCCAATGCGGTCCCGATTGGACGAGCCGTGGTGCTAGCGTTTTCGCCCTGCGAAGCAGGCAGATGGAACTGAAGCCCGCTGAAGAATTCAGAAAGACTGACTCGGAAATCGGGTTGGTCTTGCAAGAAGAACAGGTTGGTGATCGTCAGCAAGGTGAAGGAGGCGACCAGGATCGTCGAAAGCGACTGAATCAATCCGTAGCGGCCAACCCACAGCACCACGCTGGTAAGAATCGCGACGACGACCGCCCAGATTGCAGCATCGTTCGGAGCCGAAATCCCATCGCGAGTCGTGTCTTGGTGTCGTTCACGGTACGTTTGCTTGCTTGTTGCGATCTGTTGCTCGGCAGCCGAGACATCGACGGCAACGTCATCCGGTGCGTATCGCTGGAACTGCAGCAGCGTCTCGGCGTCCGCGATTTCGTTGTAATCCGCTCCTCGCTCGGTCAATGGCAAGCTGATCGCGAGCGATTGTCCCACCCCGCCGACGATACCGCCAAGTTGACTGATGCTGGCGATCCACATCAGCACCCAATACCAAACCAGCCAATTGCCTCGGCCACGGATGCGTGGCCCCGGCACTTCATCGAGCGCTCGCAGCGTCGTCTTGCCGCTGACGATCGCGTAGCGACCAAATTCGATTTGAGCAAAGACTTTGACCACGCAGCCGAGGATGATCAACCACAGCAGACTGAAGCCGGCTTCGGCACCGGTTTTGGTCGTCGCGATCAATTCTCCGCTGCCGACGATCGAACCGGCGACGATTAACCCCGGGCCGATACAGCGGATAATGGCAAACAATCGTGTCGGTGGATCCACTGTCAAACGCGGTGCATTTGCACCGCGTGTTTCCGCTGATTCGGTCATTCGGGGATTTTCTGCTGTCGCGGGGGAGGGGAACGCATTTTTCTTAACCCGCTACCGTACACAATCCACGTAGTACTTGCGTGTCCCACCCACATTTTCTTCGACTAATCCATGGATATCGGTATGGAATCCAGGGAGTTTGTTGTTGAATTCGCGAGCGAACTGCAAGTATTGCACAATCGTCTCGTTGAATCGTTCGCCTGGAATCAGCAGCGGAATGCCAGGCGGATACGGCGTCAACAGCACGGCGGTGGCGCGGCCCTCGAGCTCGTCGATTTCCACGCGATCGATTTCTCGGTGCGTCATCATCGCGTACGCGTCGGATGGCTTCATCGCGGGTTGCATCGGCGACAAATACATTTCCGTGGTCACTCGAGCGATGTCATGCGATTTGTAGGCGTCATGGATTTGTTGACAAAGATTCTTTAGCCCGGTCTGCTCGTAACTTGGAAAGGCCTGGCAAAATTCGGGCAAAATCTTCCACATCGGCAAGTTCTTATCATAGTCATCCTTGAACTGTTGCAACGCGCTTAACAGCGTGTTCCAGCGTCCTTTGGTGATCCCGATCGTGAACATGATGAAGAATGAATACAGCCCTGTCTTTTCCACAACCACGCCGTGTTCGGCCAAGTAACGTGTGACGATCGAAGCGGGGATTCCCGTCTCGGCAAACTCGCCATTGACGCTCAGTCCCGGGGTGACCACGGTCGCCTTGATCGGGTCGAGCATATTGAAACCGGCGGCAAGATTACCAAAGCCGTGCCAATTGTCGTCGGGATGCAAGATCCAATCTTCTTGAACGCCGATGCCATCGTCGACGATTTCATCTGGCCCCCAAACTTGGAACCACCAATCATCACCCCACTCGGCGTCGACCTTGCGCATTGCGCGGCGGAAATTCAACGCTTCCGCAATCGATTCTTCGACCAACGCGGTTCCGCCAGGCGGTTCCATCATCGCGGCCGCAACATCGCACGAAGCGATAATCGCGTATTGAGGCGACGTGGATGAATGCATCAAGTAGGCTTCGTTAAAAATGTGCCGATCAAGTTTCTGTGTCTCAGATTCTTTGACCAAGATTTGAGACGCTTGCGAGATACCGGCCAACAATTTGTGAGTCGAATGGGTGGCAAACATCATCGCTTCCTTGCAGCGGGGACGGTCGCGTCCCAACGCATGCATGTTGCGATAGAAATGATGGAACGCAGCATGCGGCAACCAAGCTTCGTCAAAATGCAATGTGTCGATACGACCATCAAGCAGTTCCTTGAGCATCTCGACGTTGTAGACCACCCCGTCATAAGTGCTCTGCGTGATCGTCAAAATTCGAGGCTTGCGATCGGGATGTTTGGCCTGAGCTTCACGAGCAAACGGGTTTGCGTCGATCTTCTTTTGGATGTTTTCCGGACGGAATTCATCCAGCGGGATGGGCCCGATCAAACCGAGGTTGTTGCGAGTGGGCGTTAAGAAAACCGGGACCGCACCGGTCATGATGATCGCGTGCAGAATCGATTTATGGCAATTGCGGTCGACAACCACGATGTCGCCTGAGGCGACCGTCGAGTGCCAAACCATCTTGTTGGACGTCGACGTCCCGTTGGTAACAAAGAAGCAATGGTCTGCGTTGAAAATCCGCGCCGCGTTGTGCTCCGATGCAGCCACGGGACCTGTGTGATCGAGCAGCTGGCCCAATTCTTCGACGGCATTACAGACGTCCGCACGAAGCATGTTCTCACCAAAAAATTGGTGAAACATTTGGCCTACCGGACTTTTTAGAAAGGCGACACCACCAGAGTGACCGGGGCAATGCCACGAATACGATCCATCGTTGGCGTAATCCACCAGAGCGCGGAAAAACGGCGGCGCGAGACCATCGGTGTACGAACGTGCTTCGCGAAGAATGTGCCGGGCGACAAACTCCGGCGTGTCCTCGAACATATGAATAAATCCATGCAGTTCTCGCAGGATGTCGTTCGGGATATGGCTCGAGGTTCGCGTCTCACCATACAAAAAGATCGGAATGTCGTTGTTCTTGAATCGGATCTCTTGAATGAAATCGCGAAGATTGGCAATCGCGGACTGTTCGGTATCAGGCGTCAAAAATTCTTCGTCATCAATCGACAGAATGAACGCCGAAGCACGGGATTGTTGTTGGGCAAATTGTGACAGGTCACCATAGCTGGTCGCTCCGATCACCTCGGCACCTTCGCCCTCCATCGCCTCAGCCAGCGCGCGGATGCCGAGACCGGAAGTGTTTTCAGAGCGAAAGTCTTCGTCAATGATCAGAACGGGAAAGCGAAATTTCATTAGATCTCTCAAGAGGAAAAGAAGTCGCCCGAATTCTACAAACCGATCGTCTAAGTGTCGCGGCAGTAGCCGGGAAATTCACCGTGATTGTCGCGTTGGCGTGCAATGGAGGACTTGGTAGCAGATCGTTCACGATGAGTGCTATGGCAGCAATCAAAGCATTAAAGGTGCGGAGCTCCGAAACTGGCGACGTCCAACCGAAGGCGGGTTGATTGTAAAAGCAAGTTTCGCTCTTATTTTGTACTGAGATTTCACGTTTTTTTCGTATTGCCAATCGAAATTCGATTCCTCGTGTTTAGTTGAAACATCCATGACTTCGTCTGAAAAAAATATCTGGATTGGCTTCGACTTGGGTGGCACGAAGATGTTGGCGATTGCCTACGACGAAAAGTGGAATCTGCTTGGGCGTCGTCGGCGAAAAACGCGTGGGCGTGATGGGGCCGACAGCGGCATCGAACGAATTGCATCGACGATCGATCGATTGCTGAGCGAAAACGATCTGACCAATGCACAAATTGCGGGGATTGGGATCGGATGTCCCGGCCCCATCGATCTCGCCAAAGGACGCATTTTGACCACTCCCAATTTGGGGTGGGACGATGTGGATGTCGCTGGCTTTCTGAAGAAGCGGTTTAACTGTGAAGTGACCGTCCTGAACGATGTCGATGCCGGTGTGTATGGCGAGTACCAATTTGGGGTCGCGCAAAAAGCTCGCTGTGTCGTCGGGATTTTTCCAGGGACCGGAGTGGGCGGCGGCTGTGTTTATGAAGACAAAATCCTGCAAGGCGCCAATTTCTCTTGCATGGAAATCGGACACACACGAATTTCCTCCGACACGCGTGCGACCGGTTCCGCGATCTCAGGGACGCTCGAAGCCGAGGCGAGCCGGTTGACGATCGCAGCCGAAGCGGCAAAGGCGGCCTTTCGTGGCGAAGCTCCGAACTTGCTAAAAATTGCCGGGACTGATCTGAGCGAAATTCGCAGCGGGGCTCTCGCCGATGCGATTGCCAAGGGAGACGACGTCGTTCGCAAACTCGTCGAAGAGGCGGCCTGCAGTATCGGAATCGCGGTCGCCAACGTCGTTCACCTCTTGTCGCCCGACAAGATCGTTTTGGGCGGCGGTATGGTCGAAGCGATGGAAGAGCTGATCGTCAAAACGGTCAAGAAATCGGCCCGCGACCACGTCATGCCTGTTTACAAAGATACCTTTGACGTCGTCGCCGCGACGCTGGGGGATGACGCCGGTGCGATGGGCGCGGCCGCCTGGGCAAAACGGCAGCAGACGTCACAAAAAGTTTGAGCGTGCTGCGTCAACCTAGCGTCATCAAGATCGTCTTCTTGAAATTGAAATCCACTTTATCCTTTGGATGAAGTGAACTTCAATAACAGCCAATCGCCCAGGCGTGGCGAGATATGTCCCACCGCGATCAGCAATCGCAAGTAGCGTGGCAACACCATATCGGGCCGTCGATCACGGGCACATCGCAACACCGCCGCGGCTACGGTCTCCGGTGGCAAGCCTTTGATCGTTGTTCCGCCGCCCGGTTTGGCTGCCGCCGCGGGCACGTTGGGGTCGTGCTGGACATGCGATTGGTAACGCGATCCTGCGTCATCGCGTCGTATCGGTCCTGGGTTGACCAACCCCACATGGATCCCGCGTGGTTTTAACTCGAGCCGCATCTGTTGCGTCAGCCCCGCGAGTGCATGCTTTGCCGCAACGTAGCCGCCCAAATAACGGGCGCCGACTTTCGAGGCCAGCGAACCAATGTTGACGATTGCGCCCCCTTCGATTTCAAGGAAGGGGATCGCTGCGACCGAACAGAGCAGGGCGGTGTGCACATTCTGGCGGATCAGTTCATCGAGCCGCTCGAGCGTCAAATTCTCGACGAGTCCTCGATCGCTCGTTCCGACGCAGTTCACCAGCACATCAAGTCGGCTGAAATGCGAGATCGCCGTCTGGATCGCCTTGTCGGCTCCCTGTTTTTCCGTCACATCGCAGCAAGCGGTAGCAACATACGAATCGTGGGCCAGCGACGCTTTTGCTGCGTCAAGGCGAGATGAGTCGCGCCCCGCAATCACCACTCGGAAACCAGCGTCAAGAAAGGTTTTTGCGATCACGAGCCCCAAGCCACTTGAGCCTCCTGTTACCAATACCACCAGCGATCGGTCCGTCATGTTCACGTAGTTCGGGTATCCTGGATTGCGAGAGAGGGTAAGCAAAAAGCAAAGGAAACGACACGATTCGATCAGGACGCAGTTGCCTGCCCTACTTTTTCATCCCGCAAGATCTTAGATTCAACTGCGGGACGACGGACGTGATCGATCGGTCAACGGATCGATCGCCGCGGAAGGAAAGGCCAACCACACCATCGGTTAGGAAAGATTGTATGTCTAGACCCTCGCTTAAAGAATCCTGTACCAAAATTGTGGCCACCGTCGGCCCCGCTTGTGCATCGGTCGAGCAGTTAGCGGCATTGATTCAGGCCGGCGCGGACGTGTTCCGCATCAATACGGCGCATGGTTCTCGTCACGAACATGAATCGACGCTCGCGAACATTCGTGCGGCATCCAAGCAGAGTGGATTTGAGGCCGGCGTGCTGTTGGATTTAGCGGGACCTAAAATTCGACTCGGGCAACTGGTCGAGGATCCATTGGTGTGCGAGCTCGGAGCGACGCTGAGCTTCGTTCGCGGTGAATCGGCTTCGGACTCGCACGAGTTAACGAGTTCGTATGCGCGATTGATCGATGAGCTTTCTCCCGGCGATCGTGTGATGTTGGCTGATGGATTGGTGGCCCTGCAGGTCGAAAAAGTCACCGAGAGCCATGCTCAGTGCCGTGTGACCGCCGGTGGAACGGTTCGCAGTCGTCAGGGGATCAATTTGCCAGGTGTAAAGTTGTCCGTCTCGGCGATGCGGCGCCAGGATGTCGACAATGCGATTTGGGCTGCTCAAAACAATATCGACTTCGTCGGTCTTTCGTTTGTGCGTTCGGCTGAAGACGTGCAATCCCTCAAAGATTTGCTGGCCAGCCACGAGTCCAACGCGATGGTGATCGCAAAAATCGAAAAGCCCGAGGCGTTAGATCAGCTCGAGGCAATTGTCGAGGCGGCCGATGGCGTCATGGTGGCACGAGGTGATCTTGGAGTGGAGATCGATGTTGCGGAAACACCGGTGGCCCAGAAACGAATCATTCGTGTTTGTAAAGAAAAAATGAAGCCCGTGATTGTGGCCACTCAGATGCTCGAATCGATGCACAGCAGCAGTCGTCCGACCCGCGCCGAAGTCAGCGACGTCGCCAATGCGATTCTCGATGGAGCCGATGCATGTATGCTTAGCGGTGAAACGGCCATTGGTGAGCATCCCGTTGAGTCGGTCCAAATGATGAACCGGATCATGCTGTGCACCGAACGTGAAATGTTGGCCAACCCGATTTCCGAGCCGATCCCCAACTCTCGCGTTTCGCCGATTACGACCGCCGTGACCATCGCTGCGACCAATATTGCCGAGGCGATTCAGGCTAAGCTAATTGTGATCGGCACCCATAGCGGAGGCACGGCGTGGGTGAAAAGCAAAAGCCGCAGCCGCATCCCAACGCTCGGGGCGAGTGACTCCCATGACACGCTGCGGCGGATGAATCTGCTATGGGGGATCAAACCGATCCTGTCGTCGCATCTGCAGCACACGCCTGAGTTTATCGACGAGATTTGCGGTTGGGGCCGCGAACACGCCGATCTGAAAACGGGTGACCAAATCGTGTTTGTTACCGGCAGCGGCGTGGTTCAAAAGGCTCACAACGTGGTGATTGTGCATACCGTCGAGTCACGGTGACCGCGTTGCTGTCACGCTTTCGTTTCGTCGCCCGCGTCGATCTCAAGCGTCACCTCGCCATCGAGCCGAACCGGGTGACCGTCAACGGGATCTAGTTGAATCTCGATCTTGTTGTGCAGCGACCATTGATCGGAAAGCTCAATTTCCAGCGGCGGAGTTCCAATCGGTTGCGGTATGGCGTTGATACGTAGCGACGCGAGTTTGCCTTGCCAACTTGTAACTCGCAGCCACACTCGATCGTTCGATTCGATTCCCGTAGGGCGATTGAAATTACGAGTGTAGGTGGTCGGCCGAGGTGATTCCGTCGCATCCACGTCCTCGTCTCGCTCAGGGACATTGACCCGCGTCGCCTCCGCCGAGTCGGAGTGTTGTTGTTTGGTCCAAGGGTAACGAAGTCGAATCGTGTGCATGTCGATGAATTGTTTCTCGAGACGGCAAGCCATCACTCGGTTTCGATTGAAGACGCGTCCATCTTGCATTGACGGACCCCGCATGGTGGCCGTGATCTTAACTGATCACGACGCTCGCCATAACGCCAAATGTGATCACGGCAATCAATAGGCCCAAGAAGATCCAAACAATGATCGATGTCTTGTACTTGATATGGATGGTTTTACTAGAGGCCGAAGGGCGAGCAAACGGATTGACATCGTCGTGGTTCGACATGATTGGGGGCGTAATAAGGATGATTTAGTTGAGATACAAGCGCGGTTGGCGACCACGAACGGGTTTGTCCGCCTGGACAACCGTTGAGGATTCAGCCCTCGCCAAGTTTTATCACAAGTCAGCTTGGCCTTCGGGAGGTGGGGGAAGCATGGCAACCGTTTGTCGACACGGTCCAGCGCCGCTCAGACGGCGTTTATGCCGTTTTCATGCACGAAAAAAAGCCCTGACTGGCGAAACCAATCAGGGCTTATGTTCAAGCGATAACGGAGGTGCTAGCGGCTAGTTGCTGTTAGCGATTCCTGCAGCTCGACTGAAGAGGGCATCAATCGCTGCTTGACTAAAGCCTTGCGAGGTCAATGGATTCGAGGTGCTGACAAAGCCGAGCTCTTCAACGCCACCAAAGAACTGCAATGCCGTTCCATCGCGGCTAATGACAAAGTCGTTCTCGTCCAACAGAGCCGTCTTGATTTCGGTTCCATCGACAATCGTCAAAATCGCTGCGTCTCGGTTCGCGTTGAGCAGCAATTCGCTGTAGTCGACATTGTCAAAGCCTTCGGCCGCCATAAAGAAGATTTGGTTGCCCGAGGCATCGAGGGCCACCGATCCACCACGTCGTCCATTGTTGGACGCACTGGCTGCATCCGTGTTGCCTCGCAAGTAGCTCGACGCCAAGATATCCAAGTTGGACATCGATGCTGACAATCCGAGGACCGGAAGGTTGGTCGCAGCGACGTTGCTACCACTGGCACCGACCGTAACCGGAACGTGATTGCTTCCCGACAGGAAGGTGTTCGCCGTCGAAACGCCGAAGTGAATCCGATACGAACCTTGGGTCACCCCGGTGAAGCGATAGCTTCCGTTCATGTCGGTAAAGGCGGTTGCGACAAGTTCACCCGATGCGGTGCGAAGTTCGACTCGAACTCCGGACAAGCCCGATTCGCCGGCGTCCTTGATTCCATCGCGGAACGGAGCAACCGAACCTCCCGATTTGATGACTTCGTTAAGGTTTTCAACTTCATCGACAAAGATCGATCCGGCAACGGTCGATCCGGTTCCTGGATCGGTTGGGTCGTTGTCAATGATCGTGACTGCGGACGCACTCGCACCGAGCACGGCACCGCCGGTAGCTCCGGAAATCGTGACGTTGAATGTCTCGTTCGGCTCGTCGACGGTGTCGTCGATGATCGATACGGTAATGGTTTTCGTCGCGCTGTCGCCATCGGCAAACGTGACCGTCTCGGTCTTTCCGGTGTAATCGGCTCCTGAGATTGCAGTGCCGTTGGACGTGGCGAACACAACCGAAACCGCGCCGTCGCTGCCGCCGGTACGAGTAACGGTGAAGGTCGCAAACGCTCCACCTTCACCAACCGAAAGCGTTGCGGGCGATAGCGAGATTGTTCCCGGGTTCACAACCACTTGGTCGTCGTTGGTGATCGTTCCTGTCGCAGCTGCTGCGGCACCCACGTCATAAGACGCTGTGTCGACCACGGTCAGAATGATTGTCTCGTTAGGTTCAACGACAGTATCGTCCGTTGGGTTGACGCTCACGGTCGCCGAAGATTGACCAGCGGGAATCGTCACGCTGCCAGAGAGTGCGGTGAAGTCGCTTCCCGATGTGGCAGTGCCGCTGACGGTGTAGTTCACCGTCAGATCAGAGGTCGTAGCGCCGGTACGTGTGAACGTGTAGACCAAGGTGCCCGAGCCATCTTCGTTGACTGCTGACGGAGCTACCGCAACGGTGACCACCGGAGTGACCGGGGCCGTATCGTCGTTGGTGATCGTCCCGGTCGCCGCACCGGCTGCACCCACATCGTAGGTCGCGGTGTCGGTGATCGTGAGGATGATGGTTTCGTCTGGTTCAACGACGGAATCATCGGTCGGGTTGACGCTGAGCGTGACGGACGACTGTCCTGCAGGAATCGTGACCGTTCCCGAGAGCGCCGTGAAATCGGTGCCGGAGGTCGCTGTCCCGCTGACCGTGTAGGTCACTGCCAACGCATTCGTGGTGGCACCGGTTCGAGCAAACGTGTAGACCAGTGCTCCCGATCCATCTTCGTTTACGGCCGTAGGATTCACCGTTACGGTAACCACTGGCGTCGCAGTAGCCGTGTCGTCGTCGGTGATCGTACCCGTCGCCGAACCTGCAGCACCGACGTCGTAGGTCGCCGTGTCGGTAATCGTCAAGATAATGGTTTCGTCCGGTTCGACGACCGAATCGTCAGTTGGATTGACGCTGACCGTCGCGGAGGATTGTCCCGCAGGAATGGTAACGGTGCCCGAAAGTGCAGTGAAGTCGGTGCCGGACGTCGCCGTTCCGCCGACGGTGTAACTGACTGCCAATGCGTCCGTGGTCGCACCCGAGCGGGTGAATGTGTAGATCAACGTTCCCGATCCATCCTCGTTCACCGCCGCAGGGTTGACTGCTACGGTGACAACCGGAGTGACGGTGGCGACGTCGTCGTTGGTGATCGTTCCGGTCGCAGTGGCCGAGGCGCCGACGTCATAGCTTGCAGTGTCGGTGACCGTTAGAACGATGGTCTCATCCGGCTCGACGGTGTCGTCATCCGTTGGATCGACACTGACGGTTGCCGAGGCTTGCCCTGCAGGAATGGTCAACGTGCCCGAAAGTGCGGTGAAATCGGTTCCTGACGTGGCGGTTCCGCTGACGGTGTAGTCCACGGTCAAGGCGTCTGTGGTAGCGCCGGTTCGCGTGAAGGTGTAATTCAATGCATTGTTGCCGTCTTCATTGACCGCCGCTGGCGATACGGCCACCGAAACGGTCGGAGTCACCGGAGCACCGTCGACGGTCGCGTTGATCACGAATCGGGCGTCGGCGTCAAAGCGAACTTGATCCAGCGGTACTGGACGCGAATTGTCGTTGCCTTGCTCATCGGGCTCTTCCAAGAACCCGTAGATCAAGAACGATTCGCCGTTGCTGTCTTCACCCGGAGTCACTTCAAAGGTCAAACCTTGGACCGGAGCGTTGATAAAGACAGGGATGCTGAGGGCGTCAAAGACGTTGTCCAGCGTGTCTTCATCGCCACCGTTGGCTTCGGGAACCCCGCCAGCGATGACCGGACCCAATCCACCGATGTCGTTAAACACTTCGGCTGGATCGGCTGTATTGGGATCAAACGATCCAATCGCAGGGCGGTTGTTAAGGAATTCGAACGAGCCGCCATTGGGGTTGGGTAGCGAGCGGCTTTCGTAATCGATGTCGTAACGCTGGCCAATTGCGGTTCCGCTACTATCGACGCCTTGCAGCACATTGTCGGTGCGGAATTCTTGGTTCGTCACCGCAGCGGCGTTGTAGGGAAATTCACCCACGCCAGGGATGCTGATCACAGGTTGGACTCTAATGGTCGGCTGGTTCACGCCGATCGCGTCGTTGCCGCCAAAGCGAACCTGCAAAAAGAAGTCATCAGGGTCGGCCGATGGCAGACGGGTGACTTGGACCGTGGTGCCCGCATCGAGGAACAACCCATTGGCGTCCTCGAGCGTTTCCAAAGCGGCTGTCAGCGTGCCGGTCGGGTCCGCGGTGAAATCGGTTGCGGCAATTCTTGCGGTGTTGGTGCTAACCTGGCCGGTGGCCGAAGTCAGCGTCACTTCCAACGCTAGAGTTTGAGTCGGATCGTCGATCTGTTGGCCGATCTTGATCTGCTGCGTCTCGGCAATGATCGGGGTGATCAGGCTAGGCGCATTGGTAGCACCGGAAACGCCGATGTCCGCGACAAGCTGGAATACGCCTTGGCGGAAGCGAACGTCAACGGTTTGACCCGGGGTTCCGGTGGGCAACGTGAAGACCTTGTCTTCACGAAGGTCCAAATATCCCACTTCCAACTCAAATACTTGCCCGACTGCAACGTTGTAGGCGCCGTTGCTGTCGCGGACCAACTCAGCACTGCTGCCGTCGCGAGCGCTCAATTGCACTTCAAGCAACGGTTCGCCAGCGCCTTCGCCCATGCGGTTGAGCGTGTTGATTACCGACAACGCGTCCGCCGCGGTCACGCGATTGTCACCATTGACGTCCACAAACGCCTTGATCTCTTCGCCTTGCCCGACTTCCGAAGAATTGCCACCGTTGCGGTTGAGGTGATTGATGACCGTCAACGCGTCCATGGGGGTGACCCGCATGTTGTTGTCGACGTCATTGGCGAGAAAGTAATTATGAGCGGCTGCAAAGTCGCCTGCGAGAAGTTCCCGTCGCTCAAGCGCTTCGCTGCTCAAACGTCGCGTGGGCTTTTGACCACGTTGGACTTGATCGTTGGAACGTTTGTCGGCCCTCAGCCATCCGGAGCGACGGAGCAAGTGACGCAGATGTTTCATCTGTTTTTCTCAGGAAGATGAAGGAGATTTTTGGGGAAAACTCGATGCCGAACACGACTGACACAGTCAAGTGATTCGGTTCAAGCTTGGAATTAGATCGACATAGAGTGACCAAGTCGAAAAAACATGCGAACCAGCCTATCTTATCTGGCGTTCCTAACTTATCAACATCCAGGGCAATCTATGCGGGCTAGCGACACTATGTTGTCGGTTAGAGATCGCAATATTCAAAAGGTTCCGATTTTTCTGTCGGAAAATAATTTCGGCTCGTCAGATTGCGGGGGTCGATAAGGGGGGATCGGTTCCAGTCAAGGAGCCCAGTTCCATCGACTCGGACCCCATTGTGCTTAGCGACTTTTCATTGACAACTAAATTCTGGGGGAACTTTTCGGAGATTTCTTCGGACATAGGAAGTATTTTGCTCGGTTCCACAGACGGTACCATCATTGGTGGGGTATTGAGTTTTTTGACGCCGGAGCGTTCCAGAGCGTCGCCAGCGACGCGATCCGGGGAAAATTCCAGCGGGGGGGCGTCCGCAGCCGCGCGAACGTGGCTTGGCCACTGGGCGAGCGCTCGGTCTCGAGAGGCAATGGATGGCTCAAACCCTTGCTCGGCTTGCGAATTTTGCTGGGCTCCCGAATCTTGCTCGGCAGCTAGCTCGCTTGTTTTCGCTTCGCCTTCGCCCAACTCTGACTCGCCGTCCGAATCCGTGCCGCCCGAATCCGTGCCGTCCGCGTTTCCGTTGGATGACAGCGCATTGATCACCAATAACGCGTCCAACGCGGTGACATCCCCATCGTTGTTGACATCAATCGACGGGCCCGCGGTTTCGCTAGCACCAAGCGTTCGCGGTCGATTGATGTTTAAATCGTTGATGATCACCAACGCGTCTTGCGCGGTGACGATTTGGTCTCGGTTCACGTCTCCCGGCATATTGGCGTTGTGTCGAGGGCTGGTGACGCGGCTGGCGATGACCACCACATCGTCGCTTGCACCATTGGTCACCTGAATTGCAGGGGCCGGATCGTCGAACGCGTAGATCAATTTTGTCGCCGCAAGCTCTAGCACGTAGTCCCCATCGGGAAGATGACTGAACTGCAACGCTCCCGATCCGTTGGTCGTGATTTGATCGTCAAATCCAAAGCTCAGGTCCGAGATGGCAATCGAGGAATTCGCATGTCCGAACGCACGAATCTCGGCGATTTCGCCCCCTGCGTCCTGGATAGTCAGCTCGGTCGATTTGCCGTAGGAAACCGCGTCGCTGGTCACCCGTTTGATCAGTTGTCCGTTGCGATCGTACGCTTCGATACGCCCGTAGCTAACCGATCCTGCGTTGGCACCCCAAATCTGCAGGTTCACTTCACCAACGTCTTGGTCGAATTTAGCAATGAAAACATTGTTTGCGTTCCACTGCTCGCTCCACACGATGACCTGTGCGTCGAACGACTGAAAGAACTTCTGGTTGCTAGCAATCGGTGACTCGAACACGCCGAGCTGGCGTTGGTACGAAAAACCCTGGTTGGTCAACGTGACACCGGTAACGTTGCCACTAGCGATATAGCCATCAGGCAGCTCGTTCGCATGCACTTCACCGGAAAACAACGGAGTTCCATCCGCATTTCGCAGCGTTGCCGAGACGTTGCTCATCAACGGCTCTGATCCAGCACGGATCGAGTTGTCATCTTCGTCTAGAAAAACATACCCGGTGATACTGGCGGCGGAAATCGCAGGCGACTTGATGGTCCCCTCGACGATGTTGCTGGTCACGGTGGTGTTGACGTCGATGGCCCGCCAATCGATGGTCGAAAACGCTTGGTCAATCACGATCTGCAAATCAAAATCGACGACCTGTTGATCGGGGGTCGACGCAACAATCCAAGCACCCCCATCGAGCCGGTATTGCAGTTCGCTGACCCGATTCAAGGTGATGTCGCTTTGCGGCCCTTCGGAGTTTTGGTTTGCAAGCGCGACGGCATTGGCCGTGCCATCAAAATGGTAGGTAGAGGTCGAGGCATCAAAGTAACCCACGCCCTGAAGATTTAGCGGTACATCGGCAACGTCAAAAATGCCATCATTGTCGCTGTCCTGCCAACCGACCATTGCCAGCGTCGAAGCGGGGCTGGTGTGGTTTTCGTAGGCGACGGAGAGCGGATAACCGCCTCGCATGATGCTGTCTTCTTGGACAAATCCGCCCGTGGGGTTATCCGACGCATTTAAATTCTGAGTGTTGTAGTAGCCGCGTCGATCGGTCCACGATCCAGCACCGGGGTACTCGTCGCGAGCCCAGAAGATGTGTCCCATTTCGTGGGTGATAGTCGATGCCGGACGGGTCGACAGCGTGACCATAAACAAGCCACCTGAAAAGGCAAACGCCCCCGAAAAGTAACCGCCGGGAGCGAAGAAGCCATCGTGTTGGCCGGTGGACGGATTGATATCATCCGACGAATCGACGACGACGATGGTAAAGGACCAATCGGTCGCCAGCTTCTCTCGCTGGTCGTGGTTGAACGCCAAAACCGCGTTTTGCAGTGCGGACGATCCGGGGTAGTCAAGCGAATCCATAAATCCGCTCAAGGCCAGTTCAAAACCCTCGCTATTGCGATCGATCAGCTCGTACGGGGTTTCGACCGGGTTCTTGGCGTAAGTATCGTCGATCACGAATTCGAGCGAATGGACGCTATCAAACCCATCAAGGGTCTCGGCCCACCAATTCACCCCTTCGCTGATCTTGGCCAGCATCTCGTCGATTTCAGTTGGCGTCCAGTTTTGGGACTGGGCATCAATACTGCCGTCGCTCTCGAAAAAGATAGGCGTGACCGCGACCCGGCCAAGCAGAAATTCACCAGTATCGAGCTCTGTTGCTCCCAAGGGGGCTGCTGCTAGCAAGTTTCGCTTTTCCAGCTGCTGAAAACGAGCGGCTCGGCGGTGTGCCGAACGCTTTCGTCGTCGATTTGCAGGAGCACGAAACATAGGGGCCAAGCAGGTCCAATGGAGCCAAAAGAATGGGTAACAAAGGAATGATCGGCATTCTTTGCCAAATCGCCTCGCAACTTAGATGCGACAAGACAGGATTTGTCTCACGGATTTGCTGCAATCGTTGAAATCCGTTTCGATTCCCCAGTCCCATTATCTTAACGAACAATCACAAAATCGGCTCGAAGCGTCTTTTTCGATTGCCGAAGAAACGCGTTGCCGCCGTCGGGATTTAGCGATAATCCCGACTCGACGGCAGCGGCGTATGACATGACATGCCGCTTGTGGCGTGGTTCCTAGCTGCTCTCCGCCGCCGCAAACGCGTTGCGGCGGCGTGTTGAAGTTTTGCCGGGATCAAAGATTGGCGAAAATTCGATCCAGCACCGACGAAGCATCGTCGTTGTCGTCTTCGCTCGCCGACGCGGTGTCCGCGGCCAAAGAATCGACGATCGAATCTAGATTCGCCACGGCGACGTGATCAAACACACTCGCTTTGGACGATTCTCCTTCGGCGGCGATACTCGAAACCGGATCCTGGGCAACGGTGGCGTCTTCGTTGGCTTCCGCAACAAGCAGATCACCGACCGCGGTCGCTCCCGAAGCGTAAACGCCTTCGGCCGTCGGCACGTAGCGAGTGCTCGAGCTTGTGCTCACCTGCTCACCGGAGCCGCTAAACGTGTTGCGGTTCAAATTGAGCTCGTTGATCACGTTCAGTGCATCGGAAACCGTGACGACGCCATCGCTGTTGGTATCAGGGAACGGTGGCAAATCGGTTGGCGTCGGTTGATCCAAGCGGATCGTGGACGCTCCTGCTCGGTTGAGCGAATTGATGATCTGCAATGCATCCAGCGGAGTGACGACCCCATTGTTGTTGACGTCATTTCGGTTGATTGGATTGCGGAACGGATTGCTCGAGACAAACAGCTTGACGTCTTCGACTTCGCCGCTGGTTGCCACTCCGAGTGCGCCAAGGTTGTTGTTCTCGCTGATTCGGAATCGAGCGTAGATTTCGCCGGTCACCGCAGTGTTCGGGACATCGACCGTGATCGTGTTCCCGGCACCAACGCCGACCAATGCGCGACCGCTGCCGGTCGAACCAAAGCGTTTGACTTCGCTTTCCTCGAACACGCCGTCCCCGTCCCAGTCGAACCAAGCGTCCAAGTAGAAGACGCCCGGCGCCGCGATGGGGGTATTGTCGCTCGTGTCCGCGGGCAGATTGATGTCCACCAGGAAGGTCGTCGAGAACCCTGGACGCACCGCTCCGCTGACGCGAATGCCGTCGTCGTTCAGATCCCCATCCGGAATTTGGGCATCCGCATCGGGCGTAACACCACGACCAAGATAAAGGTTCGAAACCACATTGTGGCGAGGTCCGCCTTGGGAATCGAGCGATTGGTATGGTGCAGGTGCGTCACCGTAGTCGGCTCCGCCTCCGACAAACACGACCAATTCGGTGGTTCCCGCTGTCGTGTTGCTTTGCAGCAGGTTGCCAACATCATCGCGGATGATGGGTTGAGCGACCGCTCCGCTGCCGGTCACGGTACCAATACCATCGATGATCAATCGATCACCCACAATCGCGATTGTTACATCAGGCAGCCCGATGCTTTGGATCGCAGCTTGGTACAGTTCCGCAACTTCTTGGATCGTAGCATCAATCGGAATGACCACAGGGATCGTTGCCTTTTGACCCGCCGATGCAAGCAGTTCCAACGCGGTGTTGCTCAAGTCCACTGCGTAATTGGCATCGCCACCGAGGGTGACACGGCCATCACCAATGTTCTCGGGGTTCAGTCCCAATCCGGCACCGGCAATCGCACGGACCAAGGCATTGGCAATACTATCAAGCGTTGGGTTGGCTCCGATCACGACCGGAATTGCACCCGGGGTGATCACGCCGTTACCCGAATCCAATTCGAACGTTCGAATCAGCGACGCGCCTCGTTGGATGACAAAGGTTTGGCCATCGGCGATATCATCGCTAACCGCAGCCAAGTTGTTTGGCACGCGAAGACCAAAGCCAGCAGCCGTGCCAATCGCAGGGCCGGTGATCGTGTTGGCCACCAAGATGTTATCTGACAGCGTCGCTCCGTTGGCCAGCGGCGAGTCCGCCAGGATCACGACGCGATTGTTCAGCACCGACGACGTGACGTTCAGACCTGAGGCTTGAATCTGAGTGTTCAAAGCTTCGGCTAACTGCTGCGTCGAATCGGTCACGATCACAGGCACAAGCACGCTGTTGGGATCGTTTTGAATGCCGTCGGAATCAAATTCGAACGTCAACGAAGTTGTGCCGTCGAATACAGTCACGGTTTCACCATCCGCAGCACCAAATAGTGCCGAAGACATCGTGAACGTGATGTTGGTGACGGTGACCGTGAACACGTCGCTAAGCGGGGTCGCTGATGCGAGTGTTGAATCGCCGAGCAATTGGATTTGATCCTCGAACGCCGTCGCTTCCAAATTCAAAATGGATGCATTGATGGCATCGGCGAGGGCCGCGGTCAATTGTTCGACACTCAGGGTCGTTGCGACCGGGACGGCGACAACCCCATTCGTACCGACACCCCCATTGGTGATTCCATCGGTATCAAATTCAAAGGTGACTTGGTTTTGGCCATCGAAGATTTGGATCGATTGACCGTCGATGTTCGCTCCAAACAAATTCGGCGAGACCACGATGTTGATGCCGGTATCGGCTTCGAGTGTCGTGAACGAACCATCCAAACCAATCACGGTTGTCAACGCGCGGTCCGAGTAGCTCGATCCGGTTTGCACGCGGACCACGGCATCGGTCGAATCGAGCAAGCGGATGACGTAGACCGAATTGTCCTGCCACACACCCGCCAACGGAGTCAAGCGAATGACGTTGTTCGATGGATCGTAGCCGAATCGATAATCGATGCCTTCGACAAGCGTTTGCCCATCTCGGGTGACCAGGATGGCATCGCCTGTGACGCTGTCGTCATCAATGCCAACCCCTGGGGTAGGATCTGCACCGGCGATCCCGTCGATCAATTGAATGTCAAAGGCGTCAAAGATGTCGCCTTGGCCGGTGACCACTTGGCCGCCCGATAGCCCGATATCCGGAGCCCGTGGCGATACCAGGATGGCGCGGGGGCCAACTTCGTCCGCACGGTCTTCAGCACCGCGGTCTTTGAACACGCGTTCGCCGATACCCGAGGGGGTTTCCACATCGGGATCATCGACTCGCAATTGACCATTGACATCGAAGGATGGCGCGATAATCGGGCTCGGTGGCAGACCAATCGCACCGCGTACGGTGATCAGCGAAGGCCGATCTTCGAGCGAATCAACCGAGCTGTCGATGATCGGAGTGCCCGCTCGCGGAGTGAACACCAATTCAACCGGATCGATAAAGACTTCTTGCGAAGCATTGATCTGCTGAGCAAAGGCGCCTCGAGCATCCGTTTGGCTGCTGCGAGCATCCGTTGCATTTCGGTAATAGGTGGTTCCGCCTAATACGGTTTGCAGGCTGGCGTCATCAATCGCAACCGCGGTTTGAGTATTCGCGATCACATTGTTCAGCAGCGTCGGTGCGGCCCCTTGTTGGACCACGATCCCTTGGCTGCCGGGAACATAAATGTCTGCTGCAACGGTCGACAACGCACCTACTGCGTCGATGTCGGCACCCACCGCACCGGTGGTCGATGTGCCTTGACCAAGGTCGGTCAACCGCACAAACCCGAAGCGGTCTTGGGCATTGAATCCGAACGCGTCAAGGTCGATCGTGGCATCGATGCCGGCAACAACGCCGACGTTGATGAAGTTGACGCCATCACGGCTGACTTCAACGGAAACGCCTTCGATGGACCCCGTTTCAAAGATCACCAAGTCAGGGCGAGCGTCGCCGCTGCCGGTCAAGTAGTTGTCGGTAAATCCAACGGTCAATACGCCGCGACGACCAAGCGATGTGGTGAAATCACCCACGGTTGGTTCGAGCCCGCGACCGACCACATCGGGAACCCCGAGTGCTCTCGCCGGATTGTCAAAGCCGGCGGAAACATTGGCTCCGGCCGTGTAGCTTACGACGGTATCCGCAAAGGAGATTTCGCCCTCGTCAAACAACAAGTCGTTGTAGATGTCGGGGAACGATTCGTCCGCTCGATTGACATTACCGCCAACAATCGTGTTGTTCAAAATCCGGTCAAAGGCGATCGGATTGCTTTGCGTTCCACCATTCGGACCCAGCCCGGTGATTCGTACGCCCGCGTTCGCGTTGAATGCTAACACGTTGCTTTGTACAACCACGCCAGGCAACAGGTCGTTGGTGTTCAGTTCGACCAAGTTGCGAGGATAGACGATCGCTGCAGGCAATTGGTCAACTTGGTTCACTCCCTGAACTCGCGATTCGGCACCGCGGTTCAGTTCAATCCCGGCGTCCGCGTTGAACACAAACCGGCTGTTTTCAATGATGATCACACCTTGGTCGGTGCGATCGCGATTGCTGTCGCCTCGCAAATCAAACAAGTTGATCGATTCGAATGCGGTACCGTCATCGGTGATCGTGACATCGCCATAGACGTTGATTCGGCTGTCGATGTCGCTGCCGTTGGCCCCCGTCACGTCGATGCCTAAAACTTGACGCACGGCGGATGCATTCAGAGCACTGATGATCGCCGCACCGACTTCGGTTGCGGTTGCCGATTCGTTGACCGTGATGGGGATTTGCGAGCTTGGTGAATTCAGTCCGTCGCTGACGCCCGAAGCGTCGATCAAATCGAACTCGAACACCAATTGGGCTCCGGCCGTTCCGACGGTAAATGTCGAACCGTCGATCAATTGCGTGCCCGAGAATGCTCGCAGGGCGTAGCCATCGGTCAAGCGATCGTTGGTATCAAACGTGCGGAATTGTGCTGCGGCTTCGCTGTCGACATATTCGCTGGCGTCACGAATCTCTAGCTGATACGCGCCGGTGACCGTCGGTTGGGTCGGCCGTGGCGTCGAGGTAAAGAATCGGGTGCCGTCTTCGATGAACGTTTCCGTCTGGGTGACGGCACGTGAATTGGTCGCAAGCTCACCACGTTCGGCGAAACCGATGATGATATCGTCGATGAACACGCCTTCGTGATTGTTGTCGGCGGTTCCGGCCAAGAATCCGGCCGCGAATTGATCGCCGTAACGAAGTTGCTCGTTCACAAACGGTCCGAAGTCGTTGATCGTCAGAGCTCCGGTTCGTACCATCGCACCCGAAGTCGGGACGAACGATGTATCGCTATCGCTGAATCGCTCGGCCAAGGCCAGCGAGATTGCTTCGGCCACTTGCGGTGCGGTGTCGAAACGGCTGACCTTGATCGGTCGACCCGTCAACACCTCTTGTCCGCTAACAGGCAACAGCGTTGGCGACGACGAAGTGATCGTTGCCGTACCATCGACTTCGATCAAATTGCCATCGGTTTGTGCCGTGATCGGCGACATGAAGTTAATCGAAGCGGTGTACGAGTCGATTTGGCCGGTTTGAGACGTTCCTGCGATGCGAGGATCATAGGACGAGTTTCCAATGCCGCTGATGCCGATGTAAATCGGGCCGCTTTGGGTAACCGTGACTTGGATCGTGTCGTTTGCCTGATTGACAAACCCAGTCAATTCGTTGCCTTTGGCGTCAAAGAAGCGAACCGCTGCATCGAGTGCAGGATTGGTGTCCAAGTCGACGTCGACGAAAATGGTGGTTCCCGCAGTGACCTCAGCACGTACCAAATCCACGTCGTTTAGATTCGACGGGTTGCCCAATGCGTCGACCGTACCGATGCGACCGCTTCCTGTGATCGTGGCATTGCCGCCCGAATAAGGAAGCTGCGTGGCTTGGTACAGCAAGTCGTTACGTTCGCCGGTGACGCCGGGAGTATCGCTTGGGTCCGAGAAGTTGAAGTTTTCTGTCAAGTTGTAGGTTGGCAGCGGTAATCCCGCAGCCAGCGACAATGCGGCGGCAATCTCTTGCTGAGACAATTGGTCCAAGGTGACATTCGATAGCGGATCGATCAGATCGACGCTGACTTCATTCGTTGCAACCGGCCGAGTGCCGTCGTTCAAAATGAAGGTTTGCCCAGCGTACTCAATCACCTCGCGGTAATCCGGATCCAAGTAGCGAGTCGCCAACACGGCACCCGAAGGCACCAGACGTTTCAGGTCCACTGTGTCCGCGATCAATGTCGCGATTTGGCTCGAACTGAGATCCTCGAGTGCGGTTCCAATCGGTTGCGAAGACAACAAATCGATCGGAATTTGGTTTGCGCCAATGGGGCGGACACCATCGTCCAGCACGTATTCTTGGCCATCGACCGTGATCACCGCGACGGCGTTTGGATCGGGCCCATACAGAGCCGCCAATTGACGTCCCGACGGAGCGCTGACCGCTGGCGACAAGTCGATCGCGAACGCTTCGCCATTGACGACAAGTTGCGAGTTCTCGACTAATCCTTTGCCTGCAACCGCACGGATCGACGGGGTTCCAGTGGCGGTTTTGCCCGCCGTCGAGAATTCGATTCGCATGCTCAGGTTGGATTGGCCCGCGAACGGTTGCAATGGCACGCGTGCCTGACGCCAACTGCCGGTGTTGTCAAACAGTTGTTGGACTTCGACGTCAATGTCATCGTCGTACAGCGAACCGGTTTGCAGGCTGTTGGCCAATGGATCATCAAACTCGTCGTCGTTTTCACCGGTGTTGCGGTAGTCGCTGTTGCTGGCGACCAGATGTTCCACGCCGTTTTCGTCGACGATGTAAATACGCAGCGAGTCGCGGGCACCGTCGATCGTGGCAACGTCGTCGGCGTCCAAGAAGTAGCTGAAGTAAAGCGTTGGCAAGTCCGTCGCCGAGTATCCGGACAGGTCAAACGTGTTACTTTGAACCTCGCCCTTCGCTCCACCGGGCATGTTGTAGGTGTTGACGATGCTGGTTCCATCCAACCGTGTTCCGTTAGGAACCTCTTGCGAATGAGCGTACTTGCTTTGGAATTCGGCGGTGTTTTCAAAGTTGAACGCCAAGCTGTTTCCACCAATGGTGGCTTCGCGTGTATCGCTGAAATTGCTGCTGATTCCATGTCCCGCGTCGGTGGCACGACGTTCGGTGATGTGCCACAGGTTGTAATCCAGGATGCTGAAATCCAATCCCAAAGCGCCACCAATCCCGGTCGAAATCATCGATCGGCCGCCTGCAAAGACGGGCTGCAATTCACCACGGGTGTTGAATGCGTAGATGTCGCCTCCGCCGGTCACTCCGAACAAGATTTGACGCAGTTCACCATCTTCGACGCTGGCAGGGCCAGCACGTAGACCGGTGAAGTTAATGCCCACCAAGTCGGTCGATGAGAGGACGTAGCTTCCCACGGTACGGTTTCCGACCGCCGAGGCGAGTTCGCCCGAGGAAACCACAAACAAGCCGCCCGTGTTAGTGATCGCATACAGGTTGTTGTTGACCAATTCGACACCGGTCACGGTGCCGCCGGTGGGCAAACCGCCTGCGGTCAAGTTGCCGGTTGGCAAGCTTGCGGCACTGCCGACCGGATCGCCGATGAATCCGCCCACGATGCGAACCGAGTGAGCGTCGGTGGCTCCGGCGTCAATGAATGCATTGACGTTGGGCAAATCACCTGCGGTGTTGGCTTGGTCGACTGCGTTGACAATCCGCTGCGCGATCACGCCGGCAGTGTCCGTTGGGAACAATGGAATACGGAAGTTGCCGCTTTCGACCCCCGGAGTCCCGCTCAGAACCAAACTGGTAGCGGACGTCAGTGGATCGGTTTGCAGGGTCACCGTTTCCGCGGTTGGAAGCGACAATTGCGTTCCTGCCGACGAAACCGAAATGCCTGATTGACGGATCGTCGAAGCCAAACGCTCGATCAATGCCTCGGGGCCGAGGTTGCTCGAGATCACGACCGGGATGTTCGTGCCGGTGACGTCGGCCGGATCGCTGACAAACTCAAAGACTTTCGCGGTTTGGCCAGGCAGCTTGATCACGACCGTGTCGCCAAACGGAATCGTTCGAGGGTTGCCCAACGAGCCATCGGGATTGGTGACAGGCGAATTGTCGATGCTGAGCGTGAACCCTTGGTCAAATTCGAACGTGACTGTTTCAACTTGATTCGTCAGCGTGAAGCGGTCGCCGTCAAACAGACTTTGCGTGGCAATCCCAGCTGAATTGACGACCGTGGCGGCGGTAAAACCAAGTTGCAATGGTCGGGCACCGGTCGGAGCCGCGGTGTCGATCTGTCCGATCTCGCGACGGCTGGTACCCGCACCTGGAATCGCAACGTCCAAGTTAAAGTTGCCGCCGTTGATCAAACCCGTGTTTTCGTTGAATCCGTACAGGATGTTCGTGGTGTAAGCCAAACCGTTCTGTGGGAACGGACGATTGCCGACCAAGAAACCGGTCTCGGCGTTGAGGAATTCGCGAATCGTGATCGCTTCGACTTCCAAACCGTCATCGCTGGCGACGTTTAGCACGGTCGGGTTCTGTGGCGGCGGGCTGCTCAGGTGATGCGTGGTCATGCCACCGCCGGTTGAAATCGGCGTGCCCAGTGCAGCGGTCGCGGTGTCGATGCTGTAATACGCCCAAGCGTTATCGGCCGGTTGGCGGTTGGAGAAACCGGTATAAGCAAACAGTTCACCGTTGCTGCCGAAGGCGACGTCGCGAACCTCGTCGCCAAAGTTACCAAGGAAACCATTGCCTTGCGTCGTCGACGAGTAGGTTTGACCCGTGTAGGGGTTAACCAAAAACAGTCCGGTGCCGGTGTTCACGTACAACATCACGTCATCGAACGTGTAGTCGATGATCGAATTGTCGTCAAACAGAACAGGGAACTGCGGTGACGATGCCGTGCCGCTGGTCGAAGGGAATTCGAAATGTTCTTCGACCACTCGTTGGACCGAATCGATCGGTTCGAGTCGCAGTAAGGGGTTGGTCGAGTTGGGATCAAAGAATTGATCCATCGGCTGAGGCACTCGTTGCTGGTTCGAAACGGCAACGTAATAGGTGCCTTCGGACAATTCAGCAGACCCGATGAAGGGGTCGCCCGTTCCGAAGGATCCGCGTGACAAATCTTCCGCATTGGCACTGCCAAGCGGTTGGTCGTCGGCAATGTTGCTGTCGGTTCCGATCAGCACCAATTCGCCGGCCGAATTGAACACGTAAATCGCGGTGTCGGTACGTGCCAAGCCATCGGCATAGTCCAGGTCAAATGCCGTTGCGAAATACATCGCGGCATTGTCACGAGTCAAGTTCTCGTATTGGATGTCAAATTCGTACCAATCCACGTCGGTCAAACTGTCGATCACGCCCCCGATGGTCTTGGACAATCGGTCGCTCGATAGCGGGCCGTTGTTGCGAGCGGCGATGGGGTTGCCGTTGGCATCGAGCACTGGATTGCCGGCGGCATCCACTAGGTTTTGATCGTCGATGGCAACCGAGTACAACCCGAGACGTTGTGCTGCGCTGAGCGTGTCGTTGACGGTGTCAAGTTCGTACTCATCTCCGGCAAGCGGGCTATGAATCGGGCCACCGATCACTTGGATTCCGTTGACGGCGAAACGCACGTCACTGAAACGGACTTGAGTTCCCGCATGTTCGTCGACCTCTTGCAATCGAATTTGCAATTGGTACGCCCCCGAGGTCAAGCCACGACGCAGACTCGATGGAACCGACGCCGCCGATTGTCCCGAAACGATCAAGGATTGATTCGATCCCGATTCGACACTGCTGCTGCGTACTCGCACGTGGTACAGGTTTCGCTGTCCCGCTTCACCCGGCAGGATCAGCCGCATGCCTGCGTCGCGTGGGTTCGTCGAATACAGGTCCTGGTGATCTTGCGTGGTCACGTTAGGATCGTTTGCGGAAATCAAGTTCAGCGATCCCGCATCGGCTGCCGAGTATCGGCCATCGGGTGCAACGAGACGACTTTGATTGCCTAGCGACTCGGCCATCGAATTGTCCGACAACACCAACGTGTTTCCATTGGCGTCAATCAATTCGATCACGGTGTCAAGTCGCATGTCGGTTCGGTCGATGTCCAACCAAACTTGCGTGCCGGCTTCACCGACAAACGAATACACGTCAATGTCGCTGGTTTGGCTGATCGATCCATCGACGATAAATCCAAGTCGCCGATTTTCGTCGCCCGAAGCTTGATTCGGAGCGAGTTCACCGAGGAACTGAGATTGGCCTGGCGTAGGGTTGGTATCCGAAACGCCGACGTTGCGTGGCTCGTTCTCGCTGGTGATCGAGACGTTGCGATCCGCAGCGGCTTCGCGAATCGTGATGCCGTCCCAGTCGCCGCTGCCTTCGATATTCAGTGGCAATTGGACTTCGAACGGGTTCGCTGGATCGCTAGGAATCCACTCGATGAAACTGGTGACCTTGGCGCGGTCCTGAGCCGAGTCAAGCGTCCAAGCAAAGCTGGTTCCGATGTCACCAATGCCAAACGCCGCGTTGGCGTTGGGGAACAATGGATCGTTCGCTTGCGCGGTAAACGCTTGGTCGATGTCACCAATCACCGTGAAGTTGGTGTTTTCGGTGTCAACGGCGGTCAACAAACGCGCCGCATCATCCGCCATCCAACCATCATAGGTCGCATTGAACTGGTTCGTTCCATCGTTGACGTAGATACCGCCGTGGCTAAAGCCGACGCGGTTCTGTCCGTTGATCGTCATCGCCCGGAAATCTTGTTCGCCTGGCACGCCGACACTGTACAGCGTATCAGAGGTTCCGTTGCCGACATCGGCGTCGAAATAGCTGATGACTTGAATGTCCGCGATGTTGTTGTCACCAAAGTCGCGATTGTCTGGCGTGAAGAACTCGACGGTCGTGTACATCACGGCGCGGTTGTCCAAGAAGAACGTCGTCGCAAGCCAGTTCACCGGGCGCGGATCGGCCGCGGTGGCATTAAGCATGTTGAACGTTCCCTCGCTGATCACGGTGTCGGGCGAGA
The DNA here is from genome assembly GCF_039545035.1 of Novipirellula caenicola. Taxonomy (NCBI): domain Bacteria; kingdom Pseudomonadati; phylum Planctomycetota; class Planctomycetia; order Pirellulales; family Pirellulaceae; genus Novipirellula; species Novipirellula caenicola. The sequence goes on from NZ_BAABRO010000003.1 coordinate 246,096, forward strand.
TCAGCGTGGCAGGACGAGTGATCGTCGTTTGGCTCAAGCGGAACGTCGTGTCGGCCAAGGGATTGACCGCACCTAGCAAATAATCGATGTCCACGACGGTGGTTTCGAGGAAGCCGTAGTTTTGTTGTTGCAGTCGCGTTGCAGTGGCTTGATCGATTCCGGTCACCGTGATGTTCGTGACCTCGTTGCCATCGGTCACGGTGGCTTCGAAGAATCCGATCACGTTCGGGTCGATGTCATTGTCGATACGAGTGCCGTTGTCGACCTCGCGGTCAGTGCGGTCGTACTCTGGTCCAACCGGCAGTCCCGCAGGCGTCGCAGTGGCGGTCGTTTCTGACGACAGAATCGATTGACGCACGCCATTGGCGTCGGTGTCGACCGATGGCAAGCCATCAGGTCGGAATCCAGCACCAATCGTGTCGTCCACTAACGCCGTTAAGACGACGGGGAAGTCGGGATGACCGATCACTTGCAGACTGCCGCCGATGCGGTCGGCAATGTCTTGGAACTGATCTTCGGATGTCTGCAGATTGCCGCCCGCGACGATGCCGGCGGTAGCCCCTTCGAATTTCACCACAAGGCTGCCGCGTGCGTCACTTTCTAGACGCATGCCACCATAAATGTGTTGGTTCGGGATCTCGATCGTGTCACGAACGATGTGCACGATGTCGACGTCGTCCAGGACGACTTCGGTCGACACGGCACCACCACGAATTTCGATACCGTTTAGACCGAAGCGATCAACGGTGTCGGGAAGGTCTTCGTCCTGTGCCAGGCGGTTGCCTAGGATCAATGGGCCGCTGTTTCCGGTCGACGAAACCATCTCGATCGCTCCGGTGCTGCGACCGTAATCGGTGACTTCGTTAAACGAGAAACTGTTGACATCGAATGTGCCAACCGGGCCATAACCACCGAGGAAGGTATTGTTGGTGATGATCGGTTGTGAAGCGCGAACAAAAATGGTTCCGCTCGCATTGTCGCTGCGGCCGCCTCGGTCGGGATCGTCCGCGCTAACGACTTCGCGGCCATCGTCGTTCATTTCAAAGCGGCTGTTCGCCACGCGAAGTTCGCCTTGGTGAACTTCGATGGCATTGAAGCTGGCAAATCCACCAGGGATACGCGAAATACCGCCACCGCCTGCGATCACGGCGTGATCGATCGATGCCGCACCGCCAAAGCCAACGTAAAGCCCAGCCCAATCGCCATGCGAAAGCGCGTCGGTGGTGTTCGTGCTGTTGGTGTCAAACGTTCCGCCGGCACCGTATCGGTTGTCCGCCAAGCTGGTCATGACGACCGGACGTTCGGTCGTGCCTTCGGCGTAGAAGTGGGCTCCAAAGGTAACGTCGATGCGAGCACCGTCGAGTTTGATGATCGTCCCTGGATCGACCGTCAATCCTGCATCCAGACGTGCCGTGCGTTGGCCCGTGGTTGCCGATAGCGCGGTGCTGCCTGCCAATGCGGTATCAATGTACGAGGTGCTACTCGCATTTAGGTTTGCGACCAACAAGTAAGGGCCGTCGCTGCCATCGGCCTGGACCGTTGCACGATAAAGTCGTCGCGAGGTGAACGACGACGATGCAGGGACGGTCGGTAATCCGGTCAATTGGAACGCGCCGTCGTCGTCCAATGTAAACGCTGCGGTCGGTTGGCTTGCGTCGCTTTCGACTCCGCTCGATGTTACGAACGTCATTCGGTAGCGATACGACCCGGCAACGATATTGCCTTCGAGTGGTTCGCCGAGAGAGTTCGTCGTGGAGGCACGGATCAGCAAGCTGACCGGGGCGTCAACCGTTTGAACCAATCCGCCCGCCGAACCGGCGATTTGCAGATTCTCGGTCAACACGTGAACGATATCGGTGTCGTCAAGCCGCGCACCAACAGTCAACGGTTGCAATTCGCCGCCCGTTCGCGTGGCCACACGAACGAACAAGCCATTGATCGTGTTGCTGTCCAGCGTGTTACCGCGAATGTGAGGTCCCACTCGCGTGTAATCCGGTGTAAACACGGTGCCGCTTGTCGAGGACATCATGAAACGCGATTCGGCAAACGTATTAGGAGTCGCTGCCATCGCGGCGTCAGCCGAAACGCTGATGCTGCTGTTGATGATCGTCGGACGCGTGACCGCCATGTCGATCGGGCTGATCACCGTTTGACGACCATTTAGTGACACTTGTCCGCCGCCGTAACGCAGGTCGGCGTACTGGATGTGATTGAGGAAAATGCCTTGGTCTTCGAGGAAGACGCGTGATTCGTCGGCCGAGTCGATGTCGCCGCGGAAATCAATTCCGCCCCAATCGCCCTTGGACGCGCTGTCAGGCAGGTCCGGATCCAAATTGTCGTTGAAACTGGTAAAGACCACGCTGCCTGGGATCGCGACTCCGTTAGCGTCGGTAATGATCCGGCCGTTGGAGCCGATCAACGTCGGTGTACCCAAAATCTGCAGCGATGCTTCGCTGTGATCGACAAGTGGCGCCGTGCTGCCGACCGACACTTGACTGCGTCGCATCTTAAAGACGGCACCGGCGTCGATGACAAGGTTCACACCCTGAGGCACGACGATCGAATCGCCATCGGCAAGCGAGATCCCGCGATTGTCTTTTCCGACTTGGTAGGCAAAGTTGTCATCCAGCGTGCTGACGTCACCATCAACCCCGCCGTTGCCGACGACGCGAATCGTGTCGCCCGGCAGTGCCGCTGCCAATGCATCCTTCAAGTTCAGGTAGGGATTCGGAGTCGAGCGAATCAAGTCAGGATTGGTCGCCGCTTTGTCCACAAACAACGTCGTGTTGGGATCGTTGGGCACGAACCAGAAATTGAACAGTCCGCCCGGATTGCCATCCAAGTCGCCGTCAAGTGCATTGCCCGAGTTGTCAGTGATGCCATCGGCGGCTTTCGCACGGAATGCCAGCGACAGCTCGTAGGTTCCCTCGCTACGGCCACCAAATCCGCTGCCTGGGGTAGCCGGATCGTAAGTCGTGTTGCCCGAGGCGCTGACACCAATCGCGTAGGTGCCCTTTTCTAATTCCAATTCGATCAGCGAATCATTGCTGAAGTAATCATCGTTCGCAGCGACCTCGGTGAATTTGCCAGTGACGCTGTCGCGTTTGTACAAACGTAATGCGGTGTTCAGCAAACTCGCATTCGGCAATCGTTCGGCAATCGTTTCGATGCTGACGCTGCCAGCCTGGTTCAACGTGAATTGATAAACATCAATGTCGTTGCTCTCAGGTTGGAACAAAAATTGTCCGTTGACAATGTCCGCGACACTCGGGAACGCAGGTTCGTTATCGGTGCCTGGGTTCAGCACCGATGCCGTGCTTTGCGTCACCGGTTGAGCCAAGTGATCGGCATAGCCGTAACCAAGCAATTGGCCAACGGCAAGGAAGGCACCGCGAAAGAATTCGCCGCCAAGCTGGTCGTCGGTGGATTGATCAAAATCTTGGAAGTCTAGCACGACAAGATCGTCGACGCCGTCCAAGTTGCGGTCACGCGTTGCCACCACAACCGCTTCGGGGCCGGTCGTCTGCACCGAACCGTCCGCATTGAGCAGCGCGGTTGCACTGTTGACTCGTGGGTCAGCCCCGTACAGTTCACCCACCGCGATCGAAAAGGACGATGCATCGGTCAAACCACCGTTGGTTTCAACGAATTGAACACCAAGGTATTCGCTAAACAGCGACAAGACTTCACGAACACGTGCCTTCTGTTGTTCGGTGATCAGGTTGAAATATTCACGAGTCTCGTCGATGCCGGCTTTGGTTGGATCATCACCCAACCAACTGTTGACAAAGTTGTACTGGTAGACCGAGATGCCGTCCTCGATGTCACCCTCTTCGCGGCGGAAAACGTCAAGCGGAATCGTGCGGTCAAGCCGCGATGGATCATCCGGTCGCAGATCACGTGTGCCCGGTACGCCGTCGCCAGGAAGGTTCAATCCGTAGCTGCTGGTATTACGGATCTCGCTGGTCAAACGAGCCGATTGGATCCCCGCGTTGGGATTGCTGCTGATCGTCCACGTGTTGTTCAGGTTCAACGCGTTGCGGAAATTGTCCGCCGGATCCGAGTTGATGGGAATCGAGGTGGGAGTGATCTTGATCGGTTCGCTTGAACCGATTCGCAAGCGTGCCGTGCCGTCGATAAAGGTGCTGCCGTTGCCAAGCGGATCGACAACACGTGAGAGCGCGCTGGGGAATTCCAGCCGAACCACCTTGGTCAACGAATTGTAGACCGCCGACGTCGGAGCCATTTCGAAATCGTCGCTGCTGGTCAGCGTGTCTCGCGTGTAGATCAACCGATAAAGGTCTTCACGCTCGAGCGAGGCGACGTTGACGTCCCCTCCATCCACGTGAACTTCGATCACATTCGGAGCCGAACTGAGCGTTCCGTTGGCGGCCCGAGTGACCGGTTGCGGAACGACGGCGAGAACCTTGGGACCAACGTTGACGGTGAATTGTCCGCTGACGCTGATGCCATCGTTAAAGTATTCGCCCTCTTCGTTTCGCAATCCAAGGGCGCCGGCGGCATTGATGTCGATTCGATAGGTATCGTCGGGAAGCGTCTCGGCGAAACGGAAAACCACTTCACGAGGCGAGTCGCCCAGACCGACGTATCCAGGTTCGATCACGGAATCGCTGGCACCGCTTAGCACGAGCGGCGAATAGGTGGGCGTGCGATTGCCGATCAATGTCGAGCCGCTGCCAAATTCGAGCGACCCGGTCACCAATTGCGCGGCTTCGGCGTTGCTGTTGATCGAGAGCAAAAATTCATCAACCGTCGTTTCGAATCCCGGCGTCGAGTTGACTTGGACCTCGACCGTATTGCCACTGACCAAAACCAACGGCAACGCGGATCCGCCAAAGTTTCGCTGTTTGACAACCACTTGCGTGCCCGTTCCGGCCGCACCGGTTTCCGTCGCGGTCAAACGGACACGGATCGCGCCGTTGGTGTTCAAATCGCTGAGCGCTTGCGACGCGTTCGCTCCGGTTAACGTCAAACTGCGACTGGTGTCGACCGTCAGCCCCACTTTCGTCAGCGAAGCCCCGGTGACTTGCTGAACACTGATGAATTGGTTCACCGATGCGGTGTTGTTGACCGCACTGACCAAATCGGCGACCGTCGCAGGACGTCCGGCAGCACTGTTCAAGTTCAGCGTGATCACCGGCTGAACGCCCGAAGTGTTGACCGAGGTGACCACGGGTAACCCATTGGACCCGCGGTCGGTCGTAGCAAACACAATCTGAGTCCCGTTGCCGGAAACCCCAGTGGTTTGCGCGCGGAACTCGACCAAGACCGAACCATTGGTTCCCAAGTCGGTGGTGGCGTTGGCCGCTTCGAAAAAACCATCACTGCCGGCACGCGTGATCGTAATCCCCTGCAGACTCTCAGGCGAAATCACCGCATCGTCATTGAACCGGAATACCAATTCACGGGGGGAAACGTTCAATTCCGGTACGCTCGTTGGCAGCGTATTGGTGATCTGGGTCTCGAAGTCCCGGAACAGATCGCCTTCGTTACTCTGCACGCCAATCAGCTCTGGGCCCGCAAGCAATTGACGTGTTTCCAGCGTCTCGGAGAGCAAACGACGCTCGTTGCGACGACGCTTCATGCGCAATCGATCCGACAGGTTGCGAACTTTTTTCTCGATACCGTCTCGAACACTCGATTTACGGTTGGTCATCAAACAGCCTCTTATTCAGTGCCAATGGCAATGGCAAAAATGTGTTTTGGGAATCTGCGAAAAGCTTTCCAACTTTTGGCACAGGGTGCGTCACGGTTCGGTTCAGAGCCACGACTTGGGGGCTGCAAGCCGATCGTTCTCGCCCGGGTAAGAGCAAGGTTCGACTCACAAAAAATCTAAATGCGTGCTGTGGGTAAAATAGGCGAACTGGGGTGTTTGTACGCAGAGCCTGTCCTGAATTCTAGTTGTGGATTAGCGTCAAGCAACGAAAATCAACTGCTGTACAGGGTTTAGCTCAGGTTTGAGGGCGTCTAACCGTACCTTGGATTCGACCGATTCGCGGCGATGTTGGACGATTCGTTAGAACCGAAAGTTCCGCTATTGCCTTGTGAATCCTTGCGTTGCTAACGTTCGACATAATTCGCACCGTAATTCCATCAATCGAACGCCATTGGAGGGGTTTCGGGGCTTAGCCGCCGAACATCGCTTCGCTCCCCACGTCAGGATGACTTATCTCATGACTGGACAAACGTATCCTGTCGCCTCAGCAGCACGCACCTTTTGCCGATGGAGTTCGCTCGCATCGTGGATCTCGATCTCACTGATCGCTAGTTCGGGGTGCCAGTGGGCGGCCAGCGGTAAAAACGCTCAAGGCGCTCGGCTTTACGAGCAAGGCCAATACACCGCGGCACTGCAGCAGTTCCAGCAGGTGATTGAAACCGACCCCAATAACGCTGATGGCTACTACAATTTGGCCGCTACCACCCATCGGTTGGGGAACCAGCGAGGCGAGAGCGAATTGATCCAGCAGGCCGAAGCGCTCTACAACCAATGTTTGGATCACGATCCGAACCATGTGGAGTGCCACCGCGGTTTAGGGGTGTTGTTGGTCGATACCGGTCGTGCGGATCGGGCTTTTGCACTGCTGAAGAACTGGGCCGCTCAAAACCCCACGTATGCCGAGCCGCGAATCGAGTTAGCGCGTCTGTACGAAGAGTATGGCGAACCGCAAACGGCACTAAAGTATCTCGAAGATTCCGTGCAACTGGATGCCAACAACGCGCGAGCATGGTTGGCGCTAGGGCGATTGCGTGAGAAATCGGGAGATTTGCAGCAAGCACTGCAGAATTATCAACGCAGCCTCGCGATCAATAACATGCAGACGGCCGCTGCTGAACGAATTGCCGCACTGAGCCAGCATTTGAACGCGGTACCGATTCCCTCGACCCAGTCCAATGGCACTCAAATCGCTTCGCCGGTCGGGTATGACAGCGGATTCATCCGCCGCTAGGCGATCGATCGCTCTCTTTTTCGCTAACGCACCGTTCTTGGCAGTCACGTCTCCGGGCGATAGGCGTTCTAATGCTGCAGCGCGGGACCAAACCCATCTACGTTCGCACTAAACGGGCGGTTTTATAGCGGAGCGGCGCGGGGCCCCGCCCGGTCAATTTCGAACGTTTTATTCGCTGCAGCTGGATGAGTCCCCTCGCCGCGATCGCTACCCAAAGTAGACGGCATCGTGTCAGTGAGCGCGGGCTGTGAACGCGGGCCAATGGAATCAGGACGACCCGTGGGGACCTGACTCAGTTCGAACCGTTGAATTAGCCGATGCTTGGGCATCACCGGCTCAACCCTTCTTTGCCTCGTTTGCCGCTGCGAAACCGCTCCTTTGGGGTGGTTCGCTAGCGATTTAGCAGCCCGAGTCTTCGCTTGCTTTGTCCACTCTCGTCGAAACGAGCAAAAAGGCATACGATTGGCGATTCGTTTCAATCGGATCCCGTTCCTCTTTCTCCTAATAAACGCATCATGAAGTCGATGGAAAAAATCGTGTCGTTGTGCAAACGACGTGGCTACTTGTTTCAATCCAGCGAGATTTATGGTGGTATCCAAGGGTTTTGGGACTACGGTCCGCTGGGCGTCGAGCTCAAGCGAAATCTCAAGGACGCTTGGTGGCACGACATGATCAGCGGCCACAACGAGTTGGTGAAACCCGAATCGGCACCGACTGCGTTCGAGATGGTGGGGCTGGATAGCACGATCATCATGCACCCTCAAGTATGGAAGTGCAGCGGTCACTACGATCTGTTCCATGATCACATGGTCGATTGCCGCGAGTCGAAAAAGCGATACCGGTTCGATCAAATTCGCGGTCGCTGGGTCGAGTACCAAGACAAGAAGGTCTTTGTCACCACCATGGCCGAAGCCGAGCAGGAACTTGATGAAGTTCGCCGCCGCGGCATGAAATTTTTCCGGCTTCGCAACAAAGACGCCGACAAGATCAGCGTGGGCGACGAATCGCTGACGCTCGACAAGCTCGATTCCACCGAGAATGTGCTGGCGCCTGACGCAAAGAACTTGGACACGCTCACCGAGCCTCGCGAGTTCAATTTGATGTTCAAAACGACGCTCGGAGCGCTCGGCGGCGAAGACGATACCACGTTCCTGCGTCCTGAGACCGCTCAAGGGATTTTCGTCAATTTCAAGAACGTGCTCGACAGCAGCCGCGTTGGACTGCCATTCGGGATCGGCCAAATCGGCAAGAGTTTCCGTAACGAGATCACGCCGCGGAACTTCACCTTCCGATCGCGTGAATTCGAGCAGATGGAGATCGAGTTCTTCTGTCACCCCGATCAATCTCAGCAGTGGTACCGTTATTGGCGCGATCGCCGTTTGGCATGGTACAAGGCGTTGGGGCTATCGGACGAATCACTGATCATGCGTGAGCACCATCAGGAAGAGTTGGCGCATTACAGTGTCGGCACGGCCGACATCGAGTACGCCTTTCCTTTCTTGCCCGAAGGCGAATATGGTGAGTTGGAAGGCATCGCCCATCGCGGCGACTTCGATCTGCGAAGCCACATGGAAGGCAAACTCGATCCTTCGACTCGGCCAATGCAAGTTGAACTGGGCGAGGACGGCAAACCCAAGTATCGCGGCAGTGGTCGCGATCTAAGTTATCGTGACGAAGCGACCAACGAGAAATTCGTGCCACACGTGGTCGAGCCTTCGGCCGGGGCGGACCGCGGCGCACTAGCGTTCCTGTGCGAAGCCTACACCGAAGACGAAGCGCCGGACGAGAACGGCAAATTGCAAAGCCGCACGGTGATGAAGCTGCATCCTCGCTTGGCTCCGATCAAAGCGGCTGTCTTTCCACTAGTGAAGAAAGACGGCATGCCCGAAGTGGCTCACGAGATCTACGGCGAGCTGAAGCGGCACATGAACGTGTTCTATGATGAAAAAGGCGCGGTGGGCCGACGTTATCGTCGTCAAGACGAAGCCGGTACACCGTACTGCATCACCGTGGACACCGACACGTTGACTGATCGAACGGTCACGATTCGTGATCGTGATACCCTCGAGCAAACTCGCGTGAAGATCGATGACGTGGTTGCCGATCTGCAAACGCGGATCAATGGCTAGCATGGTGATGGGGCTAGAGCATTTTCACTTTTGATGTAGCTGCCGTCGCCAGACGGTGGACCACGTTCTGGCGAACGTAGCTACGGCTTGAATCCCACATCATTTTTTAACCTGCTCTAGCAAAGCAATTGAGCGAGCAAAGCGATTGAGCCGCTCGCCGTGTTGCTGTTTTGTCGATTACATCCATTCGTGAGGTTCCCAGACGGGGCCTCACGGCGACTCGCTTCAGGCCGCAATCGACTTGGTGGCAATTTCTTGCTTCTGATGAAGCAGCCGATAAGCCTCCGACGTACGGATGAGTTCGTCGTGAGTCCCCGTCCCCGTGATTTTGCCCTGTTCCATCACGATGATGCGGTCGGCCAACGTCAGCGTCGACAAACGGTGCGTGATCATCAATGCCGTTCGGCCTTGCAGGAACGTCTCTAGCGCTTCGTGGATAAGACGCTCGCTTTCGGGGTCGATTTGACTAGTCGCTTCATCCAAGACAATCAGAGGTGAATCACGCAAGATCGCGCGAGCCAGCGTCAATCGTTGCCGTTGACCACCGGAGAGTTGGTTGCCATGTTCGCCGATTTTGGTGTCAAATCCGTCGGGCAACGCTTCGATAAATTCCAATGCATGCGATTGTTCGGCGGCTTGGCGAATGCGTTCCGGATCGACGCTGCCGCAGCCATACGCAATGTTTTTGGCGATGGTGTCATCAAACAACGCCGCTTGTTGGCTGACCACGGTCACATAACGGCGAAGGTCTCGAACCGAGTATTCTTTTAGCGAGATGCCATCCAGCAAGACTTCGCCTTCGCGTGGATCATAGAATCGCGGCAGCAGATCCATCATCGTGCTTTTACCCGAGCCGTTGGCCCCGACAATTGCGATGTGTTCGCCTGCGTAGATATCAACGTTGATCTGGTCCAGCACGGTTTGATCACTGCGATAACCAAAGCTGACGTTCTGGAAACTCAGGTCGACCGGGCCCCCAGGCAGAGCACGCGGATGTTTGGGCTCTTCGATTTTTCGTGGGCAATCCAGATGGGCGTACAAGCGATCTGCGGCGAGGGCACCGAGTCGAATGTTCATATGCACGCCGCCGAGTTTTCGCAGCGGGTCGGTTGCTCCTAGTAGCAAGCCATAAAACAGCACCAGCGTGCTGAACGTCATCTGGCTGCCCGACATGCGGATGCCAAAGATATGCGTTTGTTCGCCGAGCACCAAGTAGCCGCCGGCAAGTAGCGACAGACAAACGACGCCGGTGCCGAGTACTTCGTTGTTGCCACGCAGCAGTGCGTCGTACCACGTGATGCGGACTTGTTGTTGGTACAGTTTGGCTGCGGTTTCACGTACCGCCCGCCGTTCTGGTGCTTCGGTGTTATGCGATTTGATCGCTTTGACATAGGTCAGCGATTGAACCAATTGGTTCATCAGCCCCGCCGATCCTTCCATCGCTCGAAGCGTGGTTTGTTTGATTGATTGGTTGATTCGCATCAGCACAAACATGGCTGCGGGACAGACCAATAGTGATACGATCAACAATCGCCAATTCACCAGCGCGGCACCCGCGACACAGGTCGCCAATTTCAGTGGTTCGCGTAGCAAGCGGCCGATCAGCGTTTGTACCGTGCTGCCGATGTGAGTCGTTTCGTAATTCACCCGGCTTGCGAGCGCTCCGGTGCCATGACGATTCAATTCGGCTAAGTCGCTCGAAAGCAGCGAGCGAAATAATTCGTTTTGCAGCCGGAAGACCACGCCCTGCGAGACTCGCGTCACCAGAACCATGTTCATGCCTAGCAGCACGCATCGCACCACGGTCATGGTGATGACAAACGCCACCACGGCTGCGAGCGTTCCAAACGGAGTCGTCGGGGCGTAGGCGTCGATCCAAGGCTGAGCCGCCGCGTGTAGCCGTAAACGCTGTAAAATGGCTTCGCGACGTGCCGCGGTTTCCAGCGCCGCGGCGTCCATCAGTGCGACGTCGTCGCGGGGGGCCAATTCCGCATCAGCGGCCGGTTTTCCCTCGATGTTAGCCTGCCCATTGCCTTCGGCCTGCCCATTGTCTTCAGCCTGCCCGCCCAATTCGGCGAGTTCGGTTTGCAGTTTTGCCGTTTGCTGGGTTGACCAACTCGACACCGTTTGGCCATCAAAGATCACCTCGACAAACGGATAAACGGCGGCAAGATTGCTTCCCCACGTCAATGCGATCAGGAGCGAACAAAGTGTGGCCATCACAACCGACCAACGATATTGGGCGACCAGACGCACCGCTCGGAATAGATTTTTCATGCCAATTCAGTAGAGAGTCGGGGCAGGGAGTGTCGAGGCATTGGAGGATTGCAGAACGCAAATGGCGGCTCACGTCCAGTGCGATCTGCGTTCTAGTAGCGGTGCGACGCGGGGCGTCGCCCGGACGCAGCGTGTAAAAGGTTTGAATTTCAGCGGGCGAGGCCCCTGTCCGCTCCGCAATAAAATCACCTGATTTGTTTCAAAGTAAACGGCATCGGACTGACGCCGTCGCGATGCGTTATGCTGCTTTGCTTTGCTGCGATTGGGTGGTTGTTGGAGCTGGCGAAGCGATCGCTTCGGTTCGCGAGATGGCTTGGCGTTGGACAATCTTCAACGCGGGCAGCTCAGGTTCTTTGGCTTCCAGGATTGCTGCCAGCATCGCCTCACTTGGATGCGGTTTAACCCGCGTTGAGAATCGTCCGAAGAAGACTCGGCGCTCCACGGTTGGACTGGGCGCGGCCACCGCTTCGCCGCTGATGCATGCGTGCAAAAAGGTATCTTTGTCTTGTAGGTAGCCGTGCAGCAATACCTTATCAGGATCGCGAAGATCATGGTTGAGTCGATCGAGTGTCGAAAAGGCGATCGCAGGCGTGCTGCTGTAACCACCTTGTTCACGCAGCAAGTCTCCGAGCCGAACGTCAAAGATACCGTCTTGGTATTCCGGGCTGACTTGGTGAATCAGATCACGACGGTAGCACGCGCCACCATTGATGTGCCGAGCAATCCATCGCTTCTTTTCGATCGGGCGATGACGAAAAGGGCGGTACAAACGAAATTTTTTCTGACAATCACGGTACACATCCGGTACCTCACAACCCATCAGCAATACGTCGCCGCTGGATTGCCAATGATCATCCAAGCGGTCGAGCCAATCGGCGGCAACCGGGCACATGTCCGATTCCATCCACAATGCGAAACCGTTGTTGTCATCGCTCATGTCGGCGACATGCCGCATGCTGTCCCAAAACATCGCCGTTGCGCCGAATGGATAACCGAAAACTTGGGTCGGGCAGTGTAAATGACTCGCCGGAGCGATCCGCGACGCCGATCGCATCAATCGGTCACTCGGTTCCGTCCTTGGACTGGCTGATAGCAAAAACTCAAACTCGCACTTCGGCGATTCCATCGAAAGCATGTGGTCTAAAATCCGCTCGTAACGATCAATTTCTGCTTCCGAAAAGTACGGCAGGATAATAGTGTGCATCGATTCTTGTTTTGCAAGGGAAAGGGATGGATGCATCGTCGATCGGACGAATGCGTTAATCCGAGGCGATGGCGGTATCATCTGTTAGGGGATATATCGTCTTGAGGTTTTAGCGGCAATAACAATTATTCAATTCGCCGCGGATCCATGACTTGGATTTTAGAAATGTCGCGTCAAGAATTGGTTCGCCGCTGCCGCACCCACGGTCCGGCAACGGCACCACAACGACACACATTCGCTCACGCGAAAATTTTATTTTCCGGCTGACTGCCAGTCGCGAATCGCTTCAATCGGGAATGCTAGCATGATGATGTTCATTGCTAGGCTGTCGCGGATCCAAAGGAGAGAAGCGATTTCAAGCAAGGCGACCACCAGCACCGCCATCCAAATGCCGAAGCGATGTCGCGAGACGATTGCGATCACCGTCCCCGTCACACACATCAAATAATCGGAGAGGGAATTTAGAATGCTATCGCCGAAGTAGTCCAGCGAGATGGTGGTTTCTCGGTAACGCTGGATCATCCATGGCGTGTTCTCGGCGATCTCCCAAATCGCTTCGATGCCAGCAATCGCCAACAAGATCGACGACTGGCTGACCTTCTTGCCTGCTAGCAAATGAAAGATCACCCACAACGCAAAGCCGTGTTCCAGATGGGAAAGCGAGTAGGGATCGACCAGGTGCTGAGAATTATGGCTCGACCAAATGTCCCAAGACCAAGGAAGCAGGTCACCGAGTTGGCACCACCACACACGTCCCAGCATCGCCAAGATCGCAGTCATGAAGGCGGCGATCGCTGCGAGTCCGTAGACGGTTTTGGCGGTAGAGACCTGCGGTGAGAACAATGGCAAAACTTTTGGAGCTTTTTAGAGCTTAGGGAGCGATCAGACGGTTAGCCAACCAGCCGCGTTTCAGCCCGGGATCGGCAGCGATGCTGGGCAGCCCTACGGTTTCAACGACACTGCTGGCAGCCTGAATGCCGCTGATCACGGCGCCTTCCATCGTCGCGGGCCAACCGGTGCGTGTCCAGTCGCCCGCCAAACAAAGCCACGGCAATTTAGCCGGGGCAGGGCAGGGGGGCGGGCGAAGTCGCTCGACCGCCGGGCGGATCGAGAACACCGATTTGGGATCGGTGACGACGCGGTGACGCAGCAGCGTTGCCGTTTGAGTCGCTGGAAAGACCGCGGTGAGTTCGGACAGCACTTGCGCGACCATCTCCTCTTTGGACGATCCGCTCATCGGATGCGATCCGCTGATCACGACTTGATAGTAGTGCTCGGATTTTTTTTCGGTAGCGGAACTCGTTGAGAGTTTCGACCAGCCTGGAAAACGTTGACGACTTCCGCCACCGGAAAACCCTCCAATTATCGTTCCAGAGGTGCTAAACGGTTGGCGAAACAGACACTGCGTTAACGAACCGACCAACACCGCGTGAGGTCGGTCGGTGATTGGTTGCAAAGGTAGAGGATCTTGCGGACGTGATCTTAGATACTAAAAGGGAACGGGTCGTACCAAATTTGTGGGCATGTTAAGAGCGTTACGGCCAAATTCGCCGCTGACAGCAACTCCTTCAGCCAGACATGAGATGAAATTCAGCGGTAGCCTCAGCGTTTCCACAGTCGACGATGCGTCGTCATGGCCAATTGTAAAAATAAGAGAACGGGTGAGCTGCTCGTTAATGAGCGAGTAACTCTCACGCTCGTCGCGGCAAATGACAGCGGTGGTAAGTGCGGTGGCGATGCAGCGGATCGGTGCGTTCGGGGCGCTCGGCAACTACGCACAATAAGCGGCTAAAGTCTCGCGCTAATTCGCAGCACGTCTTGGTTTCCAATCCCGATCGCTTGAGCACTTGTGGGACATTTTCGGACGTGTAGCCGCGTTTGTTCGATGTGATCTGGTGGGTAGTCAAGTCGAGCATTTCCAAATAATCTTCCAGCGACATCAGCAAGAAACCTTCGTCGCTGCAGCGGTGACCCGATTGGCTTACGCAGGACCATTTCTTGCCAAAACGCACTTAAGCGATATTGGTCAAGAATCGGCCTCGCTGTTCGGCCCCTGAAACTCCACCATTCCCATCGGCGATGATCGTCTGGATTCGCCGCCAAAGCGAGATGTGATCGCGTTTCAGAAAAGAATTGGCCGTTGCTGTCCTTTTTATCCAGAGCGACATAGGCGGCACACGCCAGCAGCAAGGCTTCGTCGACCATCCGCGTGACATAAAGAAAAGCATCCCGATTCTTCGTCTTCCTGGTTAGCTCGCATCGCGACACCTCGGCAAAGCAGTCGCATCCACCAGCTGATACTGCTGAGTCGATTGCGGATTTCACCACATTTGACGGGGCGTCCAGCGATCGATCGGATCTCTGCTTCGGTTGGCGGAAGCAGCAGCCCATCCGAACTTCGGCGATGCAGACAAATCATCATCCACCGCCGTGCCACCTCGTTGTCGCTCCAGGTGGCAACAACGTCGGGCCGAGTTCGCAGAATCAAATGTACGTGATTTGATAGCAAAGCTACCCCGAGTAGATCTGCTCCAAAGGCCTGAGCGAATTGCATCAGGTATTGTTCGATCCAATCTATGCGATGGTCAAAGTTTTTGCCGGTAACAGGATCATCGCCCATCAAGAAGCAGCGGCGAACGGTCCGACTACAGATGTGGGCGATCGCAATTTCGTCGAGATCGAAGACTTCCCAGCGGGCCAAGAACCATCAAGCACCTCACCGAAGTTGAAGGAACCTGCAACGTCATTAAAAGGGATCTTCCCCTCGGCTAACTGAAAGTCAACCCACGAAAAACATGCCATGTCCCCAGGCGTCGGTTAGACCGACGAGAGACCCAGCGGGTTCTCTCGCGCACAGAGCCAGCTCTGACCGCGACGGCACGCCTCACCCGCGAGACTCTCGGGTGTGCCCGCCGCTCGCTTGAAAATGCGTCCGAATTTACCCACGACATCGCACCAACCGTGTGTGTCCAAACCAATCCGCTGGAGGATAGGCTTCAAATGATCCGGTAGGCTTCCGATCTTGTCGCTACGCAACTGCCGCCCCGTCCAATCGAGCAACTCCAAATAGCGAGCCATCGACAACGGCAAAAAACCCTTGCTGCTCGCCCGACGTCCGGACGCATCCACTGCGGGGCCGATTTCATCATGTTGTTCATCGATCTCGATCGGACTCATCCAACCGCTGCGGCGTCGACGACGGCTCCGTTCCCAGTCGTGGGTATTGGGCCGACTGCGGTCGTCTCGCTCGTTCAGGTCGTCGATCCGATCTTTCGCTCCAGTGTACTCGCTGGACTCTGGCGTCTCGGCCAACGCAGCCCGGATCGGATTGAGATCCACGTACGCCGCGCAAGCCAACAAACTCGCCTCATCGAGCAATCGCTGTGCTTTAAATCTACCTTCCCAAAAGTGGCCGGTTACCTGATCCTCGGCATTGCTACGCCGAGCGATATTTTCAGCCGTGCAGCGCATCCACCAACTGAGATCCGACAACCGACGCCGTCGCTGAGCAAGCACTTCAGGCTGATGGAGGATCATGTCCAACTCGGGCTTGCTTGGATCTGCAGGAGAGCCGTCTTCATTTCGCCGCTGCGGAAATAATCGCAACCAACGCCGGGCCACCTCGTCATCGGACCAAGCCGCTACGACATCGGGCCGACTGCGAAGGACAAGGTGTATGTGGTTGTGCATCACCGAAAAAGTCAAGCAATCGACGGCAAACACCGAAGCTAAGAACTCCAGCCGATCACGAATCCAGCCACGCCGATGCTCATAGGAGTTTCCCGTCACCGGGTCGTCGCCGCACAGAAAGGCCCGGCGTACGCATCTTTGAATGCAATGCACCACTTGGACTTCGAGAGGATCCAGAACTTCACCACGAGCTTGACGAGGCATCGCATCGACTCCATGAGCAGGAATATCGGGGCAGCAGCATAACGCACGCAACCGAATAATCCTACGCATTCAGACGAAATCGTCAAGTGTTTTTGCCTGTCCCTTTCTGCTCCGTTGCCTGTCCCTTTCTGCTCCGCTTTCTACTCCTTTCTGCTGTTCGCGCAGAAGACGCAAGCGGTCATCAAGTGGCGGTGGTTCCGACGGCTTGCAAGTGCGTCCTGATGGCGAATCGTTTGGCCGTCGGTTTCAGTTAGAACATCAACCGAAGTTTCGCCGCGACTGGTCAATCAATCACTTCGGTCACGTTGTTTGTCGCGGCGACTAATGGCAACCTAGTTTGAACCAGTACGAGCAGCGACCTCGTCCTCAAACTCACAAGCCGCAACCACCAACATTCCGTCTGTTCGCAAAGTAGTTATCAACTTACAGATAGATTCGATGAATGATTCTTCACTTACATCATCTTCGATTCCCTCGACCTCCGAAACAAACTTTGCGAAGACATAATTCTGTTCAGAATTCAAACGCTCTTCGTCGAAGTCGTCATTCTCATCTATCCGGAGAAGAAGCAACGAATTTTCGACGGCATTTCGAGATTGGCTGCCCCCGAGTACCTCGTGACATCGTGACAGAACCGATGATCGTTCAACATCGGTTTGAATATAGAGTTTGCAGTACGGATCAAACATAGCTCAAGCGACCTCCTAAAATCCGAAGCTTAATGGCGATTGAACACCGTTGTCAAACTGACCTCCGCGACGAATAACCGAGAGATCAACATCAATGCCGAGACCGTTTTCCAGCGCCGTGCGAAGCCTAGAAAGCCGAGCCTCACCAGACTGAATCTTTCCTGTCTGAAGTGCGTGACTACGAGTATCTGCCAACTTTGATCCGGCACGCGGATTAGACAGTCGTGACAGCTGTGGATTGTTTATGAACGAATCAAATCGCTCGGGGGAAACCCTGATAGCAATGTCGATGTCAGAGGTCGCACGAGCTGTACCACTGGCCCTGCTTCCTTGAACGAAGACATCGCTGCCTAACCCAAGGTCATCGGCTTTGGATCGTATCTGAGCAGAAATACGATCGAACTGACGTGGAGAAAGTCCCTGCGGAATCCTCAGTCCCTGATTTGGGGCGTTCTTTATAACCTTTACGCCGCCAATGGGCAAGCCGCTGTTCAAGGTTGTTGTATCTAGGGATATACGGTACTGACGCAATGAACCTAAGGCATCTTCTAGTGGTTCAGCGAAGTTGCCACTAAGTGAGCTTGATCCCAAGATAATTTGAGAACCATTGGACCAGTCCAATCCCTCGTTGTATGCGTTGTGCACTCCTTTTGCTGACGAAACCGTACCTTCGACAATATCTAGCGCTTCCAGGGTGGTACCAACGCGGCCCAGCCATCCCGGAGCTTGCGCGAGTTTCGCCAATCCCGTTCCCGTCAATATTTGCGCGCCTGCACCAACCGAAATTTTGCTCACTGCGAAGCTGGTTTCGTCTTGGTACACCAACGTATCTTTCGCCCAGTCGCCCTTGGGAATTTTAGGTACGTACATCCGATTGTGCTCAGAAACGTCGGCAAGATAGTAATATCCGTTTGCAATCCCGTTCGGAAGCGATGTCACAGCATTGCCGGCGTCGGCTACCAAATCGGTCACGCTGTTGCCAAAATTCAGAATTCCTTGCCCGATTCCAAGTAAGCCTGCTCCGCCCATCCCAAGGGCATATTCAAAATAGCTGTCGCCCCAGTGATTCTCGGCAGTGAGGGTCTCATCTGCTGTACGAACCTTATTTGACGACTGCGAAAAGTCATCTTCATAGTACGCCAGACTCATCGCCAGTCCGTCGGGCAAGGCGAACGCGCCGTAATCAACCTGACGTATCGCATCGTCCGTGCGTGCTCCGACTTGAGAGGCAGCGTGCACAGACGGTGGTGGTGCAGACACGTCCTGAAACGCGCCGTAAACGTCGCTGCCAAAGGCGGCGGTTTGCGATGCGATACTGTAGGCCATCGGTAAACCGGTTTGGTTTAGCTGTGAATAGCCGAAGTTATAGGCGGTGTCGTTTGCGACTTGAGGTAGGAAGCTGCCGACGTCGAGTGGGTTCATCCCGTAGCCAGTGATCAGCGAGTGTGTTTTCCTAGATCCGCCGACAAAGTTGGACGGAACGCTGAATTGGCCGACATTCCCCAATGAGTTGCTGAGTACCGAGTCGGTAAAGTTACCAACCAAAGTGCTAGCGAATGGGTTACTAATTTTTCCAAACGCACCGATCGACTTTCCGACGCCCGCAACAGGCAATCCTAAAACACTGACGTTCGCGCTAGCGAATGCACTTGTGCCGCTGATTCCGGCTCCCACGTTCACGCTAGCGAAACTGCCAACGTTGATGCTGAACGTCCCGCCAATACCTGAGGAAGCAGGCGCCCATGCGGTGCTAATCGAACCAACTGCTTTGCTCGCCAATGCACTGAGCTTCGCGGCCGCACCGATGAATCCGCCAGCCGCGCTAACGAACCACGCTCCCGTTGCCAACGCGATACCCGCCGTTAGGTAGGGGTGGTCGTCCGCGAAATCGCGAACGTCATCGCGGGCTTCCTCCAAAAAGTCGCCAATGTCGTCGAACGCTTCGTCGACCACATCTGCAATTTGATTGATAACGCGATTGAATTCACGCGAGACCTTCTTGAAAACACTGCTCAGCCAGCTATTGCCCGTCGGGTCGGTGTAATCATGCGGCGCACCACCAACGTAGTTCATCAAGTTGAGGTCACCGCCATCAAAGCCAAGCGGGTCCTCGCTCAAGAACAGCCCCGATACGGGATCCATCCAACGGTCGCGGTAGTAGTGAAGTCCAGTGGCTTCATCATAATCGCGACCTGTGAACCCGAAGAGATGATCCACCGACGGATTAGATTGCGAATGAAGGTTTCCAAAACTGTCGTAAACACGGTGATTGACGACTTGCGTGGCCCCAGAGATGTCTTGTGCCAAGTCGCGAATCGTTTTGTTCGCGTCAGCCAAAGTCCAGGTGACATCTCCCGCAGCGTTTTCATCTGCCAAGACTTCGTCAACGACTGCTCCGTGGAAGAATTGGTTGGTAATGTCGCCAGTTTCATCTACGACGGCAACAACGGTGTCGCCATCAACGACAAAGCGTTCCACGACATCTGCAAATCCGTCCGCGTCGGAATCCACCGCACGGCCTGTGCGGTGATTTGCTGAGTCATAGGTGTATTCAACGCGTTCGAGCAAATTACCGGATGAATCAAGACGCTCTACAAACGTAATTCGGTTGCGATGATCGTACGTGAATTCGGTGCGTTCACCGGTGGCAATATCTACGCGAGCGGTGCGGTTACCTTCGGCATCATATTCGTAATTGAAATTGCCGTCGGATAGAAGTTTATTGTTTGTTCCATTGACGTTGTCGGTATCGACTCGGTTGCCAGTCGCATCGTATTGGAACGATTCATCGGGAATTGCCGAATGATCTGCGGTTGTGAGTCGTCCATTATCATCGAGCGTTAGGCTGGTTAGTCCATCTGTCAGCGAATCAACTGCGGTTACGCGTGATGAAGCGTCGTAGGTGTACGAGTAATCGGCAAGAATTGTGTTGCCTTGGCGGTGTGAAATCGCTGTTCGACGACCTATCGCGTCGCGAAGTACGTCGGTCGATACCGACGGTGCGGTCGCCGTTCCTAGGAAGCGATCGAGCCCGATCACTTGGCCGTATTGGCTTCGTTCGTACTCGACACGTTTTGTTGTAATCGATGGTCCCGATTGAACGATTTCTTGGATTCGCCCCGCATCGTCGTACGAGTAATTAGTGGTGACATCGCTATTGCCAGGGACTGATTGGGCGATTGAGGTCAATTGATCGCCCAGGTCATACGTGTAAGCGAACGTCGCAAAAGCGGTTAAGCCTCCGCCGCTACGAGCCGACTGAATCAGCCGCCCCGCGTTGTCATAAGTAAATACGTCGTTGACATCGCCATCGCTAATTGAATCAAGTAATCCCGCATCATTAAAAGTCGAGACATATTCTTCAATGGTTGTCCCTGTGGTATCCAACCAAGTTTCATGAGTCAGTCGGTCGAGATCATCGTGAATGTACTGCGTTACTCGCCCGTTGCGATCGGTTCGATGTGTCAATCGGCCGGCATCGTCGTAAACATAAGTGCGGACGGCTCCGGCTTCATTTGTGCTCGTGATTTGCTGGTTGAGCGCATCGTAGGTGTATGAAGTCGTGTTGGTTGAGCCGTCTGTCACGGCCAGCAGGTTCCCCTCAGTGTCGTATTGGTACTGGGTAATATCGCCTTCGGGTGCCGTCACTTGGACTTGGCGGTTCCACGTGTCATATCCAAAGCTAGTCATCAGTGAAGTGCCAGTAGCAACAAGCACCGATTCGGATAATACGTTACCTGCATTGTCGTACGCGAATGTCTTGGTTGGCGCGATCGCAGGGCCGTTTCCGTCTGGATCGGCATAGGTTTCGCTCAATGTTCTGCCGAGTGCGTCGTATGTCCAAGTCGTCGTCGCACCATCTTGGTCGGTTCTTGCAAGGATATTTCCAACAAGATCGTATTGTTGCGAAGTGGTGGGGGCGGGGATTGCATCCGCGAGGTCTGGATCCGGAAGCGTTGTTTGGATCAGGCGGCCGAGGGCGTCATACTGGAAGCTGGTGATCCGGCCTAACGCATCGGTTTCTGAGACAAGTGCACCGCTCACATCGTATTGTCGCGTGAATGTTGGTGCTGGATTACTGTCGCTAAGATCTGGGTCCGGATAGGTCGTCAAAACAGGCCGATCTAGCCGGTCATATTGTGTCACCGTTTGCCGGCCCAGGTGGTCAATCGTTTTTTCAATATTGCCAGCGGCATCATAGATTGTCTGGATGGTGGGGGCTGGGAGAGGACCACTTCCATCGGGATCAGGATGTGTTTTCAGTATTTCGCGTCCCCAATCGTCGTAAGTAAAGCTTGTTACACGTCCCAAAGGATCGATCGAAGAAACGAGATTGCCACTATCGTCGTAGACAGAATGGGTAGTTGGGCCATCGGTTGCTGAGCCATCCGCGGCGGGAAGAATAACGGCGGTGATCCGTCCCAAGGCATCGTGCGTGAATTTCGTTTGACGCCCGAGCGTATCGGTGGTTGCAACCACGCGGCCAGCCACATCGTACTCGGTTGAGATTGAAGGTGCCGGGATTCCGTCGTTTGGATCCAAGTCGCGATAAATCGTTTGGACCAGCTGGCCGCGTCCATCATAGACATAACTTGTCTCGCGATCCGCGGAATCTCGCTTCGAGACGATACGACTGGCGTTGTCATAACTCTGAGAGACGGACAGGGCAGGGAGGGCGTCGTTGACGTCTAGATCCGGCAAGTATGTTTTGACTCGTCGGTTCCAGTGGTCATATTCGTGTGTGGTCATTCGTCCAAGCGGATCGGTTACTGCAACTAAATTGCCAGCTTGATCATATTGGAATTCGGTGACAGGACTTACCCCGTCGACGGAAGGGGCCGTCTGGCGAACTAGACGACCGGCATCGTCGTATTCGAGAGCTGTGACGCGCCCCAATGCATCGGTAACCGATGTGAGATTGCCAGCCGGATCGTAGGCTTTGTAGAAGATCGGAGTGTCACTTGGAACCGTTAGGTCGGGATCGGGGCGAGTCTGTGATATCTCTCGGCCAAGCGCATCGTAAGTGAAGTGACTAGATCTTCCTAAGGAATCGCTCAAGGTCAGGACATTTCCGTTCGCATCGTAAGACCAGTACGTAGAAAACTCGGCGAGCGGGCCTTCACCATCGGGATCGGAGGTTGTTTGCGAGACGAGACGCCCCAAAGAGTCATAGTTGTAGCCTGTGATCACTCCTGCTTCGTCAGTAAAGCTTGCGACTCGACCAGCCGCATCGTAGGTGTATGAGCGAGCCGGAGCGGCAAGTGGGCCATCGGCATCTGGATCCGGAAGTGTCATTTGCAGCAATTGGCCTGCAATGTCGTAGGTAAAGTGCGTCGTTTCGCCGCTCGCATCGGTGACCCAGATAACGTTGCCGCCTGCGTCGTATCCACGAGTTATTTCCGGACGTGGCTCTCCAACATAGGCCTCTGGTAGCGTTCGTTTGATTTCTCGTCCGAGATCGTCGTATTCAAAGTCTGTGGTGCCGCCGGTGACATCCACAATTCGGGCAACTCTCCCATCGCTATCGTATGTGTAGGTAGTTTCTGGGGCGGATTCGCCATCGTTTGGATCTGGGTCGGGCAGCGTTTCCTTTGTCACGCGTCCATGTGAGTCGTATTGCCATGACGTTGTGCGGCCCATTTGATCAGTCGCTGAGAGAATATTCCCCGCGAAGTCATACACACGAGTTGTTGTTCTGCCAACTAGCGGCCCAGACTGGTCTGGGTCTGGGGTAGTGATGCTCTCAATGCGTCCTGCCGCATCGTACGTAAATGAAGTTGTTCGTCCGAGGTGGTCGACTTGGGCGATGACATCGCCAAATCCGTTGTAGGTATTGGTAATTGAGGGAGCTGGTAGCGGGCCATTACCATCGGGGTCTGGCAGCGTGGTGGTTTGTAGACGTCCAACAGTATCGTAGCTATAGGTTGTCACATTTCCGTCGGGATCAACCCGGCGGATGGTTTGGCCTAGTGAATTGTAGTGCTCCTGTGATTCAAGGCGAGAGTCTGGATCCCCGTTGGTCAATTCTGGTGACAATCGAATGATGGATTTATTGACTGCGTCATAGACAACGTTTGACACGTTACCCAGTGGGTCTGTCCAGCTTTCTAGACGTCCAGCGTCATCGTATTCGTAGCTAGTTGATCGGTCTTGAAATGAGTCGTTTTCATCCGCTGCGGTTAGTGTGGTTCCCAGCGTGCGTCCAGCAGAATCACGTAAGGTGGTGATTAGTCTGCCTGCGGAATCCGTTGCTACGCTCGTTCTGCCATCGGAGGAACTATCGACGGTGACGGAATTTCCTAACAACCCGTTTACGATCGTTGATTGTGTTAATGCGTCGTACGAGAGAGTGGCCGAAGTCGTGTAGTTAGGAGTCGTTCCGCTCCCCGTACGTCGCTCGATTAGCCGTCCCAGAGAATCCACGACATTTTGGATGACGCGATCGTTCGCGCCCGTTACACCATCCGTGATACGAACAGACGAAACATTGCCCGCCGCACCGAAGTCGAATTCTTGACGCAAGCCGTTTTCGTTTGTTATTGCGACCATTTGGCCGCTTGTATTGTATTCTGCCGTTCGGATACCACCATCTGGATTGGTCCAGTGGGTGGGGCGTCCCGAAGGGGAGTAGGAAATTGAGCGACTTCGTATGCGGTCGACATCCAGGGAGTTTAGGTCGACGGGAATTGATTCATTGGGGATCCCCGATACGTCATACTGAGTTGAAGATACGATTTGTCCGTTGGCATCGTATTGGTATGTCTGGATCCATTGATCGGCAAAGCGGGTTTCGACGACACGATTTGCCACGTCATAAGAGTGAGTGGTTACGGCTCCCGCGGGCGAAGTTTCTTTTATTAAGTTTCCGTAGCCGTCGAACTCTTGTGTCGAAGTTCCGCCTTCGGGATAGGTGACTGTGATCGCACTCGTTGCTGCGTCATATTCCCACGAGGTCTGCTGCCCTAACGCATCAACGTTTCGCAACACTCTCCCGAGAGAATCGTATTGGATGAGCGTTGTGGTCCCATCGGGACGGTAGGTCGCGATTTTTCGACCACTACCGTCATAATGGTGCCGTGTTTCTTCATCAGACGCATCGGTTACCCGAGTAACATTGCCGGCAGCATCATACTCGAATGTTTCGGTGCTATCCCCTGTGGAGACGCTGATTGGCCGGCTTGCCGCATCGTACATGTACGTTGTGACCGTGCCCTCGGGGGCTGTCTCTGAAATCAGTCGTCCCAAGTCGTCGTACGTCATTAAAGTAACGACGGGACCCGTGGCATCGGGGGTTCCAGCATGCGGGTCGGGAGACTCTACACGAATGACGCGACCATATAGGTCGTATTCATAATGAGTGACTTTGCCGTTCGGGTTTGTGTATTGAGCGAGATTGTGATTTGCGTCATATGTAAACGTTTCCTGTGCCGAGCCAGGGCTGTTTTTTTGTGTGACTTGCCCTAATAAGTTGTACTGAAACGATGTGGTGTAATCTGTCGTGTTTCCGATTTCGGTGCCGCGAGCCGATGTTTCGGACTGTAGCAGCCCGCGCGACGTATATGTTCGGTTGATTGTGTTTCCAAGTGCGTCAGTCAGGGAAATCACGTTTCCATTGCCATCAATTTGGCTCGTGAAGAGTGTTCTGCTCGAATTTGCAACTCCAGCGAGAGATTGTGTGACGGACAATGCTAGGTTGTAAATCGGATCGTAGACCGTGTCGGTGACCAGCCCATTCGTTATCGTTTGAATCTGATTTCCGAACGAGTCATATTGATACGTTGTTTCGGTACCGTCGTTGGCAATCCTTTTCGTGACAAGCCGCTCGTCGCCTGCATATTCGAGTTTTTCAATTGCACCAGACGACGATGTAATCGAAATTACGCGACCTTGCGAATCAAACGTCTGCCGTGCAACAAACCCACGAAGGTCAGAGACAGTGGATTCTAGGTTGAAGTCGTCGTATCGATACATCAAGCGATTCCCGGAGCCGTCAATACTTGAACGGAGTCGACCGTTGGGAGCGTAGGTGTACTGCGTTGAGTTTCCGACACCATCGCTGGCAGTAAGTAGTCGCGGTATGTTGTCGCTGAGATCGTAGCTGTATTCGGCTATCTGTCGCTCGATGGGGGTGACGCCAGGGCCTCTTACCTCGGTGAGTACGGTGTGTCCACCGAGCGTTTCGTAGTGATAGGTCCACATCCTCAGAGCATTGTCGGTCACCGATGAGATGTGGTCGCCCGTGTGGGTAAATGTAAATAACGTTTCCGGTGCTTGCGTAACCGTCGCGTCGACAATGGATGCCAAGTTATTGCCGTTGTAATTTATCTCATGCTTGTTGCCGTTTCGGTCATAGATTGCAACCAATCTTGCCTTCAGAGTTCCGTGCAAATGGAAATCAAAACGCGTGCCGTCTTTGGTTGTTACTGAGTATGTGACAGTTCCGTTGACGGTGTGTTTCACCGCAGACAAACCAGGTTCATCGTCAGCTGTGAAATGGTGGTCTGGTCCAGCGGCAGATGTGTCGACAGTGAAGTTTTTGTCGGTGCCATCGCCTAAATTCCAAATGATGGTGGAATCGTCGCTCGTAAGTTCGAGGTTTGCGCCGTAGGTGAACGACCATCCAGCGCCAAAGCCAACGTCTTGCGATACTCCCGATTGATATTGGCGAGCAATTTGTGCGTTGATGCCAATTGATGGAACGGCAACGTCAAAATCGCTGCGATAAACCTTCCCAGGCAGCACGTCGCTAGCGGGCTGATTTCCACCTGCTAGTGCTGTTGTTATGCTGTCCGCCTGGTAGTGCGCGCTTCCGTTATGCCAGTAACGCCTCGAGAAAAATTCAACTCCGGACTCCACGGCTCGGTAGAACTGTGCGCCAGTTCCGGTCCAGTTGTTCGAGCTTGAAGTGGCATGTAGCGTGACTGCTCCAGCATGCGTGCGTACTATGAATCCGTCATCTAATGCATTTTGGATTTCGGTTGCGAACGGTCCCGACGCGTTCATGGCCGCAGTTGCTGATGCCACGGTATTACCTGACTCAAGGTCGACATACTCATCAGGTTGTATTTTTTTCCATCTGTGAATCTGTTGGCCTTGGCTCTCAGCGACCCTTATTAGCTCAGACGATGAAACCGTTTGCTCGCCGGTTACTGAGCGAAGGGTTTCGTACATCGATCGTGCGGACGCATCAGCAATGTAGGCAGCATCGTCGTCCGATAGCGACGTCGACCAATTCACGTGGTTATTGGCTGGTTCAAAAATCTTGAGGTCGTGAATTGCATAATGAAACTCGCCTCCCATGTTGACCGCGGCGGAGTTTGATCCAGTAACTAAAATGCTGGTTTCAGATTGCCACCGCTCATCGGCTAATTTTCCATTAATCCGTTGGTTGAATCGTTGGAAGTAGTCGGCAGCAGTGTACTTAAGAGTTGCGATTAACGCCTGTGGATTTAATGTGTAGCTGCTGGCTAGATTTGCTTCGGGGCCAGTCAGATCCGGGTATGGTATTTGATCTAGTTCGTCGCGGAAGTTTCGCAGTGCCAGGTCCGTAGCATCATTTGGATTCGTTGCAACAACGGCCTTATAGTCCGAGGCGAAAAGGTGCTGGTCCGAATTGCGGATTGTTGTTTCGCCACCATCAATCGTTAGGTAGTCGACCCACAAATTTAGAGTTGCGGGTACGGGGTAACCAAAATCAAGGCTTGCAATGATTTTATCCCCATCTCTAATCTCCACTCTATTTGCGTCGTGTTTTGATTTCTCGACAAGGTAGAGTGCTCCGCGGCTTTCCTCCCATGGGATCGGCAGCGACGTAATTGTTTTGTCGCCCGCAATTGTTGCAAGTCGAATCCGCATCCCATCGGGAGCAGGTGTTTGCACAAATGGATCAACCGATACAGCACTGGGCGATTCATCGTCAGTCGGGTTGGTAATGAAATTTAGCGGCGACTGCCCAAGCGCTAGGCTCAATAACGAGGATTCAGGTAATGCGGTTGCGAATATTGCAAAATCATCAATCACCCCGTCGACTGTTGAGCTAGCGGAAGATCCACCGATCCGCAGCGTCGTAAGGTCTCCGGGAATTAGATCGAACCCCGCCCCTGACACCTCCCTCACACCGTCAATCCAGACAGACCTCTTGTTTCCATCTTGTACGAATGCGAAATGATGCCAATCTCCATCGTTAAGCCCAGGCCGAGAGAAATATTGACGCTGATTAGCCCCGGTACCGTGTGCATCGAAATAGACTTTACCGTCGGTCCATGGTGCGTGAACAAGCAGCCCTCGGTTATCACTTGACGATGGTGAGTACGCGTAGACAGACGCTGACGGGGCAATGGAATCCAGCTTTTGCCAAAAAGATACTGTGACGCGGCCGTCAAACACAGCATCCTTTAGAGCTTCGGCACCCACAAGCTCGGCATAACCGTTTGTGGAATCCAGCGATCGGTCCCCAGCTTGCCCAGTGCGACCACCTCCGTCTACGGAGTAACTTGCACCAACCAACGAAGCAATGTCAGCCCCAACGGAACTCGTGGCTTGTGACGGAGCAGAGTCATCATCGAAAGGAAGGTAGGTCACTAATCCACTAGGGTTGCCTTCGGAAACCGGCGAAACGTCCTGAACCAAGGAGCTTATATCGCGCCCTGCAGCGATCTCCGCAATAATGTTCGATGGCAGCACGCTTGCGAACACAGCGAAATCATCAATCATGCCATCAACAGTGTTGCTCCCGATTCCTCCGATATAGAAATTCTCGAAATCAAAAAGCAAACCAGCTGGCGAGTAACTTGAACCAGCGTAAACGCCATCAATCCATACCGCCTTATAGTCGTTCATAGTAAACGCGAAATGATGCCACCCATCCGTAAGCGTTTTTGGGCTACGAAAGCTGAGTCTATGAGCTTGACTTGGCGAGATCCCTGTATCGTAAATGATGTCATTCGTGGTCCATGGAGCATGTGCTGAGATTCCGCGACGGTATTGCACAGATGGGGATTCCCCTCGGAATGCATAGGCTGGCCGAAGCGAGTCGAGCTTTTGCCAAAACGAAATCGTGATTTCGTCTTCGTAGCCAGCCTTGTTCATGAACTCAGCGTCATCGATACGCAAATACCCATTACTGGTGTCCAAAGCATGATTTCCGTCACCGCCCGAACGACCAGTCCCATCGGCAGAAAAAGTGGCGCCGAAAAGCTCCCCGACAGGGTCACCAATCTCGCTTGCCGATAGCGACGGATCAGTCACGTCGTCAAATGGGAAATAGCCAACAAGGCCATGTGGGTTAGTAGGAGTAACAGGCGAAACGACTTCCTGCAGTTCATCTGCGGCTTGGCCCTCAGCAAGTTGAGCGATCGCATAATCGGGCAGTGCCTCGGAAAAAACCGCGAAATCATCGATCAGGCCGTTAGGGCTAAACCCGGGATTTCCTCCGATAATGAAGTGATTGAAGTCTGTCGGTAGCGTGGGCGCCCCAGAACCGGAACCGACACGCTTCCCGTCGATCCATACAGATTTACTGCCCCCTTGTTGCACGAAGGCAAAATGATGCCACGCCCCCGTCAACGACATTGGACTTTGAAATTCCAGTCGCTGATTCCCAGGCCCTGAGCGAGTATCGAAATAAATCCGATTGTCGGTCCAGGGAGCATGGACGGACAAACCAGTGGAGTACGTGGACGAGGGAGACTTTCCAATAAAAGGAACCGACTGGACGACACTATCTAGTTTTTGCCAAAATGCGACCGTCAAATCGCCGTTCGTTGCAGCATCATTCAGAAACTGTGGCGAGGCAATGCGGGCGCCACCTCCACTTGTATCCAGTGAATAATCTCCTGGGGTTCCAGTCCTGCCATTGGAATCAGAAGAATAGGTGGCTCCATCGAAAACCCCGACCACGGACCCTATCTCGCTTGACGATTCTGTGGTCACGGAGGGGTCGTCAAAGGGGAAGAATGCAACTAGCCCATACGGTTGATCGTCGCCCACGAGCATTCGGCGGTCTTCGAGTTTCTCTCCCAGCAGCTTTCGCTTTTTTGTGCGTTCTTTGCGTTTGGATCGCTCGAGTGTCATCTTCTTGCTACTCCGTGGCCTCCATATTTCCATTTCTTAATTTTCCTATTAGCTGCTGATGCGAATTGGGGGAAGGCGAACGGTTTCTGCGGATAAAAGGAAGTGATTGTCCTGGTATCGCAGGTGATAGTTGTGTGTCGAGTGAATCATATATGCCTGTGAAAGTCTGGACTGTGATCCAATTGCTTGCAACTGTACTGCAGGCGAATCGCATGCATTTTTAAGGAAAAATGATGTGCTGTTGAAACTTGGGTAAAAAGACAGCTTAGATGTGATCTGAAGGTTGCCCCGCGAGTGGTAAGTGTTGCAAATTGGCGTTATTGCAAGTGCTGGGTCTGTGAAGATGATTGCGAGGTTAGGTTGGTGTACCGTCGCGAAGAAATCTCTTAAGGATTTGTGCAATCTATGATTGCGCTGCTGGTTTGCGTGCTCGTTGCGGTCCGAGTACTTATATTCTTGCGTGATGTTGCTGGCTATTGCATCGGTTGTTTGTGGGGTTTGTGTTGAGTTGAGATTCAGGAGCCTCGTGTTGGCGTGAACTCAAGTTGCCTAAGGTGTCTCATTAGTGCAATGAGTTGTTGAGGCTCGCATGTGCACTTAGCCATGCTGCCCGTGTGTTTCATGGGAGGTTGGGTACTATTGCCCGAGTAGATGCGTGCAGCAGGAGGGGAGTTCTTTAGCTGCGTCCTGCCGATTTAGTCGCTTAATTGGCATGCGCTCATGGTGGTCTTCAGCGTTGGGCTGTGGCGGATCCAGAACTGAGGTTATTCAGGCGGTGATGGTGGTGATGGCAAGTGTCACTCGAGCGAGTTATGTGCGTGTGAGCTTCAGTTCGGTGGTAATCCGAATTAAATATTCGCTTTATCAGTGCTTGGTCACGAGATTGGCCAACCAGCCGCGTTTCAGCCCGGGATCGGCAGCGATGCTGGGCAGCCCCACGGTTTCAAAGATGCAGCTGGCAGCCTGAATGCCGCTGATCACGGCGCCTTCCATCGTCGCGGGCCAGCCGGTGCGTGTCCAGTCGCCCGCCAAGCAAAGCCACGACAATTTAGCCAGAGCAGGGCAGGGGGGCGGGCGAAGTCGCTCGACCGCAGGGCGGATCGAGAACACCGATTTGGGATCGGTGACGACGCGGTGACGCAGCAGCGTTGCCGTTTGAGTCGCTGGAAAGACCGCGGTGAGTTCGGACAGCACTTGCGCGACCATCTCCTCTTTGGACGATCCGCTCATCGGATGCGATCCGCTAATCACGACTTGATAGTAGTGCTCGGATTTTGTTTCGGTAGCGGAACTCGTCAAGAGTTTCGACCAGCCTGGAAAACGTTGACGCCTTCCGCTACCGGAAGACCTGCCACTTATCGTTCCAGCGGTGCTAAACGGTTGGCGGAACAGCCACTGCGTTAACGAACCGACCAACACCGCGTGAGGTCGGTCGGTGATTGGTCGATCAAACCACAGATGAATTCCGCTGATCGGCGATGCGGGGATCGTGTCGAACGACGCGAGATTTGGTATCGCAGCGGCGATCATGGCGTCGCCCAATAGGCTCCTAATGGCGTGCCATGGCACGGCACTGACGACGTGGTCCGCGTCGATGCATTGTCCGTCGCGTGTTCGCACGCTTGCTCGTTGATCTGCGGCGGTGGTGATTGCTTGCACCATGACGCCGCATCGCACTTGAACGCCTAGTTTTGAGACCGCAGCGACAAGGTCGTGCCCGAATAAAGTTGCCAGCGGGCGATCGGGGATGAGCACGTCCGAAGCACCCCGTGCGGCTGCGAAACCATCGACCACGACTTTGCGTGCCGCGGCCATCGACGTGTGTTGGCTGTGTTCACCCAAAGCGCTGGTCAGAATCACATCCCAGAACGATCGAATGCTTGGCTCGCTTTGCCGCTGGGATCGCAGCCAATCCAATGCGACAACGTCGTCAAGTTGTCGCGAGGGGGTGCGAATCAGTTTCCACAGTCCGCGGCGAATCTCTCGTTTTTGCTTGCGATCCAAGTAGTTCAATTTCCCGATCACCGTGGCGAGATGCAGCGGTGCGGGAAGCCAACGTGAGGGACGGAACTCGCTGGACGGAAAGTCAGGGTGAAAGAACGTCAGACTTTGGTGTCGCTGCATTGCACCAGAGAGCCCCGCACGGTCGAGAAGCCCTAGCAGGTTGGTACAGCAGCCCATGGCGACATGTTGACAATAGTCAACCGTTTCTAAGCTGACCGGATCGCTGAACGATCCCGCTCGGCCGCCTGCGGTTCGTTTGGCTTCAAGCACTGTGACGCGGAACTGCTGCGGGTAAGTCCGCGCGATGCATTCGGCCGCCGCCAATCCCGCCAACCCGCCCCCGACGACCACGACATGTCGAGGTTTCGATTTTGCCGTCATGGCCGTGTGGTTTGTTTGTGATCGGCAGCGAGGTGTGATTGAGCCACTTCGATCGGCGGCACCGGCAGTCGACGAAAACTGGGAGGCCAGAAGTGTTGAGACACGATGCCAATACGATCGCTCTGTGACAACGTGATGCGACACACCGCGATGCGAGTGGGGTCTTCCTCGATTCGCGTCAACAGTCGCCGGTAGGTTCGCCACATCATGCTGAACATTGGACGCCCGTCCGGATGCACGTTGTCCCAGACTCGCCAGCCGGAATCGAATAACCGTTTAGCTCGCTCGATTTCGTCCTGAATCAAGCATCGCAGACGATTGTCACGCCGGAGCGTCAAAATGTCGTCTTCGCACAAACCATGCTGCTCGTAGTGCTGGCGTGGCAAATAGATTCGACCTCGTTTTGCATCTTCGACGACATCACGCAATACGTTGGTCAACTGGAATGCGAGTCCACAGTCAATGGCGGCTTCGAGCGGCAGCGGTTCTTCGAATTCCCAGATATGCAGACAGGCCAAACCGACTGCCGAGGCGACGAGGTAGCAGTAATGTTCAAGTTGTTCGTAGGTGTCGAAGCGAGTCTTTTGTTGATCGGCCAACACACCGTCAATGATCTCTAACAGATACCGCGAGGGGATTTTGTATTGCATCGAGGCATGTCGAAGTGCCGGCAGAATCTCTTGAGCTTGTTGATGCAGTCGGGCAGCCCATTTCGGTTCTTCGCCAATCGGCCCCTCGGGTAACGCGATCGTCGATGGCTGGTTCTCGTTGATCAAGTTGATCGCGATCGTTTGCCGCCACCACTCGAGCCATCGCCCTCGTATCGCCGCCGGTTCATCGCAATCCCCAATATCATCGGTGATCCGAGCAAACGCATACAGCGAGCACATTGCTTGGCGTTTACCTCGCGGCAGTAACCAAAACGAGCGATAAAAGTTGCTGCCGCTACGTCGCGAAATGCGACGCGCGAAGCGGTAGCTAGCGGCAACGGAAATTTCCTCGTTCATGTCATGATGATACTCGGGTGCCAAGGGAGGCGGCGATGCCTGGCGGTCGAAACTTCGCGTGAATCGCCGAAGTTTCTTTTGCGGCATTTGTGTTCGGTAGCTACGCTCGCCAGAGCGTGGATAAGCCGGGATCGTTGGCCAGCCAACGCGAATCACCACTTTCTTGCGAAGGTTGCTACCCGGAATTGCTTCACGGCTTGTTGATTTAACGCAAATGCAACTCGCAACGGTGAGCCGTGGGATATGAGGCACCGGGTAACGCGTGGGACCCGGCCGCTGACGCGTCACGGCTCAATCAATCAACAAGCCGTTTACGGCGTTGTCTCTGAACGAGGCTCCGGGGCGGTTAGCGGCCGACTAGCGATCGCAGAATCAAGCCGGCTTGGGTCGCCTTGCTCACCCGAGGGCGGACCCGCAGCACGTCAAAGTCGATCGCCCGGATCGCGGCAAGCGTCGCCCTGCCGCCGCCGACAAACAGTCGCAGGTTCCGTCCCAACCATTTCGGAACGTGGTCACAGAGAGGCTCGCCACGATCAAAATAGGTTTGGGTTCGAACACACAGAGCTTCGATCACGGTCTTCATCACCGGCGGCGTCGACTGTTGTTGGACCATCTCGGAAACCATGTCTTCGCTGATTCCCGACGCTCGAAGCTCGGATTGAGGCAAATAAATTCGGCCAATCGCGTGATCCCGGGCGACGTCTTGCCAGAAATTTGCTAGCTGTAGCCCGGTGCAAATCTGGTCCGATCGGTCCAAGGCCTCGCGGTCAGCATCGACGGCGGCCAATTGCAACACGATCCGGCCCACCGGATTGGCGCTACGGCGACAATAATCGAGCAGTTCGTCGACGGTCTCATAGCGACGCTTCCGCTGGTCTTGTCGAAACGCGTCAAGCAAATCGTCAAAAGGCTGTTTTTCGAGTTGGAATTGCTCGATGGTCGCGGCCAAGGCCGTAAAAATGCCGGCCGGAGGACGACCTGCGAACGTCGCGTCCAGCGACGCTTGGCACTGCTCGAGCGATCGCAGGGCTTGTTGGGGTGTCGCCGACCCATCGGCCAAATCGTCCGCCGTTCGGCAAAACGCGTAGACGTTATAGAAGGGCTGTTTCAGCCGGCCGGGCATCAGCACACTGGCGACCAGAAAATTTTCGTAGTGCGAAAGGGCGATTCGCCGGCATTCTCGCTCGGCCTGTTGCAAGGAGTCGCCTTTCATATCGCTATCAGGTCATCTCGCTACTAGACGTCGGCTACTAGACGGTCGCAAAAATCCACCGCTGGCTTCCGCGTTGGAAAAGCTTTGGGCAAAAAAAGGGGGATTCAGAACCGCGATTTTATGGCACTTTTTCTGCATCTTGGCTCGGTCAGATTGTAGAGGGGTTTCCAGATGTCGCCATGATGGGACAATTAAGAAATGAGCGGATCGGTCCCCCGGACGTGCTCGTTTGCTTCACCCTGATTCTATCTCGCATTTTCTGACGTCGTTGGCATTTCATGAAAATCATCCTGGCAGCACCGCGTGGCTTCTGTGCTGGCGTTAATATGGCGATCGATTCTCTCGATTTGACGCTGCAGAAATTTGGCCCCCCCGTCTACGTCTATCACGAAATTGTTCACAACCAATACGTGGTCAAAACGTTTCGAGAGAAGGGGGCTGTCTTCGTCAATACGATCGAAGAGGTTCCCGAGGGAAGCGTGTTGCTGTTTTCAGCCCACGGAGTGTCTCCGCAAGTTCGCGAGGCGGCCCGGGCTCGCAATTTGAACGCGTTGGATGCCACTTGCCCGTTGGTGACCAAGGTGCATCTCGAGGCGATCAAGTATGCCAAGGCGGGGTACACGATCATCCTGATTGGGCATGAAGGACACGACGAGGTCATCGGAACCATGGGCGAGGCTCCCGAAGCGATCCTGTTGGTCGAGGACGAAGCGGACGTCGATAAGCTAGAGGTCAAGGACGAATCCAAGCTCGCCTACCTGACCCAAACCACATTGAGCGTCGATGATGCCAACCGAGTGATTCGTCGGTTGCGCGAGCGGTTTCCCAATATCGAAAGCCCGCCGAAGGACGACATTTGCTACGCCACCCAAAATCGTCAGGAAGCCGTTCGCATTCTATCGGACGAAGTCGACGTGGTCGTTGTGTTGGGTAGCCAGAATAGTAGCAATAGTCAGCGGCTTCGCGAGTTGGCGGCGGATGATGGAAAACCAGCCTATCTAGTTGATGGGCCAGCGGATCTTAATCTCGAGGACTTTCGCGATGTGTCGACCGTGTTGATTACGGCCGGAGCGAGTGCTCCGGAATCGGTGGTGCAATCGACCATTGATTGGTTGGTCGAGCATTTTGACGCGACGGTCGAGATCAAGCAAATTCGCGAAGAGTCGGTCCAATTCCCGCTCCCTAAACCCCTGCGTGCCTTCGCCGCCGAAATGCGTGCGACATAGTGTACTCGACAGCAATGCAGTTTAATTATCGAATGGGGTTCGTACTCGATTGGGATTTTTACTGCGAATAAGGAGCATGCAGCCATGTCGACAAAAGAGCAACGACGTCAGAAGAAACTTGCCAAGAAGCGTTCGAAGGAAATCGCTAAGCGAAAAGAGATCGCTCGAGAGAAAAATTCGCTTCAATCACTGGTCGGTCAAATGAAGGCGGCCGGAGGCGGGCAAGTCGATCGTTGCTTGATTAGCGCCGCGTTGATGGATCCTGAAAGCAAGTTTGGATCGGTTTTTATCAGCCGTAAAATGCGTGACGGACGTGTTGCGATCGTGAAGTTCTTGGTTGACGGGCTTTGCTTGGGGGTCAAAGACATTGCTGCGCTTGTTTGTTTTCCGTCTGACCAAACTCAGATTCTCGAGCAGATGTCCGGCTCCGAGTTGATGCAAGATGCCTCGCCCGCGAAAGCTCGCAGCCTCGTTGAAGGCGCGATTGAATTTGCCAAGCAGTTCGAGATCGAACCGCACGCGGACTATCGTAAAGTGGAGCCCATTTGGGGTGACATCGACAAGAGCGAGTTTACCGAAACACTGTCTTTTGGTGATGCCGAGGGCAAACCTCGCTACGTCAATGGACCCTACGATTCGGTCTTGTTCCAGCAGCAGATTCGTGAGAAGTTGCAGACGCATGCCGGCGAGGGGAACTACAACATCGTCACGATGAGGAGCGAGTCCGACGATTTTCCCTACGAAATGATGATCGGAGGCGAAGATTGGAGCGATGACCCCGAGTTGGACGCTGACATTGACGAAGATGTCGTTGATGGCAAGGTTATCAGCAATCCCAATTCGTAAGCGAGTGCTGGGCTTAGGGTTATCCCTCGTTCGCAGCCTTCAAGATCAATGTGGACGAGTGATGGCCACGGGCGCTACGGCTATTCGCCGTAGCTTGCGATTTTGAACTGCTTCAGCTCCGCCTCGGTGCTCGGATCGTGACCTTGGATCATGATCGTGCCTGCTTCTAATCGCTTGCCCTTGCGCGGATTTTCGTGGGGTTCCCGGTCGTCCTGCCAATTGCTGACTTGCACTCCGTTAACCCAGGCAGCCATCTTGTCGTCGTGGGCGACCAGCAGCACGGTAGCCCATTTGCCCGTTTCGCCAGCGATAACGCGAGCGTCTTGACGACGGAAAATGCCGCCGGTTCCACAGTCAGCTGGCGACAACGGCAATCCATCTTTCATCTCGTTACTCAGCTGACACTCGTACCCCATCATCTCGAGTCCGGGAATGCAGCGAAAGAAAATTCCCGAGTTGATTTCAGGTTTCGGCAGTTTGTATTCGGCTAACAAAACAAAGTCGTCATAGCTTTGCTTGGTTTCAATTTGCCCTTTGCCTCCTTTAACCTGCATCACTCCCGCGTCGTTGACCGTGTATTCGGCCTCCATCTCGGGATACTTTTTCCACTGCGACAGATCCTTGTCCAGCAGTGACTGCAAACCGAGCGGGCGGAGCCGGATGTTACGAAAAGCGACGCGGCCATGATTGTGTTGCAATGCGATGCGTCCCGCCGCCAATGGAGCGGGGTCGGTGTATTCACACGCCAATTTGCCATCGACGCTGATTTTTAGCTTGTCGCCAATCAGTTCGATATGCATCGTTCGCCACTCGCCAAACGTTTGTTCCGGAGCGTCGGCGGAGACTTCTTGTCGTTTGACAATGCCTGCGGTGGGGTAGGGATTGTCGTCCGGCGCGATGTTGACTTCGTAGCAATCGGTCGCAGGATCGTCGATCTCAAGCGGCGTGCGTAGGAATACGCCGCTGTTGGTTTTCTCGTCGGCATTGAATTCCAAAGTCAACTCGTAGTCTTGCCACGGTACCGACGTGCACAACAGGGATGGTTTGCCTTGATCGACCGTGATGGTCTCGTCTTCGATCCGCCAATTCGCATTGCCAGCGATTTCCCATCCAAACAGCGTGTGGCCGTCAAACAATCGGATCCAGCCCGCGGAGACTTCGGTTTCGTCCAGTCGCGCCGCGAGTAGCTGTTCCGCGTTGGCTTCATAGGGCTGCGGCTGAAAGCTGGAGGTGGAATCGGTTGCGTCTGCGTTTTCAGCCGCAATGGATTTCGTTTTTGTCGCATCGCTCTCTGGCGACGTTTTGGAACTGCAGCCTGCGGCGACTGCGGTCACGACCAACATGAAAACGGAAACGCTCAATCGCAATTTCATCAGCAGGTTAGACATAGCCATAACGCTCAAAATAAGAAGCCCAGCGTGATCGAATCAATTCGTCCGCTTCGGGAGCCAGTTGGTGTTGGTTGGTTTTGTAATCTTTGTGTTCGGTTTCTGCCCACGCCTGGATCGTTGGCTCGACCGCATCAAAATCGCTCAGACGCAATGTTTGGTAGATTTTTCGCAGCGTGCCTACCGGATCGGCGGTGAGATCTTCGTAACGAATGTCGATCAACCGGTCGGGCGAGACGGATTCGCGTTGCTGGTGAAACGCCTCGTACATCTTCTCGAGACACTCGAGCACATACGGTTCGATCGCTTCGTTATTTGGCTTTTGCAGTGCCTGGACTTCATCAAGCCCTTTCCACAACCGGCATGTCGATGGAAACAGCGAGCGAGGATCGCGAGAGATGTGAATGAATTTGGCTTCGGGAAATTCGCGGGCCAAGTACGCGATCCGTCCGGTGTGCGTCGGGCTCTTGATCACCAACGGCCGCCCGGTCGCAACGCTAACGTTTAGCAAGAATCGACGCAGCGATTTTAGCCAATGGTCGATTGCGGTTTCGTCGACCCCTTCAAAACTGAGGTAATCGATATCGACGGGGCCTTCGTTAGGAAATGCAATCCGCCGATAAGGCGACGGCAATCCCATCGTCAGCAACGCAAATTCGTCTTCTTGGGGACGGTCCCATCCGGCAGCCATGTTGTCCATCGGCCGTTTGCCCGGCAGCAACCAATTGGCGAAACGCCGGAAAAACCATTCGGTGGCCAAGAAATGGGCAGGAGCAAAGCACTGGAACGTCGAGGGACTGCTCAAACGTTCATCTCGCACCATCAGTTCGTGCAGCAGTGTGGTCCCGCTTCGCCAATGGCCGATGATAAAAACGGGGGTGCCATGAAGTTCGGCTTCCCGCAGTCGCCGTCGAAAAATGAGTTTTTGCAACCCCCCCATGATCGAATTGAATGGGGTTGCAATGGTCACGCCAATGACGATTCCCACCCGGCTGGGTGAGATGCGAAATCGGCCTTCGCGAAGCAATCGAAACCACGCCAATGGCTTCATTCCGTGCCAAAATCGCGGTGTATAGAACGGATATTGATGGAATGGAGTCTCGGACAACGAAATGGCTGTGAATAAATGAGGGAAGCGAAGGAACCAAATCACCCTTAACACTGTAATTGTTTGGGGTTAGGACGTGCAGTCGTCGAGTGTCGTCGCGGTGTTGCTTTGTGAGATTTTCCATGCCCCCCGTGATGGCGGTGGGTTCGGAATTCGCAAGATTGCCGGTCGATCTGGGGGGCTCCCTCACGCTTTGGGTGGTTTCGGCTACAATCGCACCTCGTTTGCGGGCGAAAGGTTTGTAGGCCGTTATTTTTCCGGCACCGGTGCTCCATGACCGTATCGCCACGAATCCATTGCTCGATTGTTTTAGCGTCTTGTTTCCGCTCAGTTCTTGCTCGTCTCGTATTCCAAACGGTTTCATCAAGTTGTCTGAAATTCCCCCCAGCCGAAATTCCGAGTCGACCGACTCGGCCGCTCGAGAACTCTCGATCGTCGATCTGCAGCAGCACATCCATCAGATGTATTACGAGAAGGATGTCGCGCGTGGCGTCGAAGGCACGTTCATGTGGTTGATGGAAGAGGTAGGAGAATTGTCATCGGCATTGCGAGGGAACGATCGCGAGAATCTCGCCGAAGAGTTTGCGGACGTGATCGCGTGGTTGGCAACGATCGCCAACGTCGCTCAGATTGACCTGAACGCCGCGTTGGTTGCCAAATACGGTCACGGTTGTCCCGGTTGTCACCGGTTGGTTTGTGAATGCCCCGATTCCGAAAAGCCGTGAATCCAATCAAGTTAAGCTCCGATTCTATGAACCCATCGAACGTGATCCGGCCCTGCAGACTGTTGTTTCTCTTGGGATGCCTGTGCATCTCGCTCGTCACGCTGCAGAGTGCCGCTGCGGAGGAAACGGCATCGGTGGCGGACAAGCCGAGTTCCCAAGCATCTGAAAACTCAGCATCTGCGAGCTCCGCACTTGCAAACGATGTGATCATTGGAATCAATGGTCTCTTTCGAGTCGGGTGTTGGACCGGAATTCGACTCGAGTCCCAGCCGACGGCGCCTGTTCGCGTCCAAACCGAAGATGGCGACGGGGTTTCGGTAAGCTACGTTCGCGATTTCGCCGACACCGACTCTGCCGGTTCGAGTTGGACGTATGCGATTGCCGGCAGCGAAGCCGCTCCGTTGATCGCCGAGCGTGCCGATGGCAGCCAAATCGTCACACGTTTTCCGCCCATCGGAGCGCCATCGCGTGAATCGTCGCAGGTGCCGCTCGGCATGCCTTGGATTGTCAGTTTTGGTGATCCACTAGGCGTTCATGAAATTGGTGAAAACCGAATTTTGAAGCGAGATGCGTCCGTGGCGGTTTCACAACCCACCGCCGCGGATCAGCTTCCCGATTCGGTGATGGGGTACGAAGGAGTCGATTTGATCATGGTCGGTGCCGGCGGTGCCGAGTTGTTGGCCTCGCTCAGCTCCGCACAGCAGCAAGCTATTGTCGATTGGGTGCAATCCGGAGGCCGGATCGTCTTGATGCTTGGTGGTTCGTTGCCGGAAATGCAGTCGGCGGCACCGTGGTTATTGGACCTGTTGCCGACGCCCCCCGGTTCTCAGTGGACCGTCGTTGAATTGGATCCCTCGGCGATCGAAACCTTCACCTCGACGCAAAACCCTTTGTCATCGTTCCTGGGCGCCAAACTTCCCAAGGGCGTGGGAGAGGTGATCATCACGGGGCGAACGACGCGGCGAGTCAGTACACCGAT
Source organism: Novipirellula caenicola (assembly GCF_039545035.1). NCBI lineage: Bacteria > Pseudomonadati > Planctomycetota > Planctomycetia > Pirellulales > Pirellulaceae > Novipirellula > Novipirellula caenicola. The sequence goes on from NZ_BAABRO010000003.1 coordinate 286,206, forward strand.
TGCCGCAGAGTACATCGTGGGGTTGGGCAAGATGACGGTGATCGCCGCGGATTTGCATGCGGAACCTTTTGTCGATTGGCCGCAGCGATTGGATTTGGTGCTCAGTTTGACTGGCTCGCTGTTGCAATCCACGGACACGCCGTTTGCCAAGACCAACCGCTCGACCGCGTATGATGATTTGGCAGGCCAGATGCGGTCCACCTTGGACCAATTCGACAGCCAACGCCGGTTTGGTTTTTCGTTGGTCTCACTGATCGTGCTCGGTTTGATTGCGTTGATCGGGCCGCTGGACTACTTCTTGGTCAATCGCGTTTTCGGCAAACCACTTTTGGGCTGGCTGACGTTTCCCATCATGGCGATTGCCATTTCCGTGCTGTTGGTATTGCAGGCTCGCGTGGTGTCGGACACCGAGCCAAACGCGACGGCAAAGGTTGCGTCCGGTGCCGGTGAGCAAGTGAAGCTTGCGGCGTCGTCGGCACCGACATTGCACAGCAATCGCTTCGAGATTGTCGACATCGATTCGGCCAGCGGACGGGGCAAGATGTTCACTTGGAACACCATCTATTCGCACGATGCACGCCAATTGGATGTTGCGGTGGCCGCGAGCCCGGCGTTTGAGGGGATCGCCAAACGCATCGATTCGAATCTAACGTTTCCCTTTGGATTTCCCGGCCGATCGTTCGGCGCGATCCAGGTCAGTGGCGAGAGTGCTCGTTTGCCCGGCTACGAGGTCCTGCTTCGATCCCGCGACAATACGTTGACCAGCCAATTAGATGACGTCCCGTTTGCGCCACGTAGCAGTAAGTCGATTGCCAGCCAGATGCGTTTTGTCGCCGACGTTTCCGAGGATCTGTCGATGCGGCGGCGTAGTGGTAGCGAGCTGCTCGAAGGATCGCTGCGGAATCCATTTCCGGTCGACGTGCTCAATGGCATGCTGATTTATCGCAATTGGCTGTATTTGCTGCCGACACGATTTCCAGCCGGCACCTCGATCGAGTCGGTTGATTCGCTGCGTCAAAAGAATTTCCGTTGGCAGCTGTCACGACAAAAAGCACTGGAAAGCTCGACCGAAACCGAGTCATGGGACCCATCGTCGACCGCGAATCTAGAACGATTAACCGAGATGATCATGTTTCATGACGTGGTCGGAGCCGAACGGTACACGGGGTTGCGTCACGAGGTACTTTCGTTCTTGGATCTCAGTGATGTGTTGACTCGCGAACGTTGCATTTTGATCGGAAAGCTTGCACGTCCGGTGACCCAGTTCCAAAACCAAGGCGATCAAGACGAACCCATTCATGTTGACGAAACTCTTTCGCTGATTCGGTTGGTAATGCCAATCAGTGCAAAACGACGATAACCCAAAAAGCGGGCGTCCTAACCAGGCCGTTCGTCCATTTGTGATCGCAACCATTTACATCGAAAGCGAAGACCACGCGTGATCAAGACAGTTGACTTAACCAAAAAATATGGCGACGCGTTCGCGATCAAAGGGATCGATTTGGATCTCCAAGCCGGTGACTTGTTCGGCTTTATCGGGCCCAATGGTGCAGGCAAAACGACCACGATGCGGATCATCGCCACGCTATTGGAACCGACTTGGGGCGAGGCCTATGTGTGTGGCCACAGCGTGCATACCCAGCCCAAGGAAATTCGCCGGCTTGTCGGCTATATGCCTGACTTTTTCGGGGTGTATGACGACATGACCGTGGTCGAGTATCTCGAGTTTTTTGCTGCGGCCTATCGTATCAACGGAAAACAGCGAACCGATCGCGTCAATGAAATGCTCGATGTCGTGGACCTCGAATTTAAACGCGATGCCTACGCCAACACGCTTTCGCGTGGTCAAACTCAACGTCTTGGATTGGCGCGTACGCTACTGCACGACCCGCAAGTCCTGCTGCTTGACGAGCCGCTTTCGGGGCTCGATCCGCGAGCCCGGATCGAGATGCGGAATCTGCTTCGCAAGCTCGGTGAAATGGGCAAAACCGTGATTGTCAGTAGTCACATTCTGCCCGAATTGGCCGATGTTTGTAACAAAGTCGGGATCATCGATCGTGGTGAATTGAAGCAGAACGCCAAAGTCACCGAAGTCATCAAGATGGTGCGCGAACACACCGTGTTGGTGATTCAAACCGCGCAGCGCGAGCAGATGGATGATGTCGCCAAGTTGCTGCAAGGGCACGAGAAAGTGCAGGGCAGCGAGCCCGGCGATGATGCGATCCGCATCGTGCTAAAAGCAGGTGTGGAAGATTACAGCGATCTACCGAAACTGCTAATCGAAAATGGGATCGCGTTGAAACGATTCAGCGAAGAAGAGCTTGATCTCGAGTCCGCGTTCATGGCACTGACCAAGGGCACCAGCCGCCGCATGTAGACGTTAAACAATTACGACTCGCTTGAGGGAAGGTTTTCAAGGTCAATTTTATCTTGAGGTCTCCCGGATGCTTGCTTCATTCTTCTTAGCCAGTGGAGGCTCGCGAAACGCAGGGAACCGATTGTTTTAGCCGTCGCGAAAAGCTCGTCCAAGGGTTCGCCAGGTAGGCCTGGAATAAAATCAAACAAGTCGAGGTAGCCCAGTTTAGTACTGAGCATCATCAGGTGTTCGCGGGCAATGTATTCGGGCGTAATGGGAACTGTTTTCTCAATCCCCGTTTCGGGATCCAGCTCATTGCTAATCCAACATCCCTCTAGTTTGGATAGCACTTCATAAAGTGCTTTCACGCTTTCATCGGATCGTTTGAAGATGATATCGACATCTTGCGTGGCTCGCGGGAAGCCGTGGTAGTTGACAGCGTGTCCACCGATGATCACGAACGGTACGTTTGCTGTGGCCATTGTTTCGGCAATGCGTAGCGGCGAATCATCATTCATCGCGCAGTCCGCATTCGTGTTTCATCTCCATCTCTAAACGCTTGACATTTGAAGCTCGTCGCTGATGGTGGTTGCGTTTGATAAATGCTTCGACTGCCTTCGGGTTAGATCGCATCGTTGCAATGGCGGCTTGTTGAAGCTGGCGAGACAGAGCTAAGCACTCTTCCGGTGTCAGTGCGTGCATCTGCTTGCGTCGCCAAGCGTTCGCTTTTTCATTTGCAGCCGAAATGTGGTCGGAAGTTGGTTCGATCATCAGTCAGTTGAGCATTTTTCTGGAAAGGCGTAGGGCTGATTCCCGCTAATTTTAAGCAAGTCGATCGTAGCGTTCTACGGATTCACTTCATGTGGCGGAAAAAACAGCGCTTTTGAAATCCAAGCCGCAGCTTTGCTACTTCTGCGGCGCGGCTTTGGCTAACCGCATGACCAGATGTTCGAGTAAGAATCGATCGCGTCCATCGGCGCTGTGCGTTCCTTTGAGCCGGAGGTCGGCGTCCAGTAGCCAGGGCAGTAGCTGTTTGCCGCGGGCTCGCCCGAGGCCTCGCAGCTGAGCTTTGGATTGTTGGATGTCCGAGGGGCGGTGGATTCCCGCCGATGCCAATGCGTCTTCGAGCTGCACCGAGCGGCCTTCGCGTTCACGATGCTCGACCACCGCGGTGGCCATCCCCAATCGACGCAGCGACCAAGCGATCTGTGGCAGAAGTGCGATTGGCCGCTGACCGCCGCTCATCAGTTTGTCTAATTGCAGCAGCGCCTCGGCAGCGTTGCCGGTCGCGATCGCTTCGGTGATTTGCCACACCGTTTTGCCTTGCCATCCGGCGACCACTTCCCGCACGAGCGGTTCGTCGATCGTTTCTCCGGGCGGTTTGTAAAGTGCCAGCTTGGCGATCTCGGTTTCAATCATCCCGATCTCTTCGCCCAGCATTTCGATCAGGGCGTCGGCGGCTTCCCCAGACAACGCAGCGCCATGCCGTTTGGCGACATAGTTGCACAAAAATTTGCGACGGTTGGCTGCGGTGATCCCCAGCTTCTTGTCGGTGCTGGCGGTGCAGGCGACGGCCAAGTGGTCGCCCGCAATCGCTTTGTACAACTTGGTGTTCGACGCCAACGTTGTCATTTCCATGACAAAGCGGTTGGACTCGCCTGGATTAGCAGCATACTTCTCCAGCTCCGGACGATGATTCGACACGAATTTGTCGGCATCGCGGATCACGATCGTTCGTTTTCCATCAAAATCAAACAGCGACGCAGTGGCCAGGTCATCACGGAGATCAGACCAGCGAACCGTTTCACCATCAAACGAGGTGACGTCGCCATCAGAAGACAACGCCGAAATAACCCATGTCCGTAGCGTGGTGTCGGGACCAAACACGGCGGCCATCGACGGCAATTGCGCCGGTGGCTTGGTTAACATTTCAAAGGCGTTCAGAATCGCCATCAGTAACTTTTAAGCGAGTGTTTCGAGTGGGGACTGCCAGGGCTCCAGCCTAAAGACTGTGCTTTGCAAACGCCACCGGTGGCAGAAGTTCGCCTGCGACCGGAGTTTAGAGGCGACCGGAGTTGTGCCGCTCCTATTGATGACCGCCTGGAAGCCGATCCCTCATCCTGACCGGCGAGGCACTACTCACTAATTGTACGTCGATTGGTTGCGAGCGGCAGTGTGCTCGTTGTCCGATGGCATCGGGAGCCCGCTGATCGGCAGGAAACCGCGAATCCGAGCACGTGGGGCCAACCCCTGCGTGTCGATCGGGCGATCCAGGACGTAGCTGCCCATGTTGCCCGCATTGTCGGTCGCGTCGATGCGTAGATACAGTTGACGCGGCAATTGCGGATCGGCGGGCCAAACATAGTCGCCATCGTTTCGAAGTCCCGCGGCGATCGTGGTCCACGGACCTTCCACATCGTCGCTGAACGACAACGTGATCGGCCGCGTCATCAAGTTGGCGTCGTCACAATCGTAGCGAATCACCAATGATCCCGTGCGGTCGCCTTCGCCATATTGAGCCCCGGTGATTCGCACCGTCGGCTTGCTCTGGTCAACGACCACGACAATATCGGGGCTTTCGCCCGCCTGTGGTCTCGGGCTGGTTAATCCGTTGGAACTGACGACGACGATGCGAAAACCAAAGACACCTTCTTCCTTGGTTTCAATATCAAACGGACTGGCATTGTCAGGGTCTTGGCCCCAGAACTTCCAACTCTTGCCTCCATCGGTGCTGCCGTACAGTTCCACTGATTCGACGCCGACGATTCCTACAGCCTCGAGTTCATATTCCAAGCTGAATCGATTCGAGTCGCTGAACCGAGTCGGAACACGACCACCAAAGGTGGCCGAATCGATGCGTGACTGCAACGCACGTTGTGCACTGTAGTGATCGTCGGCGGTGGTGGTAGGAACCGCCCATTGGGTTTGCGGTTCATTGGGATTGCCACTCACGGTGGCAGGTCGTTTTTCAACCCGTTTCTCCGGTGGTGCCGGGCGTATGGGACGGTCGCTTTTGGTGATCTCGCTCTTGTCGATCGGCCGCATCGCTTCGGCAGGCGTTTTAGGTCGCGCCGCTTCGGTGGTTTCGGGACTTGTTGGTGCTGCGGCCGCGGCCCCGGTTCCAGGTGCAAACAGCGTGGGACCTTTGCGGGACGGAGTCGCAGGTCGTGGTGTTTCGTCAGCACCAAACGGCAGCGTGACTTGCTCTGGCGTGGCAGGCGAGGGCAACTCAATCGCACCTGGCCGCTGGGCGTAACGTGGCAACGGAAACGCGTTTCCGATTTGCCCAGCAACCTGCCCGCGAACCGGGTTGTGTGGCACCGTGGCGGTTTGTGGCATCAGGAAACCCGTTGCGGCTGGCGTTTGCGTTTGCGTTTGCAACTTTGGCTGCGCGGGCTGGCTTGGTCGAGTTTGCAAGCTCGGTGGAACTTGCAAGCTAGGCGGGACTTGCAAGCTGGGTGGCACTTGTAAACTGGGCGGCGTACTGACACGGGGCGGTGCTGCGGGGACGGTCGGCACTGCGGGCGCGGTCAGCACAGGGACCTTCGCCGGCGGAATGATCCGTCGCGTATTGGCTGGGCTAGGTGGCGCCCCGGTGAGCGGTGCTTGAGCATACGCGTGTTGAGTTTCGCCGGCAGGCGTGTGCCCACGAAATTGGTTCAGCGGAGAATCACCACGGATCGAGCCGTAGTTCGCGGCGATCTTTGGCGTCTCGCTTTCAGGCTTTTTGCGATCCAGTTTGATGATCGGGCTCGAACCGCTCGTAGGATCGCTTTCGGCCGGACGAATATACAAATCGGTGGTCGATGGGGACGACGAAGCCGTTCGGTGTTGAACCGAGATGGCTTTTAGCTGCGGTTTGGCAAACGGAGCCGCGGTGGGCACTTCGCTGTCGCGGTGATCGCTGGCGGCAAAGCGGTTAGTTGGCAATGCAGCCAATCGTGGCCGCTGCAGTCGCTTCATTTGCACGGTCTGGTTGCCCGCCGAGTCGATCGCAGTGACATGGATCGATAGTTGACGCCAATCTTCTTTGGGAAGAAACGTAAACGAACGATCGTCCCCTTCGGGTTGGACCGGAATCAATCGCCACTGAGATTCCACATCGCTGGCGTAATAGATCCGCGTGTCCGAAATCGCGGTGGCGTCTTCGATATCCATGCGGCAGCGAACCGTGCCATCGGCATCGCCGTCGGCATGCAGCGTCATCAGCGGGCCAGTCGTGTCGACGACGACCTTTAGCTGCGGATGAATCGGGCCCGCCGGGTGGGCACTGCCGCTGGAATCGAGGGTTTGGGTCGCAAACAGATAGACGCCGTCTTCGTCGCTCGAAAATGCGAATTCACGGATCGTCGGCGGTTTCGAATCAAAGTGTTCCCAGCCCGAATTGCCGCCGCGATTGACGTACAAACGCACTTCCACCGGACGCGATCCGGCAGTGTCCACGTTGAATGGGATTTTAAACGAGCGAGAATTGAGCACTGCAACCGGTTCGACGGTCGAGCTGGCTGCCGAGACCGCATAACTTGGCGGCCGTCCTTTAGCAGAACCCACCTCGGTTGATATGATGGCGTCAGTGCTGCTTGTTTTTAGAGCCGGCGAGTCTGCATGAGCATGTACTGCTGTGATAGCAAATCCCGATCCGCTTAGCGCGAATACCGCAGCGGCGACGGCTTTCTTGGCGGTATGCATCTTGTCGATCAGCCTTCAAACACGGAAAACGGTGTCCTTACCTATCCTCTCCGGTTCGACTCGCTCCCCTTTCCTTCTTGATCTATTCACCCTGCGACGTGATTCCATGACAAAGTCTTCTTACTCTTATGACGTTATTGTCATTGGTGCCGGTCATGCGGGCACCGAAGCCGCAGCCGCTGCGGCTCGTGTGGGAGCAAAAACCGCGTTATTGACGACCAACCTGGACACGGTGGGGCAAATGTCCTGTAATCCCGCTATCGGGGGTGTTGCCAAGGGGCAGATTGTCCGCGAAGTCGATGCGTTGGGCGGATTGATGGGGCGAGCGATCGATGCGACCGGCATCCAATTTCGCCTGCTCAACTGCCGAAAAGGCCCGGCGATGCACAGTCCACGGGCTCAAGCGGACAAAAAAGCCTACCAAAACCACATCAAATGTCAGATTGAACAGCAGCCCAATCTGCATCTGCGGCAAGAAACGGTCGTGGATCTGATCACCGAAACGGTCGATGGCAAAACCCGTGTCGTCGGAATCAGCGTGGTCGGCGATGCCGAGTACCTCGCTCCGACCGTAATTTTGACCACGGGCACCTTCCTCAAAGCGATCATGCATACCGGCGATGCCAAAACGTCCGGGGGCAGGGCAGGGGAGGGGACCACGACCGGAATCAGCGGGGCGCTGAACCGATTGGGTTTCGAGGTCCAGCGGTTTAAGACCGGAACGCCGCCACGGTTGAACTCGCGAACGATCGATTACTCGCAACTCGAATTGCAGCCGGGCGACGACAATCCGCAGCCGTTTTCGTTCATAACTGGATCGTTGGCTCATTGCGAGCAATTGCCTTGCCACATCGCCTACACCAACGATGCGGTGCATGAATTGATCCGTGCCAATTTGGACCGGGCGCCGATGTACAGCGGCCAAATCAATTCGCGGGGGCCACGCTATTGTCCTTCGATCGAAGACAAGGTCGTCCGCTTTGCCGACAAAGATTCGCATCAATTGTTTCTCGAGCCTGAAGGACGTCAAACCGAAGAGGTCTACGTCAACGGAATCTCGACCAGTCTGCCACGCGACGTCCAAGACCAGATGTTCCGTATGATCAAAGGACTCGAGAATGCTCAAATCATGCGTTACGGTTATGCCGTCGAATACGACTTCTGTCCTCCCACGCAATTGTGGCCGCATTTGGAAAGTAAGGCGGTCGAAGGATTGTTCTTGGCCGGGCAAATCAATGGCACGACCGGTTATGAAGAGGCCGCTGGTCAAGGTTTAATCGCAGGGCTAAACGCCGCCCGTAAAGTCGCCTCCAAGTCGCCATGGGTACCCACGCGTGATCAAGCCTACATCGGTGTTTTGGTTGACGATTTGGTGACCGCAGGAACCGATGAACCCTACCGTATGTTTACTAGCCGGGCAGAGTATCGGTTGTTGTTGCGACAAGACAATGCGGACCGCCGGTTGACCGCCGCGGCCGACGAGCTCGGGTTGATTGATGCGCAGCGTCGTGATCGTTTTGCCAACAAGTTGTCACAAATCGATTTGGGCATGGAGCTACTAAAGAGTTCCCGAGTCGACAACACGCCCGGCGATGTCTATCTGCGTCGTCCCGAAGTTGACTGGAACGTGATGTGTAGCCACGTCGAAGGACTGCGTCAGATCGACGAAGATGCTGCCACGCAATGTCTGTATGACATCAAATACGAAGGCTACATCACGCGGCAAAAGATGGAGGTCGAAAAGCACCACCGGCTCGCAAGTAAGCAGATTCCCCAAGCGTTCAGTTACGATGCCATCGGTCCGCTACGCCAGGAAGCGCGAGAGAAACTGAATCGAGTTCGTCCGCAAAATCTCGATCAAGCCAAACGAATCAGCGGCGTCACCCCGGCCGATCTCGCCTTGGTACTCGCTCACCTCGAACGCAAACGATAAGCCGTTAGGCAGTTAGCAGGAGTCTTTCAGTAAATTGGCCGTTTTGGTGATTGCCAGGGTTCCGGCACTGAACCGGGGCTAGCGCCCAATTGGGGGCGCTGTGAAGCATTTAGAGACGACAAATTACAGCATTTGTATTCCGTAGCTACGCTCGCCAGAGCGTGGATGATTGCCAGCCAGTGCAATTCACCACCTTCTCGCGAAGGTAGCTACGATCTGGCGAAGGTCGCTACGAGAAAATGCTTCACCGCGTTGGCCCTACAGCTACTGCGACACTGAAATCTGTTTCAGTAGTTGGTCACGCATTGTGATCACTTTTTGGTTGGCCTCGTTCATCGCGTCCGGCGGGATCACGATTCCACGCAACGTGGTCTCAGCTGCTTGCCGATTCTTTTGAACAGACCATTGGATTTGGCCGATTCGCAATCGTGCTTGATTCGACTGAGCTCCACCGTGAATCGCGACGAGTGTGAGAGGTCGAATCGCTTCGACATACAGCTTCTTGCTTGCCAATAATTTGGCGTAGGCTGCCAACAGGGTATCGGATAGTCCGCAGGTGAGTTTCAGTTGTTCCAGTCGCTGGAAGTGTTGTTGTGCGATGATGGCACTCGATGAATCAATGGCCTGTCTCAGCAAGTGCACCAGTCGGTTGAATTCCGGATGGTCCTGGGCGTTAGGCTTCTCCGCTGCAACCGCAGGTGTCTTTGGCTTTGCGAGTAGCTTCGTTAACAGCGGATTGAAACCGGGTTTGGCCGCCGCCGCAGGTTGGGGCGTCTCGGTTTTTACCGTGGCGCGGCGGGTGGCGGTGGCGGTGTTCATGGCCACCGGGGTGGGGCGATTTCCCAGTGCCGCTGCGATCGGGTCTTCGTGTTCGATCTTTTTGCGAGACTTCGCGAGACGCTGCTTGTCGCTGCAAAACAAATTGTATTGTTGTAGCCACGCGTTTCGCGAAATGACGTCCCAGCCTTCGCAGTCCACCCAATCCTGCCGCAGCATCAATAGGCCAATCGGTAATCCTACTGCCACGCCGATCAAGTGCAGCATTTCCGACGACATCGAAAATCCTCCCAACGCCAAAAACACAAGCTGCATCATTAGAAACGCCGACGCGAGGCTGATGATTCGTACCTCGAACGTCCCCATGCGAAAGCCGACGACCCAGAAACAGTCCATTTCATTTTCAGGAGCCCACAACATTGCGATCACCAGCAACGAGAAAATGACGCCCGAGGCTCCGAGTGCCCCGCCGTCGCTGCCCAGGATAAACATGGGAAGCTGGACAATGATGCCGCCGACCAAGGCCATCAAAAGGTACAACGCCAAAAACGGCAGGTTTCCTATCTTGCCTTCGACAACCAATCCAAACGCCCACAGGAACAACATGTTCCCCAGCAAATGCATCAGGTCGGCGTGCATGAATGCGCAGCTAATCCACTGCAGCGGATTGATCGTGTCGAATTGAAGGATCAGCCACTCGATCGACTCGACTTCCACATTGCCCAAGGCGACCTGAAGCGTGGTGAGACAAAAGATCACAATGTTGGTCGCGACTAGGCCACCAGTCACGATTGGTAGGTGGTAGACCGGAGCATCGGTCGTGTAGGGGGCGATAAGAATCATTGGCAGATGAGTGCACGCGGTAGATCGGACGCAGAGCCTCCACAGGAGTACAAGTTAATTGGAGCATCCGGCGAAGTCGCGTTCCACTAATTCTGGGTCCTGCACGCCCCACAAAATCCAAAAAACGCGGGCTAGAATCCTTAAGTTCCGATGAATACGGGACTTATGGAATTCAAATCGATCTTGACCCACTGTGTCAACTCGATAGAATTCGTTGGTGAGGCAAGCTTGGTAAGGCAGGGGGACTCGGAGTTTCTTGCTGCTTGCGTTTTTCGCACACTTTAGCTCGGTAATGTGCTAGTGCGGGGGACGGGAAGGTTGCTAAACAAAGACTCGTGGTGAACGGTTGGGTGACTTGTGTATCGGATGCACAACGAATCATTAACTTACATTTGCTAGCAAGTGACATCATGATGGTCTGTCTTTGGACGAGACACGCTGTATTGGGCTGCATGTTGCAATACGCCGAGGTCGTGTTCAAAGCTCCAGGATTCACAATGTAACGGCTCGTCATGCAGGGAGGATGGTTTCTGCCATGACCATTAAGACGGTCTTCACGACAGGCGAAGCGGCCAAGATTTGTAAGGTCAGCCAGCAAACGATTATCCGTTGTTTCGACAACGGTTCGTTAAAGGGGTTTCGTGTCCCCGGAAGTAAATTCCGACGCATTCCACGTGAACAACTTTTCATGTTCATGAAGGAAAACGGAATTCCCACCGACGCACTTGAAAGCGGCAAGAAGAAGCTGCTGATCGTGGACGACGATCAAGATTTGGTCGAACTGATCAGCGAAGGTTTTTCGCGTGACGGGCGTTTCGACATCCGCACCGCAAACAACGGGTTCGACGCCGGAATGGGAGTGAAAGAGTTTCGCCCCGATCTGGTGATCTTGGACGTGATGTTGCCCGATATCAACGGCAAAGAAGTATGCCAACGTGTTCGCAGCGATCCCGCGATGGATATGGTCAAGATCCTGTGTATCTCGGGGATGGTCGAGCACAACAAAGTCGACGCTTTGAAAGCGGCCGGTGCAAACGATTTCATGCAAAAGCCGTTCGCGATCGATGATTTGATCAACCGATCGTGCGACCTGCTCGAAATGGAACGCGGCGTGATCAATTAAACGGTCACGCGAAAACGGAATTCGGCTTCGCTCCAGCATCACAGGATAGGCTCCGATCCTTTCAATGTGGGATAGGCTTCCAGCCTGTCAAAGTCGCATTGGCATCCAGCCTGTCATCGCCGTAGCGAAGCTCAACAAGACTTTCGATGTCGTTACTAAACGATTCGGAAACCCACGCCCGAATTTTCGTGACCCTGAAACTTTACGTTGACAAAGCACCACCTCTCGGTGACAAACGCAGGCGACCTGCCTACCTCGACGTGGTGCAAACTGAAACAAGTGCGACACGGATGGTCTTCTTAGCGTGATGTCCCCAACCCACTTGTTGCCCAGCCTGCGTTTCGAATCCAGTCGATGGTGGCTGCCCCGTTCGCTCGTTGCTACCGAGTGTTTGACGGGGGTGCTGTTGCGCAGCCATGAAACGGATTTGTTGGCCGCTGGCGAGCAAGGCGTCGAAGGCGGCGTTTCGCAATCGCCGGATCCGATCACGCTCCAGCGAACAATCGCAGCATTGCGGACCGATCCGCCGCTGTTGATCTTCGCCGCTGCGTCGTTTCCCGGTGATTCGACGTCGTTAACCGGTTTGGCAGCTTGGCTTGCCGAAAACGCAATCACACCGTTTTCCGAGGGTGATGCGTTTTTAGGGGCGCCCGTGATCACGTCCGCAATCCGATCACGCTGGAGCGAACTGGATGCGTATTTTAGAACGCTGCCGGTCGAACAATGGCTTGCAGAGGCGACGCTTTGGCTCGAGGTGACCGGCCCAAGTGTTGCTGCGTCATGGCGAGATCGATGGCCGAGTGTCACCTTCACCGCAGCAGAGCTGAACGGTGTGGCTCCTTCGCCTACGCCTGGGATGGCGGCGGCCGAGATCGCGGCGGCCGATTCGCTGCATCAGCTTGCTCGGCAGATGCAACACACCCGCACGCTCGAGCGATCGTTTGATCGTCGACTTCATACGCAAAAACTCGCTGCGCTCAAACAATTTGCTTACGGACTCAGTCACGAGATCAACAATCCGTTGGCGAACATCTCGACGCGAGCCCAACAATTGAAGCAGGGCGAAGCCGACCCGCAGCGAAGTGCGTCGCTGCAAAAGATCGTCGACCAAGTCTATCGAGCTCACCAGATGATTGCCGACTTGATGTTCTACGCGAATCCGCCGTTACCGGAGACCTCGCAGTGTGATCTGAACAAATTGGTGCGATCGGTTGCGGATGAATTTGTCGACGAGGCTGATTCGTTATCCATCCGATTGGAAACCGAGACTTCTGTCGACGAGCTCGTGCTTGATCTTGATGAACCGATGTTTGGCGAAGCGCTGCGAGTCTTACTGCGAAATTCGATCGAAGCGATCGGATCATCCGGCACGATTGTGGTCTCGGTCGTCTCCGAGGCGACTCGCATCTTGATTCACGTAGCCGACAGCGGTCCTGGACTCTCACGTGCGGCACGTGAACATGCGTTTGATCCCTACTTTAGCGGCCGCGAAGCCGGCCGCGGGCTTGGGCTCGGGCTGTGCCGAGCCTACCGGATTGCCAAGTTGCACAACGCCGACATCACGCTCGCCGGTGGGGCAGCCGGTTGTGTCGCCACGATCACAATGGGTAGGTCGCCCGCGTAGCGGATAAAATCTTCGTTCCCAAGCTCTGCCTGACGCCGTCAACGATATTCCTAGTAGCTACCTTCGCTAGAAGGTGGTGATTCACAACGGACGCGAACAATCCACGCTCTGGCGAGCGTAGCTACGAAACGCAAATGCTGCAATTTCCAGCCTGAAGATTGTTCATGGTGTTGGACTCTGGCTGGGAACGCACTTCTTTCGAGGCTCCCGCTTCGTCTCTTGTCGCACCGCAGCAAACGCCCAAATTGGCTGCCGCAACGGCAACGCTGCGAGCATCCAAAATCGCCGAAGACGCTAAAAACATCCAAAACATAGCCCGGTAGTCGGCTGGCCGGCGATCTCCAATAATTCTTTTTCGCTTGAACACGTTTCCACTTTACGATTGATGCAGAAACCATGCTAGATTCCGCCTTGGAATTGGTTCGATTGCAAGAAAATGGCGATTTAACCGCAGTTGAGATTGCTGAAAAAGCTTTGGCGTCGGTCCGCGACACCCAAGACTCGATCAACGCATTCACTCATGTTGCGGCGGAACAGGCCATCGAGGCGGCTCGACGCGTCGATGCCAAACGCGCCGCTGGCGAGCCGCTGGGCATCTTGGCTGGCGTTCCCGTGGCGGTCAAAGACGTGCTCTGCACCAACGACATGCCGACCACGTGTTCCTCGCGAATGCTCAAAGATTTTCGCCCACCCTACGATGCCACCGTCGTCAGCAAGCTTCGCGAAGCCGATGCCGTGATCATCGGCAAAACGAACATGGACGAATTTGCGATGGGCGCCAGCACCGAAACCAGTGCATTTGGGCTGACCCGAAACCCCTGGGATACCAATCGCACGCCAGGCGGCAGCAGCGGTGGCGCGGCCGCTTGTGTTGCAGCCGGCTCGGTGCCGCTGAGTCTGGGGACCGATACCGGTGGTTCGATTCGGCAACCCGCCGCGTTCTGTGGGATCACGGGGATGAAGCCGACTTATGGACGCGTCAGCCGTTATGGGTTGGTCGCGTTCGCCAGCAGCTTGGATCAAGTCGGCCCGATGGCGTGGTCGGTGCCCGATGTCGCGCTTCTGTTGGAAGCGATCGCTGGATTTGAACCACGCGACTCGACTTCGCTGAATCAATTTGTACCCAAGTATACCGATGTACTGCAGTCGTCCGATTTACGTGGCTTGCGAATCGGTGTACTCAGCGAGACTGCGGAAACTGCAGGTATCGATCCGGCGATCATGGACGTCGTCAACGAGGCGGCCAAGGTGTTCCAGAGTCAAGGTGCCGAGATTGTCGAAGTCAATCTGCCACACAGCAAGTATTGGGTTCCCACCTACTACGTGATCGCTCCTTGTGAAGCCAGCAGCAACCTGTCGCGATACGATGGTGCTCATTACGGTCATCGCACCGATTCGATCGACATGCACAGCCCCGACGGCCCGCTTGTCTCGGCTTATTGTCGCAGTCGCGAAGAAGGATTTGGTTCGGAGGTCAAACGCCGCATCATGGTCGGGACGTATGCGCTGAGCGAAGGTTACACCGACAAGTATTACAACCAAGCGTTGAAGGTTCGCCGTTTGATCAAAGGCGATTTCGACGCCGCATTCTCGCAAGTCGATTTGCTGCTTGGCCCGGTCACACCATCGACCGCATTCCCGCTGGGCGACAAAATTGACGATCCACTGCAAATGTACCTCTGCGATTTGTTCACGGTCGGTGCCAATCTAGCTGGGTTGCCCGCGATCTCATTGCCGGGCGGAAGCGATTCGTCAGGTTTGCCAATTGGCATTCAATTGCAAGCACCTGCGCTTGAGGAGTCGCGTTTGCTATTTGCGGCCAACGCATTTCAAACCGCCACCGATCATCACCAAAAACGTCCTTCCCACTGATTTCACGCTGTATTGCCTTTTTTCAAGACACTGACTTGCGAGTCCGCACACGGCTCGTGATCGCACCGTCACCCCCCATTCACTTGCGCCAATGTCCACTCATCAAGTCACCACCGTCATCGGGCTGGAAGTTCACGTTCAACTCAAGACAAAAACGAAACTGTTTTGTGGTTGCAGTACGGAATTTGGGGCGCCGCCGAACACGCAGGTCTGTCCGGTGTGTCTGGGACTTCCCGGCGCACTTCCGGTGATCAACGAAGCAGCGATCGATTTGGCGATCCGCACCGGGTTGGCGATCAATTGTTCGATCCCAGAGATGACCAAGTGGGATCGCAAGCAATACTTCTATCCTGATTTGCCCAAAGGGTATCAGATCAGCCAATTCGATTTGCCAATCTGTGCCGATGGTTATCTCGAGATTGTCGACCCCGCCGATGACGAAAGCACTCGCCATATCGGCATCATTCGGGCGCATCTCGAAGAGGATGCGGGCAAGAGTATGCATGACGAGGTCGCCGGAAAGAGCGACACGCGAATTGACTTGAACCGCTGTGGCACGCCGCTACTGGAAATCGTTAGCCAGCCCGATCTGCGTTCACCGGCTGAGGTCCGCGAGTATTTGACGCAGTTGAAATTGATTCTGATGCATTTAAATGTTTCGGATTGCGAGATGCAAGAAGGCAGTCTTCGTGTGGACGCGAACGTGAACCTGCACATCGACACCGATGGCAAAAAGATCGCCACTCCGATCGTTGAAGTCAAAAATATGAACAGCTTCCGCGCCGTCGAGCGGGCGCTAGAGTATGAGATCGAGCGACAGTACATCGATTGGGAAACCGACGGATTGACGATCGATGATCGAGCCAAAACAACACGCGGCTGGGACGATTCGAAAGAACGTACCTTCATTCAGCGTGAAAAGGAAGAGTCGGCCGATTATCGTTATTTCCCCGATCCTGACTTGTTGCCCATTCGAATTCCCGCAGAACGGATCGAACAAGCAAGGCTAACGCTCGGCGAATTGCCGCAAGCGACGATTCGCCGTTTGCAGGACCAACACGGGTTGAAAGCCTACGATGCCAACGTGATCGTCAATCAAGGCCCGGCATTGATTGGCTATTTCGAACGCGTCGTCGAAGTATCCGGCGACGCCAAGCGATCGAGTTCGTGGATCCAGCAAGACGTGATGCGAACGCTCAAAGAACAAGACACTTCGATCGATGCGTTCGCTGTCTCCAGTGATCAGTTGGGGGCACTGTTGAAAAAGGTTTCCGCTGGCGAGATTGACAACGCGCGCGCTCGCGATGTGTTTGCGTACTTGCTTGAGCATGATGTGTCGGTAGACGAAGCGATGAAGTCATTGGGGATCGAAAAGGTCGATAGCAGCGAGTTGGATGCGCTCTGCCAAGAATTGCTGGACGCGAATCCGCAAGTCGTTGCCGATGTGCAAGGCGGAAAAGTGCAAGCCATCGGGGCATTGATCGGCCAAGCTAAAAAGAAGAACCCCAATGCAAATCCCGGCAAAGTCCGTGAAACCTTGCTGCGGCTGATCCAGTCCTAGCCCAGCACGGACCGATGTGGGTAGGAAGTTACTTTCCACTCGTTGCGATCGCCCACAGTCAACGCTGTGAAGCACTTGTCCGTAGTAGCGGAGCTCGTCAAGAGTTTCGGGGGCCTACACCATGCAGCGAAAGTCGTGACGACTTGTTGATTTATTGAGCCGTGACGCGTCAGCGGCCGGGTCCCACGCGGTACCCGGTGCCTTACGGCCAATATCATCTACATTGGTACTGGCCGGGTGTTTTTGTAGCGGAGCGGCGCGAGCCGCCCGGTCAATGTCGAACGTTTAACTCGCTGCAACCGGACGGCTCGCGCCGTGCCGCTACCAACGTCGATGGCATTGGATGCTGACGACGCCGAGCCGAACTCCGTGTTCAATTGCTCGTCGCGCCAACTCTATCTTTGCACTTTCTAACGGTCGCTCTGATCCCATTCGCACACTTCTGTGCGTCGATGCTCGGTTGAAAATAAGGCCGTGAATATCCGCTGAATTTTTTTGTTCGGCGTTCAATTTGCGGTTGTCGGCTTCGAACGTGGCCTAGATGCTGTAGCATCGCTACAGGCCACAAAAGGTTGTTGATCGCATCGCGTTCAGCGGCTCAAGTTGCCGGGCCAGCGGCAACGTGTTGCAACCTCCTTATCTGAAAGTAGTCGAGCGGCGGATGGAACCATCAATACCGCAATCATCCGAGAACGCCACGAAGTCACCCGCCGGATGGCGTCGCTTTGGTCGTGTTTCCCTCTTTTTTGTCGTCTTGGTCGGGATGCTCGTCGGGTTAGGCACATTCACGTTTGGGTACGGCAAAGGGGCCAGTTATATGAGTAGCGACCCGGTGATGTGTATTAATTGTCACGCGATGCAGAGTCACTTCGATTCGTGGCAACACTCGAGCCATCATCACGTTGCGGTTTGCAATGATTGCCATTTGCCTCACGATGCGATCGGCAAATGGGTGACCAAGGCGGACAATGGTTTCTTTCACTCGCTGGCGTTCACGCTGGGCAACTACAAAGATCCGATTCAAATCAAGCCGCGAAACAAGCGAGTGACGCAGAGCACGTGTGTCGATTGTCACAGCGATTTCGTGCATTCAATGTTGCCGGCGGTCAAGGGCGAAGACATGCAGTCGTGCGTGCATTGTCACGCCGACGTAGGCCATGCCCAGCGTTAGTGTTTTATTCTGCTTTTTTACTCACTTCTCTTTGAGCATGGTTTTCGTTAAATGGAATCCAAAAAATCACGCGGTTTTGGCTTGTTGATGGTGCTGACGACTTTGGTAGCGATGGCTACGGTCGGTGTCGTGGCGGTGCTTGTCAGTATCTTTGAACGTAAGCAGGAAGCGAGAAAACCTTTTGTGCGATTGGTCGAAGTCAACGAAGTGAGTACCGACCCCGAGCCGTGGGGCGTCAACTTTCCGCTGCAATACGAAGGTTATTTGAGAACCGCCGATACCGAGCGTACCGAATACGGCGGGAATCATGCGTTCACGCCAAGTAAGCTCGAGCAGGATCCTTGGCTGAAACGATTGTACGACGGCTATGCTTTTAGCGTCGACTATCGCGAAGCTCGCGGGCACGCCTTTATGCTGCACGATCAAGAGGTCACCAAGCGGGTGACCGATTTCAAACAGTCCGGTGCCTGTTTGCATTGCCACGCCTCGATCATTCCGACCTATCGCCGAATTGGACTCGAGCAAGCGGGGGAAGAGGTTAGCGAAGCGAAACTGGCCGAAGGATTTTATCAAGAGGCGGTAATGGCGGGGTTCCGAGCGGTCAGCCGCAAACCGTACGAGGAGGTTCACGCCGAGTTGCTAAGGACGTATGACGGCGTCACCGAGGCCAGCGAAGGCGATCCGCATATGGGAAGTGCCCATCCGGTTTCGTGCATCGATTGTCACGATCCGGACACGATGAAGATCCGTGTCACTCGTCCTGGGTTCATTGATGGGATCGCAAAACTTGCTCGCAGCGACGATCCCGTTCCCCACTTGCCAAGCATTCAAAAGTGGCGTGATTCAGGCTCAGAGACCCCTTACGACCCCAACACCGATGCGTCACGTCAAGAACTCCGCTCGTTCGTTTGTGGGCAATGCCATGTTGAGTACTACTGTGCCAACAAAATGACCTTAACCTTCCCCTGGGGCAACGGGCTGAAGGTCGAGGATCTCGAGCAGGAATGGGATGAAACAGAATTCCCCGACGACGGTGGCGAGTTCTATGACTTTGTTCACAAAGAAACCGGAACCAAGGTTTACAAGGCTCAGCATCCTGAGTTTGAATTGTGGAGCCAGGGGATTCATGCTCGCGCCGGAGTCAGTTGCAGTGATTGTCACATGCCGTACGAGAAGCAAGGGGCGACCAAGGTCAGTAGCCACTGGGTTCGCAGCCCGATGCTGAATATCAACAAGGCATGTCAGACGTGTCACAACGTTTCTGAGACCGAGTTGCAAGCGCGCGTCGATACGATCCAGGATCGGACACGAGCACTGATCGATCGCGCGGCAGTCGCGATGACCGAGATGCTTGATGCAATCGTGATGGCACAAGAAAACGGTGTCACCGAAGCTCAGTTAAAACCGATCCGTGATCTGCAGCGCAAGGCGATGTGGCGGTTGGACTACATCAGCAGCGAAAATTCGAAAGGCTTTCATGCTGACCAAGAAGCCGCGCGGATTTTAGGCGAATCGATCGACTACAGTCGCCAAGCCCAAGCCGCCGCCTACAAGCTAGGCTGGAAAGCCAACGAGTCAGGATCCAACAAAGTGGCGACGAAGTAACTGAAACTGTAGCGAAAGTCGTCAAGACTTTCGGTCACCTTTGCCGTCCCAGTAGCGAAAGTCGTCAAGACTTTCGGCCATCTTTGCTGCTCTCGTAGCGAAAGTCGTCAAGACTTTCGGCGGATGATCGGAACAGTCAAAGACTCGTGCATGGCAGTTAGAAACTCGGCATTCCGAGGTAGTTTGGATAGCGCAAGTTTAGTTTCGATTCTTGGGACCACTATTGCGCTTGTGTCAACTCGATTCGATGTCCATCGAGATCACTTACCACGGCACGTAGCCCCCAGGCGGATGGTTTGGGGGGACGGATGGATTTACCGCCAGCGCGTAATAAGTCAGAAAACGCAGTCTCAACGTCTGACACTACGAATCCGATGCGAGTCTCGGTCGTTGGCGGAGCATCGGCGGCAAGAGGGTAAATCTCAAACGTGCAGTTTGCCAGTTCGGCTGCGTAATGCTCCGGACCATTGCCGTGTCGGTGCTTAAGGAATTCGAGTCCTAGGGCGGAATAGAACGAGGATGCTTGCTCTGCCTGGTGCGACCGAATGACGATCAGGTTACATCTAACTTGGTTCATCCGATTTCTCTGATTCAGGTGGTAAGCATGCGTCAAATCTCGCGGCCAAAAGAATGGCAAAATGATGCGGGCGACAGAAAAAGGAGAAGGCCATCAGAGTCCGCGTCCGGCACGGCACGCCCATGCATCCTCATGTTCTAACCTTCCATCTTTTAACCACTCTTTGCTTCGAGGGTGCGCCCGTCGCAGTGACCGTCGGATCGAATAGGAGATCGCAGAGCAAGCGGAATTTTGCCAGTTTCCCCCCGGAGACACTCCTTTCCCCCTGTCGGTTGCCTTTTTCGCGCGTCGACGAAGCGAATGGAAATCGCGAAGACCTTTCGCAAAACACGGAGTGGGCCGAGTCTCGATCGCTCGTTCAATCGGTGGCTGGTGGATCGTCGGTCGGTGAATCGGTGGAGGTTCCGCATGGTTCATTGGCCGTCTCGGCACCCGACTGGGCCGCCTCGAAGCGATCACGGTAGAGCCATCGTACCCAGAAACGAGCTTTTCGTAGTTGAGGATCGTTTGGGTCTGCGGTGTGACGTTTGCCACGGCGGGTGCGAAGCAAGACGCGGCCTTCTTCGGTGATCGATTCGACGACCCAGTACTTATCGACGGTGTACCGATACAGATTGCCCTTGGACGCCGCGTGCACATTTTCAGCACGTGGGCCGGGCGTCGTACTGCTTTTTTGTTTGCGATAAATCACCCAATCGCCGGGGCGGAATGAGTGCTTGAACAAGATCATCACATCCTCCATGAGTATTGGTTACGTGACGGTATTCGTTACGTGACTGGCTGCCGTCATTATGACGTGTTTCTAGTAGCGGTGTCAGGGTGGATCCCCCCATTAGTCGATATGGGTTATCGCACCCGTTTGCGATTTGGATGCTGAAACCCGAATCAACGGCGACCGTCATGACCGGTCACCAGAGATGATCCGTCAACGACAGCGTGTACAGACAGTGCATATGGCAGCAGAGGATGTCGCCGCGGTGGTTAGCCTTGCTAAGGCCAGCGGCATGGGAATCGTGCAAAGCCGCCTTAGGAGAATCCAAGCCGTTTGCGACCATTCTCGGCGGTGACATCATGTTTCGCGCCGTGCCGCTTGCCGCGGTCCGCAGCAGCCGGATCGTGTTGATTGCGGCCGCTTCCGTACGTCGTCACGATCGAGACGCCGCATTCCAATCGGAGCCATTTTCGTGCGGCGTCTTGAACCGCCATCGTGCGAGCATGCACCAAGGCGGTTTCGCTGACCACTTCGCTCGGTTGGCCTGCGTCATCTTCGTCAGACGAATGGTGGCGAGGCAGACCGCGAACATAGCCTTCGGCATACGATGCACCGCTGCCACGCGAATGGCCGCCGTATTGCAATTGGGCCGCCGTCGCAATCGTCAGTAACAGTTCGCGAAACAGCGGAACTTTCTTTTATGACAGAGACTGAACCCCACTTCGTCTCTTTGTAAAGATCACCGTTTGAGACGCTGGCAATCCAGTTGGGTGTTAAAGCAAGCGGGTTTTGCCGTTTATGAGGGACATTTGGATTTACCGGTCCGATTAGTTGGGTTTTACCAATTCTCAAGAGTGTTCACTTTTCTGGATTGAGGGGTTGTTCCGAACTACCTCAGTGGGGTGCGGTGTGTCGTTCTTGCTGAGCCCATCGAATGGAGTGGTAGTTATGGAATGGAGTCAAATATGAGGCATCGAGAAATATCCGCTTTCTCTCGGAAAACAAATGCTCTGCTTGTGATTTCAATCGGGTGCATCTATCTAACTTTTTTTCATTTGCTATCGGCTTGTTTGCTTGCTGGTGATTTCGAGCAAGTTGCCACCTGGGCGGCCGGTGAAACGGCTGTAGTGTCTGAGCCAGCAGTCCCTCCGGTGACCTTCACCGAAGCTTCCTGCATTTATACGAGTGACGAAATTGATCTTGAGATGCGATTTCACCTTGCCATTGCCGAGTCGCTCGAAGGGAAATATCGAAAAGCGGTAAGAGTGCTAGGGCAACTCGATACCGAGGACACAGCTGCTCTTTACGCGGCTGCCATGTGGAATTTCGAGAGTGGTGATGTGGAAGGTGGTGTTGCGATTCTGGAGGAACTTGCATCTCGATCCGATGCACCCAAAGAAACTAGCAAGTATCTGGCGGCCGGATATCTGCATCTTGATCGAGCGGTTGAGAGTGAGATGGCTGTCGATCTTTACCTGAGCGAAAACGCAAAGGATTCTTATTCGCATTTTTTGCGAGGACTCGCTATCCTGCGTCAGAATCAACCAGAGCGAGCAGAACACTCGCTGCGAAATGCGGGTTACGACGAAAGCCAGATGACGCAAATTCAGCAGGTCGCGATGCAGGTTCCGGTCGATGTTGCACAGCGCCTCGGTACGATCACCGGTACGCAGGCAGCGACAGGGAGTCTTGTGGACAGCCGTAGAATCCCTGACAAGAATTACAACCTGACTATCCTATTCGCTGGCGAGTTCGACAGCAACGTGCCACTGCAGCCGAAGTTTTCAGGACTCGGATCAAATATCGATTACGAAGACTATCGCTTTCTAATGGCATCGTTCTTAGATCTGCAGTTGTTGACATCTGATGTCGGTAACCTTGGTCTGGTCGGTAGCACCTACAACACGTTTCAGGTTGACTTGAATCGTTTCAACATTCAGGACTATATGGGCGGCGCCTACGTGAACGGGCTGCTGTTCGAAAAACTAGTTGGATCCCTCCGATACGAATTTCATCATACTTTGGTTGACGAGTCTCGATTCGCAAGCGAACATCGTCTGACGCCCTCGCTCAGTCGGTTGAGCACGTACGGTCATACGACGATGTTTTACGAGTTCAATCCAGTCGATGCGCGTGCTCCCGCCTTGATTGCGGCTCAAGAGCAGTCGGCAGAAACCCATCGTTTTGGTGTCACTCAAGCTCTTTACACCTTTGGTGGAAATGGGAGAGTCTATGCGGGTTACCAGTACGCTGAAACGAACGCGGACGGCTCTGACTTTGACCGTACATCCAATATGGTAACCGGGCGAATCGAGCGGCCATTTTGCGATAGCTGGATTGCCGACTTGGATGTTCGCTTTGTCTGGGACGACTACGACAATCCCAATAGCCTCGATTTTTTCGGTCGTCCCCGAGACGATGATCGGTTGGAAGTTCGTACAGGATTGCAGAAAAATTTTGTTCGACCCGTTAGTCTTCGTCTCGACTACACGTACATCAACAACGACTCATCGGACACTGAGAACTTGTTTGGTGTGCAGTTCTACGACTATGCCCGACACATTTTCAGCACGCAGCTGATTTTCACACTGTAGCTCTACACGGTTGAACTACCAGGCCCTCTCATCAAGGATAAAATTATGGTCCTACGAACATTAAATATGATTGCGTATGTAGCGTTCGCGGTGTTGGCGTGCTTCGTCTCCAATCTTGGTGCGAATGGCCTAGATGCTGAACCGTGGCAAGGTACGGTCACACTATGCTCTGGAGATGTGATATTGCAACGCGGCGAACAGTCGCTACGTGTGATTCGTGGTGGCGGGTTGAAAGCTGGAGACACGATCAGCACGCGAAGTGATAGTAGGGTGGCAATGATTCTCGTCGATGGCCCCGTCATTATCCTCAATGCTTCAACGACTGCTGCGATCGAGCAAGTGGACCTTCAATGGCGTGTAAATATTACCAAGGGGGAAGCGAGAGTAATACATCCTGGTGATACCCAATTGACAGTCGTCAGTGGTGCTTTGGTGCTTGATCTAAAGAGAGCAATCGTTCAGTTAGAAAAACAACCGGCTGGAGGAGTATTCGAGGTTATCGACGGGGAAGTCGTCGCCCAGTCCATGGTCCACCAAGCATCGATGGTGACCGGTGGGAACACGTTTGCGGTCGATTCCAGCGGAGTGATTCGACGTGTGGATTCGTCCGGCACTGCTTGGCAATTAAAACCATTTGAGATTCGCTTAGCCGCTGCAATGCAGACCGAACCTGTACTACAGCAACCCACACCAGCTGCGCTCGGCGCGTCGGTCAACGACGATGGCAATATGGAAAAGCCATTACTTCAGCCAAATGAGAGGGAGGAGGATGAACAATTCGTTCAAGCGACACCAATGAACCGTGGTAGTGGAGGTTCGCCGTTATCAGATGAGTCGAGCAGCAGTTCGGCTAGCTTTTTTGGAGGAAGTAGCTCGTTGAGTCTTGGTGCTCTAGCTGGGGGGACTGGGGCATTTTTTTCAGGTGGAATCTTTTCCGACAACGTGAATTTCTCCAGTGAATTCGCGACGGTTGCATTAAATGATGGGCCTTTTTCAGCCGGAGATCCGTTCCCTGGCTATATCAATTTCTTGACAGCGGAGACAAAGGTCGCTTTTGACGGGGTTGCTTTGTCCTCGAACGAAACTTTGGACATCTTTGGATCCGACACGAGCAAGTACTACTCAATCGGTGCGGGGGCTCGGCCGTCTCAGATAGTGATTGACTACGTCGATCAGTTTGCAGCGGATACACACGGCACAAGCGTAAATCCAAAAACAATTTCGATCCTCGGAACAGACCACTACCTCGTAGAGTTTGATCAATACAATGTTCCTGACCCGGCAGTACCACCTGGCGCATTAGGGTTCACTGATATCAGAACGAATGTCGATGTTACGGGGCCGGATCCGACGACGCAGCTTAAGAACGGCATCGTCAATGCGACGCCGCTAATTGATTCTCGTGCTAAGCTGAACGGCGCTGCAACGTTTGTTTTTGGTGATTTCCGCGTCATTCGAGAGGGGGCAAATGGGATTGCGTTCGCGATCCGGCGGAGTGATCAAGATCGATTAATTGATCCTGAAAATACGTTGAATTTTGATG
Source organism: Novipirellula caenicola (assembly GCF_039545035.1). Classification (NCBI taxonomy): domain Bacteria; kingdom Pseudomonadati; phylum Planctomycetota; class Planctomycetia; order Pirellulales; family Pirellulaceae; genus Novipirellula; species Novipirellula caenicola. The sequence goes on from NZ_BAABRO010000003.1 coordinate 311,186, forward strand.
CTGTTCAACCCAATTCCGACGTTGAGTTTGTTGACCAGCGAGATCCCAACTTCTCGTCGAGCGTTGATGCCAAGGTTCCAACATCACTTGATCCCATTGGCACAAACTTTCGCGATTTAGATTTTGTGCGACGGGCAGCACTTACAACGCTCGTCGCAGACCAGTTAAAAGCCTATGCCAAACGTACAGGGCAGACACGGTTTGTGTTTCAAGATCGTATTATCGATATCAGCGGATATCCTGGGCATTAATGTAATCTCGGTTGACTTAGCAAAATCTTGGATTTTTGAAAGCCAGTCTAGTCGTTAATAGAATTTTCTTCGACGGCAGGGTCGGGGGCCATCATCGTTCAGTACTTTGGCGATGGTGCATCAGCTTGATGCGATTTCCCATTAGGCTTCCGTTTTAAAAACCAGGGTGGACGCGTGTAGAAAACCACTCTTTTTCAATTCTCAAGCATTGCGACCCAGGCGTTTGCTGTTGGTGCTAGTAAAGATGTGACCGCTAGATTGTTTGCTGGTGCAATTGTGCTTTCTCCGCGTCCTAGGGAAAGCGTATCTGCGACAGAGGAAGTGTTGATGGCTGGCAATACTTCAATGAAATTGAACATTGAAAAGGGGGCTGTAGTTCATGGTGATGACTATGCTTATGCGGTGAATGATGGCTTACAAGCAATCGTTGATCTTGGGGAAAAGAAAGGCTGGAGCGAACAACAAGTCAAGTCTGAATTGATTTTACAATTTGGTGTCTATCGAACGATCCTTGAACAACACAAAGTTGTCTGGTGAGTAATAAAAGGATAATATGGCACAACCAGATGATGAGAGTCGTGATGATGATTTGCATAAGCTGTATGCGATTACGACGCCAGATTAGCTCGTGATATGCTTTTCAAATATGCGACTTCGAGAACCATCTACCTAAACAATTTGCGAGTTAGGTGATACGTATTTTGTATCAAACTAAAAGCTTTTCGATCAAGCATCGATCATCGAGACATTTTTGCTCTGATGTCAACTCGTCATGGAAGTGATATTCCTTCGGGGAATCGATCGATTCGACGATCCAAGATGGGGCTGGCCGATCGATTGGCTTCTGGAGATTACCTTTCGAGAAAGTAACCTGGTTGGGGAAGTTTTTGCAATCATCGCCTATGAAGAACTGCCACAGCAACGCGGGCCTGCGACAAGTAGACCTGCGTGATGCTATTGCCAGCCGATCGGTATAACGGGAGGATGAGAATGAGGTATGGCTACATCAAACAATTTCGATTTAAAAAAAGTTACGTGAGTCGAAGTAGCCTCCGCGTTGCTGCGAGCCTTCGATCGCAGCAGTTGATCGTTCGTCTATCGACTGGATCGGCCAAACCTATCTCTGAAGCATTTAACGAAAGGAGAATGTTTGGGCACCGAAGTTTTTCGTGATAAGGAAGCAGCTATGACGCTAGCGACTTGTCTATGGCGTTGGACTGTTTTTCAAAGGACGTTGCCGCGGTGGTTAGCCTTGCTAAGGCCAGCGGCATGAACCGCCTTAGGAGAATCCAAGCCGTTTGCGGCCGTTCTCGGCGGTGACGTCATGTTTCGCGCCGTGCCGCTTGCCTCGATCTGCCGCATCCGGATCGTGTTGATTGCGGCCGCTTCCGTACGTCGTCACGATCGAGACGCCGCATTCTAGTCGGAGCCATTTTCGTGCGGCGTCTTGAACCGCCATCGTGCGAGCATGCACGAGGGCGGTTTCGCTGACCACTTCGCTCGGTTGGGTGTCGTCGTCTTCGTCAGGCGAATTGTGGCGTGGCAGACCGCGAACGTAGCCTTCGGCGTACGACGCTCCGCTGCCACGCGAGTGGCCGCCGTATTGCAATTGGGCCGCTGTCGCAATGGTCAGTAACAGCTCGCGAAACAGCGTGATGCAGTTCTGGACGTCCTCGACCGGCCCGTAGAACCAAAACAAGGTCCGATTGCCTTTGACTCCGTAATACCAGCCTGTCATCGGGAAAATTTCTGTGACTAAGTAGGCGGCTAGCCATTTTTCCCACGCGCAGGCTCGGCGTCCATTGACCGGACACGCTCGACGGGTAAAGCAGACGCTTTCGACATTGTCATCGTCGCGGATGTCTTCGCGCGACAAGTTGTGTCGCAGCATCAAGTTCTGCATCATTCGCAACGCATTGCGTTTCTCGCCTTCGGTGCTGGCGTGGTTGTTGGCCGTGCTGTCCAACGCGCGGAGCCGATGCAGGATCTTGTCGAATTCCTTTTGCGTCGTCACCTGCTCGGCATTTTGTGACGACCCTGGTGCAGGGCAGGGCAGGGGGGTTTCGCTTGCGGCCGCCGCACACGTCCAGTAACCCACGATTTGATAGTCGGGTTCTTCGCTGGGGTTCCACGTGTCATGGATCACGTGATCAATCACGGTACAGAAGTGACCGTGACGTCGTCGCGTGGGCATTTCCAAATGAACCACTACGACACCTTTGGGCAGCGAGTCGGCAAGGAACCGCTGTCCGCGGCCCGGTGTGTATTGCCAACGCAGCTGTTTTAAGTAAGCCTCGCTATGATGGGTGCAGACTCCATTGCGAGGGGTTTTGTTGCTCACCTCGCCGAGTTCGCGATAGACGTCGCGGTAACTTGTTCCCGTGGCGATCGCGATCGAACGAGTGACGCAGTCGCCGGTCAGTCCCACAAACCCGCTGGCTGCCCGTCCGCCATCATTCCAGATAAATTCCATTACTCACCTAATCGAATCGCGTCTCGGGGCACCGGTTTTGATCGATCCGTCGCTACAGCACACCTTTGGTGCTTGGGATCGCATCGCTTCGTGGGTCACTTTCAGCCGCCATTCGGATTGCACGTGCGGTCGCTTTAAAAACACACTCGGCGATGTGGTGCGCGTTGCGGCCGTGGTGCAACACGACGTGCAGATTGCTATGCGAATTCGCCGCAAACGATTGCCAGAAATGTTCCACCAATTCGCTGTCGAACGTACCGATCTTGCTCGCAGCAATCGGTGCGTGGTATTCAAACGCGTAACGACCACCGAGATCCACTGCGGCGGTTACCAAGCATTCGTCCATCGGCAGTGTGAAGTGCCCATAGCGTCGGATTCCCGCTCGGTTGCCCAGCGCTTCGTGCATCGCTTGGCCAAGTGCGATGCCGATATCTTCGGCGGTGTGATGATCGTCGACATGCAGATCGCCTTTCGCCTTGACGTCCAAATCAATCAACGCATGTTTCGCCAATAGATCGAGCATGTGATCAAGGAAACCGATCCCGGATGAGCGTGTGCCGCCGCCATCACCGTCAAGGTTCAGCGTCAATTGGATATCGGTTTCGCCCGTTTTGCGAGCGATCGTTGCGGTGCGTGTCATGCGTTTTTCTTCAAGTAGTTTTCGAGCAACATCAAGCAGACATCAATTTGTTCATCGGTTCCGACCGAGATCCGCAGTCCGTCACCCCACTCAGGAAATTTCATGAAGCGAACCAGGATTTGATTCTTCTTCAAAAATTCGTACATCCCTTGGTGGTCACCGCTGGGGTGTTGGCACCAAACAAAGTTCGCTTGCGACGGCGTGACGTTGAACCCGAGTGTTGCCAGTCGTTCGGCAAGTCGCGATCGCGTCGCGTTCATCTTGGCAACCACATCCGCCAACCAGTCTTGGCAACCCATCGCGGCGGTGGCTGCGGCGATCGAAATCATGTCACAGTTGTAACTGTCTTTGATCTTGGCAAGCTCGGCGATCACATGCGGTTGAGCGACTAGGAAACCAAACCGAATCCCAGCCAACCCGTAAGATTTGCTGAGCGTGCGGGTTACAAGGATGTTTTCGTGTTTTTGGACTAGGTCCAAGCAATTCGTTTCGGCAAAGTCCGCATACGCTTCATCAACGACCAACGGGCAGGTCATCGTTGAGGCGAGTTGCTCAATTTCCTCAGGCGGGACCACGGTGCCGCTGGGGCTGTTCGGATTAGGCAAGAAAACCAAACGAACGTTGTCTGCCGTTTCCCCGAACGCGGCCGGCAATTTCCAACCGTCTTCAAACGCAACCTGCTCCCAATCGGCACCTTGGATGTCCGCCAATGTGCGGTACAGGATGTAGCTGGGGTAGGGCAGTCGCAATCGTTGCCCTTCACCGACAAAGCCACGAACCAACATCGTCAGGATCTCGTCACTGCCATTGCCCGCCAGGATCCATTCGGGACCGGGTAACCCCAACGCGTTAGCAGCCGCCCGGCGAAACGCGGTCGCCACCGGGTCGGGGTAACGGTTGATTGCACCGGTGGCCGCATGCTGAATCGCCTCGACCACCGCCTTGGGTGGCGGGTAGGGGTTTTCGTTGGTGTTCAGCTTGACCGTTTTGCCCGGCGCAGGCTGTTCACCCGGCGTGTAGGGCTGCATTTTGGCAAGGGCAGGACGGAAGAACGATGACTCGGGCACTTCTTAATTCGTTTCAGCTAGAAGGTGGCTCGGGATGGTTAAATTCAACGCGGCGATAAATGTCGGCGACACTCAATTGGCATCCGATACTGGATAGTTCAAACGTTTGATCCATCGATTCAAACAATACCGATTCCCAGTGTTCGTCGTCCAATTTTCGGAGTCGTTCCACCGCAATTGCATATTGATCGATGTAAACGTATTCACGAATCGACGGAACCGTCCGGTAATGTCGACGTTTGATAATGTCGTCAACGCCACGAGTCGATTGGCTGTAGATTTCGATTACCAATTGTGGGTTGATCAGCGTATCAAACGTGTCATCGGCCGACTCCGCTTCGCCACAAATCGCAAGCACATCAGGATAGTAATAGGATTGTGCCGCGTTGATCCACAAGCGTAGGTCGTTTGCGTAAACGTCACAGGGACGATCTTCGAGCTTTTCGTCCAGTCGTCGGATCAAGTTCGATACGATTCGGTTATGTTGGCGGCTTGCACCGGATTGAAGATAAACCTTGCCGCCGGTGTATTCATGTCTCTCCACTTGCCCCCGCTCCCAAACCAAAAACTCAGCCGGCGTCATCGAAGATGGCGTTTCATCGAAGCTTTTGGCGGTGGACATGTTTTTGTTTTCGTGTTTGGAACCTTCGCACTGGATGCGAAACAAATAACTGGCGTAGTGGATCTTGCTAAAGATCCTTTATGCGGGACCTTTTGCAAAATCTAGCACGGGGCAATGGTTCAGTCATTGATTATACGTCTCCAGCTGATTGCTCAACGCCGGATCGAGACGCTGCGGGCGTGAGCGGTCAGCCCTTCTTTCTCGGCAAGTCGCTCGACATCAGGAGCGATTTGTTTCAGTGCAGGTTCATCGAACTCGGTAATACTGCCGCTTCGCAAGAAACTGTTGCTCGACAATCCGGCTGCCCAAGTGCAAGTCCCTCCGGTCGGCAACACATGGCTCGGCCCGGCTGCGTAGTCGCCCAGTGCCACCGGTGTATGGTGGCCCAAGAACGCTGCGCCGCTGTTGCGAATCTTGGCGATTTGGTCGCGTGGGTTTGCGGTTTCGATATGCAAATGCTCGGGAGCAAAATCGTCGGTCAGTTCACACGCTTGTTGTTCATCGCGAACCAGGATCAACGCGCCAAAGGCTTCGAGACTCTCCACAGTCAATTCGTTGCGTTCGAGCTGGACCACTTGCTTCGCCAACTCGTCGTGAACCGCGTCGATCAGCGTTTCGTCCCAAGTGATCAGGATCGCGGACCCCGGTGAGTGTTCAGCTTGCGCCAACAAGTCGGCGGCGATGTAGTCGGCGCGGGCGGTGCCATCGGCGATCACGATCACTTCGCTCGGGCCCGCGAACGAATCGATGTCGACCGTTCCAAACACATGCTTCTTCGCCAGTGCGACAAACAGGTTGCCGGGACCGACGATCTTGTGAACCGGCTCGATGCAGTCGCAGCCGTACGCCATTGCTGCGACCGCTTGTGCGCCGCCCATGCGATAAACTTCGCTGACACCTAGCTCGTGGCACGTCGCCAACATGTCGGTGTTGTACGCACCAAACTTGGTTGGCGGAGCGACCACGGCGATCTGTTTCACCCCAGCGACCTGGGCCGGAACGACCGTCATCAGCACGGTCGATGGGTAGGCGGCAGCACCGCCGGGAACGCACACGCCGATGCGTTCAAGCGGCACATAACGCTGAGTCAAACGGACGCCCGCGCGAGGCTCGATGGTGACATCTTGGTGCAGGATCGCTGATTGGAATTCGGTGATGTTGTCACGAATCCGGCGAATCGATTCGATCAATTTTGGATCCGCCGCGGCGTGAGCCTGCTCAAGTGCCTCGGCGGGGACGCGAAGCTCGGCGGCCGAAAGCTCGGCATTGTCGAGTGCTTGACAGTACCGCAGTAGCGCCGCGGTGCCTTCGGTTTGGACGTCATTGCAAATCGTCTGGACCACTTCCACGGGCGTCAACGGTTTGCCAAACACCTTTTCGGTCAGCGCCCGGCCTCGGGGGCTGACGACATCGCCTGCGGGACTGAGTTTTCGACGCAGCTGAAGCAAAATGTCCGCCGAGCCCTCGCGAGCATCCACTCGCTGGATCTGGAGCGTTGGGAGGTTTGAGCTGGATGGATTCGATACGGTCATGGTTTGCTTATTCGCAGGCTTCGTTCAGTTTCGTAGACAGGCGGAATGCGTAGACAGGCGGGCAAGCCTCTCCCAACGGTATCATAAGCCGATACAATGCGTTTTGTTTAGCCGCAGCCCCCTCGAATTATCCACAATGCGTCAAGAAATCGACCTACGTAGCGACACTTTGACCAAGCCCACGCCCGCGATGCGGAAAGCGATGGCCGAAGCCGAAGTCGGTGACGCGGTCATCGATATTGACCCCACTGTGGAGCGGCTGGAGCATTTAACCGCAGAAATCCTCGGCAAAGAAGCCGCCGCATTTATGCCCAGCGGCTCGATGACCAACCAAGTCGCCGTGCGAGTCCATTGTGATCGCGGCAGCGAGTTTATTTGCGAGCAAGATTGCCACATTTATCAGTATGAACAGGGAGCGTTTGCCTCGCTGTCGGGTTTGGTGGCGAAAACGATCCCGGGGCAGGGCGGGGTGCTGAAAATCGAGCATCTGCGTGGCCAGGTCCGTGCCCATAACGACCACTTCGTTCATACGCGGCTGCTCTGTTTGGAGAACACTCACAATCGCGGCGGCGGCCGGATTTTGCCTCAGGCCGACGTCATCGAGTCGTGCCAATGGGCGAAGTCCGAAGGGGTGGCGACCCATCTCGATGGAGCTCGGCTGTGGAACGCCGCGGCCGCCACGGGAATCAGCGAAGCCGAGCTCGCCGCGCCGTTTGATTCCGTCAGCGTTTGTTTTAGCAAAGGACTCGGAGCCCCCGTCGGCTCGGCCTTGGTCGGCAGCCGCGATTTTATCGAACAAGCACGTCGGACGCGAAAACTGTTTGGTGGCGGGATGCGACAAGCCGGCATCATCGCCGCCGGTGCCTTGTACGCGATCGAAAACCATCGAGGCCGACTGGGTGAAGATCACGAGCACGCCAAACAGCTCGGTGACGTGTTCCGGTCGCACGAAGGGTTTTCAATTCGGGGAAATAGTATCGACTCCAATATCGTTGCCGTCGAGATCGCAGCGAATCTTGGAAGTGCCAACGAATGGGTGGCGAAACTGGAAGAGCACGGTGTGCGTTGTTTTGCGATCAGTGACCAAGCGATTCGCTTTGTCACGCATCTCGACATTCACTCGGATCACATCCGTCAAATGCGTGACATTTTCGCTCGTCTGGTTGATGCCAAGGCATGAGCGATGTCTGTCCGAAGCGGTCGACGTTGTGGGTGATTGCCGCAGTGATTTTTGTGATTGCTTGCGGTTTGCGACTTCCTGCGTCGGAGGAAAGTTTTTGGGTGGATGAATTGCATACGGCCTGGACCGTGAACGATTCGTTTGCCAATGTGACGACGCGGTCGGCGTTTGGCCATCAACAGCCGTTCTATTTCCAGTGGCTTTGGGGTTGGAAACAGCTTGTCGGCAGCAGCGAGATCGCGATGCGGCTCAGCAGCGTATTGGCCGTTGCAGTGGCATGCAGTTGCGTCTTTATTGCGGTGGCAAAATTCCACCGTTCGCTCGTTGGTGGCATTGCCGCCGGTTTGGTGTTGGCGGTCGAGTCGAACTCGATTTTTTTCGGCACCGAACTTCGCCCCTACGCCGCCGTGATCTTTGCCTCGGCGATTGCGTGCGGGTTCGCGTCTCGGTTGTGGAGCATGTCACCCGCCGACGGTCGACGTTCGCTGCAGTGGGTGGGGCTTGGTGTTGCTATCGGGGTGGCGGGGCTGTGTCAAATTACTTCGCTCGGAGTTTTGGGATGGTTGGTCGTCGCGGTGCTGGTGCGATGGGGATGCGCCGATTGGCACGCCACACTGCGTTTGTCGAAATGGGATCTGCCGTTTGTTGCTGCCTTTGCAGTGGTGGCGTTGTCGTTGGTGGCAAGTGGTGGGCTTGAGGTGTGGAATGAGCGAAAGATGTGGGCCAGTTTCGCCTCGGCGACTTCGCTAAAACAGGTCCTACACCTTTGGCCCTGGACGTACCTCGTCGTCGTACCGTTTTTGGTGTGGACTGCTGGGTTCTTGTGGCAGCGATTTGTGAGGCAACAGAGCAGTGGTGGCTGGCAATCACGCGAGCCCGTCACGTTGATGTTCGCGTTGGTTGCGATTGCGGTCGTCAGTGCTCTTTGTTTTTGGGGCGTGGCCTATTTCGAGTTTGCTGCACTTTGGCATCGACGCTATTTGGTCGCATCGCTACCGCTGCTAGCATGGTTTTTTGGTGCCGCGATTGCTGAGGCATCGAAAGCGTTTTCAATTGAACGCAATACCGCCGTTCAATCGGTCACAGCCGGGACACTGATGGTGCTGCTGCTAGGCTTATTGATGCAGTCGCAGGGGACGGCCGCGCGGCTAAGTCGCGGTGAGTGGCTCGTGCATCGAGGTGAAAATTGGCGAGACGCAATTGCTCATGTCAATAATGTCGCGTCCAACGGATCGGTCGTTTTTCTTGATCCTGGCTTGATCGAGCAGAGCATGCTCCGCGAGCCGCATCAGCGCTTTGAGCATGGCGAATACCTGCGATACGTTGTTGATGGCCCGTACGCAATTCGTGACGATTTGGCGGTCGAAATTGTCAGCAATCAGCCGCTGCACGGTATTTTAGCGATTGCCCCCGAAGTGGTGCTCTCGCGACGGCCCGCTCGAAAGTTGCAAAAACAGCTCGGTTCCGCATTTCAGGTCCACTCATTCGGCGGTGTCTCCGTCGCCACTGCAAAGCCGTAGGCCGGATTAAGGACGCAAACGCATGCCGGAGCGACGCAAGCGGTAGCCTTTTTACATCCGCATTGGCAGGCGATGCACGTTTCAATCGCGTCCGCCGCTCCGGCATTCACACGTCATTTGTGTCCAAGTCAGCCTTGGTAAGCCAACGATAGGCTATGTCTAGAAGCGTTTCCTGTTGCTGTCGTCGCACGTCAAAAGGGCGTTATCCATCCGCGTGGTCGGAAAAGAAAGACTGCCGCGCGGCGGGCTATAGTGACATCGTTTCTCACCGATGCAACCTGTAGTTGCCGCGTGTTGGTGGCGCACTCCGTTGACTGCTTTTGCTGATTCCTCCCCCGGAGAATTCCCCTTAGTCCGAATTTGCCTTTTCTCGCTCCGGCAACGCTGATGTTTCCAAGCAACTGGAGATTATGGATTCCAGCAATTCGCGGATCGCTGGGAACTCAATGTTCGATTTATCGTCGATATCGAGAAAATACGACCAGCCCCCTGAGGGTCGCAAGTATGCCCAAATCACTGGAATTCCTGTGCTTGTCCGAGCGATTGGAATTGCCGTAGAGGTCAATTTTGCAGTTCCGGATAAAGCGACGGGCAAGTCGACTTTGGAACTGGGGAATCTGAGTGGCTTGCTTAAACCGACTGAGACACCACTTTCAAAGAATATTTGGGTAGTGCGCTGCCCTTTGCGAGAACCAGCGTATCCAAAACAAACGGCACCCAGGTCAATCGATTTGGTCTGGTCAATCCTTTGGGGCCGGTGTTGGTCGATAGCGGATACCTTCTTCAGTCCGTTGCCAATTCCAATAATCGTTCGAGGACTATTTACGAACTTATTTATTGCGGCGGCCTGATCCGGCCCGACAGTACCAACATCCAAATCGAATATCAGCAGAACAACATTTGGACTTTCCAAAAAGGAAGGATCAAACCGATAATCTTCGATTCCGTTAGGGTCTCGCCACTCTTTAATTATGTTGCAAACCATTGAAATCGCCTCATAGTTATACCCATACGAAACTTGAAGCAATTTATCTATTGAACGTACTTGCGAGCTTTCTGCACTACTTATCACCACAATTTCCGGTGTCTCAGCGTTGCAAGGTGCAATCGTTGTAAGGATCAACAATGCCGCGGCGGTTCCAACTAGTGAAGAATGAATTCGAAAAATCATTGCCATGGAGGTGTACCTGAACGCAGAGGGACGAGGTGTTCGTTAGACGTGCTTAGCTGATCATAAACCGTTCCGATTCTTCATGCTGCGTTCAGATGCCCTTCAATATGTTTTTTGGCAATGGTCGAACTCGTGGACGAACTCTTGGCCGCATCGTTGATTCTAGATTGAGTCGCCTGACAATCGAGTCGATCCAGCCTTCATCACCCAACGGTGCACCGCGATTCGCACAGATTCGAATCGCTTTCTGACAATGGTTCATTGACACGAGAGACCCAGTTTGGAAACCGTGGGATGGGCCGTGGATGCAACAACTTCGAACAATGAAAGAGGTTTGCCCCTCTGATTGAATGATGCGATTGCGGGCCCCATGTTTACGAATGCCTCCACTAGCGTTGCGCACGGGACTGTCGAGACTTGCGAGAAGCATCCGTTCCTGCATTTTCTAACCTCCCATTTTCTAACCTTCTTCGTCCACAGTCCGCTAGTCATGGGGAAACAAAGGGGTCAAACCTCTTTTTGGGAAACAAAGGGGTCAAACCTCTTTTTGTGTTTGTTGGCAATGGTCGAACTCTCGGACGACCTCTTTACCGCATCGTTGATTCCAAATTGAGTCGCCTGGCAATCGATTCGACCCAGCCTTCATCACCCAACGGTGCACCGCGATTCGCACAGATTCGAATCGCTTTCAACTCGCTTTCCGACAATGGCTCATTGACACGAGAGCCCCGGTTTGGAAGCCGTGGAGGCAACAACTTCGAACAATGAAAGGGGTTTGCCCCTCTGATTGAATGATGCGATTGCGGGCCCCATGTTTACGATTGCCTCCACTAGCGTTGCTCACGGGACTGTCGAGACATGCGAGACGCATCCGAGCTTTGATTTTCTAACCTCCCATTTTCTAACCTTCTTCGTCCACAGTCCTCCAGTCATGGGCAGACGCACGCTGCCTCTCTGACGCGGCACTGTCACTCCGATCGAGTCCGCAATCGAGGTGGCATCCGTTATCGGAAAAGGAAAGCAGGGTTAGAAAATGGTAGGTTAAAATATTGGATCGTAAAAAACGTGCAAACTGCTTTCCGCTTAGGCTCGACCTGGTGGAGTAATTATCGGCACAAGTTCACGCAGGCAACCGATTCCACCGATTCCAAATTTTGACCACGCCCTTTTCCAGTCTTGCAACACATTTGGGAAAGGTGCTGTGCCCCAGTTGACTAAAAAGAGGTTTGACCCAGAGGAAGTAAAGGGGTCAAGGAAGTAAAGGGGTCAAACCTCTTTTTGCGTTTATTGGCAATGGTCGAACTCTCGGACGACCTCTTTACCGCATCGTTGATTCCAAATTGAGTCGCCTGGCAATCGGTTCGACCCAGCCTTCATCACCCAACGGTGCACCGCGGTTCGCACAGATTCGGCTCGCTTTCAACTCGCTTTCTGGCAATGGCTCATTGACACGGGAGTGTCGAAATTTGCGGGGCGCATCCGAGCTTTGATTTTCTAACCTCCCATTTTCTAACCTTCTTCGTTCGCAGTCCGCTACTCAGGGGCAAATGCACGCTGCTTCTCTGACGCGGCACTGTCACTCCGATCGAGTCCGCAATCGAGATGACACATATCAGTGAAAAAAGAAGAAGCCAGGTTAGAAAATGAAAGGTTAGAAAATGTGATCGCGAAAACCAAACAAGCCGCTTTCCGCTTCGCCTTGCCTCGATGGGCAGTTATCGGCACAAGTTCACGCGGGCAGCCGATTCCACCGATTCCAAAATGTCGACCACGCCCTTTTTCAGTCTCGCGACACATTTAGGAAAGGTGCTGTGCCCCAGTTGACTAAAAAGAGGTTTGACCCATTTGATCTCAAAAAGAGGTTTGACCCATTTGATCTCATTCGTTCAATCTTGCGACACAAACACAAGAGATGCTGTGTCCCTGTTGGTTTTGGTGCGTGTAGAAACGGTGCTGCTGAGTTAGCCGATTCCACGTTCTCGAAGCTGTCGTTGAAGCGACTGCTCTCGGGAAGCTAGTTCTTCAAGCGTCAAAGAATCGAAATTCGCAGGTGTATCGAGACCCAGGAGACCTTCCAACATACGAACTCGACCACGTGCTTCACCACGAGCTTCGCCACGTGCCTCGGCGGCTTCTAGGCGGGATTGCTCGTCTCGTTGGAGCTTCAAACGCGATTCGTAAATTTCGCGGTCTTCGGGGGTTTTGGAAATCATCTCAAGGACTCTCGTCGCTTCGGTGAAAATGGGAGCCGCTAGACGAGAGATCAATTCCTCTCGCTCCAGCGTTGCCGCCCGTCGGAAAAAATAAGCCCATTGCTCACGTGGGTCATCGATGACTGTATTATCGCTAGGTGGGGTGTACTTCGGCAACTCTAAAAGATGGACTTGTAAGGCATCAGACAGAGTTAACTCCGGGTTTTGGCAACGCATTCGGAAATCCAGACAAAATTCCGGGACCTGAGGAAATAGGACGCCGTTGAGCACGCTAATACCGAGCGATGGCATGAGGCTTCCGTAGCGGTCGCCTTCGCGAAGTTGGCCAACATATTGCGATGCCGCGTAGTAGATCAATCGATTGGCAAGCTCGCCGGGAAGGCTCGTTTGCATCTCGATGTCGAGCAATCGTCCACGGTCGTCAGTCGCCTTCACATCCAGGATCGAGAGTTTATCATCGTCGAAGTCTTTCTCATTGAAAGGATTGAGGATTTCAACGCTCTCAATCACAGGATCACCGGCTAAGACCGAGTTCAAAAAATGAAGCGTGATCTCAGGATGCTCTCGACTACCGAGAAGCTTCTTGAACGCAAAATCGACTTTGGGGTCGATGCCAATGTTCATGGTCGGTTGACCTTTCGAGGGATTTGTCTGCCAAGCATGAAGGTCAATCGATTGACGCGTAGTGCGATCGCGACACCATCATCCACCGCTGGTAGGTACCATTTTAATGCAAGCCTCCACAGGCGTTGCGCATGGGAGTGTCGAAACTTGCGGGGCGCGTCCGTTCCTGCAGGTTCTAACCGCCCTTTTTCTAGCCCTTTCGTCGGGTGTTCCTGATGGTTGTCGGTTGGATTCGACATTGGTTTGCGGTAAGACGGTTTATCGGTCTACACGTGTTGTCGCGGCGGTATAATAAGTTCATGTGTCAAAAAACTCTCAATATCGTTTTTGTGTTTCTGGCGTGCGTCGTTGCTGCTGCGGCCAACGCGGAGGATACGAATGCGATCGCACGCGGCTACCGTTTGTTGACCGAAACGCCGCTTTTGCCGAGTGATTTTCATCAGCGGGTGATCGACAACGTGTGGCAGAGTTGGCCTGAACCGCTGCGGAGTGAAGCGGAAAAAGCAACTCCCGAGCAGCGGCGAGAAATGACGTTTTCGCGTTATGGGCTGACCACGCGGCCAGGTGATGATTCCGGCAAACCGCTGCAGTACGTCGTCGGTGACGATGGCCAGTGGACGATGAACTGTTTTTCATGTCACGGCGGTAGTGTGTATGGCAAACCGACCCCCGGAGCTCCGAACAATCGGTTCGCGCTGCAAACGATGACCGAGGAAGTTCGGCGAACCAAGTTTCGCATCGGCGAACCCATGTCGCGAATGGATTTAGGGTCGCTGTTCATTCCATTGGGGACCACTCATGGGACGACCAATGCGGTGGTCTTTGGGATGGGGCTGATGCACCAACGAGACGAACAGCTCAACGTGGTGAATCGTCCTCCGGTGCCGTTTGTGCATCATGACATGGACGCGCCGCCATGGTGGCATTTCTACAAGCGTCCGTACATTTACATCGATGGCTTTGCTCAAAAAGGACATCGTGGTTTGATGCAGTTCATGCTTGTGCCTGAGAACGGACCCGGATTTTTTCGTGAGCACGAAGATGACTTTCGTGACGTCTATGCCTACATGTCATCGCTGCGTCCGCCCAAATACGACGGAGCGATCGACGACGAGCTTGTGTCGGTTGGCAAAGGTGTGTTTGATCGCAATTGTGCCGAATGTCATGGCACGTACGGTGATGATTCCGAGTACCCCAACCGCCGGATTCCACTGGATGAGATTGGCACCGACCCAGTCCGCGCCGAAGCGTTGACCGAAGCGGGACGGGCCAAGTATGCAAGGAGTTGGTTTGCTCATGCGGGCGAAGACGACCCGCAGCAGACGATTGTCGAACTGGACGGCTATGTCGCACCGCCGCTGGACGGTGTTTGGGCGAGTGCTCCGTATTTTCATAACGGCAGTGTGCCAACGTTGTGGCATGTGTTGCACCCGAGCGAGCGGCCGACCGTGTGGCGAACGGTGAGCGAAGTGATGGATGAGCAGCGAATGGGGCTGACGATCGAGTTGGCTGAAAAGATGCCGGTCACGGAGCCCGACGTCGCAATACGTCGCAGTTATTTCGACACCCGTCGCTTTGGCAAAAGCAATTCCGGGCACACTTATCCCGACGAACTCAGCGAAGCGGAAAAGACCGCCGTGCTGGAGTATCTAAAGACGCTGTAGAGAAAAGTGGGGTAGGCTTCTCAGCCTGTCGCCAGTGTTTGGTTTATCGGCTCTTCTTTGGCAGGTAGTGCTGAGCCACGCTGCGAAAGTCGCGGAGTTGCTCGTCGATCCACGCTTGGTCGCGATTCAGCTCCGTCGCCATCAGTTGTGCGACCTCGTATGCGATGTCCAGTGCCGCTTGAGCGTTTAGGAACAACGAGCGTGTTCGTCGTGCCAACACGTCTTCGATCGTGCGAGCCATTTCATGGCGCACTGCCCACACCACATCCGAGCCACGGATCGTCAGCGAAGTGTGCAGCAGTTTGCCAAGATCGGGGGATTCGCTTTCCAGTTGTTCGATCGATTCTAGGTCCGATCCGTAATAGGAACGCGAATCCGATCTGACATTGGATGATTCGATAAAGCCATGCAAGTGCATCGACTGGGTGATACACGGTTTCGCCGAAAGGTATTTCTCGCGAACGACGCGGTCGACACAGTCTTCGGCCATCTTTCGCACGGTCGTCCATTTGCCGCCGGTGATGGTCACCAGTCCTGAGGTCGAGACACGGATCGTGTGATCGCGTGAAAGCGATGCGGTTCGCGCCGACTTGTCGCCTTTGACCAGCGGCCGGATGCCGACAAAGACGCTGAGGATATCGTTATGGGTCGGAGCGTCGGACAAGTATTCGGCAGTGGTGTCGAGCAAGAATTGGATTTCTTCGGCTTTGGCCGTCGGTTCCAACGTCGGCGTTTCGATCGGGGTATCGGTTGTCCCGATCACGGCGTGATCATGCCACGGGATGATGAAAATCACACGTCCATCGGACGTTTTGGGGACAATCATTGCCGTGTCACCGGGAAAGAAGTGACGAGGCAAGACGATGTGGACGCCTTGGCTGGTCGACAACATCTTTTCATCACCGGCGTCGTCCAATGCTCGAATACTGTCACAAAAAGGGCCGGCTGCGTTGACGATACACTTGGCCCGGATCGTCCACTGATCGCCGGATTCATGGTCCTTGGCGATGACGCCGTCGAGGTCGCCCATCGAATCTTTGGTCAAGGCGTCCACGGAGGCGTAATTGATCAGGCAGGCACCATGGTCGGTCGCCGTGGTCGCCATGTTGATCAGCAGCCGTGTGTCATCGAATTGGCCATCGTGATAAATCACGCCCCCTTTGGACGCGGTGGACTTGAGGACAGGAATATGGGTCAGCGTTTCTTTGTTGGACACGCCATGCGAGCGGCCAAAATTGTTGCCAGCGGCAAGGAAATCATAGACTTTCAGTCCGACGCCATAAAAGAAACGCTCCCAGCGATTTTTGCAGGGGATCAAAAACGGCATGTCGTGGACAAGGTGTGGTGCGTTGGCTCGCAGCAAGCTTCGTTCACGCAGCGCGTCTCGCACCAGCGTAATGTTTCCTTGTTCGAGGTACCTGACTCCGCCGTGGACCAGTTTGGTGCTTCGGCTGGACGTGCCTTTGCCAAAGTCGGCTTGTTCAAGCAGCAGGACGTCTAGCCCACGCGAAGCAGCGTCCATGGCGATCCCGATTCCGGTCGCACCGCCGCCGATGATCAGGATATCCCATGGAGATTGACGCTGGTGTAATCGTTTGATCGCATTGTCGCGATTCATGCCCGCCGGTGCCGTGCCCGCCGGAGTGTTGCCATGAAAATCCATCAATGTTGCTCCCATGATCTCGCCCGCCCGAGTGCGTCGGCCCAACGGTCGCGACGATGTTTCGCTTCCTCTGGGGGCATCGAGGGTGTAAACACTCGCTCGGTTTGCCAGACGTCCGCAATGTCGTCGAGATCTTTCCAAAATCCGCTGGCTAGTCCTGCAAGGTAGGCGGCTCCGAGTGCGGTGGTTTCGAGCACCTTGGGACGGACGACGGGGATTTGCATGATATCGGCTTGGAACTGCATCAGCAGATCATTGGCCGCCGCGCCACCGTCGACACGAAGTTCTGCGATCTTAGTGCCTGCGTCTTGTTGCATTGCATCGAGCACGTCGGCGACTTGAAAGGCAATTCCTTCTAACGCGGCCCGCGCGATATGGGCTCGCGTGGTTCCCCGCGTCAGCCCCA
This sequence comes from Novipirellula caenicola, assembly GCF_039545035.1. Taxonomy (NCBI): domain Bacteria; kingdom Pseudomonadati; phylum Planctomycetota; class Planctomycetia; order Pirellulales; family Pirellulaceae; genus Novipirellula; species Novipirellula caenicola. Next base: position 328,212 of record NZ_BAABRO010000003.1, read on the forward strand.
CGATTGTTCCGCGAGCGTACGCGTCCCAGTGCGGTGCCCCGAGCCCTGCAAATGCAGGTACTAGATAAACACCGTCTGAATCGGTCACGCTGGCCGCTAGCGGTTCAATTTCCGAAGAGGATTCGATGATCCCAAGTCCATCCCGCAACCACTGGACGATCGCGCCGGCAATGAAGATGCTGCCCTCCAGTGCGTACTGACGATGCTCTCCGGCAGTGCACGCAACGGTGGTGAGCAGTTTGCATTTGGATGCCCACGGTTTTTCACCGATGTTCATCAGCATGAAACAGCCGGTGCCGTAGGTGTTTTTCGCCATCCCGACTTGAGTGCAGTTTTGTCCAAACAGCGCCGACTGCTGATCGCCCGCAGCACCGCCAAGCGGGATCGCACCGCCAAACAGTTCGGGGTCGGTTTCGCCATACAGATGGCTCGACGGTAGCACCTCAGGGAGAACGCTGCGGGGGATTTTCAGCAGTTCCAGAAGCTCGTCATCCCAGGTGTGCGTGTTGATGTCAAACAGCATCGTTCGTGATGCGTTGCTGACATCGGTCGCGTGCACGCGGCCGCCGGTCAGTTTCCAGAACAGCCAGCTGTCGATCGTTCCAAACGCCAATTCGCCGCGGTCAGCACGCTCTCGAGCTCCGTCGACATTGTCCAGCAACCATCGCAATTTGGTCGCGCAAAAATAGGCGTCGATCAGCAGGCCAGTTTTTTGGGCGATCATTTCGAGGTGTCCCGCTTCGCGTAGCGAGTCACAAAATTCGGCGGTGCGTCGGTCTTGCCAAACGATCGCGTTGTGAATCGGCTCGCCCGTCGTCCGGTCCCATAGCAGCGTCGTTTCACGTTGATTGGTGATGCCAATCGCCGCAATTTCGCTGGGGGCTAACTTGCACTGCTGGATCACCTCGCGTCCCACCGCGAGCTGCGATTCCCAGATCTCGTTTGCATCATGTTCGACCCAGCCCGATTGTGGGTAATGCTGAGTAAACTCGCGTTGTGCGGTGCCAAGGATCGTGCCGGAGTGATCAAAGACGATCGCACGCGAGCTGGTAGTGCCTTGATCGAAAGCTAGAACCGTTTTCATAGGGGGGCGCAAGTCAAAGTGTGGCGGTGGGTGGGGACGGGCAGAGTTTTATCGTAACGGTTTTGCGAAAAGCAAGTGGACGCGGCTTGCCGCATCGCTTGAAAAGATTTTGAAAAGCCGAGACGCGTACAGAGACCGTCACCGGGGCGGCGGCGCGTCGTCGAGATGCGGCGATTACGATGAAGATAAGGTGACTTCCGGAAGTCGGCTTTGGTTTCGCGAACCTTGGGGACGTGAGTGACTACGATTCAAAGCCAACATCGCTGCGACATGTGCCATCCACATTTGAGCGACCGCAGCCGAAGCCTGAGTTGCTAAGTCTTCAGGCTGGTTTAGTTTTTCGGTTGCACTACTTCATTGTCGCCTCTCCAATATCATTGGAGACTGCTGATTTCGTACGGCACCACCACTCGTCGATTAGCCGTTTGGGCGAACGCTGTGAAGTATTTCCTGTAGCGGAACTCGTCAAGAGTTTCGGGGGCATACGTCATCGAAACGAAAGTCTTGACGACTTCCGCTACGCTAAATCAGTGCAAATTCTATAAGAGAAAATGCTTCACAGCGTTGCGTTTGGACGCTAGTGCGGGCTGGATGGTGACGGAACCGTGGCGATCGCCAAAACGAGACGCTACAAAGCTAGATAAGCGGAAAATCGCGGAACCAGTGACATGGCGGCTAAAGCCTGGACACCAACATTCTCGGTCCGAGCCGTTGGTGTACAGGCTTTAGCCGCCGAGAGCATCCTTTTCGTAATCAAAAATGCTTCACCGCGTTGGCCAAAAACGGCTGATAAACCGCCAGTCTCCTGCAGATCTGCCTAGTCACCGACCTTGAGCCGTCCGTTCGCAGCGCGCAGAACGTTCGAATCGAACCGGGCGTCTTGCGTCTGACTGCTTAATAGCAGCTCAAGCCAACGTAATCCGTGCCGCCACGGATCTACGAATACAGCTGAATCGCTTTGATAATGTCGTCCAATTCGTTCGGCACGGCGACCGCTCGGTTCGCATGGCTTGCCTTGGTCACCCCGCGGCTACCTAGTGTTTTATTGAACACTTCTTGGTCGGTGGTGTGGTAGGCGACCGTGGCGGTCGGATCTTTTAGTTCATGCCCGGTCAAAATGCACACAACACGGTCGCTTGGTGCAATCACGCCTTCGCGGCGGAGCAATTTGGCGCCGGCAACACTTGCCGCGGAGGCGGGTTCGCAACCGAATCCACCGGCACCGACCTTGGCTTTGGCGTCGAGGATCTCTTGGTCGCTGACCTGGCGAACGACACCGTCCATCGTGTCCAGTGCCCGCAAGCACTTTTTCAGGTTCACAGGGCGATTGATTTCGATTGCACTGGCGATCGTATCGGCCTTTTTGCCCTCGCGGTCCATCAAGTCGTTGTACTCGCGAATCGGATCCATGTTCACATGTCCACCGTTCCAGCGGACGCCGCGACGTTCCACCAATTCGTACAGCGTGTCCGCACCCGAGGCGTTGATGACGGCCAAACGTGGCATGCGGTCGATCAAGCCGAGGGCCTTCAGTTCACTGAACGCCTTGCCAAACGCGCTGCTGTTGCCGAGGTTGCCGCCGGGGACGACGATCCAATCAGGCACTTCCCAGCGAAGGGCTTCGAGGATCCGGAACATGATCGTTTTTTGACCTTCCAAGCGGAAGGGATTCACGCTGTTGACCAGATAGATGCCCAGCTCTTGCGAGACTTGCTTGACGCGGATCATCGCGTCATCAAAGTCGCCCGCGATCTGTACCGTCAGGGCTCCGTAATCGAGGGCTTGGCTGAGCTTGCCGTACGAGATTTTGCCGCTGCCGATGAAGATGACTGCTCGCATCAAGCGTGTGGCGCTGCAGTAAAGGGCAAGCGACGCGCTGGTGTTCCCGGTGCTCGCACAGGCCGCCCGCTTGGCGCCCATCATCGCTGCATGGGTCACGGCGGCGCACATGCCGTTGTCTTTGAAGCTGCCCGACGGGTTCATCCCTTCGTATTGCAGATGCAATTTACCGTGGTTCATGCCGACGTAATCGCCGACCGCATCAGTTTGCTGCAGCAGCGTTTGTCCCTCGCCGACGGTGACGATTTTGTCTTGCGGGACAAACGGCAGCAATTCATGGAACCGCCACACCCCGCTGAAACGGACCGGGTTGGTCCGCTGGCTCCACATCGCCTCGAACTCGCTGAGCTTCTTCGGCAGGACGGCACGATCCCATTCGTAATCGATGTCCAGCAGATCACCGCACTTGTCGCACGATGTGCGGACGCTGTTGGCTTCGTACGTTGCACCGCAGGTTGGGTTGATGCAGCGTTGGAAGGCGAGGTCCGTTTGCGGGGCGCTGGTCGAATTGGCGGTCTGCAACATGACGATGACGAAGTGAGGAGGAAACGGGATAAAAATTGGAATGGTGGATGGTTTTCGGCAGTCACGAATCACCATCTCTCTTGAAAGTAGATCGGCACGGCGTCGCCGCCGCTAGATTCACTAATCACGAAGAAGTGAAAATATGCGGAAGATCACGATTGCGGAACCCGATCGCTCTGGGCAAACTCTGCTGCTAATTCTACTGTGAAAGGTTGACAAATCCGACCGCTGATTGATCTGAAAACATGGACGAACCCGATCGAAACCCTCCCAACACCCCACCGCCGAGCCTGCCGAAGAACCGTGTGGTCGTCTTTTTAGGGCTCGCCATCACCGGTGCGATCGCCGATTTGTGGAGCAAACAAGCCATTTTTGCTTGGCGTGGTTTGCCTGGACAAAAGGACATTTGGTGGCTGATTGATGGCTATTTCGGGATCGAAACGGCCGTCAATCTCGGTGCCGTCTTCGGGATTGGGCAGGGACAAGGGGTCATTTTTGCTAGCCTGTCCGTCGTAGCCGGGATTGGGGTTTTGGTGTGGTTGTTCTGGTTTCGGGCCGCGCATTCGATGTGGTTGACCGTCGCACTCGGGCTGATTAGCGGCGGAATCATTGGAAATCTGTACGATCGGCTCGGGCTGTGGTGGCAACCGGGCTACCCCGATGCCTGGAAAAGCGGGGTCCGTGACTGGGTTTTGTGGCAGGCGAGCGACCAGTGGAAGTGGCCCAATTTCAATATTGCCGACTCGCTGTTGGTGGTCGGAGCGTGCATGTTGATGTATCAATCGTTTTTTCCAGGCGTGAACGGAACGCCGTCGGCCACTGCGGGATCGGCATCGTCGACCCCGCCAAGCGACGCTGAATCGAACGACCCTAAACTCAAACCCTCCCATTCCGAAGAGCCAACGCAATGACTAGCAAACCAGACGATTGGCAATCGATGCACGATGGCCGGCTTTCGGCGATGATCGAGGTTGCTCAGGCGGCCGGTCGACACACGCTGAAGTATTTTGGGACCCGCGAATTGGTCGTGGATGCGAAAAAAGACGATTCGCCCGTCACAGTGGCCGACCGCGAAGCCGAACAGTTGGTTCGCAAGCTGTTGGGCGAGCGGTTTCCTGAGGACACGCTGCAAGGCGAAGAGTTTGCCGAAAAAACCGGCACCAGTGCTTATCGATGGGTCGTCGATCCGATCGATGGCACGAAATCGTTTGTTTGCGGCGTTCCGCTCTACTCGACGCTGTTGGCGGTCGAATGCGATGGCGAGGTGATCGGGGGGGCGATATTTATTCCCGCGTTGGACGAGATCATCGTCGCCGGGGTAGGGCAGGGCAGTTGGCACCGGAAAACCTCCGATGCCCAGTGGACCCAAGCGACCGTGTCGAGCAAGACCGATCTGTCCACCGCCGTGTTTGTTACCAGTGAAGTCGGGTCGTTCGCAAAGCGAGGCAGCCAGAATGCTTATGCGCAGCTTGAGCGGGATGCATGGGTGACGCGAAGTTGGGGGGATGGCTACGGTTATCTGTTGGTTGCCACGGGGCGTGCCGATTTAATGGTCGACCCGATCTGCAATGCTTGGGACGTCGCCGCGATCATGCCGGTGATCCAAGAGGCGGGCGGGAAGTTCACCGACTGGAAAGGCAATTCCACCGTACGAGGGGGGGATGGAGTCGGGACCAACGGTCATCTGCATGCTGCCGTGCTCGAGCGGCTCTCGGATTAGCCCCACTTGGTAACCCTATAAAACATTTAGAGGCGGTAAGTTACAGCATTTTCGATTGGTAGCTACGCTCGCCAGAGCGTGGATGGTTGATATCCAGATCGCATTACCAGCTGCTGGCGAAGGTAGCTACAAAAAAAGCTTCACGGCGTGCCCGGCTTGGGCCAAATTTCATCCTGCTGAGACAGGAAAAGGAGGGTTTGGGGGGCTGCGAGCTTGCTTTTGGGCGATTTTGCCAAGCTAGTTCAGCGTTGTGCATTTACAAAACCGGCCTTTCTCACGTAAACTGCCGTGCTTCGCTCGGGACCCCTCTGTCCCGACTTCTGTGCGATTGTTCGATTTCCCCCGTAGTTTCCTGTGTTTGAATCTCTATCTGATGGTCTGCAGTCTGCTTTTAAGAGCTTGTCCGGCAAGGGCAAGCTTACCGAAAGCAATATGCGCGACGGGCTCGAGATCGTTCAAAAGTCGATGCTCGAGGCTGACGTTAGCTACTCGGTCGTCCAAGACTTCATGGGACATGTGTCCGAAAAGGCACTGGGCAAACGAGTCCTGCTGAGTCTGCGTCCGCACGAAGAATTGGTGCGAATCGTTCACGACGAGTTGATTTCGATCCTCGGTCCGGTCGATTCGTCGCTGCATTTGAAGAGCGAAGGTCCTACCGTGATCATGCTCTGCGGGTTGCAGGGAAGTGGTAAGACGACGACCTGTGGCAAGCTTTCGCAGCTGCTCAAAGAACAAGACATCAAGCCGATGCTGGTCGCGGCCGATTTGCAGCGTCCTGCGGCGATCGAGCAATTGCATGTTATTGGCCGCCAATTAGACATTCCGGTCTACAGCGAAGCGGACAACAAAGATCCGGTCAAGGTTTGTCAGAACGGCGTCGCCAAGGCCAAGGCCGAAGGGGCTCGCGTCGTCATCCTCGACACCGCCGGCCGTTTGGCGATCGATGATGAATTGATGGCCGAATTGGCCAAGATCGACAAAAAGGTCGGTCCCGACCAGGTTTATCTGGTCGTCGACGGGATGACCGGGCAAGACGCGGTCAACAGTGCCGGAGCGTTCAATGACGCTTTGGAGCTGGACGGCGTGGTCATGACCAAACTTGATGGTGACGCACGCGGTGGTGCGTTGTTGTCGGTCAAGCATGTCACCGGCGTGCCGATCAAGTTTATCGGAACGGGCGAACACTTTGATGCGCTCGAGCCGTTTCGTCCCGAAGGCATGGCGAGCCGCATTTTGCAGATGGGCGATATCGTCGCCGCCGCTCGCGAAGCTCACCGGATTGTCGATGAGAGCGAACGTGAGGAGCTCGAGGCCAAAATGGCGTCGGGCGATTTCACGCTCGATGACTTCAAAAACATGATGGAAAAGGTCGCCAAGCCCGGATTGATGGGCAAGATGATGGGCCTGATGCCTGGGATGGGCCAATTCAAAGAGATGATGGACAGCGAGGAAGCTGCAGGCGGGATTCGCCAAACCATCGGCGCGATCAACAGCATGACGATGGAAGAGCGTCGCAACCCCAAGATCATCGATGCTCATCGGCGAACGCGGATTGCCAAAGGGGCTGGGGTTCAGTCGCCCGTGATCACGCAGTTGGTCAAGCAGTTCGAGATGATGAAGCCGCTGATGCAAGGCATGATGGGCCAAGGTGCTGGCGGACGGATGAAGATGATGCAGCAGATGCAGAGCAGCGGGCTGCTGAACAATCCCGGGATGGGCGGGATGAAGGTCAAAAAAGGCACTGGCGAACGATTATCGCCCGCCGAGAAACGCAAACGAAAGAAAGAACGTGACAAGATGTTGCGAAAAATGAAACGCAAAGGCTAGGTGGCCGCGTTAACAATTCAGATGAAGTAAGAAGATGCCAGTACGTTCTGGCACCGACCCGGCGTGGGAAAGTGTTTTCCGCCCTAGGCAGTCTGACTAGAAGTGAAACCCTGTATCAATTGAGAAGCAGTTAATGGCAGTAAGAATTCGTATGAAGAAGATGGGCCGGACTCACCGCCCGTTTTATCGTGTATGTGTGATGGATCAACGCAGTCCTCGTGACGGTCGTGTGATCGAAGAAGTGGGTCATTACGATCCAATGTGCCCCGAGACCGATGCACGGGTGACACTGAAGTCAGACCGAATCGACCATTGGTTGAGCGTCGGTGCTCAGCCAAGCGAAGGCGTTGCGACCTTCATCAAAAAGTATGGCACCAACGGTAGCCATCTTGCACAGCAAGAGGCTGCACGCGAGCGATTGGGCAAGCGAAAACAGTACACGCCTGCTCCGGAAGCTCCGAAGCCAGCGAAGAAGAAGGAAGAGCCTGCGGCCGAAGCACCCGCAGCCGAAGCTCCTGCGGCTGAAGAATCCGCGAGCGAGTGATAGAGGTCCTGCGCTATGCGACTGGACATCGTCACACTGTTCCCAGCGATTTTTGATGGCTACCTGACTCAGAGTCTGCTTGACAAAGCGATTCAGCGTGAATTGGTGCAAATCCACCGGCATAACCTGCGGGATTGGGCCGAAAACACACCTCATCGCAAAGTCGATGATCGTCCCTTCGGGGGCGGGCCAGGGATGCTGATTCAAGTCGAACCGACGGTGACGTGTGTCGACAGTGTCGAAGCGATGGATCCCCGACCGGCGCGGCGAATTTTGCTGACGCCTCAAGGGAAACGCTTTGATCAACGCATGGCAGAGGATTTTGCGACAAGTGAGCGTGTGTTAATGCTCTGTGGTCGCTACGAAGGATTTGACCAACGCGTGGTTGATATTTTGCAGCCCGAAGAGGTCAGTGTCGGTGACTTTGTCTTAAACGGAGGCGAGGTCGCGGCAATGGTAATCGTCGACGCAGTCGTCCGGCTCTTGCCAGGCGTGCTGGGTGACGAGAACAGCAGCATTGATGATTCGTTCAGCCGTGGAAATCGGTTGCTCGAGTTTCCTCAATACACCAGACCAAGAGAGTTTCGCGACCACGCAGTTCCCGACGTTCTTCTGAGCGGCGACCACAAGGCGATTGCCAAGTGGCGGGACCAGCAAAGCCTCGATCGAACTCAAAAACGACGCAGCGATTTGCTGGAGTCGGACAATGAAAACAACTAAATCTTTTTGAGAAGAGAGCAATACAAATGAGTCAATCATCCATTATGGAGTTGGTCGAAAAGACCGCTCTGAAAGAGAACCCGCCACAATTCGAAATCGGCGACACCGTTGACGTGCACTTGAAGATTCTTGAAGGTGCAAAAGAGCGAATCCAAGTCTTCAGTGGCGTTGTGATTGGTCGCAGCGGCAGTGGTTCGACCGAAATGTTCATGGTTCGCCGTATCGTCGCCGGCCAGGGTGTGGAGCGTAAGTTCCCCGTCCACAGCCCCCGCATCGAAAAGGTCGAAGTCAAACGCAGTGGCGTGGTTCGTCGCGCGAAGCTGTACTTCCTTCGCGATCGCGTCGGCAAGGCAGTTCGCTTGAAAGAGCGTCGCCGCAGCTAAACGTAGCACGGGCTGCTTGCCTGTGAGCAATGTGGGATAGGTTTCCAGCCTGTCATCGGCCTGAATCCAGTACACGCTATTGGCCTGTGCTGTTCATTCCGATCGGCATCAAATCGGCCTCCCACCCCGCAAATCTTAAACTTACAAAGCGGCAGAGCGTCTAAAATGACGCTCTGTCGCTTTTTTCGTTTTCCGAGGGCTGCTGCGGTGCTGAGGCTGCTGAATCGTTGGCGTGATCGCTACCTCGATTACCGTTATGGAGCGATCGATTTGTCCGCACCGGTAGGCAAGCGGGGCGAGCAGGCGGCGGCACGGTTGCTGCGTCAAAAACGATTGGTGGTGGTTGCCGAAAGCGAGTCGGATCGGGGCGGCGAGATTGACTTGATCGCCATTGACCCCAAGACGCGAGTCGTCATCTTTGTCGAAGTCAAAACGCATTCGACGACCAAGCCAGGGCATCCGGCGGACCGGGTGGACGAAGCGAAGCAGGGGCGGGTGACACGTGCGGCACTACGGTACTTAAAACGAAAAAAACTGCTCGGTTCGCGATGTCGCTTTGACGTTGTTGCAGTGTGGTGGCCCAGCGGGTTGGCCGAGCCTGAGCGGATCGAACATTACGAAGCCGCCTTTGAAGCCGCTGGCGATTTTCAGATGTTTTAAGTCGGCTCGCCGTTCCGGTGTCCCGTCACACCAACGGAGACGGCTGATTTGATTGAACATCAGCGCGGTGAAGGATTTTTTTATAGGGCATGAGCTGAAATATCGTAGCGGAAGTCGTCAAGACTTTCGTTTCATGGCGTATACCTAATGCCATTGGGCGCCTGCCTCCGAAACCGTTGACGGCTTGTTTATTTAGTCGTACGACGGACCTCCGAGTCCGTCGAATACACCACTGACGGACTAGGAAGTCCATCATACGACCCTTGCCGCAGGAAACTTCACTAAATCAACAAGCCGTTGACGAGTTTCGCTACGAAATGCTTACCTGCGTTGGCCAAAGCGGCCAGCGAAATCAGCAGTTTTCAACGTCGGGGGGAAGTGACGCGGAATCACGTTTGACTGGTTATACTGCGGAGACATCTCGAACGATGAAGGTGATCGTTTACATTGTTGCGGGATGGACGCCGACGGAAACTCAAAAAACACCATGACGACCGATACTCTCAACGACAATGATGTCGATGCAATCAATCGACTCGCGGATACTTGCCAAAAACTGCGAGTCGAATTGGCACGTGTGATCGTGGGCCAACAGGATACGATTGAGCAATTGGTCGTCTGTCTTTTTGCGCGCCGACATGCCCTGTTGATGGGGGTTCCGGGACTGGCCAAGACTTTGTTGGTCAGCAAGTTGGCGGAAACGATGTCGCTGGATTTTAGCCGCATCCAATTCACACCCGACTTGATGCCGATGGATATCACCGGCACGGACATTTTGCAGGAATCGGATCATGGGCGGCGTGAATTCCAATTCGTCAAAGGTCCATTGTTTTCCAACATTGTGTTGGCGGACGAGATCAACCGTGCTCCGCCAAAAACCCAAGCCGCGATGCTTGAAGCGATGCAGGAGCACCGCGTCACCGTGCTTGGAAAACACTTTCCGCTGGACGAGCCGTTTATGGTCTTGGCAACTCAGAACCCCGTCGAGCAAGAGGGAACCTATCCGCTGCCGGAGGCGCAGCTTGATCGGTTCATGTCCTTAATCGAATTGGATTACCCATCGGAAGCCGAAGAGATTCAGATCGCGAAGACCACAACGGGTGACGAATTGCCTCAACTAGCGCACTTGTTGACTGCCGAGGATATTCTCGGCTACCAACACTTGGTACGACGGGTGCCGGTGCCGGATCATCTTTACACCTACGCAGCGCGGTTGGTTCGCAAAACGCGGCCTGATGGCGAAACGGCGCCCGATTGGATGCGGCCTTTGGTTTCTTGGGGCGCGGGGCCTCGCGCGGTGCAAAACTTGATTCTCGGCGCCAAGAGCCGTGCGGCACTCGAAGGCAGTTACATGGTGCGGTTGGAAGACATCCAGCACGTGGCTCCGTCGGTATTGACGCATCGCATCATCACGACGTTTGCGGCGCAAAGCGAACGCGTCACTGCAAAGACAATCGTCAAGCGATTGGTCGAGGAAACGGCGGTATGACGTCGTCCGTGCCGACTCGCGATTTTCTTGATCCCAACGTGCTTGCGCGGCTGCGGGGGCTGCCGCTGTTTGCACGCAAAGTCATGCTGGGAAGCGTTTCGGGCCGACATCGCAGCCCGCATCGTGGATCGAGTGTCGAGTTTGCCGAGTATCGCAAGTACGTTCCCGGCGACGATTTGCGGCGACTCGATTGGCGTGCCTACGGGCGAACGGATCGCTTCTTTGTCAAAGAGTTCGAAGCGGATACCAACCTGCGAATGGTGATCGTCGTCGACACCAGTGGATCGATGGGCTTTGGCAGTACCGGTTTGTCCAAACTCGATTATGCCAAACGAATGGCGGCGACGCTGGCGTATTTGGCAATGGAACAGGGGGACGCAGTTGGACTGGCATGTGTGGCGGATCAGGTGGTCAATCGGTTGCCGGCGCTACGGAACCCAGCACATCTATCGAACTTATTCAACTTGCTTGATCAAGCGACTGCTGCGGGCGAGACGGAATTGATCGCGGTATTGCACGAATTGGCCGAGACGATCCAGCAGCATGCTCTGGTGATTTTGTTGTCGGATTTGTTTGTGTCTCCCGAGCAATTGCAACCTTGTTTAGAGCATTTGCGTTTTCGCAAACACGACGTGTCGGTATTTCATTTGTTGGATCCCGAAGAACTGGCGTTCGATTTCGACCAGCCGACTCGGTTCGTTGATATGGAAAACGATGCGACGATCTTTGCCGAGCCCGCTGAAGTTGCCGCGGCCTATCACGCGGCGATGACCGAGTACTTGGAATCGATCAAAATGCGAATGGCACGCGCGTCGGTGGATTATCACCGCGTCGTGTTGGACCAGCCGTACGAGCAAGTGCTGAGTGATTTCCTTGTCGGTCGGACTCAAGGAAGAAGGGGCTGATAGGGTGATGCGCCGATGAGTTTCTTGCAGCCTTGGATGCTGTTGGCATTGCCGTTGGTCATGCTGCCGGTGATCATTCATTGGATGAACCAACGACGTCACCAAATCAAGCCTTGGGGGGCGATGGCGTTCCTGATGCAGGCGAGCCAGATGTCGCAGGGCTATGCGAAACTGCGTCGCTGGTTGATTCTCGCGATGCGAGTGCTTGTCGTAGCTGGGCTGGTCTTTGCCGTCACCCGTCCGCTTTCGAGCGGCATGTTCGCTTGGCGATTTGGATCGCATGTCGATACGACGATCGTGATTTTGGATCGGTCCCCTAGCATGCAAGAGGCCGGGGTGTCGGGCGAGTCGAAATTGAGCCGTGCACGTACGCAAATTGCCAGCACACTTGGGATGCTCGACGCGTCGCACTGGGTGTTGATCGATAGCGGGACGCAGCAGCCGACTTCGTTCGCGACACTCGATGCAATGGTGGATTCGCCACTGATGCGAGGTTCAAGTAGCACGGCGAAGTTTCCCAAGTTGGTTCAGACCGCAATCGACTATTTGAAAAGCAATCAAGTGGGCGACGCCGATGTTTGGATCTGTAGCGACATGAACGCTGTCGATTGGGATGTGGCCAATCCCCAGTGGACGGCGTCACGCGAGATGCTCAGCCAGATGCCTCAGTCGGTTCGTTTTCACTTGTTGGCGTATCCCGAATCCAATGCATCCAATCGCTCGGTTCGCGTTACCGAGACGCGGCGAATCAAGGACGATGATGGCGAAGCCGTGATGGTCTCGTTGAATTTGTCGCAATTCGCACACCCCAGTGCTGGTGGTCGGGGTGATCGCGCCGCGGTGCCAGTTCAAGTCGAAGTCGATGGTGTGCGGACTCAGTTTGATGTGCCGCTGGTCAGCAGTCAGTCCGAAACACGCAACCAACGGATCCCGATTTCGTCGCAAACGGAAGCTGGTTGGGGACGATTGGCGATCCCTGCCGACGCGAACAATGCTGACAATGTCTCCTATTTTGTTTTTGATGCTCCGCCGCCACGGCATGTCGTGTTGGTCAGCGACGATCGTGATGCGACGAAGGCGTTGGAGATTGCTGCAGCGGTTTCGCCCGATCCCAATGACCCCGCTAGTGTTGAGGTGCTCACGTCCGATGCACTTGATTCGCTCGACCTTGACGCGGCGGCGCTGCTGCTGTGGTGTGTCGAGTTGCCGGTCGGAGCGGCGGCACAGAAGGTTGCCGACTACGTCGGCCAAGGTGGCCAAGTGATCTTCTTTCCGCCGCCAGGGTTGCCCTCAGGAGGTGGTGTCATCACTGAACGCAGTTTCAATGGCATCCAGTGGGGGCCATGGCAGGGCGATGGCGAAAAAGTGCTTGTCGAAAACTGGCGATCCGATCAGGACCTGCTCGCTGCGACCAGCAGCGGTGCTGGATTGCCGGTGGGGCAGTTGCAAGTCCATGGGCATGCGAAGATCGAAGGTGACGTCACTGCATTGGCCACAGTGACTGGTGGCGACCCTTTGTTGGCACGGGCGATGACGGAGAACGGAGGCGTTTATTTTTGCGCGGCGTCTCCTTCGCTTGATCGATCTTCGCTGGCCGATAACGGTGTCGTGTTGTACGCGATCGTTCAACGTGCCATCGATCAAGGGCTACAGTCGCTCACTCGCACACGCAACCAAGTTGCCGGTCAAGTGGATTTGCCAATCGATGGATGGAAACAACTCGCCGGCGACCCCAACGGAATCTCTAGCGAGTATGCATCGACCGCCGGAGTTTACCGCAGCGGGGCAGGGCAGGGCAGTCGATTGATCGCGGTGAATCGTGCGGCCAGCGAGGACCAAGTCGAGTTGGCGGATGCGGCCGACGTCGAGGCGCTTTTCGAAGGAGTCCATTTCTCGCGTGTCGACGACGGCGTGGATAAGGATAGCGGCATTGCCAGGGAGGTTTGGCGGTTGTTTTTGTTTGGAATGATCGTCGCGATGTTGCTTGAAGCGGTGCTCTGTTTGCCTCGTCGTCATACATCGATCGCCAACCAAGGGAGACCCGCATGATAGATTCGGGTTTCTCGTTTCAGTGGAATTCGCTGTTCTTGGTCGTTTCGATCCTCGTGCTGGTCGTTACCTGCGGGCTTGCGTGGATCGCGTGTGCGCGAAGCCGTTTTCGATCTTCCGTGGTTTGGATCGAGCTGTTTCGTGTGTTGTTGGTCGCGTTGGCGGTGTTGCTGCTGAACCAGCCCGAGATGATCTACCAAATTGATCCCACACGCCGCCCCACCGTCGTGGTGCTGGGCGACGATTCGCTCAGCATGGATACCACCGATACCGGTGACGAATTGAATCTGATGCGAACGCGTCGAGAATCGATCGGCCACGTGATGGACGAGCGAACCTGGGCGGCTGTGCAGCAGGATGCCGATGTGATCGTGATGCCATTCGCCAGCGGCGCTAAAAACGACCGCACCGATATCGATGCAGCACTCAGTTCGGCGATCGATGGCTACCCTCATCTGCGAGCCGTCGTGTTGGCGTCCGATGGAGACTGGAATGCGGGGGCAACGCCTGTCGAAGCGGCGACGCAATTCCGCATGCAGCAGATTCCGATCTTTACGATCCCGGTTGGCAGTCAAGAGCGACTGCCGGATGTCGAACTGCTCAGCTTTGATGTTCCCGCGTTGGGGGTCGCCAACAAAACGCTACGGATCCCCTTTGCGGTCGAAAGTTCTTTGGCACAAGATCATCGTGCGATCGCCAAGTTGACCGCGTCTGATGGTACCGAGGCGACTCGTGAATTCACGATCCATGCAATGGGGCAAACGTCCGAAACGATTTTGTGGAAGCCGCAGCAGACGGGTGAATTCCAGTTGACGTTATCGATTCCGATGCATGCAAGCGAACGCATCACGAGCAATAACGAACTTTCGATGCCGATCTCGATTCCCGAAGAGCAGTTGAAAGTGCTGGTCATCGAATCGCGACCGCGTTGGGAATACCGCTATCTCCGAAATGCGCTGTCACGAGACCCTGGAATCGAAGTTTCGTGTTTGCTGTTTCATCCAGGGCTAAGTAAGACCGGCGGCGGTAACCGAGATTACATCGCGTCGTTCCCCAGCGATTTGGCCGAGTTGTCGCAGTACGACGTGGTTTTCCTTGGTGATGTTGGCGTCGGTGAAGATCAATTGAGCGAAGAACAGTGTCGTTTGTTGAAGGGATTGGTTGAGCAACAAGCGAGCGGACTGGTGGTGATCCCGGGGATTGCCGGTCATATGATGTCGCTTGTCGACTCTCCGCTGGGTGATCTGTTGCCGGTAACGCTCGACGAATCACAACCGACCGGTTGGGGAGCTCGAACGCCCAGCCACTTTGCCCTGACCGAAGCGGGACGTCACAGTTTGCTGACGAAGCTTGCCGACGATGATGATTCCAATGCGCGCGTTTGGGCAGGTTTGCCGGGGTTTCAGTGGTACGCTGCCGTGGTTCGTGCGACGGCGGGTGCCGAGGTTTTGGCGGTTCACGAGGATGCGTCCAACCAGTACGGGCGGACGCCGCTGATCGTCACCCGTTCGGCTGGCGCGGGCAAAGTGTTGTTCATGGGGACCGATGGTGCATGGCGTTGGCGACGCGGCGTCGAGGATTTGTATCACTATCGGTTTTGGGGGCAAGTTGTTCGTTGGATGGCGTACCAGCATCGAATGTCCAAGGGGCTGTTTTATTCGCCCGAGCAACCTCGCGTGAACCAACGTGTCACACTCAGTGCGAATCGCTTGGGGGATGATGGGAATCCGTTGGCCGCTCGCGAGGTGTCGGTGCGGATTGTCGCCCCGTCCGGGCAGGTTCAAAATGTGCTCCTGGAAAACATCGACGATACGTGGGGAGCCTACGCCGGGGCGTTCACCCCAAGCGAAGCGGGCGACTATCAAGTGACGATGCCCTCCGAGGCCGGCGACTCGCCGTTTGAAACTACGATCCATGTTCAGCACGCGAAAGTGGAACGGATTGGCAAACCGGCCCGTCCCGAAGTGTTGGCGGAAATCGCCAGGATTTCGCGAGGCGAGATGTTTTCGCTCAAGCAACTCGACTCGCTGCAAAACGCCGTAGCCGCCATATCGGTTCCGACGTCGCAAACACGCCGAGTGCAATTGTGGAGCCACCCGCTGGTCGCCATCCTGATGATCTCGCTGCTGGGGCTGTTTTGGATCGCGCGCAAGCGAGTGGGTTTGATGTAGCTGCACGTCCGCTTTGGCTTTGAACGTCACCGAGTAGAATGACCAATTGTAGTTAGCAACACTATCGAGGTAACAAGCAAACTTTTGAGCGTCTCCTATCCCAACGACCGCGACCGCCGGGTGATTGTTCCGCAGCTGCTGCGCGAGCAACTGGTGGCATTTCGCAATCGCGTCTGGACCGCCAAAGTGGCCGAGTCGATTTCCATCGTGATGGTCGCGGTACTCGTTTCGCTACTGCTTGTGATGACGCTCGACCGGTTTTGGGATACCCCGAGGTTGCTGCGGTCGGTGATCTTGTTGCTGCTGATCGCGGTTGGGTTTGTAGTCCCTTGGGCCTTGTACCGATGGGTGTGGAAGTGCCGAAGTCTCGATCAAATCGCACGCTTGCTGCGAGTTCGCGAGCCTGGTGTTGGCGGTCAATTGTTAGGGGTGATCGAGTTAGCTGAATGCGATCGCGAGCAATCGCGTTCGCCGGCGTTGTGCCAAGCCGCGATGGTGCAAGTGGCTGAGATGGTCAAGCAGCGAGATCTTGCTGCGGCGGTTCCGCCCACGTTGCTTCGTCTTCTCGCCACAGTGCTTGCAGTGGCGCTTTTGCTGCTGGCATCACTCGCCGTGGTTGCCACTCCGGTACTTCGCAGCGGCTGGGATCGATTGATGATGCCATGGCGGTCGACGCCTCGATATACATTTGTGGAAATCGAATCTCTCGCCGATTGGATGATCGTGCCTCACGGCGAGTCGGCACCGTGGCAGGTGAGTTTGAAGCCGGAAAGTCGATGGCGTCCCGCGACGGCCTCACTTCATTTGGATGGTTTGTCGCCAATCATCGCCCGCCGCGAAAGCAATTCGTATGCGTTTGAGTTGCCACCACGGAATGAAGTCAGCGAAATGCAGTTGCAGGTCGGCGATGCCAAACAATCCGTGTTACTTGTGCCGAAACTGCGGCCCGCACTGACGTCGGTGGTGGCCGATATGCATCTACCCGACTACCTACAGCGTCCCGATCCGATACAGGTGGATGTTCGGGGGGGAACGTTACGTGCAGTCCAAGGCAGCTACGGCACCGTAGCGGTGACGGCGTCGAGTCCGCTTCGCACCGCGTCGGTCAATGGAGTGGCGGCACCGGTTTGGAACGACTCCTTTACGACGTCGACGATCGCAGTGGAAAACGACTCGTCGTCGCTGCGACTGGAATGGAGCGACGAACATGGGCTCGTTGGATTGTCGCCGTTTGAGTTGCATGTTGAAGCGATTCCTGATGCGGCGCCCACTGTGGCGGCTCAGAATCTTGCTCGCGAAAGTGTTTTGCTTGAGACGGACCAAGTCAATTTTCAGCTGCTGGCACTCGATGATTTTGGAATCAAACGAGTCGGGTTGCAGTGGAATCGAAGCACGGACGCAGCGACCGCAGGTTCACATGGCGAAAAGGTCTTGGCTAGCGGCGAGACGCATCAATCGTCGCTGTTGGTCGACGCGGTCTTCTCGGCTCAATCGCTCGGGATTCAGCCGGGGATCGTGGAACTGCGTTTGTGGGCCGAGGATTATTTGCCGGGGCGAGAGCGTCAGTATTCGACCCCGTATACGTTCTATGTGATGACGGCGTCGCAGCATGCCCAATGGATTGCGAACCAAATGGAGCAGTGGCACGACGCGTCGTTGGATGTGCGTGATCGTGAACGTGGCTTGCACGAACGAAATAAACAGTTGCGAGCGATGCAACAAGACGCGTTTTCCAGCGATCAAGTAAGGAACGAACTGCGAAAACAAGTCACCGCGGAAAACGCAAACGCCCGTCAATTGGCCGAGCTGACCAAGCAGGGGGAATCGTTGTTGCGACAAGCGTCTCACAATACCGAGATCGAAGCAGAGCAGGTCCAGCAGTGGGCCGAGATGTTGCAAATGCTCGACGATATCTCCGAAAATCGAATGCCCTCGGTTGCTGATTTGTTGGAAAAAGCAGCGGCAGAGCAAGCGACCCGTAAAAGCGATGCTGCTGAATCCGCGACAAACGCGAAGATGCCATCGAGCAAACAGCAAAGCAGCACGTCATCGAGCGATGGGGATTCATCCGAGGCAGAGTCGTCCGAAACGCCCAACTTGGTCGATCAGGAATCGTCGCAACAGCCCACCGGTCCGGCCGAACCACGCCAGGAACAACCTGGCGAGAAAGAGTCGGCGGAGGATTCTCATTCACGATTAGACAGGGCGGTGACAATCGTCACCGGTCCGGTCGAGGATTCGGCAGCCGATTCGGGAACCAGCGAAGCAGAGTCACCGACGGCGGAATCAAGTCTGGATGCTGCGATCGAGGAACAGGAAAAATTACTAGCCGAATTCGAAAAGGTTTCGGACGATCTTGATGCCGTGATGGCGAATCTCGAAGGCAGCACGCTGGTCAAACGTTTGAAGGCGGCGTCGCGTCAACAGGCCCACGTCGCGGATCAGCTTGCTGCGCGGATTGCCGGACTGTTTGGGGCCGCGGATTCCGTTTCGGCGGACGACCGCGTGATGCTCAAGCAATTGGCAACCATCGAACGTGATAGCTCGCGGACCCTCGCCGCGATCATGTCCGATGTGGATGGCTATTATCGCCGACGGAATCTGATGCGGTTTAAGCTGGTGCTCGAAGAAATGAAGCAGCTCGATGTGTTGTCATCGCTGGCGAAACTCAGTCAACAAGTCACCACGGATCAAGGTTTGGTGATGGCCCAAGCCGAATTTTGGTCTGATACGCTGGACCGTTGGGCAGATGATTTGATTGAAAACGGTGACGGCGAGAGTGAATCGGACGACAAGAAACTTGCGTCCCTTCCGCCTAAGGCGATTTTGGAAATGTTGCGAATCCTCGAAGGCGAAGTGGATCTTCGCGAGGCAACGCGTGTGGCCGAACAATCCAAAGCAAGCATCAGCGACGAAGAGTATCGGCGAGATGCCATCGCGTTAAGCGATCGCCAGACAAAGCTTCGCCAGCGAAGCGAACGATTGGCAAACGAATTGGAATCGCTGCCCGACGGTTTGGTGCATTTCGAAGGCGACATCAATCTGTTGATGATGGCCAGCCAAACGATGAACGAAGCTGCCAGTTTGTTGCGTTCACCGAGCACGGGCAGCGAAACGATCGCCGCACAGACCGAAGTGATCGAGATGTTGCTGCGGTCCAAGCGGATCAATCCGCAAGGCGGTGGCGATGGCGGTGCGAATCCGGAAGGGGGAGGGCAGGGCGAAACCGACGAACAAGCACTGGCGCTATTGGGAGCAGGGCTAAACGCGAACGAGAAATTGCGTGATAGCGAGGTGCGTCAAATGACCGGTGAATCGGGGCGTTCGTTGCCTGAAGAATTCCGCAGCGGACTCGGAGAGTATTTTAGACGATTAGAGGAAAGCCGATGAGGAAACCAACTCGCCGAGCTACCGTCGCTCTGCTGGTCGCATGCTGGCTATGGTCTGCTGACGCAATTGCTCAACCACCGGTATCCATGGTGGCACCCGCCGCAAATGGCGACGACAACGATCCCGTTTCACGTGACGTTCGTGAAATGTACGATGCCGGGTTGGCCTACCTGCTGCAAACGCAAACCGAAAATGGTACCTGGTCTGCGGGAGGTGAAGCGGGCGCGGGGACGACGGCGCTTGGGTTGTTGGCGTTTTTGGCGTCCGGGGATGATCCCAATTTTGGGCTTTACCGCAGCGCCATTCGTAAATCGCTTCGCAACATCATCCGTAACCAATCGAGCGATACCGGTTACATGGGGCCGAGCATGTATCACCACGGTTTTGCGATGTTGGCGCTGGCTGAGGCATACGGCGCGGTGGACGAAACCGATTTATGGAGTGGCGATTCGATTGAGATTGCCGATCGTGAAAATCAACGCAGCATCGGGCAAGCGTTGGAGTTGGCGGTGCGGTCGGCATTGACATCTCAGAAGAACAATCCGCTCGGAGCGTGGCGGTATTCGCCAGGGGCGAAAGATGCCGACACCTCGGTCAGCGGCGCGGTGATGATGGGTTTGTTGGCCGCCCGCAACGCCGGGATCGAAGTTTCGGATGAGGCAATCGATCGGGGGTTGGATTATTTTTCAAGCATGACATCCGAGACCGGCGCGGTGGGCTACGCGGGAGGTCTGAGTGGATTTGGTGAATCGATCGCACGTTCGTCGATCGTATGTTTGGTCTATGCCATCGCGAGACGAAAAGATCTGCCTCCGTATGCGGCGACCGAAAGCTACTTGCGAAAAAATCTGAACGAACGAACCGGGTGGATCGAATACGCATGGTACTACCAATCGCAAGCTCTGTTTCAAGCGGATGTCGAGTTGTGGGAAAAATGGAACGATTCGTTGGTGCGAAAATTAAAGTCACGCCAGAGTCCCGATGGTAGCTTTTCGGGTGACTTGGGAGCAGCGAATTCGACCTCAATGTCACTGTTGGCTTTGGCATTGAACTTTCGATTCCTGCCAATTTACGAGCGATAAATACGATGCGAAATGGCTTTGTTTTTGCCGTGATGTTTTGTTTCGCGGCGCCTTCGTTTTGTGCCGCCGCGCCTGCGATGCGAGTTTGGCTTGTCGATGGAGGCTATGTCGATGGGAATCTGAGTTGCGACGGCAGCACCGATCGCATCCTTTGCGATAGTCCTCTGTTCGCCACGCCGTTGGTATTTGACGCCGAAGTGGTGCAGAGCATCACTAAGAAGAACACGATCTTTGGTCGCCGGTACAAACTGCGTCGTTTGGAAACGCTGCAAGGCGAATTTGGCAATCCGGCACGGGCTCTCGTTACCCAGTCGGCCGTTTCGGATTGGCGCCGATTGATCACATCTCACTCGCTCGAGATGAAACTTGAATCGAGTGGCGTCGAGCTCTCAGGATGGTTGTTGGATCGTCCGCCGAATCGCAGCGGTCGTTTGGTATGGCAGACCGCGTTGGCGGTCAATGCGTCCATGATCAGCCAAAGTTCGCAAGGGCGAATTGTCATCGGGTCGCCGCTTCGCGAAGACGTTTCCGACGCGTCAGACGGAGCATTGCCAATCGTTTTTCGCGCGGGCGATGTCGTCGACGCAGTGATCACCCGCATGGATTCGCACGGCGTGACCGCGCGCTGGTCGGGGCGTGGTGACGTGTTGATTCCGAATGCGGATCTTGAATCGGTGACGTTGACGAAAGTCACTAAACCGCTTGACGTTCATCCACGCGACCTGCAGCGAGTGCTTGTCGTGCCTCGGTTGATGAAGGACACGCCGCCGACGCACTTGGTGGTTTCAGTGACGGGGGATTTGTTGCGATGCAATGTTCTCGAATTAACGGCGGACGTTTTAGCCGTCCAAGTACGATCCAAGACGATCGAGCTTCCGCGTCACCGCGTCGCCAAAATCGTTTGGCTTCATCCACAGTCGGCGTCACAGCGAACCTCGACGGAGAATCGCATCCATGCGATGTTGGTGGATCATCGCCAGGTCACGCTGCGGGATTTTGCAATCGAAGCACAACAGTTGACGGGGCAGAGCAGGGCGTTTGATGAATTTGCAGTTCCGCTTAGTGACGTCAAGTCCATCTATTTTGGACGCGATGCCGTCGCCCGGGCATCGGACCGTGTCGAGCGTGACTGGGCGTTCGAATCGGCAACTGTACCGATGGCATACCGCGATGAACCGCCACGCAAAGCACCTGCGTTAGGCGTTGCTTCGCCGTTGATTGGCAAGCCGGCACCCGATTTTAATTTGAACACAATCGAGCGGGAATCGTTTGATTTAGCGGCGTTAAAAGGGCGAGTGGTCGTGGTCGATTTTTGGGCCAGTTGGAGTGCGCCGAGTTTGCAAGGATTATCCGAGTCCGCCCAGGCGATCTTGGAGATTGGTGGTAACGACGTCGCCTGGGTGGCTATTAATTTGGAAGAGTCCGCCGCGACGGCTTCGCGGGCGATCGAGCGAGTCAGCGTGGATGCGTCGGTGTTGATGGATGTCGACGGCGACGCCGCGTACGTCTACGAGGCCAAGTCGCTGCCGCATACCGTCATCCTCGATCGCAACGGAGTGGTGGTAACCGTGATCGACAGCAGCACCCCAAAACGTCTGGAAGTCTTTCGCCAAGCATTACAACAGGTGTTCACCGAGCCAAAGTAGTTTAACGCCTTCATTTTGCGTCAAAAGCGTAGCGGAAGTCGTCAAGACTTTCGGAGCAGTTCGTCCCGTTAGCACTTATTTGCTGGTTGTCGAGCCGGAAAGGTGGCGATTCTCGTCGTCATCCTGCCGCCTTCCGACGGGGTGGCATAACGCTGATGGCTATCGCGACCGTGAGGTTGCGATCCCGACGATCAGGCCGCAGATGCCGCCGAATAAGTGGCCGTCCCAGGAGATGACGGAGTTCCAACGCGGTAGGATTCCCGTTAACAGCGTACCGCCAAACAGCATACCGACGAGTATCGCAACGGCGATCGACGCGATCTGCTTTTCGCGGATACCGACGGTGATCAAGTAGGCGATCAAACCGAACACTAAACCGCTGGCGCCGATATGGTTGGCGCTGCGGCCAAACAACCACAATAGGACTCCATTGCCGATCAAGATCGCGACAACGACCGGCCAAGCACGCTGTCGTGATGCAACCGTTAGCCCCAACAGGATTGCCAGCGGTATCGTATTGGCAATCAAATGCCCGAAGCTGGCGTGTAGAAACGGCATCAACCCGATCCCCGCCAGCCCTCGTAGCGTTCGTGGCAGTAATCCAAATTGGTTCAAGTCAATTGGGATCACGATGTCGACGATCCGCACCAGCCACATCGCCAGCAACAAAATCAGTATCGGATAAGCTTGTTTCTTCAATGAAGTGCTCACGGCGAGACCCTTGCAGCGGCACGGCGATCGTTTGCAATCGGACTACAGACTCGGGTCGGTCATTGCGTTTTCGGCAAAGCCCTTGTTTCGTAACAAACACGCATCGCAGTGGCCACAGGGCGTGCCTCCTGCGCCCGGATCATAACACGACAGCGTTTGTGAATAATCGACGCCAAGTGAGATGCCTTTGGCAATGATTTGTGCCTTGGTCAAATCCAGTAGCGGCGTGTGAATCTGCAGCGGGTTTTGCCCTTCGACGCCAGCTTTGGTCGCCAGATTGGCCATGGTTTGAAACGCGGTGATAAAGGCAGGACGGCAATCCGGGTACCCGCTGTAGTCCAACGCATTGACCCCAATGTAAATGTCGGTCGATTGAATCGTTTCAGCAAACGCAAGTGCGAGCGATAGAAACACGGTGTTGCGAGCGGGGACATACGTGACGGGGATCGATTCGCCAACTTCCTCGACGGCTTCGTGCTTTGGCACCCCAATCGATGCATCGGTGAGTGCCGATCCGCCGAACTGGGCCAAGTTGATGTCGACGATCCGGTGAGACGCCGCGCCGAGCGAACGGGCAAGCTGCTGAGCACGATCGAGTTCATACTCGTGGCGTTGACCATAGCGAAAGCTGATTGCATGCGTGGCAAAGCCTTCGGCATTGGCGATCGCCAGGCACGTAGCACTGTCGAGACCGCCCGAGAGAAGGACGACGGCGCTGCGTTTTTGTGGACTTGTCATCACGGTCTCCATTCGGTCCCGAAGGCTTTGGGGGCGTGCTTGTTATGGTAAAGCGTAAATGGTTGTCACAGGCTGGAAGCCTATGCTACGGTTAGTCTCGTTTGTTCCACAGTTTGCGGCCAATCGATGGGTTGTAGTTGGTCCAGTTGCCGTCGACCGAAATGTCAGATTCGATGATGTTGGTGTACGATTCAATTTTGGCATCGAGATTGTCGATGTGATGCAGCGTCAGCGCTTCCAATGTGACCGGCAATTTCGGGCTGCCGAATTCAATTTGCCCATGATGGGCGACCACAAGATGTTCAAGCTGTAGACGCAGTTCCGTGGGGAACGGATCAGAGGGAGAGTCGATCTCGCGAATTTTTTCACCAAGCATTTGGACTCCGATCACGATGTGTCCCACCAATTGCCCGCGGTCGGTGTAGGTGGCTTCGCCCTCGGACGAGATTTCTTCGAGTTTTCCTAGGTCGTGCAGGAAGGCGCCGAACATCAACAACTCGGTGTCGAGTTGCGGATAGCGGGGGCCGACCAACAAACACAGTTCCATCAGATCGAGCGTGTGTTTCAGAAGGCCGCCGGGATAGGCGTGATGATTGCTGAGCGCCGCAGCACCAATCTCTAGCCGCTGCATGAACGTGTCGTCGCTGAGAAAGGCTTGGCCGAGTCGCCGCAGGTGCACGTTGTGCAGATTGCCCAATAACTCGCTGAGCCGCGTCCGCAATCGCTGGGATTGGTCCGCATCAAATCGCTCGAATTCGGCCACATCCACTTCGCTTGCGTCCATCCGCTCGACGGCGGTGACGATCATCTGAAGCGCCCCGTTGTGGATTTGGGTTCGGCCGACGCAGTGAACATAATCCCCGCGGTCAAACGAATCGAACATGATTTCATCGGCGTTCCAAAGCATGCCGGAAACGGTGCCGGTGCGATCGGTCAGTTTCAGGATGATGTACTTGCCGCCTTGTCGGTTCACCCGCAATTGTTTGTCGGATGCGCGAAACGATTGGGCGATTTGCTGCCCGTCGGTCAATTCTGAAATAGGTGTACGATTCACGCTGCGAAGCACTCGCGTTAAGGGAAAAGAGGGTCTGTCACGCACGTCGCCTTAGGATGGTCTTTTGACGTGACGTTTGGAAGGCCCTGGAAAAATCGCGGTCGATCGACGCTCACCCGCCGTAGGACCGGCCGAGCGGCGGGAATTTTGGGGGGAAGTCCGCGGGAAGACTGCCGGAAGACAGGCGGAACCGCAGGGGAGGGCAATGCGGCAGCGGGCTGCACGTGCGGCGGATCGAGCGACCGGTTTAAGCAGCTGGCAAAGCGGCGAAATTCCGTCAAAGCGTGGAAAATCGGGGCACACGCGTCCAATTTCTCACGGTATGCTACGCCCAGCGTTACTGTTCTCTCGCGTGATCCTGGTCGCGAAGGGAGTTCAGATTGTAGTAAGTTCGGGTTAAAATGATGGTTATGTCACAAGATACTCCCGCCGCAGCTCAGCGAACGACCTCGGTCAATCTGGTCCGTTCGTCGAATCCATGGACGCAAGCGAACAGTGCGGCCGGGTTTGTGCTGCGTTATTTGGTGACCGTCCGTCGGCAATTGGTGGCGATCCTGGGCTCTTCGGATCACGCCGACGAGTGTTTGAAATTGCTGATTGCCCATTTGGTTTCGGTCGGTTTTGGCGAATACAAAAAGGGCAAATTGCGAGATTTCTTGATTCGTGCTATCCGCTCGACCGCGAAGACTCGCTTGGCAGAACTTCCAGAAAATCAACGTTCTGCGGCGTCCATCGAGTCGATCATGAACGATAATGAAAAGTGGTTGTCGCTGTGGCGGACAGGATTGCTCGAACGCGCCTGGCGATCACTTGAGCAGCTCGAACACAAAAATCCCGAAATGCCGATGTTTTCGGTTCTGCACTGCGCCACCACTAAACCCAAGCAGCCGGGCCAACCGCTGGCCCAGCGAATCAAGGCCGAGCGAGGGCTCGAATTGACCGATGCTCGGATTCGACAGATCCTTCCCGAAGCTCGAGCGATGTTCGCTCAATTGTTGGCCGACGAGGTCGCAGAAACCTTAGAGAAACCCACCCCAAAAGATGTTAAAATTGAACTGCAGACCCTCGGTTTGACTAAAGCCTTTGACGGGATTGTGATCTAACCCTCCCCTCGCAACCCATGCCCACCCTGCATCCCACCTGAATCGCCGTCAGCTCATGAAGAGCTTTCAGAGTCCCTCCTTTCCATTGAGACTGACATGAAAATCATCCTTCCTTCGCTGCCTCGCGTTGCCTGCTTAATTGTCGCCGTTGCATCGGCGGCTGTCCCTGTGTTTGCGGAATCCGACGCGTCGGGATCGCCAAGCCGCGTGACCGTACAGACGCCCGAGATGGACGTCGTGATCATGGAAAAAGGGGGTTCTGGGCCGGTAAAGATCTTGGACGACGAAGGCCGGATGGTGAATTTTCAGCGAGACATCGCTCCGATCCTCGTCGCTCGCTGTTTGGATTGCCACGGCCCTAAGGAAGCGAAGAATGATTTTCGAGTCGATGATGTCGATTCGTTGATGGGCTATGTCGAAGCCGAGGACATCGAATCCAGCTCGCTGTACGTCGACTATCTTACGACCGACGATGAAGACATGCTAATGCCGCCGGCAGCCCATGGCGGCCCTTTGACCCCCGGCGAACTCGCCCTGATCCGTGTCTGGATTTCCGAGGGGGCCCATTGGCCCGAAGACGTTCCGTTGTTGGCGTCCGCTGAATCGGTGCCTCCGGTTGCACCTGAGTCGGTCGCGAAAAGTCTGCCCGAGCGTGCCTGGGC
Source organism: Novipirellula caenicola (assembly GCF_039545035.1). NCBI lineage: Bacteria > Pseudomonadati > Planctomycetota > Planctomycetia > Pirellulales > Pirellulaceae > Novipirellula > Novipirellula caenicola. The sequence goes on from NZ_BAABRO010000003.1 coordinate 354,514, forward strand.
GTTTCAAGGTTACCTGCACCCGGCCACCGTGCACTTTCCCATTGCCTTGCTTACGGTCGGCGCCCTGTTTGTGGTGCTGGGGATGAAGTGGCCCGAGATTGGGACCCAAATTCCGTTGGCCTGTTTGATCCTGGGGGCGTTGTCCTCGGTGGCTGCGACGGCGATGGGATGGTCGTTTGCGACGCAGCAAGGTTACGCAGGTTGGGACCGAATCGATTTTGATTCCGAGGTCTTTTGGCATCGCTGGAGCGGCATCATTGTCACGATCATGGCGGTCGTGTTGATGGTCGTCGCGGCGATCAGCGTTTGGAAGGACAGCATCGCGTGGACACGCATTTGGAAAGTCGGGCTGTTGGTGGTTGCCGGGATCGTCGGTTTGGTCGGGCATCAAGGCGGTGAACTGAGCTACGGAAAGGACTTTTATCCCAAAGCCTTCCGAGTTTTGTTTGGGACCGAAGGCCAGTCGCAGTCGCCGATCGCGGTGGTCGTTGAATCGAACGAGGGCGTGACGGTCGAAACTCAATCGGCCACAACGGCTGCGTCGGAGTAGATTGCCGTCGGGCGGATTTGCGGTCCAAACCCACGGCGTTCAAGCCGGCATGTCATCATGTCGGCAAATATCAGCAGCGGCACGTTTCGGCTGCTGGACGCCACCAAGGAGAAATTGAAGATAGCGTTTGCGTCTACGGGGCTGCTTTCGGTGGTGATGCGGCGTCAAATTGTGGGGCATCGGGTGCCTCCCGCGTCCTGGCTGGCTCCGTTACATTGGTGCAGCATACGGACGTCTTCTTTCTCCTCTTATCGTGAACCACCGTCGTGTCGAAAAAGAGTGCAGACGCTAGGAAAAAGCCCAACCCGATTGATTTGCCGCTTCCCGATCATCGATTTATGAATCGGGAACTGAGTTGGTTGGAATTCAATCAACGCGTCCTCGAACAAGCCGAGGATCGATCGGTACCGCTGCTGGAGCGAGCCAAATTCCTGGCGATTTCGGGTTCCAACCTCGACGAGTTCATGATGGTCCGCGTCGGCGGACTGAAATTGCAATTCGACCGCAATGCGATGGTGCGCGATGCGGCGGGTTTGACCGTATCGCAACAGATCAACGCGGTTTCCAGCCGTGTGCACGAGATGGTGGCTCGCCAATATGATCTGCTTCGCGACGTGCTTGAACCCCAGTTGGCGGCGGCCGAAATCCGCCGCGTGAAGGTCAGCGATTGCAGTGACCGAGCTCGCGAAGTTGCCGACCAACGATTCCACAGTGATGTTTCTGCCGTCCTGTCGCCTCACGCGATCACTCACGATCGTCCCTTTCCGCTGTTGCAAGGGTTGGGCGTGCATCTGTGTGTGCGTCTGCGTGCCTTGCCCGAAAAGAAACCCGTCGCCGATTCAAGCGAGGACGCCACCGCGTCGTCGGCATCCGGTTCCGAGTCCTCGGCGTCGACAAAGACCAAGTCTGCTGCCAAGGCAACTGCGAAATCAGAGCCTGTGAGCGAGCCGGAATTGGTGGATTCGTGGCAATTTGCTGTGATCCCGCTAGGCCGCTCTGTGCCTCGGTTGGTTTCGATGCCATCCGAGCGAGGGCACGACTACATCCTGCTCGAAGATTTGGTGACGCATTACGTCGAAGATTTTTTTCCAGGACGCGAGGTGATGGAGTGTGTTGCGTTCCGGATCACCCGAAACGCCGATGTGGAACTGCAAGAGGATGGGGCGGCGGACCTTGTCGACGGCATGGAAGAAGTGCTCGAAAGTCGACGGTTGTCTCGCGTCGTGCGGCTTGAATACAGTGCGGCCGCAAGCGATCACATCGTCTCGTTTTTGTCCGAAGTGATGCAGTTGACCAATCAAGATCTGTACCCGATCGATGGTCCACTGGATCTAAGTTACCTGTTCACTTTGCACGGTCTCGAGGGGTTTGATTCGTTGCGTGACGAAGCCTGGGTGCCGCAGGCGCATCCCAGTATTGATCCAGCCGAAGGATTGTTCACCACGATTGCCAAGGGCGATATTTTGTTGGTGCATCCCTACGAGCGTTTTGATCCCATCGTCCGGTTGATCGAAGAGGCGGCGGTGGATCCCGACGTGTTGGCGATCAAACAAGTGTTGTACCGGACCAGCAAGCGGAGCCCGATTGTGGCGGCGCTGATGCGTGCGGCCGAACGAGGAAAATACGTCTCGGTGATCGTAGAGCTTAAAGCGCGTTTTGATGAGGCTCGGAATATCGAATGGGCGCGGGAGATGGAACAGGCCGGCGTCCAGGTGATCTACGGGATTCGTGGGTTAAAGACGCATGCAAAGGTTTGCATCATCGTTCGCCGCGAGCCGCAGGGGATTGTTCGATACCTGCATTTTGGCACTGGTAACTACAACGAAGCGACGGCAAATCTGTATAGCGATGTGTCGTTGTTGACATGCAATGATACGCTTGGTGCCGATGCGACGACCTTCTTTAATGCCGTGACCGGAGCAAGTCAGCCGCAGCAGTTACAGTTGCTGGCCGCGGCGCCGATCACGCTTCGAAAACGGATTCTCGACCTGATCGAAGCCGAGACGCGGCGTTGTCTCGAAGGCCAGAAGGCCGAGATCGTTGCCAAGCTGAACTCATTGGTGGACACCCAGGTCATCGATGCGTTGTATCGAGCAAGCCAAGCCGGAGTTCGGGTGCGTTTGAATATCCGAGGCGTCTGTTGTCTCAAGCCAGGCGTGAAGGGGTTGAGCGAGAATATTGAAGTGATTTCGATTGTCGATCGATTCCTTGAACATGCTCGCATCGTCTATTTCCGCCATGGCGGCGATGATGAACTGTTCATTAGCAGTGCGGATTGGATGCCGCGAAACCTCGACCGCCGTGTCGAGTTGTTTGTCCCGGTGATCGACCCTGCGGCGCGGGAGCGATTGCTGCATGTGCTGCGAACGTATTTCAAAGACACCACCAATGTGTGGCGAATGTTGCCGACCGGGCTGTACGACCGCGGTCAGGCGGACAAAAAAGGCAAAGGGGCGTTTCAGTCGCAACGGGTCCTGTACAACGAAGCAGTCGAAGTGACCCGAAAAGCGAAACAGAGCCGCCGGGCGACGTTTGAGACGCACGAGCCAAAGCAGTCCGATTAAATCACGGGCGAGCGATGCGAGCGTGGTTCCAATCCTGCCTCGCATTGCCTGCTTTTGAACCCGGGTTGGTGTTTCGCTCGCCCCCCTCGATCGACTTTGCACCGGTTGGGTGGTGTTGTTTGGGGGTAGCGGCCCTATTTCGGGGGGCGACGTGCAACGGATCGCAGCATTTCTGTTCACTAAGAATTTCGCTAAAGAGACGATTTTGTCCTCATAAGTTGCCTAGACGGCGTTTCGGGGCTAAATCGAGTTCGATAACATACTGGTTGTTGGGCGGCTGGACATGCAGGCTGCTCACACGCCTCTTGTTCCCAGAGATGTCTCAGAGACCGGATACTGAATGTACTGCCTAGCCTACGCTTCTCCTTCGCGAATCGCTTCCCTCCTGTTTTTATTTGCCATCACGCTTGGAGTCTGTGGTAACACCATCCATGCTCAAGATGCAGCTGAAAACTCAGTTGATGGCGAGGGGGCTGATGCTGCCGTAGCAGGGGGTGGAGCTGCTGGCGGGTATGTGCCCGCGATCAAATTGCTGCCCGATTCGTTGGCGGGTTTGGTTCGCGTTCCCGATGTGCCGGATTTTTGTGCCGCCTGGGATAAAACGCACCTCGGCCAATTGTTTGATGATCCGGCGATGCAGCCGTTCATTGATGCTCAGCGTGAACGCGCTGAAGACTATCTTGATTCACTCGACAATCGCGTCGGATTGAAACCTCAAGATTTATACGACATCGCGTCGGGCGAAGCCGTTGTGGCGTGGTTGCCATTTCCAAAAGACAAACGACGTCCCTTCTCGATGTGCGTGATCGCCGACATCCGTGGGCTTCGCAAGGAAGCTGACGCGGCGGTCGATAAAATCGACCGGGATTTGAAGGCCGGCGGAGCGACCCGCAACGACGTCGAGTATCGCGGTCAAACGATTCGTGTTTACACCACCAAACCGAAACCGGGGCAGCTCAAGATCGAACAGATCGCGATCACGCTGGACGATACGCGTATCATTGCCTCGGATCGTGATACCGTTGTCACCGGAGTGCTCGATGCGATCGCGGGTGAGATGAAAAGCCCTTCAATTAGCGATTCGGCTGAATTCCGCGACGTATTGACGCGTTCTAGTCGAGCGATGCAAAAACCGTTTACCGAAGGAAACAGCACGGTAGCCGGCGAATGGTTTGCTCGTCCCATCCAGATGGGATTGATCTTGCGAGAAACCTTTCAAGTGGATCGAGGCAATCAAGTTGACATTTTGAAGCTTCTTGAAAATCAAGGCTTCGATGCGATCAAGGCCGCTGGCGGCATCCTGGCGATTGCAGGTGATCGTTACGATATTTTGCATCGCGGGTTTGTGTTGGCGCCACCGACGACGACAGAGCCAAGCAAGTACGAAAAAGCCGCTCGGATGTTGTCCTTCTTCAACGCGGGCTTGGATCCAGTTCCTAATTGGGTTGGAAAGGATACTGGAACCATCAGCCAGATCCGATTGAAAATCGCGGATGCGTTTTGGGCTTCTGAATCGATGATCAACGAAGCGTTTGGCGATGACATTTTCGCGCCAATGATTGAAGGGATTCGCGACGACACCGATGGGCCGCAAATTGACCTTAAAAACAACGTGTTGCCCGCTCTGGGGGACGAGGTCCTGTTGTTGACCGACAATACATTGCCCGCAGAGATCAATTCCGAGCGAATGTTGGTTTCGGTCCGTTTGAAGAACCCCGATGCAATCAAGCTTGCGGTTCGCAAGGCGATGGAAGTCGAGCCAGACGCCAGCAAATTGGATGTGTTGCCTGGCGTGGAAGTGTGGCGGGTTCAACGCGGCAGCGAATCGGATGCCTCCTTTGAAGCCGACGTGTTCGGCGACTTGGGGTTTGATGAAGAAACGGTTGAAGAAGCACCACCGTTGTTGGACCATTGGGCGATCGCCGTGGTGGATGAGAACGGGGCGGACGGGAATTCTTACCTGATGTTCTCGAGTCATCCTGAGCTGTTGATCGAGACGGCCAAGCGGATTCATAGCGGCCAAGACGGCGGGTTTGCCAAGCTGCCCGAGGTGGTTCGAGTCGTCGACGCACTCAAGGATCTTGGAGCGACGAGTGTTTCGCTTAGCCGGATCGCACGCACCAGTGTTTCGCTGCGGGTGAAATACGAGCTGTTGCGAACGGGCAAGCTGAAAGACAGCGACACGATCATGGCAACCCTGATTCGCCGCGTCTTTAAAGACGAAAACGGTGACGAGGCAGAACCGATCAACACCGACAAGCTGCCGCCACTTGCTGAGATTGAACAGCATTTTCCCGAAGGCGGTAACTACGTCGTGACCGAAAAGGATGGTTGGTCACTCAGCGGTTTCTACTTGAAGTAACGCCTGCGGCATCGAGCGTGATGCCGCATTTCCGTTTTGGGAATAACGAGTTTTTAGCAACTCGTTGTCGAGACCGCGGTCGCTTGTCACTCGGCGGCGAGGGCTTTTTGGACCGCTTCGATCACGACGGGCAACACGCGGCCGCGTACGTCGTCGAGCGTTCCTTCGAGAAATCCGCCGGCTGCGGCCTTGTGTCCGCCGCCACCAAATTTCCGAGCCACTTCGTTGCAATCCATGCCGCAGCGGCTGCGAAAGCTCAGTTTGAAGCCGCCTCGAATTTGTCCGACAAAGATCACCGCCGCCTTGGTGCCTTGAACGGCCAAGGTCAAGTTGATCGCGTCTTCGGTGTCATTGGGTTCCGCTCCGACTTTGGCGAAGTCTTCTTTTTCGACATACGTGTGCATCAAGGCGCCGTCGAGTTCCGATTGCGTTCTCGACAGGATCAGCCCGCGAAGCCGTAGTCGACCCAACGTGTCACGCTCGTACAGATCCGCATAGACTTCGCTTGGCACCACGCCTGCGTCGATCAGACGCGCAACCACGCGATAGGTTTCTGGTGTGACGCTACCGAACCGGAACCATCCCGTGTCGGTGGCGATTGCGGCGAACAGTGGCACCGACATGCTGCGAGTCAACGAGACGCCCAACGCATCGGCAGCTTGCACCACGAGATGGCCGGTCGCTTCGGCTTGGTAATCCTTGTACATCGTCGCGCCGAGTTCGTCTTCGCCCACGTGGTGGTCCAGCACGATTTTGTCGGCGCGGGAACTGCGAATGACATCGCCCATGTCGCCCAGTTGAGCCCACGCGCTGGTGTCTAGAATCATGATGCAGTCGGCCGAAATGTCTTCGGCTTCCACATCGTCGCCCAGAACCTCGATGTTGCCGGCGGGGTCGAGGAATTGCAGTGCCGCAGGGGTGCGGTGAGCGTTGATGATTCGCACTTTCTTGCCAACCGTTCGCAGCACTTCGGCCATGCCCAATTCGCTGCCCAATGCATCGCAATCAGGGCGAATATGGCTGACAAGCACGAACGATTCGTAGTGGCTAATCTGATCAACAAAGGCTTTCCACTGAACACCCATCTGGCTTTACTTTCGGTTACTTGAAATTTGTCTTGTTTGTGGATTTGGCGTTTTCGATGTGGTCGTTTTCAGGTTTGCCAAGGGACGATCGCACCGAGGCGATGTCCATTTGCAGCTGAGCGACCAAGGCTTCGGCCGAATCGAAGCGGGCAATGTCGCGCACTCGACTGACAAAGTCAACCAGCAGCGTTTGGTCATAAAGATCCCCAGTGTAGTCCATCAGATGAACTTCCACTTTGCGTTCGCTGCGATTATTGAACGTCGGGTTGGGGCCAATATGGATGGCGGCCTGGTAGCGTTGGCCATCATGGATCGCATACCCCCCATAGACGCCGACTGCGGGGACAAGGACGTCGATCTCGTCCAGGTTGGCGGTCGGGAAGCCGATTTTTGCACCGCGTCCATCGCCGCGGACGACACGCCCACGGATCTGGTGCGGATGCCCCAGCATGTGAACCGCCGATTCGATCTTTCCCGCTTCGAGTTGCTGGCGAATCCGCGTACTGCTGATCATCGCGTCGCTGTCGATGCTCGAATCCGCGACCGCCAATTCAATCTCGGACTGATCACACAGTGCTTGCAACGTTTCGATATTGCCTTCGCGACCACGGCCAAAAAAGAAATTGGGGCCTTCGACCATGCCTTTGGCCGCCAGCGTTCTCTTGATCAATGATGAAAAGAAATCTGCAGCCGAAAGGTTCAAAAACTGCTGGTTCGTCGGCACTACGATTAGAAAATCGGTATCGAGATGCGAAAGCAATTCGGCTCGACGCTCGATCCAGGTCAATTTTGGCGGCACGCGGTCGGGACGCAGGATCGCAGCGGGATGCGGGTCCAGAACAACTGCGACGACCGGGCCCGCGATGCGGTTGGCCATTTCTCGAGCCTTGCCAATCAAAGCCGCATGGCCACGATGCACGCCATCGAAATTACCGATGCTGATCACGCCGCCGCGAACCGCATCAGTCACTTCGGCAAGCGGGATGATTTTCGTCACGTGTCAGTTGATTCAGAAAGGGAAGCGTCGCGTTGAACAAAATGCGGGGCAGGGCAGGGGAGTCACCATCCGACTTGCCACAAACGGGTTGTTGATTGAATCGAAAGGCAAATCACCGCAGTGAGCCGTGGGCCGTATGGCACCGGGAAATGCGTGGCACCCGGCCGCCCACGCGTCGCGGCTCACTAAATCAACAGCCCGCGATCGGACATTATGCCTGACTTTGCTCAGGAATCGAAGGCCGCTATCACTTTTGGCAATTCCGCCAGCAACTCATACGCACTCATCCCGGGTTGCCCATATTCCGCAGCTGCTCGATCGCCTGCCGATCCGTGGATCCATACCCCCAATCTAGCCGCGTCCCAGGGCGACAATCCTTGCCCCAGCAGCGATGTGATCACCCCTGTCAATACGTCGCCCGTTCCGGCGGTTGCCATTCCCGGGTTGCCCGTCGAATTGGTCCATGTCCGCGTCGCGTCGACCACGACCGTCGGGCCTCCTTTGACCACGATGGTGACGCGGTGGTGGGCCGCCAATTTTTGCGCGGCTTCGATTTGTAAGTCGCGGTCCTTGGCACCCGCACCGGTCAATCGTCCCAATTCGCCCGGATGGGGCGTCAGCACGATGTTGCGGGCATCGTCGCCGTTGGATGGCGAGGTCTCGGGCGAGACCGGATCTTGCTTGGCCCATTCCATTTTGGCCAAACAATTCAGTGCGTCAGCGTCAAACACGCGAGCAAGTTTCATCGGCTCGATCAAGCGGCGGACGATCTGCATCGACCCATCGTTGGTCGTCATCCCAGGACCACATCCAATTGCATCCAAGCCGTCCAAACGCGAGCCAAGTTCATCGGCCGCAGCGGTGGCGAAGTGACCGCGTGATGCATCCGCTAGCGGAATCGTCATCACGCACGGATGGAACGCGGCAACGGTTTCCAAACATCGATCGGGAACGGCGGCCGATACCAAACCGGATCCGGTATGCAGCGCCGCCATCGACGAAAGCGCGATCGATCCTGCCATCTCTCGTGAACCACCGCACAGTAGCACGCGGCCAAAGCTGCCTTTATGCGAATCGTGCTCGCGTTTAGGAAAGGATACGGGGGGCTGGTGGTTCATTGCGATTCCTGGTGTGTCGAGTTTTCGCTGGGGGGCAAATGGTTGCTTGCATTTTCGAGTTGGCGGATGATGGTTCCCGCCAAATAGCCGCCTTTGAATCCCGCGTCGATGTTGACGACCGCGACGTTGGACGCACAGCTGCTGAGCATGCCAAGCAGCGGGGTCAATCCGCCCAGCGTCGCGCCGTAGCCCACGCTGGTGGGAACGGCAAAGATTGGGATCGATAGATGGCCCGCGACCACCGGAGGCAGTGCACCTTCCATACCAGCGATCACGATAGCAGCGGACGCCTTCTGCAGTTCAGGTAGCGCGTGGATCAGACGCTGCGGCCCAGCGACGCCGATGTCGGTAAACACGCGAACGGCGACGCCCATCCAGGTCAACGTTTCGATCGCTTCGGCGGCCACCGCGGCATCGGTGCTGCCCGCGGTGATCACGGCAACATGAAACGAGCGTTCGCTGGGATCGATCGGGGCAGGGCAGGGGGCTTGCGAAGCGAGGTGAGTGCGGAACGTACGGCCCAGCGGGTGGTGGTGGCTGTGGGGGAAGCGAGATTTCAATTTCTCAGCCACCTCGGGGTGAACGCGAGTCACCAGCGATGTTTGCGCATCGGCGATTTGAGAGTCGATGATCCGCGCGATCAGCTCAAAATCTTTGCCCTCGCCATAGATCACTTCGCCGAAACCGCAGCGTCGTCGTCGGCCCAGATCGACCGTAGCCCCCTCGATGACGGCCATTTTTTCGGCCTCGCTGCCGGTGCGACCATTTTCAGTCGAGCCGATCTTTGCGATTTGAAGTGCCGAAATGGCGTCGGCCACCGACGTGGCTCCGGTGGCGACGTCCGCGATTAATGCCGCAATTTCCGGTGAAAGTGAAGCGGCATCGCGTTGCGAATGGGGCAGGGCAGGGTGGTCCGATTGCGAAAGCTGCGAAACGTCGTGAGGCATGGGCGGTTGCAGTCCAGGGGAATCAAAATTCAAATTGACGCTCGTTGACGAACATCGTTTCTTCGGTTCTTGCATTCTCGGTGGATAACATCCTAATGAAAAGCTGCGTACTTGCTTACTCGGGCGGTTTAGATACTTCGGTCATTCTCGGTTGGCTTCAAGACCAAGGTTATGAGGTGCACGCGGTCTACGTCGACCTCGGCCAACCTTGTGAAGATCGTGAAGCGACGCTGCAAAAAGCCCGCGATTGCGGCGCCAAGTCGTCACGGATCGTCGATGTTCGCGAAGAGTTGTGCCGCGATTTCGCCTTCCCCGTGCTCGGTTGGCAAGCCAAATACGAAGGCATCTATCTGCTCGGCACCTCCATCGCGCGTCCTTTGATCAGCAAGGTTTGTATCGATGTGGCTCACGAGGTCGGTGCCACCGCCTACGCGCACGGAGCGACCGGCAAGGGCAACGACCAATGCCGTTTCCAATTGGCCGCCGACGCGATCGACCCGAGCATCAAGATGATCGCTCCTTGGCGAATCAAAGAATTCCGCGAAGCGTTCCCAGGACGCACCGAGTTGATCGCCTACTGCAACGAAAAGAACATCCCGGTCAAAGCATCGACCGCCAAACCGTACAGCAGTGACGAAAACGTGCTGCACATCAGCTACGAAGCGGGCAAGCTCGAAGAGTTGGATGTCAACGGCGTCGAAATCGTGGATTTCGGGATGGGTGTCAGCCCACAAGAGGCGCCGGACAAAGCCGAATCGGTCACGATCGGATTCGAATCGGGAGTACCAACCAAGTTGAACGGAAAATCGGTCAGTGCGTTGGAAATGGTCGAAGGTCTAAACGAGATCGCCGGCCGCAACGGGGTGGGCCGCATCGACATGGTCGAAAATCGTTTCGTCGGCATGAAGAGCCGCGGTGTGTACGAATCGCCTGGCATGACCGTATTGTACGACGCTCACATGTACATCGAGCAATTGGCAATGGACCGTGACCTGATGCACTTGCGTGATCGCTTGGCACCCGAAGTTGCCGAAATGGTTTATTACGGATTCTGGTACACGCCAAAGATGGACGCGTTGATGGCGTTCATGCGTGAATCGCAGAAAACCGTGACCGGTGAAGTGACGCTGAAACTGTACAAAGGCAACATCATCGTTGATTCGCGTCAAAGTCCAAACAGTTTGTACGACGAAGACATCGCCACAATGGAAGGCGGCGGAACGTACGACCAGGACGATGCCGAAGGCTTCTTGCGTATCCAAGGTTTGCCAAGTCGAGTGCAAGCAGCAGTAACGCCTCGCAAGTTCTAGTCGCAGTCGCGATTTGCTCTGTAGCGAAAGTCGTCAAGACTTTCGTATGCAACCCGTAGCGGACGAGGCAACGAGTCCCGCGCAAACCGTAGTGGACGAGGCAACGAGTCCCGCGCACAAACCGTAGTGGACGAGGCAACGAGTCCCGCACACAAGACGGCCACGAGTCTCACGCTAAAGGCGGCAATACCGGGACTCGTTGCCTCGTCCACTGCAGAGTGACGTTATCGAATCGTCGATGGCTTTTGTTTGCTGGTTGCGGCACCGCGGTTAATCCAGCGTATCATCCGCGAGAGGTTCACCACCACGCGGCGTCACCAAGGCTCGTAGCGTCGAGACAGGCGTGGCGTCATCAAGAAAGTGACCTCGCTCGTCCACGGTGACGATGGCCGCACCGGTGTCAAGCTGACCACCGATGTTGTTTGACGACCCGCCGATGCCTTGCAGTGTCGCAAAGTCGACATCGACTGGTTCGGTCCACACACCGCTGGTGACTGGCGGCGAAGCTTCGACGACAAGGATGGTTTTCAGCGGATCGTCGACCACTTGGTTCGGACCCAGCGGGCCGCTACTTGGAAACAACGTGCGGTCACCTGTTACAAGGTAGTACCCGCTCTCGTTAAATCCGCCGCGTGCTTGGCTCTGTGGGTGTCGGTAGACGGCCGGCATCTGAGAGAAAGCGACGGTGATGTTTTCCTGCGAGTCCCATGCCGCGTTGCGGTCGATGAGGTTGTACAGTTCGTCTTCGCCTAGGTAGGGCAGGATCAGCACACGCCACGATTGCAGCGGTTTGCCTGAGGCATCGGTGGTAAACGGTGGCGGGTAGCTGCCGTGGTCGGCGGCGTACGCATTCATCGCAGCGGCAATCTTTTCGAGGTTGCGTATCGACGCGGCTCGGTCGCGGTTGGTTTGCAACATGCCAACCGTTTGTCGGCCTTGATAGATCGCGGCAACCCCAATCGCAAGGAACAAAATCAGCACTACAACAGCCGCGACGATCGACGCAAATTGTTTCGGTATCGATGGCGACTTTGCGTGGGGCGAAGTCGCTTCGGTGGCAAAATCGGGTAGTTGAATCTCGCCACCACAGGTGACGCACTCTCCCCGTTGGCCGCTATATCGATCTTCGACTTGCGTTTTGGTTTGACAATGAGGGCAGGTAAACAGATAAGGCATGGCACAACGATTCGATGGCGTTTAACGGATTAGCCGTGGCAGCTATTCTATGCGGAAATCTCGCCCAATAACACTCGATGGTTTCAAAAGGAAATCGGATGCGAATCGTGATTCAGCGCGTAACGTCGGCCAAGGTGGAAGTGCAGGGCAGGGCGGTCGGTCAAATTGACCGGGGCGTGTTGGCGTTGGTCGGCGTCGGGCACGGCGACACCGAAGCCGAAGCCAAATGGTTGGCCGAAAAAACGTCGCAGCTGAGGATCTTTCCGGATGACGAGGGGAAAATGAATCGCTCGCTGTTGGATATCGGAGGATCGGTGTTAGCCGTCAGCCAATTCACGTTGTTGGGCGATTGTCGCAAAGGACGGCGGCCTGCGTTCACCGACGCGGCAGCTCCGGAAATTGCAAATCAAATCTACCAGTCATACAACAAATCGCTACGGGCAACCGGACTGCGAGTCGAAGAGGGGATCTTTGCCGCCGACATGCAGGTCAGCTTGGTCAACGATGGTCCCGTCACGCTGATCCTCGATCGAACGAGTTCGTAAGATCGAGTGGTTGCGAGATTCGTTATCTCCAAGGCAGCCATTTGTCCCACTGGATCAATTCCGGTGCGGGCTTGGCGATATAGCTATTGTCCAATCGTGATCGTTGCCGGATACGGTCGACCACGCCATGGTCGCCCCAGGCGAGATAGATCAACAAAAACAATTTGGCGTACACGCTGATATTGGCGAGCTGGCTTTGGCCAAAAAACTTCAACGCGGTGCCAAACGATTTTTTTAGTCGGAACCGCCCTCCCCCAAAATCAATGCTCCAAATCTCGTCAAGAATTAAATGAACGAGAAATCCGACGACCACCGCGACGCTTTTGTAGACGCGGATCGATTCACTTGGACACGGCATCACCAAGTACGCTAACAAACCCGCTGTGGCTGCGGCCGGAATGCTGTGCCACATCCCGCGATGGACGGTGTAGCGTTTAAAGAATTCGACTGCGACGAATCGGATCGCGATGTAGATCAACATCGCCGCTAACGCCATCGCCTCGTGTGATAGTTCCAGGTCGCGAAATCGTTCGATCATCAACATCGGCACGACGGCCGCTGCAAACATGCTGGTTTCGCGAAGCGGGATTCCCGAATCGCTATCCAAGTCTGGCAGCATACCGCTGACCGAGCACAACCCGCCTGCCAAAATCCCGCTCTCCAGCGACATCGATTGAGACGTCACGCCCCAATAACCGTAGGCGATGCCCACGATCGTGCTGCCGGTGATGTGCGTTTTGAAATCGGCCACGACAGGAAGGGCAGGGGAGTGGTGAAAAAAATTCAGGGGCTGTCGAAATCAATCTTGTCACGCTTTGCAAGCAACAACACCCATTGGTAGCAATTCGGTGAACCGAGCTGCTTTACGATCGCGCGCGACGAGTACAGATTTCCTTGGCCTCCTACATAGGATTTTTCCTAGGGGGCTGCCAAGCCCGAATCAATTGATCTTCGCTTGGCAAACGCACTTGGCTACAATCCGCGCCAACACGGAAACTCGGGGCGGCTGCATGCTGGAAGCGATGAGCCGGTTGCTATCAAACGAGTTTTCTGGCAACGGGCTTGGCGGCACTGCTTGCGAGACGGCTAAAAAAATATTCGCAACCGCCCTTCCCGCTTTGGACTCGCATGTGTCTTGCTCGCATGCCCCCTTACTCGCACGAAAGCGTTCTGGTGGAAATTTACGACATCGTGATGTTGGTGGTGTTGGTTGGCGCGTTGATCTTTGGCGCGATCAAAGGGTTCGCCTGGCAGCTCGCGTCGATCGCATCGATCGTGGTCAGCTACATGGTGGCTTACCATTTTCGCGAACCCTTCAGCCAATCGATCCACGCCGAACCGCCATGGAACCGATTCTTGGCAATGTTGATCCTGTACGTCGGCACATCGCTGGTCGTTTGGGTCGCATTTCGGATGGTCAGCGGCACGATCGATCGATTCAAACTTCGCGAATTCGATCGTCAAATCGGAGCGATGTTTGGGCTGGCCAAGGGCGCGTTGTACTGCATCTTGATCACGCTGTTTGCCGTCACGCTTTTTGGCGAAAATGTTCGCGAGAAAATTGTCGGCAGCAAGAGCGGCAACTACATCGCCAGCGTGCTGGCACGCAGCGAATCGGTCATCCCGCCAGAGATTCAGCAGATCGTCCAACCGTACCTGGACCGCTTCGAAAAACGCTTCAATGCGGATGACGCCCAGGACACGCCCGCAGGCTTTTTGGAAGGCGTGGCAGGGGATGCGGCGAATGGCATTTTGCCCGAATCGCTGTGGGATGACGGATCGGGAAACTCGACCGGACGATCGCCGTTGCCAGTCGATCCGCGGGGTTGGAATTCAGGCCCATCGGTGCCTCAGCAAGCCCAGCGTCCCTGGGAAGGATTTCAGCGGTAGGTTCATCGGACTCGTAGCGAAACTCGTCAAGAGTTTCGATGGGATTTAGGCATGCCGATGACCGCCTGGAAGCGTGTCCGCATGGACGACGAAAGTCTTGACGACTTCCGCTACGGCCTGTCGCTCGTAGCGAAACTCGTCAAGAGTTTCGATGGGATTTAGGCATGCCGATGACTGCCTGGAAGCGTGTCCCGCATGGACGACGAAAGTCTTGACGACTTCCGCTACGGCCAGTCACTCGTAGCGAAACTCGTCAAGAGTTTCGATGGGATATAGGCATGCCGATGACTGCCTGGAAGCGTGTCCCGCATGGACGACGAAAGTCTTGACGACTTCCGCTACGGCCAGTCGCTCGTAGCGAAACTCGTCAAGAGTTTCGATGAGATCTAGCCATGCTGAATTAAGAAGGGGATGCTGATGACAGGCTAGAAGCCTATCCCACACGAAATGCCTGAAATACGGGGTTTTACGCACCTTTAATACAACATAAGGGGCATTATCGGACGTTGCGGGGCGGTCAATTTCGCCCGTAAATTCGGGCCTCTCCCGCTTTTCGCTCTGGCGGACTCGACGCTTGATCCGCCTTCCCGACGATGGCTCGACGTGATCATTCGTCATCGATCCGTCGCTCGCAAACGCTTCCGCGTCGCCACCGTTCGCGCTGCCGATCCATGATCAAAACGAAGGCGGCGATGGCTTCCGCCGCGGTCGTGATTGCGACGCTCTACCTGCTCGTTTCTGGTCGCATTGCCCTCCGCTTTCGCCGCGGAACATTTGCCCGTGGATCCACTCGGCAAAGGCCTCGCTCGATGCTTCGCAGGCTCTCTGGATCGCGCGACTTGGTGTCCCCGATGTCTAACCGACGGAGGCCTGATTTGGCCTTAGCAGATGGCGACGCATCCGCTGATGCGTCGCCCATCGAGCGAAAGAAAATGGCCCGATTTTGAAGTTTGGCGAGAATCGAAACTCGGTTCTCTTTTGTTCACCTATGCGGATTCGGCTTCTTCCAAGAAGACACCGATCCGGCGGAACTTTTCATACCGTTGGTTGACCAGTTCTTCGGTCGACATGGACTCTAGATCCGACAGCGTTCGCGACAGATAACTCTTCAATCGCGACGCCATTTGGTGATGGTCACGATGGGCGCCGCCGAGTGGTTCTTCGAGCACATCATCGACCACGCCAAGTCGCTTCAAATTGTCGCTGGTGAACCGCAACGCTGCGGCGGCTTTGGGTGCATGTTCGTGACTCTTCCACAAGATGCCCGCACAGCCTTCGGGGCTGATCACGCTGTAGTACGAATGTTGCAGCATCGCGATCCGGTCGCCCACGCCGATACCGAGGGCGCCGCCCGATCCGCCTTCGCCAATCACGACACAGATCACGGGCGTCTTCAAGCGGCTCATCATGAACATGCTTTCGGCGATCACTTGCGCTTGACCACGTTCTTCGGCACCGATCCCCGGGTACGCACCGGGCGTGTCGATGAAACAGATCAGCGGCATGCGATACTTTTCAGCCAATCGCATTTTGACCATCGCTTTGCGATAGCCTTCGGGATGGGCACAACCGAAATGGCACGCCGCGCGTTCTTTGAACGTGCGGCCTTTTTGATGACCGAGAACCAACACTTTGAAACGATCGAGTTTGGCGAAACCCGACAACATCGCGCGGTCATCACCAAAGTGTTTGTCGCCATGCAGTTCGACAAACTCATCAAACGCAAGGTTCAAATAGTCACGGGTGTAGGGTCGGTTTTTATGACGAGCCACTTGCACGGTTTGCCACGAGTCCAGCGACCCGTAGACATCGCGTAGTAGATCAACAAGTTTGCGACGCAAGTCGCGAATCTCTTTTTCGATTTCGTCGGTGCGATTGGTTTGACGTTCAAGCGACGCAATCTTGCTTTCGAGATCCGCGATCTCGTATTCAAATTCTAATCCAGGTCCAGCGCTCATTCTTTTCTCGTGATAAGTAAGGTGCGGCTTCGAAGACAATCGAAAATCGGAAGCATCGCACGCGTATTGTGTTTAGAAGGCGAAGTTTAGATCTCGTCGTCTTCGCCGTTTCCGGATGGTTTTTTGATCATGTCTTCGGCACCGCGGATTCCCGTCTGAGTGTCGAACACGCTGACGTCGGGTTTGCGAGGACGCTTGTTCCACAATTCCATCGCACGGAATTGCTTCAAGAATTCCCACATCGATGGCGGCCGATTGTCGGGCTTCTTCGCCATCATCTGCTTGATCACATCGGCGAATTCCTTGGACACGTTGTTGTTGTACGCAATCGGGCTCGGGATCGATGCCGTCAAGTGCTTGTTCAGCAAATCGTTTGGCGTGTCGCCTGTGTATGGCGGTTTGCCCGTGACCAATTCAAACAACACGCAGCCAAAGCTGTAGATGTCCGATCGCTCGTCACACACTTTGCAGCGGATCTGCTCGGGTGACATGTAGCTTCGAGTGCCCTTGGCGTATTTCGAACTGTGGAACAGTTTACTGAATCCGGTCTTCTTTTTCTCGGCGATCGTAAAGTCGATCAACTTCGTTTCACCATCGCGGCTGACCAAGTAATTGTCCGGCTTGATATCCAAGTGGATCCAATTCTTGGTGTGCATGTAATACAAGCCCTCGGCGGCTTGGCCGACAATCTTGTCCAGCATGTAGGCCAGCGACTCGGGGCCCTGCCGCAGTGCTTGCTTCATATTCAATTCGCTGAAGAGCTGCAGCACCAAAAAAGGGACTCCGGATTCAATGCGAAAGTCGATGACTTTGATGATGCGAGGGCTGTTCAAATCCGACGCCACGGTGAACTCGTGTTTCAATAACGCGATCTCTGCCTTGTCCTCTCGCGCCGATGGCTTGAGCAGTTTCAACGCGTATCGCTCTTCGGAGTTTTCGTCGATGGCTTCCCAGACATCACAGGTACTTCCAGAGCGAATCAGACGGGCCAATCGATAGGGGCCCAGAAAATCACGGGTCTTGGTCATCAGCACAAATCAGGGGCGAATCGTAATTTGGTTGGCATAGAACAGTGACTCTATGATAGTTCAATCGGTCCCTGGCCCGATAGGTCGGGATCGCGGCGGGGGCGACCTGCCAACACTTCGGCGGGTGACTGCCAGATGTCATCCATTTTGGCACTAAATTGGGGTTTTCGGGTAGCGGAGCGTCGCGGGGCCTCGCCCGGTCAAAATCGAGCGTTTTATCACGCGGGAACCGGACGAGGCCCGGCGCCGCTAGCAAAACCAATGGCATCATGTCATCGCCCTCGGAATCGCTACCGAGCCAGCGAAGCAGACCCAGAAAACGCCTCGAAATTCGGAAACGCCTGGAAATTCGGAAACGTCTCGAAATTCGGAAACGCCACGAAATGGCGGTGAAATCGCGGGAATTCGTTACTTTCGCGGTCGCGACAGCAGTTGTTCGTACAGTTCACGGATCCGCCGCGTCATCGTTTGATGGCGGAACTGCTCCGTAAATCGCCGCTGCCCTGCCCTCCCCATTTGCTGACGCAACTCACGGTCACTGCTCAATCGGAGGATCGATTCAGCGAGTTGATCAATGTCACCGGGAGGAACCAAATAGCCTGTCTCACCCGAGATCGCGACCTCGCGAGCCCCGTCGACGTCGTAGCTGATTACGGGGCGGCCGGCGATCAAGGCTTGCGGCAGTGCCCGGGCTAACCCTTCGCGATACGAGGTGTGGACCAACGCGTCCATCGCTCCGATCAACGAGGGGACCTCGTCCGGGGGAACCAGTCCCGAGAAAATGAAGTGCTCGCTCAATCCCAGCGACTCGATTCGGCGAGTCAGACTGTCTCGCAGAATGCCATCGCCCACCAGCAAAAAACGGACTTGCGGAACTTGCTTGACGACCGTGGCCGCTGCCGAGATCAGATCGTCATGGCCTTTCAAATGAAACAGCCGAGCAATTTTTCCGATCACGATCGCATCCTCGGTCAATCCGAATTGATTGCGAATACGTTGGCGATGTTCATCAGCCCGTCGAAACGGCTCGACATCCATTCCGCTATAGATCGTCGTGAATTTTTCACGCGGGGCAACGTCGGCATCGACCATCAAATCGGTCATCGCGTCAGCGACACAAACCATATGGTGACATCGTCTGGCCGCCCATCGCTCGCACGTGCGGTACAGTGTCCGCGTCAACATCGGCTGATATTCGTGAAACGGAGCTCCATGCACACTGTGGACGATCGCCGGAACCTGCTCGTCCCAAGCGACCGCACGTCCCAAGATTCCTCCCTTAGCACTATGTGTATGCACAACGTCGGGCTTGAATTTTCGGATTGCCTCGCGAAGCTCGGCGCGTCCCCTGAGATCGTGAACCGGATGGATCGCTCGACGCAAATGGTCGAGCTTGCAAATTGGCAACTCCCCTGCCCTACCCTGGCTTAGCAAGTCTCCTTCGGGTCCGACTTCTTTTCCGGTGATCAACAGCACGTCGTCACCGAAATCGTGCATCAGGTCCAAACAATTCAGCAGCGTGTTCTCTTGAGCACCACCAATGATCATTCGAGTAATGACATGAGCAACACGCACGAATTGTTTCCTAGCCAGCGGGACGGTTGAAGGACGATTTAGTTGAGGTGTTTTTTTAGAAACCCATCAATATCGGTTACTACCGTATCCATCCAATCGTTTTGGTTCCAGTGACCATGTTTCGCGCCGTCATGGATGCGAAGCTCGAAAGGGACACCCAAACTCTTCAATTTTTCACGAGCGGGTTCGTTGCGAGCTGGGTTGTCGAGGCTGCCTGTGATGAACAAGGTTGGTGGCATGTCCTTGTCGATCGCTTCATACGCATCGGCCAACTTGTACATTTCCGGGGCGTCGTCGATCGTCGCGCCGATCCAGTGCACCGCAAACGCATTGTCTTTGACGTCATGGGAACGGTCCGCCACGCTGCCCGATGCGGTTTGCAGCGGGCCCGCCATCACGACGACCGCTTGCAGACGTGATTGATCACTGCTGCTTAGTCCGTCGTGATGCAATTTGGCATTCGTGTTGCCCGCCGCCATCAACCCAGCGAGATGACCGCCCGCGGAACCACCCACTGCCGCGATGCGGTTGGGATCGATGTTCCAATCCGCCGCGTGTTGCCGGATGAATGCCGTGGCGGCATTCGCGTCACGGATTGCGGCAGGAAATTTTGCTTCATAGCCAAGCCGATACTCGATCGCCGCGACGACGTAGCCCTTTTGGGCGAGCCGTTTGGCCAGCGATTGAAACTTGGTCTTGTCGCCTTTGAGCCATCCGCCACCGTGAACCAGTACGACCCCAGGCAGACGTTTGCCTTCGGCGGACGACGGACGAAAGACATCCATCAGCAGTTTACGGCCATCGATATTGGCATAAACAACATTGCGATCGATCGACAATTCCCCTGCCCTGTCCTGATCCGATTGACCATGCGTGTTGGTTTCCGGTGCGGGCTGCGGCAGCACACCGTACTGGTTGATTGTTTTGTAGTACATGCCGCCAAACGTACTGATGAAAAGGGTCCGTCCGTCGCTGCCCGCGATGATGGCGTTGATCGGACGCTCAGGGGTTGGGATGGTTTCAATCAAGTTGCCGCTGGGCGCGAATACGCTGACGGCGTTTGCACCGGTGCAATACACGTTGCCCGCCCGGTCGATGCACATCCCGTCGCCTCGGAATCCCTCGTCCGTCTCTTTTAGCTGAGCGAACGGTTTGGCAGCCATGAACTTTTGGGTTTCATCGATTTGAATTTGGTAGAGTGCCCCCGACTTGTGCGAGGACACGTATAGCGTCGATTCATCGGGTGACAACATAATCCCATTGGGGGTGTCCAACTTGGTCGCAACGATCAGCACCTTGCCATCCGCATCGATGCGGCGAACGATGCCTTCGCCGGTGAACGTGGCATAGACGTTGCCACGTGAATCGACCACCAAGTCATTGGGCCGTTGGTTCTTTTCGAATTGGGCCAGTGTTTCGGTTTTGCCACCCGTGCCTAGGATTGCAATCCGACTATTGGCGTTGTCGCTCAAGTACAACTTGCCGAGTTGATAACACGTTCCGGAGATACCAAGCGGTTCTTTCAAGACGTTTTCGGAAACCACTTTCAACGTTGCCAAATTGATTTTGACTAAGCGTTTCGCTTTGACATCGGGCGCATAAAGCAAATTTCGGCCATCCCAAGCGGCGCCATCGACAAGTTGGAAATCGGCATCCAACCGCTTGAGTTTCTTTTCGTTTGACGTCGGGGATTCAGCGGTGGTGTTTGTGGGGTGGATCGCCATCGTGGCGATGGCGACCCATACGGCGAGGCAGCGTGTCAGAAGGTGGGCGGGCATCGAAAGCAAATTCCTTGGTGGCAGGGTTGAGTGGGGAGTGATTTTTGAAGCTCACTTAGTTTACTCACTCTTTCAATTGCAATGTGCCCTGCCCTGCCCCGCTCTGCGAAAGTCATTCGCTCGGTTTGACGTCCTGAAGCTGCGTTTCGAGTAGCCGCATGCTTCGCGACAGCAGCACGCGGATGGCCACATCGGTTTTGCCTAGCTTGGCGGCGATTTCTTTGGTCGGTAACCCTTCGACGTATCGCATGCGGATCGACTGCTTCTGCTCGTCGGACAGTTGTTCGATTGCCTCTTGCATGCGAACCATACGAATGTCACGGCTCAGTGCCGCACTGGGCGACGTCATGCTGGCGACCAGCATCTGTTCGAGTCCCAACGCCGCGGTGCCACCTGAATTTGCTGCGTGAATCGATCGTTGGCGACCCGCGTCTCGACGTTTCGCGCCAAAATGAAAGCGGTGGGCATCGACAACCCGGCGGCGAGCGATCTGCTGCAGCCATTGCATGGGCTCGTACTGGTCAAAGGGAGCCGAATCGAGACTCGACAGCGCCGCGGTAGAGACCTCCTGGATCAAATCATCCAGTTCGACCACGGCCAACAAATGTTCTCCGGTGATCGATTTAAGAAAGCCGGCAAGTTGGCCTCGGTTCAGGTCAATGTACCTCGCCAACGCCTCGGCATCGTGCTGTTTGATCCGTTGCAGAAGTTCGGGGTGATCGAATTTATCCATCTTCAAACCTATCGGTGAGGTAGCTTGATTCTTCCAATCAACATACAGTAGCGACGTCGTTTGACGAAATGTGGAGTGTGTTTCAGACTTAATTTCGTGGAGAAAGTTGTGCTAGAGATCCTGCCATGAAAAATCAGGTCCACTCCAGCGATCGCCAAGACGATATGGACGCCGTGATCCAGGCGTGTCTTGAAAAGCTTGTTCAGCGTGATTCGGTCCAGCAACCTGCGGAATTGCGGAACCTGTTGCCCGACGCGGATTCCGAATTACGGCATTTCGTGTTGGTCGAACTGATCAAATTGGATATGGCCATCGCAGCCGACGCGGGGACGCTGCACGGCATCGAGTATTATGTCGATGCGATGCCCGACCTGCTCTCGATGGAAACGGTTCCGCTGGATTTGTTAATGGAAGAAATCCAGCTGCGAAAGGATTTTGGCGAGACGCCATCGCATGATGAATACCTGCGACGGTTCCCTCAGCACGAAGCGCTGCTGGATCAAATGTTGACGCGGATCGAGGCAACGCGTTCGGTCGAAAAATGTGGTCGTCCCGCCGAAATTCCGGTCGGCCGTCAAGTCGATGATTTTTTGATTCTTGCCAAGCTTGGCCAAGGGGCAATCGCACAGGTCTATTTGGCTCGCCAAATTTCGATGCACCGCTTGGTGGCACTCAAGGTTTCGCACGGCAGCGGTGATGAGTCGCAGGCGCTTGCTCAGTTTGATCATCCCAATATTGTTCGCGTCTTTGATCAGCGAACCGTTTCCGAACAATCACTACATCTGTTGTACATGCAGTATCATCCCGGCGGTACCTTGGCCGATGTCGTGCAGTTAGTGCGGCAGTCGGACCGCTCGGAACGATGCAGTCGTTTGCTGCTCGATTCGGTAGACCAAAACTTACTTCGCGCCGCGCAGGTGGTGCCTGATCGATCGGCGGTGCGAAAATGGATCGAAACCGCGCCCTGGCCGACGGTGGTTGCATGGATGGGAATGCAGCTAGCCAAGGCGCTTGACGAAGCTCATGCATGCGGTGTTCTGCATCGTGATGTGAAACCCGCGAATGTGTTGTTGTCGGCCGAGTGCATTCCCCAACTCGCCGATTTCAATGTCAGCTTTGCGGGAGCCGCGGGCCGCGCCGGCGCGGCGGCCTCGTTCGGCGGTTCGATCGCCTACATGGCACCCGAACATTTGCGTGCGATTAGTTCGAAGCTGCTCGATGAACCTGAGAAAGTCCAAGAGCCTGCGGATTTGTATTCACTCGCGGTCACACTGTGGGAGCTGTGGCAAGGCGAACGGCCGTTTGTCTGTGATCCCATTGCGGGGTCTTGGAGCGAGGCGGTGACGAATCAGTTGGCGGCGCGCGGGCAACCGCTGAAAGAACCGCTGCGTTCGCAGACCGCGTCGGAACGTGTGCTTGAAAAGGTACTTCGCAAGGCGTTGTCGTTGGATCCCAAGGATCGTTTTGTCGATGGTGCCGAGATGGCGGGCCGGCTGCGATTGTCGCTGCACCCGGAAACCGCGACGCTGTTCGATCCTCCTGAGAAATCTTTGGCGATGACGCTCTCGAAATGGTCACCTTGGATCGTCACCAGTGTGATTTTGTTATTGCCGAACATGATCAGCGGCTGTTTAAATTATCAGTACAACTATCATCATGTGATGGAAACGCCCGAGACCAAAGAAGGACTGCGAATCGTTTCATGGGTGGTCAATTTGACGTTCTTTCCTTTTGCCGCGGTCATCGCGATTTGGTACACGCGGCGGATTGTACGCGCCGTCGATTCGGTTCGTCGAGGTGTTCGCGTGGATCCATCGGACCTTAGTGAGACGTTGGAACTCGGGCACCGCGCGGCATTGATCGGTGGATCGTTGTGGTTGATCGCCGGCGTGGTGTTTCCGCTTGTACTCTCGAAGATCTTTTCCAGTTTTAGCATCACGCAAGCGGTCCATCTTTTCATGTCATCACTGATCTGTGGCGGCGTGGCGATGATCTATCCGTACTTTGGTATGGCGCTAGTGGCCACGCTAGTGTTTTATCCCCGTTGTTTGAGCGGGACGATGCAAGACCCGCAATTCGATCAACGCGCGGACCAGATTCTGTATCGTAGCGAATGGTATTTTTTGATCGCGGCGATCATTCCGCTGCTCGGAGTGGCCCTGCTGGTTACCACCGAAGGTGCATCGCAGTTGTTCACGTTGACGGCGCTGGCAGCAGGGGTCATTGGGTTGTTCGCTTCGTTTTTTGCTTATCGGTTTATCGTCAACACTTGGAAGCAGATGGATGCGGTACTGTCCAGGCGAACGTCAATGGTTCCCGGCGAGTTGACCGCCGCGTCATGATATTCGGCCTTTTTTCAAAACGGCGTGCGGGACGATTGCATCTTCGATTCCCCCCAAAGAACACTCGATGCAATCGTCCGCACGATTTGGACTCGGACAGCCGGCTTAAATTCCACTTGCCGCCGCAACATCGCCAGTGGCATTGTTGGTATCGAGCATCTTGATGGCCGAGCGAAGTGAATCGGCATCAGGCTCGCCGCTGGGGGATCCGTTTTGCAGCGAATCGATTTGCGGTTCAGCCGCTTGTGGAACCACAGTCTCGTCGGCTGTGGGAACACTCGCAGCGTCGCTGGATTGGATCGTCGAAACCGATTCGGATTCCACCGTGGTCGTAACCGACACGGTGGTGACAGGGATCGATGCGGCGTCAAACGCTTTCAAGTTGTTCGCCTCATCGCTCTCCATCAGTTCGTCGAAACTATCGATAGCGACGACGAGCCGCTGAAAACCGATGACTTGTCCGTTGCGGTTGCCCATCGCTAACGCTTCGATGGGTAGCGTCAACAACACTTCAATCGCTTCGCCTGCGTCGATGTTGCCCGTCTTAACCGTCACGTTGGGCGACGTTGGACAGATGTGTCCAAAAACCGCCACGGCGGTGACATGGAAACCACATACACGACGACTGCTATGGTTTTGAATCGTGATGGCAAAGGTCGGACCACATGCCGAATCGACGTGTTCGGTTTGGCGGACATCGACGATTTGCAGATCGCCGATTTCACAATCAGGGACGACGACGTGCCCAAACGGTGAAGCGTGGAATGTGGATCCACGATGAAACGTATTGTTGACTCCATGCTGCGAAATCAAGTCGATGACGTGAGCGCAATGAGCATGGTTTCCGAATAGATGCGAAGCATTGATCTGCTGTGCATCCGAATGCATCGTCATACAGACGACAAAGCTGGTGGTCATCAAGACCTTGGTCAATGTTTGGCGGTTCATGAGTTTGCCTGCTAGAAAAAGTGAATTGAGTTTCGATAGAAGAAAAGCCCGGCAACCGCGAGGTAATCGGGTTGTCGGGCTTATTGGTTTTGTTGAATCAGCGGAGTCGACGACTACCAGCAACCCCAGTAGCTGGTGTAACAAGGGGTGTAGTAGGTGTACGTCGGTGTGTAGCTGTAATGAGTGGTGTACACCGGGGTGTAGCAGCTGTGGCTGTGGTACACCGGACGGTACCAGTTGTGGAAGCTGCGGTAGTGGAAGTGGCGGTGACCGTAGCCAATTCGGCGGAAACAGGCCGCGATCGCCTCCTCGCCACTTTGTTGCTCGCCGTCATTGAGCAGCGACTCGACATCGGCCAGCCCAAGATCGTCGCTGTCGTCGACCTGAGCGATCGAGTCGTTTTGGTCGAGGTTGGCAATCGTTGCGAGCATGCTGTCGTCCGCCATCACGGAGCTGGCAACCAAGATCATCGGGGCAACTGCGAAAAAGAATCGGTTTAACATCTTACTGTTCTCCAAATGTGGCAGTGAATTGAAGGAAGCGATCGTGAGTCTGCCGTGTCGCGTCGCTGCGTTGTTTGCTTGACTAACAGGCCAAGCGACGACCTCGGCGATGTGTTACGCGAAAATTCGAAAATTTTTTTCAAGGCGGTTTTCGCTGGCCGTTCCGACGATCTTCCCGGCAATGGTTTTGCAGCTGGGTTGGCCGCAACACCCAACGCAGCGAAGCATTTCCATATAGCTGCCTTCGCCAGAAGGTGGTGATTTGCATTGGACGTCGCCAATCCACGCTCTGGCGAGCGTCGCTACGAAATGTAAATTCCGTAATTTGCCGCTTCTAAATGCTTCGCAGCGTTTTGTAACAACGCATGCGTTTTTTCGCTGAGAGATAAAGACACGCGAATGAAATGAATCATCGCGACCCTTTCCCCCCTCTCATGCAACCCAGGTTTTACGATGCGTTACCTATTCTCTTTTGCCGTGATTGCTGCAGTGATTTGTGGCAACGCTCAGGTCCACGCGGATGACAGTTTGTTTTCCGAAGTCGCGATGGAATCGGTCTTCGAGAAACAGGTCGCGACCGTGAAGGACGTCGCCACGATCACCGACGGAGAAACCATGCAGCGGATTGTGGGCGCCTCTTCGCTGGTCCAAGTTTTGAAGGCCGCTGGATTTGACCCCAGCGAAGACGGCCGATCGGTGACCTTCCAACTTCAGCATGCTCAATGGGTCTTTCCCGTTTCGATGACCGTGTTCGTTGACGAAGACCGCATCGCTTGCGAAATGTCGCTCGCCAAAATGGATGATGATGCCGCGTTTGACAAAGAAATGCTGCTGAAATTATTGGTCTCTAACACCGCAACCCAAGGCGGCTACTTTGCGGTGGATCAAGAGAACAAGCTGGTCCAGCTTCGCGTCTCGCTGAGCAACCGAGCTGTCACGTCGCGTCAATTGAAGGCGGATCTAACCCAATTGGCGATCTTGGCCGAACGAAAGTCCGAGATCTGGTCCAAAGCCAATGCGAAGGTCAAAGCCGAATCGGTCCAGCCCGCTGCCGCGAAACCCAAAAACGAAACGAATGCCGCCAATTCTCGCTTTTCGCTCGCAGGAACATGGTCAGCATCGCTGAACAGCGGCGAGGCGTTCGCACTGCGGTTGAACCGCGATGGCACATTCCAATTGATCCACATGAAATCGGGTAAAGCGACGTCGTCCAAGGGCAAAGTGACTCGCTCGGGCAATAGCCTGACTTTGATCGGCGATGACAAAATCACGCTGAATTGCACGGTCAATCAGACCGTGGCGGACAAGTTCCAATTGGCGGTCAACGACGCCAAAGGCAACGTGGCTATCAAGCTTGATTTCAGCAAAGCCAAGTAAGCAAGGTGCGCAAGTTTGAGCTGCGCAAGCGTTCCTGGTCACCTCTCCCAAACGCAGGTTTGGGAGAGGTCGAGCAGAGCCTTCAGCGATGCTCGGGTGAGGGTCGACCGAGCAAGTCGAGTCCACGGCATGTCATGTTGCGCGGTCGGCCCTCACCCGAATCATGCCTACAGGGCCCGTTCGACTTCTCCCAGCTTCGCCGAGAGAGGTGGCAGAGATGCCAATGCGACCGTGCGGCTTGCACCGCACCGCACCGCTATCAAATTATCTGAATTCAGCAAACCGCTTTGTAACACCCTCATCGGGTCTCCGCTTGGTAAGTAGAGCCAAGCCGATTTTTACCCCCCGCGACACACCCTGTCGCGACAGCAACTTTTGAGGTGATTTCATGACCCTTTTGCGACCCCATGGCGTCTTTTCGCCAGCCTGTTACGCCCTATTCGCATTGACCTTTGTCACCGCGATGACACAATCCGCCCGCGCCGACGCTGACAAATACAGCAAAACGTTGCAATCAACCGTCTGGATCATCACCAGCGATGCCGAAAACGAAACCTCTACCGGAACCGGAGTCTTTGTCGATGTGGACAAGCGACTCGTGCTCACCAACGCTCATGTGGTGGGCGACAGCCGCTCGGCCGTGGTCTTTTTTGCCGATATCAAAAACGGACTGCCCGAAGTCAAACGGAAACATTATCTCGACAACGTGCTGAAACTTGCCCAACCGGGCAAGGTCGTCGCAGTGGACCGCCGCCGCGATTTGGCCCTCATTCAGCTGCCCGATGTGCCCGCACGAGCCAAGGTGATCGAGATCGCCGACGCCAGCACCAAGCCCGGTTCGGCGGTCGATGTGATCGGAAACCCCGGCGGAAGCGACGTTTTGTGGGTTAACACCTCGGGAACAGTCCGCTCGGTGTACGACAAGAAATTCAAATCCAACCACGGCGAACACGATTTCAAAGTGGTCGAAATCCAAAGCCCGATCAAACCAGGCGATAGTGGCGGACCCGTCGTCGACAACGAAGGCAAATTGGTCGCAATCGCCCAGTCGTTTTCGCCCGAAAGTCCGCTGATTAGCTACTGCGTCGACGCGACCGAAATCAAAGCATTCATCGGCGGCTCGTGGAAAGAAGCCCCGCTGCCGACTAAAGATCTGCTCGAGGCCGCCAACATCACTCATACCAAGCACTCAACCGGTCATTATCAAGTCGAACAGGAAGTATCCGGAGGCGCAAAACAGACCGTTTTTGTTGCCAAAGAGACCGAGTACTTCAAACGAGCCGATGTGCGGAAGATCTGGTCGCTCGTCTCGGTTTCTAAAGACGCTCCGAGCAGCGAGCTGATGATGCGATTGCTCCGTCAAAGCTCGGCTACCAAAATGGGCTCGTGGGCCGTGGAAAAGAATTCGTCCGGTGAACACATGATCATTTTTGTAGCCAAGCTCGACGCCACCGCACCGTCGGAAGCCGTGCAAGGAACGATCGAGTACGTCGGACGTATTGCCGGAGCGATGCACAAGGAGCTGAACCCCAGCAAAGACCAGAAGACCGCGAAGGAGACGTTGGCATCCTGGCTCGCCAAATAATGTCACTCAAGCTCGCGAAGCAGGGGCTTAGCCGTTTTGGCCAACGCGGTGAAGCATTTTTGACGCGGCAAATGACGGCATCTGCGTTCCGTAGCTACGCTCGCCAGTGCGTGGATGCTTGCCGGCCCATACGAATCACCACCTTCTGGCGAAGATCGCGACGAGAAATCGGCAAAAAGAAAAATCGGCAAGAAATCGTGTAACGCTTTTCCAAGCCTCTCGCTTGGTTCTTTATCAGGCGGATGAGAAAGCAAATTCAGCCGCCTGATTCTCACTCACACCCAGTTCACTTCAGCTCAGGAATCGAAAGCCATGAAACGTTCATACAAAACCCTCGCCGTTGCTGTCACCACGCTCGCACTGACCACCACCAACAGCTCGATCGTGTCGGCTTGTGGAGGACGTTCCGGTGGTGGCGGAGGCTCGTTCGCTCGTGTCAGCTTCGGCGGCGGCCACTCGAGTTACCCAAGTCACAATCGCTATGGCGGTCACTATGGCGGCACCAGCACGTATGCACCGTCGTGTCCAACATCTCGCTACGCGGCACCGGTGTACTCGCAGCCCGCTCCATCGCAACCGTTTCCTTCGCAATCCATTCCACCGCAACCACAGCAGTCGTTCCAACCAGCCGCGGCGCCCACCGGGGCTCCATCGAACTTGGCCGCAAACGGGGCTAGCCAAGGTCGCCCCTCGCAACCAACGCCAACCCAGCCTGCGGGCTCGGCTGCCACGGCGCCTGCTGCTGCACCAGCACAATCAACTTCGCCGCGCAGCCAACCCGCTTCGCAACCGCAATCGGCCGAGGCATCGGCGCTGCAGATGTTGGCATCGATCAACAACGCCGATTCATCGCCCGCCGAAGAAACACAATCGCTCGTGCCCGAGTTCACTGCGGCCGCGGCGACAACGGGTGGTGATCACGTTGGCAGTTGGAAAGTCAACTTGCCCGGGAACCAGTCGGTGGAATTGATTCTGGAAGCCGATGGCAAATTCAGCTGGACTGCGACCAAAGACGGCAAATCAAACGCATTCAGCGGCCAGTACCGTTTGGAAGACGGCCAGCTTACCTTGGTCCGCTCGAGCGACTTGCAACAGATGTCCGGCCAATGGACTGGCAGCGAAGGCAACTTTACTTTCAAGCTGGACGGAGCGACCAACGGCGGCTTGAATTTTCAACGCAGCTAAATATGTCTATTGCAAGTTACCTCTCCCGAGCTTTAGCTCGGGAGAGGTCGGACGGGCCCTTGAGGCCTCGTCCGGGTGAGGGCCGACCGCGCAACCAAACTTGCACTCCGCCTCCACTTGGTCGAACGCCCTCTCCCTCGCAATCGTCGAAGGCTCTGTTCGCCCTCTCCCAACCACGTTCGGGAGAGGTGACACAAAGACGCTTCAACCCGCCCTGCCCTGCCCTTCTGGCAACTCGAATCCATTTGTAGCGGAAGTCGTCAAGACTTTTGTGAATCGCCGATCAGCTCGAAACTCTTGACGGCTTGTTGATTCACTGAGCCGCGACGCGTCAGCGGCCGGGGCCCACGCACGACCCGGGTAACTTACTGCCAATGCCATCTACTTTGGCTAGCGACACGGCGCAAGCCGTCCGGTTGCAGCGGGTGAAAGGTTCGTGATTTACCGGGCGGCTCGCGCGGCACCGCTACAGATGTCGCCCCTTCCACTACATCCGGTGGCGGAGCTTAGGAAACGGCCCTACTCAGGATCCACCGGCGCATAAAAAAAGCGGCTCCTGGAAATCCAGAGCCGCTATGGGCAGTTCGACGGCCGTGCATGGCCGCCGCGCTACGTCGGAATGCTTAGGCACCAAATTCGATGCGGCGTGGTCCGAGTTGCTGTTGCAATCGGTTGACGATCGAAGTGTGCATCTGGCTAACTCGCGATTCCGATAAATCGAGGGTCGCACCGATTTCTTTCATCGTCAATTCTTCGTAGTAATAAAGAATGATGATCAATCGCTCGTTGCGGTTTAGGCCTTTGGTGACCAAACGCATCAAGTCGTTCTTTTGCACACGGATCGTCGGGTCTTCGCCCTTCTTGTCTTCAAGCACGTCGATTTCGCGAACGTCCTTGTAGCTATCCGTTTCGTACCACTTCTTGTTCAGTGAAACGACGCCGACTGCATTGGCGTCGGATTGCATCTTTTCCAATTCCGCCACCGGAATCTCCATCTTCTCGGACAGTTCCAAGTTGGTAGGAGCTCGGCCAAATTTGGTTTCAAGTTCTTTCTTGGCTGCGGCAAGCTTGCTGGCTTTGCTGCGAACCAAACGAGGAACCCAGTCCATGGTGCGAAGTTCGTCCAGCATGGCACCACGAATCCGTGGCACACAATACGTTTCGAACTTGACGCCGCGTTCCATATCATACGCGTCGATGGCATCCATCAAGCCGAAGATTCCGGCACTGATCAAGTCATCCAATTCGACTCCATCGGGAAGCCGTTGCCAAATACGTTCGCCGTTGTAGCGAACCAGCGGCATGTAGCGTTCGACCAACCGATTGCGTAAATCTTCGTATTCTGCTGCGTCCTTGGTGATTTTCTTGAAGTCTTGCCAGACTTGCAGAATCTCATCGTCGGTTGTGACTGTCGCTGCCATCCAATCCTCCGTGACCAAAAAATGTACTGACGGCATCATGCCGTCTGCGTCTCGTAACGATCGACACTCGTCGCTACCGAAAACGGCAGCAATCCAAGTCCATCGTTACTCATATAAATCCATGACGGTTTGGTACACGTTTGCATCCATGCAGACGTAAACCAAACCCGCCTTGGCGCCCAACCGAAGTATCTATGTTGAACATCCGTGTTCAAGATTCTTCGGCGGAGTTGTCTTCTAAGAGTCCTGCGTCAATGATCCCTTGGCGATACCACTCGACCCGGCGTCGAAAATTGGCTTCCACGGAATCACGAACGACATACTCGATAATCCACCCTGCGCCCCATCCGATGCCGCTAAACACCACCAGTGCAACGATCGCCTCGCTGGCGACCTGATCGGCAAACTCGCCGAAAATTGCACCGCGTACGACAACCAAAGCCATTGCAAGTGCACCGAGGCATAATGCGAAGCTTCGTGTCACGGGGTTAAGCGTCCTTCTGAAGAACAAGGTTTCCTGTGTTGTAATGCGAGCAACCAGATAATTTCAAAATTGACTCAAGCCACTTTTGAAACGTCCAGTGTGCTACACCCTCTGTATCGACACTGACCCAGGGTAAACCTGAGTCTACTTTCTAAAAAAATTAAGCTGCGTCTAAATGTTGGTTCTGTAATGTCGTAGGCAGCAAACGCGACAATAATGTCTCGGCGCTTGCCACTTGAATGTCGTCGGGGACTTGTTGTCCATTGGTCAGGTAGCTCAGCGGAATGCGAGGCAACGAGTCCGATGACGAGAGCGCCGATAACACCCCTGCGGTGTTCGTCGCTTCGTCTAGCTTGGTCAAGATCGCAGCGGTCGGTCGCGCCGGGGCGAACCCGCGAAGCACCGATCGGACGGTCGAGACGGAACTGGTCGCCGCCATCACCAAATGAGTTTCATCCGGCTGCGCCATTCGCAATAGCTCGACAAGTTGATCGATCCGAGCGTCACTCGATGGGCTGCGGCCTGCGGTATCAATTAACACCAAATCGACATCGCCAAGCCGTTCGATCGCGGGCTGCATCTCGGCCGGTTTCTCGACCACCTCCATCGGCAAGTCCATGATTTCGGCATAGGCCTCGAGCTGCTGGACCGCGGCGATCCGGAAGGTATCGATCGTCACTAAACCAATCCGACGCCGCTCTTGGATGCGGAAACCTGCTGCTAACTTGGCAATCGTGGTCGTTTTACCGACACCGGTCGGACCCACCAACGCGACAATGTGCTTTGAACCAGGCTGCGTGCGGATCGGTCCGCCGAGCCGCAATTCGCGAGCGATCGATCGCTGCAGATGTTCCATCCATGGTTGGCCATGAGTTTCACCCAGCCCCGCAGCGAAGCTTTCAGTCGCGCGTAACCAGCGGTCTGCGGTGATCGCGGCCACGCCGGAATCGATCAATTGTTCGCGATACGCTTGCAGTGGACCGGCCAACATCGAAGCCGAATGCATGAAAACGCTCTGCCGCGGCGATGCGTCTTCTTCGGGGGCGAATGTGTTTTCTTCAAGATCGTCGGATTCAAGCGACGGGCGTCCGTTCGCATCGATCGCGTCTCGCAATCCCGCGGTGACTTCGACATAGGTGCGGCCCAGCCATCCCATCCATCCATCGCGGACTTGGCGAGTATGCAGCACCGAAGCGTCGGGGCCCATCTGCTGGCGAATTTCTTCAAGGGCGTCTTGAAGACTGGCGGCTCGGAAGGTGCGAATATGCATAGTGCGAATCACATCGCGAGGTATTTCTTGGTGATCTGAAAACGACCGACGATGACCGTTTTCAATAGACTTGATGACTTGGTTTGTTTTGCAGTGTGGGCTCAATCGGTTTACGTGTCACTGACAACTCCGTGGGATTCGATCTTCGTATCCTGAGTCACTTCGTTGTACGACAGGATTCTTAAACGTGGCATCGACGGCGAGGTGATTTGGCGAAGCCCCGGACGAATGCGAGGGCTGACCAATAAAATCGGCGGGTAGCCAGCGGTAATCAGTTTCTTAACGGCTTCTTGGATTCTGTCGCAAGTGAGGTCTACCGCTTGAGGACTCATTCTGACAAAAAGTCCTCGTTCGGTATGTTCGATCCCCGCTGCAATGCGGTCTTCCATCGCAGGATCCAGCGCCAAGACATGCAATTGATTGTGCTCGTCGCGATAACGTGTGCTGATCGTGCGAGCCAATCGATGACGCACGTACTCACATAACAACACCGGGTCTTTGGTGCGAGATGCAAAATCGCCAAGCGTTTCTAAAATGATGCTCAATTGACGAATCGGAACGTCTTCTCGTAGCAATAGATGCAACACTTGCTGGACTTCACTGATCTTCATCGCGCCGGGGATCAATTCATCGACCACCGCCGGTGAAACTTCTTTCAGCTCGTCGATTAGATGTTTCGTGGCGTCGCGGGAAAGCAGTTCGTCGGCATGACGACGAGCGACCTCTTGTAAGTGGGTTGCTAGCACTGCACCTGGTTCGACCGTCGTGTAGCCATAGATCGCCGCCTGTTCGCGACGCATTGGGTCGATCCAGACCGCGGGTTCGCCGAAGGTCGGGTCACGTGTTGGTTCGCCTTCGATCGTGCCGGTGGTTTGACCGCTGTCGATCGCAAGCAGTTTGTCGGGACGGACGGTTGCGCGGGCAATCGTGTTCCCCGCAATCCGAATCTCGTACTCGCTTTGATCCAAACTCATCTCGTCACGCACTCGGACTTTCGGCAGTACGATGCCGATATCTGAGGCGATCGAATTGCGAACGCCGGTGATTCGCTGCATCAAGTCGCCACCGCGTGCTGGATCGGCCAAACTGAGCAATCCCAGACCGATCGTCATCTCCATCGGGTCGATGGTCAAAAAGTCTTCGACCCGTTTTTCCGGTGGCGCCGCGGCCGCTGCCTTCTCGGCATTCTCGCGAACCTGCTTCTCATCAATCTCGCGTGTGTTGCTGCGATTCATCACAATCGCCAATCCAATGCAGCCAATTCCCAAGGTTGCCATTGGAATCGTGGGCAAGCTGGTGACGATCAACAGCAACAAAAAGCTGCCCGCTACCGTCAATGCTTTGGCGTTTCCAAAAAGTTGTTGCAGGAATTGAACCGGCAAATTGACTTTCTGCGTGCTTCGTGTGACGAGCAAACCGGCGGCAAGCGAGATCAATAGAGCGGGGACTTGGCTGACCAACCCGTCACCGATCGTCAATTTGGTAAACAACGCACCCGCTTCGCTGATCGTCATTCCGGCGTGCATCACACCGATATAGAGACCGCCAATCACGTTGACGACCGTAATCACGATGCCCGCAATGGCATCCCCCCGCACGAACTTACTCGCACCATCCATCGCCCCGTAAAAATCGGCTTGCGAGCTGACCTCTTCACGTCGCCGCTGCGCTTCTTTTTCATCGATCAAACCGGCATTCAAATCGGCGTCAATCGCCATCTGACGGCCTGGCATTCCATCCAAGGCAAAACGGGCTGCGACTTCACTAATCCGGGTCGAACCTTTAGTGATCACGATGAACTGGATCAATACGATGATCAAAAAGATGATGATCCCGACTTCGATCCGGTCACCGGCGACAAATTCGCCAAAGTTTTGAATGACCCCGCCGGCGGCCTCCATTTTTAAGGTATCCGCACCGGTCAAAATCAGCCGTGTTGTTGCCACGTTTAACACCAAACGGGCAAGCGTGGTGGCTAACAATAAGGATGGAAAAATGCTGAATTCCAGCGGCGTGGCGACGTAGATGGTCGTCAGCAAAATGATCACGCCGACGGTGATATTTAATGCTAGCAACAGATCCATCAGGATTGCTGGCAGCGGGACAAGGATCACGACGAGACAGCCGATGATGCCGACTGGCAACACTAAATCGCGATAACGAAGTAGAACTGACAGCACGAACGAATCCTTCTCACATGAAACGAAGCGACCCGTTCGCCTCTCTTTAGCGAAAGTACAAAAAAATTGACATTCAGGTCCAGAGAAGAACGAAGCGGGGGAACGCGACGTTTTTCGTTGGATGGTGTCAGCAACGTTTGCGATGTCATTGCGTTTCGCTGCGATTCAGCCTGCAGCTCGCCGTGCAGCCGCTGACGTATGCTCTGGCCCCCGTCCTCCTGGCCCCCCGTCCTCCAAACCTTGCTCGAATCGCGATCCGTCCGAGCAATGGACACTTTTAATAGGGAAAGTACCGTTGCTTAGGTGAAACAGTGGCTCTTATGGGGAGGTGGTGCTGCCCAGGAGGGACCGAGAGGCGTTGGCCTGTGGCCCCGCCATCTCCGTCATCACTTGGCGGTGCGTGATTCACTGCAGCGGTCGCGATGTTTGCGTCGTCCCCCTGCCCTGCCCCCCCTTCGCCGGGGTTCTTTCCGTTTTGACACGGTCGATGTGGTTTTAAAGACAACGAAAATTCAGGAATCTTCGTTGCACATTTCATGGAGTCTTTGATCGCTGCAAGGAGAGGGTTAAGGGACAGAACGCTACCGTCGGCGTTCACGCGTTTCCCGAGACCTGCTCGCAGTGGCAATGATCGATCCCTTGCTCTATAGACCTAGGGCGCCGGAAATTTTGACGCTGCTTCGGATCGGTGTACATTGCGGAGCACCGTGGTGGTGAAGCGATGTCCACCGCGTTTGTTCTCGAGTGTGTCGAGACAGAAGAAATGAAACCGAATGGGAAACACAAGTCCTGCAGAGTCATTGTGGTTGCATGATTGGTGGCAATTCACATCGGCGATGTGTTGGTGGTTCGAAAAAGTATCACCTCGTAGCAGATTTGTACCACTTCCGTTTCATAATTCTGTTTTTTTTCCCTCCCCACACACAAATCAATTCAAGCTTGTTACTTTTCAGCCTCATGCAGTTTGCATTTCCGCGACACGCCATGAAGTGGTTGGGGGTGAAACGTGACGGGTGCTTTACGTTGGCTTGGCAATCCGTCTTTGTGTTTTCTTAGTGATTCTTTCGAAATCGATCGATCAGACCGTATTTAATTCCATTCTTGTATAAGGGGAGACAGATGAAGCGTGTGACGAAAGACAAGTACGCAGGTTTTACTTTGGTTGAGCTGTTAGTGGTAATTGCCATTATCGGCGTATTGGTTGGGCTGCTGTTGCCGGCGGTGCAGGCGGCTCGCGAAGCTGCGCGTCGGATGCAGTGTTCCAACCATATGAAGCAGTTGGGATTGGCCCTGCAGAACTATCACTCGACATACGATCAGTTTCCTGCCGGGGCGGTCGATTTTCATGGCTATTCCTTCGGCGCGTCTCGCTCGGTCAGCGCGGCGATCTTCATCATGCCGTTCATGGAAATGAATTCGCTGTACGAAGCGTTCGTCGAAGACGCCAAGATCGCCGTGCCTGAATCGGGAGCCTGGGAAAGTCCTTCGCTGCAAGCGGCCGGGCCTCAATCATCGTTCCTTTGCCCATCGGCCGCCAACGCCGATGGAACCGCGGTCAATGGGGTGTCGAAGTGTCACTATGTCTTTAGTACCGGAGACGCGATGTGGCATAACGCGAGAAACGATTCGCAAGAGTCCAGTACCTACTCACGCATTGATTCACGCAGCATGTTCGTTCCGCAGATTGACGGCGAGCGAAATTCAAAACGGCGTTTTCGAGATTTGCTCGATGG
Organism: Novipirellula caenicola; assembly: GCF_039545035.1. NCBI lineage: Bacteria > Pseudomonadati > Planctomycetota > Planctomycetia > Pirellulales > Pirellulaceae > Novipirellula > Novipirellula caenicola. The sequence goes on from NZ_BAABRO010000003.1 coordinate 391,158, forward strand.
CACCAGCAACACGATCGCTATGAGTGAGGTTGCCGGAACGCCGCGAGACGTCGCCTTCGTCAAAGGGGACGTCGCCAGTTTTAATGGGATGTATGACGGCACCACCGCGCTACCGGGGCCTTGCTTGACCGCGCCGCTGGACGCGAACAACCCTCGTCTGTATCAAAACGGCGCCGACTGTTGGCGAGGGCTGATCCTGGGTGACGGGCGAACGATCAACAATCGCTTCACTACCACGCTGCCTCCGAACTCGTACTCGTGTGCTTACGGCGGCGGTAACGACAGTTGGGGGACGTATTCGCCGTCGAGCGAACATCAGGGAGGCGTGCAGACGTTGATGTTCGATGGAGCCGTTCGCTTCATCACCGATTCGATCGATTCGGGGGACCTCAATGCTCGCCAAGTGACCAGCGGAGAAAGTCCATACGGTGTTTGGGGCGCGATGGGATCACCCGCAGGTAGTGAGACCAAGATGTTTTCAAACTAGTTTCCGTTCCATTGGTTCCGCATGCATGCGGCGTGTTCATTTCATTTGAGTTGAGGAGCTTATGTTTTTAAATCTACCTCGGTTGGCATTCTTGGGGACCGTGTTGTCGGTCTTGGTTGGTTGTGCAAGCGAAGAGATGCCGGAGGGACTTCCGGAACTCTATCCCGTGACTCTCACGGTACATCAGGGTGGTGCGCCGCTGTCCGGAGCGAGTGTGCAGCTGATCGCAGCGGATCCTACACTTAGCAAGTGGGTGACCGGCGGCAGCACAGATGAGAACGGCGAGGCTGTCGTGATGACCCATGGCAAGTACGCCGGCGCTCCAGCGGGGAAGTTCAAGGTGACCGTGAATAAAACCCAAACCGAAGGCAGTGCCAACGGGAACGATCCCAGCGTTTCAAGCCAGGTCATCATGTTCGATCTGGTTGACGCCAAGTACCGAGTCGTGACCACCACTCCGATCGAAGTCGAAGTCACCGCCGGCGAAAACAAGCTGGACGCGATCGAGGTCGGCGCGGCGGTCAAAGACGCAGCGGCGAAGCTGTAAAAACTTACGACCAGCCGATGGCGTGGCTATCGATAGGGCATGTTCGCAAGCTTCCAGGGACGATCTATGGTCGTCCCGCTGCCCTGCCCTATCGTAAGCCGCTCCGTTGCAGCGAGTCATACATTCGAAATTGACCGGGCGGCTCACGCCGCACCGCGATAAAAACCACCCTGTTCGTGTGAAAGTAGATGGCATTGGCCTTACGGCCTCTAGATCGTCACTGAAATTAGCCTCGTTTTTCGCTTATATCAATCTCTATAGAGCATTCGCAATAACGATTGGCTCCGCAAATTTCACAGCCGCAACATAGTTGACCTGCCGACAACGATTCGGTTGGACGACTCTTCTCCGGCGTTGCTGCGCATCTTGCAACTCGTGTTGTTAACAAAGTATCGGTTTACGATAACGGTGTACCGTTTTGCTTGCCTGATTTAGTTTTTTCATGATTTGAACCCCACGAGTGATTAAAGGCGTGTTAATTTCGCGTCTTCACTGCCAGTACCTCTCCACCCGGTCGCTTCAGTTAACGTCTATAGAGAAGGAAGTGGCTGGTTGAGAATGCGGTCACAGGCGGCGATTTGTGACAAGTGATTTTGCTTGTCCCAATTTCGAGAACAGTTTTTTCACATTGTGTTATTAAGGGCGGACAAATGAATCGTGAAGCAAAGCGTAGATTTACAGGTTTTACTTTAGTCGAGTTGCTTGTGGTGATCGCAATCATCGGCGTATTGGTCGGGCTGCTTCTGCCCGCGGTGCAGGCTGCGCGTGAGGCGGCACGTCGCATGCAATGTTCCAATAATATGAAACAATTGGGGTTGGCGATCCAAAATTACCACTCCGCCTACAGCCAATTTCCTGCTGGCGCAGTGGATTTTCATGGCTTTTCACGCAACAGCCGCACAGTCAGCGCAGCGATCTTCTTGATGCCGTTTATGGAGATGAATTCGCTTCACGACGCGTTTGTCGAAGACGCCAAAAAGGCGACACCGGGATCTGGTCCCTGGCAAAGCGTGGCACTGCAAGAGGCCGGACCCCAAGCTGCGTTCCTCTGCCCATCAGCACAAAATGCCGATGGTACGGCGATCAACGGTATCTCGAAGTGCCATTATGTCTTTAGCACCGGTGATGCCATGTGGCATAACGCGAGAAATGATTCTCAGGAAGGAAGCAAGTACGCCCGGATTGATCCACGCGGCCCGTTCATTCCTCGGCTGAACGGCGAACGAAATTCGGTTCGTCGTTTTCGTGACCTTCTTGATGGAACCAGCAATACCATTGCGATGAGTGAAGTTGCGGCAACGCCCCGCGATCAAGCGTTTGTCAAAGGCGATGTCGCTAGTTTCAATGGAATGTATGACGGAACATCGGCGCTTCCCGGTCCCTGCTTGACCGCACCGCTGGATCCAAATAATCCACGTCAATATCAAAACGGCGCGGATTGCTGGCGTGGTTTGATTCTCGGCGATGGCCGGACCGTCAACAATCGCTTCACCACCACCCTGCCTCCGAACTCGTACTCGTGTGCCTACGGCGGGGGGAACGATAGCTGGGGGACCTATTCGCCGTCGAGCGAACATCAGGGAGGCGTGCAGACGTTGATGTTCGATGGAGCCGTTCGCTTTATCACCGACTCGATCGATTCGGGCGACCTCAACGCACGTCAAGTCACCTCCGGCCAAAGTCCGTACGGGATTTGGGGAGCGATGGGATCGATGGACGGAAAAGAAACCGTCTCGTATGACGGTTGAAACCGCTCTGTCTCACTTCCATTTCTCACCACATGATCACAATCCATGTGGATTCGATGATGATTTCCATTTCATAACGTAGGTGTCTATAGATGTATCGTTTTTCAGTTTATGTCGTACTGTTCGCAGTGTTTACAGGGTGTGCTTCCGAAGAAAAACCTGATGGGCTTCCCGTGCTCTATCCGGCCGAGGTTACCGTGCATCAAGGAGGCGCCCCGTTGGCCGGCGCCAGCGTCCAGCTCATTTCAACTGACCCCTCGCTTAGCAAGTGGGTCTCAGGCGGAAGCACGAACGAGAACGGCGAAGCCGTGATCATGACGCATGGAAAGTACCTTGGTGCGCCGGCGGGTAAGTTTAAAGTGACCGTGAACAAGACTCAGATCGAAGGTAGTGCGACAGGCAACGACCCAGGATCTTCAAACGAAACCAAAATGTTCGATCTTGTTGACGCCAAGTACCGAGCAGTGACCACCACCCCGATCGAAGTCGAAGTCACCGCCGGCGAAAACAAGCTGGACGCGATCGAGGTCGGCGCGGCGGTCAAAGACGCAGCGGCGAAGCTGTAGGTCACCCACCACACGGAACCGTTTTCATAGCCGGATGAATCCACGCGGTGAGGGAAGTGTCAATCACTTTCCTCACCGCGTTTTTTTTATGGAGTGGATGATCTCACGGTCTACTATTTCTTGATCTTCGATTCCTCGAGCGACCAACGGATGGCGTTTTTCAGTAGCGTTGGCAGCACATCGCCGGCGAAGTCATCGCGGTGACCCAGCGAGGTATAAAACGATTTGCCACCATCGGCTCGAGTGAAGGTCCATGCCACCGGCTCACTCCCCTGCCCTTCCACTTTGCCATCCATCAGCACAACGGCGGCCTCGGCAAGCGGAGCGACTTTGTAGAGCGAGCCGCCCGCGAAAAACGGCTGCGTGCGGATGCCATCGAGAAGGGTTTTAGGGATCGCGCCGTCGCTGCGAAAGGTGACCTTTGCTTTAAGATCATTGCCATAGTGATTGGTGTAGCTGCCGCCAAAGACTTTGGCGTCCCAATCGATCCATTGGTCGTGCCCGGCTGGCGGTTCTTCTTTCCGCAGCGAGAAGGCATGGTTCGCGGTGCGGATGCCAATCACCGGTTTGCCGCTGGCGACATAGTCGCGAATTAGATCCAATTGAGACTCGGGAAGCGCTCGGCGGCGAACACTGATCAACAACACATCGGCGTCCTTGACTGCGTCGATTCCATCGAGCGTGTTTTTGTCGTCTGGCTTGGCAAACACCATCGTCGTTCGATAGCGATCCTGCAGGTGTTGTTCCGCAAACTTGGGAAGCGTTTGATCGGTTTCGTATTCACGTTCTGCGATCAACATCACGACGTGAGGTTGTTCGGCTAATACGGGAGCGGCGACACAGACAGGAAGCAGTAACCAAAGCAGCGTGCGAAGACTCATCGGGGAAATCCTAGTTCAAGGGGCGGGAAAGGTTTTCTAGCATAACTGCTGCGGATGGGCTCGGAAACAATGACTTCCATTGTCGTTGGATGCGATGTGATCCAACGTCAAGATCGCGGAGCGATTAACGACTATCCGCGGCTGCTGATCAAGATAATGGGGCAATCGGTTCGGTTGGCCAGTTCGCAGATGAAACTGCCAAACAGTTTTTCTCGTCGACCGACTCGCTGCACACCCAGGATCAACACGTCAGCCTCGTCGGCTTGTTTTGCAATCGTTTCGAGCGGTTGGTTGCTCTGCTGGATCTTCACGCTGGATTGCGAGCAGAGATCACGTGCCAAGTGACGTAGGTCTCGATTGGCACGTCGGATTGCATCATTCGCAGTGTCGGTCGGCATCACCCGCAGAAAGGTGATGTCGCGTGGTGCCGATCGTTTCATGCTTCCCAACAACATCGCCAGCAGGTGTTCATGGCCTCCGCGACCGGCAATCGGCACAAGCACACGGCGTGCATCTTTGAAGTGCCAGTTTTCGCGGGATCTTAAAATGACCACGTTGGCGTCAAGCTGCCCCAGCAGCGATTCGAGCTGAGCGGTCTGGCCATCTTCGCTGATCTTACTCAACCCCAGCAGCACCGAATCACAGCGATGTAACCTCGCGACCCGATTGATCTCGGCCATCGGTTCGGCGGCGATTGTGGTCAACGCTTCGACGCGAATCCCCGATTCGTTCGAGGCTCGCAGCAGTTCGTGCATCACTTCTTGCGACCGCAGAATCGGTGCATGATCCGTCGCAGAGTCCCAATCGGCAGGTGGCACGACGATGGTTTGTGTCAACACGCGTCCAATCTCCGCAGGCACCAACGCGTCGGCCAATGAGATCATGGCTTCGGCGTTATTGGGGTTGGCGATCGGGACAAGGACCAACGGCGAGCGGCCACGGAGGGTCGAAAGTTCAGGATCGATCGCGATGCTGGTGATGTCCATCACGCGGGCACGCTGTGCGAAAAGGCCTAGGAACAACAGTCCGCCAATCGCGAGCCAGCCGACCGTGATTAGCCCCGCAGCGGGAACCACGATGCCTTGAAACACCGCGAGTCCCATGCACGCAAACCCGCCGACGACCGGGATCATCGGAAACCAGAGTGTGCGAAATGGTGGCGGATGGCGTCGACTTCGCCGCCGGATCAAAAACGTCAATAGATGGGAAATGGCGAAGGTGACCAGGAAGATCAAACTCGACGCAGCACCAGCGGCTCCCACATCCGGAAGCACCAAGGTGATCACCGAGACGAGCGAGGCCGTGACGACAATCGCCATCACCGGAGTGCCGCGATGAACGCTGATGACGCTCATGATCGGAGGTAACGCACGATCCGATGCCATCGCTCGAGCAATACGCGACGCCGCAAACAGATTCGCTTGTAGTGCCGAATACATCGACAACACGGCTGCGACAATCACAAACCAGTAGCCGGTCGGACCGAGGTAGGATTCTGCGGCGGTCGCGACGATGCCTTCGGGGTTCTCGCGGGCCAGTTCGCTGATCGTTTGGCCTGGGGGCGTTCCGGCCGTGGTGATCACAAACAGCAGCGGTAGATAAATCGCCAACGCAATCAACAACGACAACACCATGGCTCGCGGGATCGTTTTCGCTGGTTGGCGGACTTCTCCGCCCACCGCGGCAATCAAATCGAATCCTTGCAGTGCGATGAAGGTATAGCCCATCGCCTGGATCAATCCGCCAAAGCCAGCGGTAAAAAATGGTGTCAACGAGGTTGTCGTTTGGATCGTGCCTTGGCGGACGACCACAACTAGGCCTGACAGGATCAACAGTGCGAACACCGCCACCTTGGCCACGTTCACCCAGTGGCCTCCGCCCGAGGATTTTCGCGTCAATCCGAATGCCAAGAACACCGTTGTCGCAATCGCCGCCGCGGTTTTGAACCACCCGGCGTGTAGCCAATCGGCTGCAGCGTCGCCGCGATACGCTTGCCAAAGATCGCTGGCCATGATGATGGCAAAGTGGGCGAAGCCGATCGCATACAGCACCGAGGCGACGATCGAGGCAAACCACACGACCCAGCCGACGGCAAAGGCAGCTTCGACCGACAACGCTTTTTTGGCAAACGTGTAAGTGCCGCCGGACTCGGGGAACTTTGACGCCATTTCCGCAAGACTGAGTGCGGTCAGCAGCGCGATCACGCCGTTCAGCGCGAACGCCAACATCGCAGCGGGACCGGTGGTTGCAAACGCAGTCCCCGCGAGTGCCAAGATGCCTCCGCCAACGATCGCTCCCACCCCGATTCCGGTGGCGCCGACAAGCCCGATGTGGCGTGAATGCGAAGTCATCAAGGTCCCATGGTTTGCAGTCGTAGGCAAACCGCTTGCAACCCCAGACGTGGTGCGATGGCATCACGTCTGGGAAAAGGCCTGTCGTGACGTCGACAATCTTAGGCCTTGGCAACCAAGTTTACGACAACCAGCTTGGTAGTTCGCCTGCTTTGGGCAGGTCGATAATCTTGACTTGCGTGACCGCGTCGATGCCTTCGACTTCGGCCAATGCATCGGCGGGAACGTCGCCGTCGATATTCAACACGCCAATCGCGGAACCGCCGGGGGCATCGCCTTCGCGGCCCACAGCCATCTGAGCGATGTTGATTCCATGAGTGCCAAACACGGTTCCCACACGGCCGATGATTCCGGGCACGTCTTTGTGCGCGAAAATCAGCAGTTTGCCATCGAGGAACGATTCCAAACGGTATTCATCCAACATGATCAAACGTGGCATGTTTTGACCAAGCACGGCACCGCCGACAATGATGCTGCGGCCGCCGCCCGAAACTTTTACGGTGATGCTCGATGCGAACGCACCTTTGTCGCGATGTTTTTCTTCGGACAGTTCGATGCCACGTTCGCGAAGCAACATTTCCGAGTTGACGATATTGGCGTCATCGACAATCCGTTCGAGCAGCCCCGCACAAAATGCGTTGTTGACCACACGCGTGTCCTTGCCAGCGACTTCACCGCGATAGGTGATCGAAACTTGATCGATTCCGCCGCCATGCCATTGGCATGCCAACAGACCAAGGCGATGGGCAACGTTCAAGAACCCGCGCAGTTCGTCGAGCGTCTTTGGGTCAAGCGACGCGACATTGACGCTGTGGCGGATTTCGCCAGTTTGCAAATAGTTGATCAGCAAATGGATGCCTTCGACTGCAACTTGCGTTTGAGCCTCTTCGGTGCTGGCCCCGAGGTGCGGGGTGCAGACGACGTTGGGCATGCCGAACAGCGGGCTGTCGGTGCACGGTTCGTTTTCGAACACGTCCAATGCGACGCCGCCCAAGCGACCACTTTTGAGTCCTTCGACCAAGGCGTCGACGTCGTAAATGCCACCGCGAGCCGCGTTGATCACACGCAAACCGGGTTTGACTTTGTCAAGCTGGGCGTGGCTGATCAGCCCCTTGGTTTCGGGGGTCAGCGGCGTGTGGACGGTCAGGTAGTCGATTTGCGGCAACATCTCATCGACAGTGGCAACGCGTTTCACACCGATCGCCGAAGCTTGTTCGTCGGTCAAAAACGGGTCAAACGCGATGACCTTCATGTCAAACGCAATCGCTCGTGATGCGACTTCGCGTCCGATACGGCCCATCCCAACGATCCCGAGCGTTTTGCCGGCAACCTGGGTGCCCATGTACTTTTTGCGATCCCAGCGTCCTTCGACCAGGCTTTGGTTGGCTGCGGGGATGTTGCGGCTCAGTGCCAACAGCAGTGCGAAGGCGTGCTCCGCCGTGCTGACGGTATTGCCGGCGGGCGTGTTCATCACGACGATCCCACGCCGCGTCGCCGCAGGTTTGTCGATGTTGTCAGTTCCCACGCCAGCGCGTACCAACGCACGCATCCGGGTATTGCCCTCAAGCGATTCCGGAGTGATTTTCACTCCGCTGCGAAGAATCGCTCCGTCAAACTCGTTCAATGCGGTTCGTAAGTCTTCACCTGAAAGACCGGTGCGGACTTCATATTCGACGTTCGGGGAAGCGTCGAGGATAACGAGGCCTTCTTGTGCGATATTGTCGAGGACGAGGATGCGATGCATGGCAGGAGTTGTTGGGCGAAAGGGAGTAAAAATTGTGGGGAACTTTGAAAGCAACGTTTGTTTGTAAAAACGTTTGTCGCAAGACTAGCCGTTCTTTTTGGCAAAGTCGGTCATGAATTTGGCCAGCGTTTCGGCGCCTTCGATCGGCATTGCGTTGTAAACGCTCGCTCGGATGCCACCGACACTGCGGTGACCCTTCAAGCTGGCCAGATCATGGGTTTGGGCTTCGCTGACGAATTTTTTCAGCAGTTCATCGCTGGGCAAGTTGAACGTGACGTTCATCTTCGATCGACAGCAATCGACCGCGTGACCTTGGTAGAATTCGCTGTGCGAATCGATCACATCGTAGAGCAGTTGCGATTTTTGCTCGTTCAGTTTCGCCATCGCGTCGAGGCCGCCGATATCGTTGGCCAACCAGCGTGCGACTTTGCCAAGGGCGTAAATGGCAAACGTCGGTGGCGTATTCCATTCCGAATCGGCTTCGGCGTGGTTCTTGTAGTTCAAGTAACCTGGCAGCTCGGCTTTGGCGCTGTCGACCAAATCGCGGCGGATAATGACAACCGTCACTCCGGCAGGCCCGGCATTCTTTTGAGCACATGCGTACAGGATGCCGTACTTGTTGACGTCCAATGGTCGCGACAGGAAATCGCTCGACGCGTCACAGACCAATGGCACGCCGGCGGGGCACTCAGGTTCGGATTGAAACTGAACGCCTTGGATGGTTTCGTTGCTGCAGTAGTACAAGTACCCGGCGTCATCGCGGACTTTGTAGTCGCCTGCGGCGGGGACGTGGTTGTAATTGGATTCTTTGGCGTCGTAGATGACTTCGACGTTGCCTTCCTTTTTCGCTTCGCCGACCGCCTTTTTGCCCCAAGAACCGGTGACAAGGTATTGGCCCGTTTTTTCGGTGCCGCGGATCAGATTTGCGGGAATCATCGAAAATTGCAGCGTCGCGCCTCCTTGCAGGAACAGCACCGCGTAGTCGTCGCTGATGTTCAGCAGCGAGCGGATGTTGTTCTCGGCATCGTGCAAAATATCGACAAATGCTTGGTCTCGGTGGCTCATTTCCATCAACGAGCAACCTGCGCCGGGCAGACACAGCATTTCCTCTTGTAATTGCTGCAGTACCGAAAGGGGCATCGCAGCAGGACCAGCGGAGAAGTTGAAGACGCGCTGAGCAGTCGCGGTAGCACTCATCGTTAGCGAATTTCCATCACGTGGTTTGCTTGGCATCGACGCAAGGGAGTCTCTGCCAAGCGGGGAAAACGGGGAATAGAAGGCGTAGATGCGAATTCTATGCTTAGCGGATTAAGTACGAAAGGTTGGCTAAGCGGATTCATTTGGCACGCTTTGCCGCATCGGTGGGGGGAATGGTAGCGATCGCGGGGCGTGGGAAAGCCTTTCAGGAAGCGAAATCGCACTGTGTATCGCCTTATTCGCTGCCCAGCGTCTGGATTTAGGGGGGATGTGTCGATGAATCGGCTGGTAGGAACAGGCACATGGGTTGCAGGACAGAAAAAACGAAAGTCCACTTTTCGTAGGCGGATTTCGATAAAATCGCGATTAATCGCTAATTTCGGGGGCGATCGTTGCAATCTCGCGATCCCGATCTCTTTAAGGATGCAAATCAATGGTTCAGGCTTTGGGGCAAGATTTATCGACCGATGCGGAACGTGCCGTCTCGCTCGCCGCCGAATTGCTCGAAGAGGCGAGCAAACTACAGACACCCCAAGAACGGCGTCAGCAAGCCGAATTGGATCGCATGATCGGACACGCCGAGGACAAGGCGACGCTGGTCGAAATGACCGACCAAGCCTTTCGCACGCACTCGCCCGCCCGGGTGGCGGACCAATTGACTCATCTGTTGGACGTGCAAGGGATTCCGCGTTTTTTCAGCCCCGTCGAGCAGGCGATGCTGAAGGGGTTCCAGTCGTTTGGCGAGTACCTGCCCGGCGTCGCGGTGCCGTTGGTGAAAGAAAAAATGCGGCGTGAGACCGCCAATGTGATTTTGCCGGCGGAACCGAAATTGTTGGGCGAGCATCTTCGCAATCGCCAAACGCATGGCATGCACATGAACGTCAACCTGCTCGGCGAGGCGATCTTGGGCGAACAGGAGGCTCGTCGGCGAGTGGATCAGTGTTACAACGCGCTGCGGATGAACGATCTGAAATGTCTGTCGGTCAAGATCTCGACATTGTATAGCCAGATCTCGCCGATCGCGCGGCGACACTCGATCGACAAAGTGGCGGATCGGCTCGAGGCCCTCTACCGGATCGCGCTCAGCAAGGCGGACCCACAGACGAAGCAAAGTAAATTCGTTTACTTGGACATGGAAGAGTATCGCGACCTGTATTTGACCGCGGACATCTTGTGTAACGCACTGGATCGCGAGGCGATGCTGAATGTGTCTGCGGGAATCGCACTGCAAGCTTACATTCCCGATTCGTTCGACGTGATGATGCGGTTAATCGATTGGTCACGCCGTCGCGTTGCAAGCGGCGGACAACCGCTGACGATTCGCTTGGTCAAAGGCGCTAATCTGGAAATGGAGCGTGTTGACGCGTCGATTCAAGGTTGGCCCCAGGCGCCGTATCGATCCAAAGTGGAAACCGATGCGAACTACAAATCGATGCTGCGTGTGTTGATTGATGCTGCGGCCGAAGGGGTGATCCGCGTTGGCGTTGCCTCACACAACCTGTTCGATGTTGCACTCGCGCTTCTTTGGTCGGATGATTGCAATGCGACCGAGAACGTGCAGTTTGAAATGCTCGAAGGGATGGCGAACCATCAGCGTCGGGCGATCTCCGAACGCGACAAAAAAATGGTGCTCTATGCACCTGCATGTTTCCAAGACAGTTTCATCAATGCGATCAGTTATTTAATTCGTCGATTGGACGAGAACACGGGGCCCGAAAACTTCCTGCGGCATACCTATCGGCTAAAACCCGACAGCAAGGAATTTGCGATGCTTGCTCAGGGGTTCAGAGACTCGTTGGCGATGATCGACACCGTGTCTCATACGCCCCGTCGAACCCAAGATCGACGGGTGCGACCGCAGCAACCACCGGTGGCCGAGCACTGGACCAAGTTCGTCAACGAACCGGATACCGATTGGTCGCTGCCTCACAACGCACAATGGATTGAATCGGTGCTGGGCAAATGGAAAGATCGCTGCGACACGCTCGACACCGGCAGTGGCGAGACGCGTGAATCGACCGATCCGTCGCGTCCAGCAGTGGTGGTGTGTCGCTATTCGGAAGCCACGTTGGCGGACGTCGAGGCGGCAGTCGAGACGGCTACGGCGGCTCAGGCCGATTGGAGAGGAACCAGCGTCCGGCATCGTCATGACTTACTGCGAAGCGTGGCTCAGATCCTACGTGAGCGACGTGGTGATTTGATTGCGACGATGGTTGCCGACGGCGGGAAAACCGTGCTCGAGGCCGACCCCGAAGTCAGTGAAGCGATCGACTTTTGCGAGTTCTATCCGTTGACCGTCGATCATTGGCATCGTCAATCCGGAATCAAACTCGAGCCCCGCGGTAACGTGGCGGTGGTCACGCCATGGAATTTTCCCTTGGCGATTCCCTGCGGCGGGATCGCCGCGGCGCTAGCGGCTGGAAATTGTGTGCTGCTAAAACCCGCCTCCGAAACCGTGCTGGTCGCCTGGCATTTGTGCCAAGCGTTCTGGGATGCCGGCGTTCCTAAGGACGTGTTGCAGTTCTTGCCGTGCGCGGGACGTGTTGCCGAAGCAGGACTGGTCAAGAACCCGCAGATTGAAACGGTCATTTTGACTGGCGGCACCTCGACGGCAAAACGCATGCTTTCGGTGCGAAGTGATCTGCATCTGTTAGCGGAAACGGGTGGCAAAAACGCCACGATCGTCACATCGATGGCTGATCGTGACTTGGCGGTCAAGCATGTCGTGCAGTCTGCGTTTGGACACAGCGGGCAAAAATGTAGTGCCACATCGCTGTTGTTACTTGAAAACGATGTGTTTGAAGACAAAACGTTCCGCGAGATGTTGGCCGACGCCGTCTCGAGCATCCGAGTGGGATCCAGTTGGGATTTGTCGACAAAGATGGGGCCGTTGATCAAACCGCCTCAAGCCGAGTTGAACCAAGGGCTGAAATCGCTTGACGATGATGAGTCATGGTTGGTGATTCCCGAGCACATTGTCGACAACCCGAATCTGTATCGTCCCGGCGTCAAGTGGAATATTCGTCCAGGAAGCTTTACGCATCTGACCGAGCTGTTCGGACCAGTGCTCGGCGTGATGCGGTTCTCGCGGTTGGAAGAGGCGATCGAGATCGTGCGTTCGACGGGCTACGGATTGACCAGCGGATTGGAAAGCTTGGATGATCGCGAGATCGCGTTGTGGCGTGATTCGGTTCACGCTGGCAACCTGTACATCAACCGTCCGACAACCGGAGCGATCGTGTTGCGGCAACCCTTTGGCGGTGTCGGCTTGAGTGCCTATGGGCCGGGCGTCAAAGCAGGCGGTCCGCACTACGTGTTGCCGCTGATGCGAGTGACCGACGGAAAGCCAGCGGAGACGCGGGAACCTCGCGAGACGTTCGATTCGGATGAACTGGACCGCTTGAGTTCGTTGTTGGAATGGGCCGAAGATGAAGCGGTGATCGACGAACGGGCAGCAGCTCGAATTCAAGCGGCGACCGCCACGCAGCGAGTGGCGGTCGAAAATGAGTTTTCCGGCGAGCACGACACGTTTCGTTTGATCGGACAAGACAATATTCGCCGCTACCGATCGACGCAAGCAATGAATCTTCGCTTCGCTCCGGCCGATTCGATTTCAGATATTTGGATTTCGTTGTCGGCGGCGATTGCGGTTAGAACGCAAGTGACCTTATCGATCGATCCCGCGTTGTCCGATGCGGTCAAAGATCTATTAGAGAAGGTCGCCGACGAATTCCCTGGCTTGGTGCATCCGATCGAAGAATCGGAATCCGAGTTGGTCGAGCGGATTACGGCGGGCGAAGTCGGTCGGCTGCGGCTGCTCGGTTCGACGAAGGCAAGTGAAGTCGATGCGGCGTGTGCAGAGTCTTTCGTAACCGTGATTCGCGAGCCGGTGGTTGTCGAAGCCGCAGTGGAATGTTTGCGATACCTCGACGAGCAATCGATCTCGCACGACTACCACCGCTACGGCAACCCCGGCCGCCGCGCCGGCGAAAAACGAGCCGAGGTGCTTTAGGTCTGGATGCTAGATGTTTGGGCGTGTTGTGGCATGCGATTGCACTCGCGGTCTGTCACCTCTCCACCAACGAAGTTGGGGGAGAGGTCGAACGGAGCCTTCAGCGACGTTCGGGTGAGGGGGCGACCGAGCAAGTCGCTAGCGGCGTTACCGTCGCGTCCACCTGAGATGTTCGCCAGTTGCGCGGTCACCCCCTCACCCGAGCAACGCCTTGGGGGCGTGCTCGACCTCTCCCCCGACTTCGTCTGGGGCGAGGTGACTACGGAAATAGTCGGAATAAGAGTCAGTCAATCAATCCGACGGCAACGTCAAATGATAGATGCCCAGTTTTTGCGTTACGGCATCACCGCAGCGACATTTGCACCCGCGTTCCGTCGGCGGGTTTGGTCGAGACGCCGGCACGGACGGGGGTCACGTCGTTGTTCGCCTGGAACTGAAACGTTTTCACAAACGCACCGACGACGAGAGAAACTTCCAGTTCGCCGAGATGTTTTCCTGGACAGACTCTTGGGCCGTGGCCGAAACCAAAGTGCAGGATGTCTTTGGTCGCACAGCCCGATGCGGCTAGGTGCTGCCACCGTTCAGGGGCGAATTCGTTCGCTCGATATCCGCTCGCTTGAACACCCCAGTGGTCTTCGTGTCGATTCGCATGCCACACATCTAACAGGATGTGCGTGCCGTTGGGAATAAAGAGGGTTCGTCCATCGGCGGTGTTCACCCAGGTGTCAGCGGTGGCGCGGCGAGGCAAGAAGTACAGCGAGGGAGTCAGTCGCAACGTCTCATTCAGCACGTCGCGAAGGTAGGTGGCACTGGCCAACGTCTCAGGCGTATAGACATCAATCTCCTTCACTTCCTGGAACACTTTCTCTTGTGCCGCTGGGTTGCGGGCCAGATGTGAGATCGCCCACGTTGCATACGACGTGGTCGCTTCGAGAGCCCCGGCTAAAAAGACTTTCAAGTTGCTGATGAGCTTGGCGTCGGGGGCATCGGACTTGAATTGTTTCCACAAGGCCTTGTTCTCGGAGCGTGGGGCTAGAACGCATTGGGTCAACTCTTCAAACGCCGCGTCATCCTGCTTCGCCTGGGCGATTCGCTTTGTCACCCCCGGCAACTTCCGCCACGGGATTCCCAATTTGTTGCGAACCGTGTCGCTGACGATATGGTCGATCACCCGTTCCAGCGCCGGCACGTAGCGATTGCATAGCTCGTCATAGGAGATTTCGGCGCCAAAAAAGTTATTGGTCAACATCTCCAACATCACGACCTTGATCTCGGGTTCCAACCGGATGTCGATTGATTCCTGATCATGGCTGGCGAGGTGCTCTCGCAGCACCTCGATTCGCTGCTGGACTGTCGTCCGAAACGTCTCGGCAAACTCGCCAAATTGTTCGGGTTGATACAAGGTGGTCTTGCCAAATGGGCACGCGGCAATCTTGCGTTGCTTTTTCCACTCGGCGCCATTGGCAAACAGCAGCGTATCTTTGCCGGTCGCTCGCGCGATTCCGATCGATGGCATCGTATCGCGATCGAATTGCCCAGGGCGATCCCCCGTCGCCGTCGCGATCGCCCGAATGATTCCGGGGTCACGGGTGACCAACACCGGAGCGAAGCCGGGAACGTCTAAGTAGCGGTTGTGTCGTCCTGGGCCTGGTTCGTCATCGGCGGCATGAAAGTAGGTTTCCAGGATGCGGATGGGATCATGGAAATTCCAGCGATGCGGAAACGGCAGCGATGGTCGATCGGATCCAGGATGAAATAGACGCACCCGAGATGGCAGGCAATCGCCGTCAAAAGGATTGATGGCGAACAACTGCTTTGGCAGTCGAGCCGCATGCCAGAAAACTGGGAGTGCATCGGATAGGAATCGAGTGAGTTTCGGCATATTCAGAAATTCCTATCGGGGCAAACTGCCCATGCTCGATGCCGTTGGTTTGACGACGATGGAAAAAGAAGGGGCGAAGGTCCGAATGGCTTGCTTTATCAACAGACTTCACTCTCTGGCACAAATCAAGATCCGTCCCGATTCCATCGCTTTGCGGCTGAAGCTTCTTCAAATGCCGGATCTTCAGAACAGACGCCTGTCGTTGGTAAGTCCAGTTCGAAGTTGCGAGCCGATTCATAATCGCCCGCAAGCTTTGCGACGACTAATCGGACTTGCTCAAAACCTGTCGCCATCAGGATCGTCGGTGCTCACCCCTAGCTTTTCATTTCCGCCAGATAAAACCCGCTTTTAAGATGTCGGAGCACCTCAGCGCAGTGTGGCGGCAGCAGGACTACCAAATCGATTTGCGAATGAAACGCTGGATCATCCGCGAAATACTCCATGCTGAAGTCATCGATGTCCTGATAGATTTGCTCGATCGGTTTGTGGTTGGTTGCCGAGCGGAAGTATTCGTCAGGATAGCGTCCTTTTGGCATGGGGGTGGGGGCCGATCACGTTATTGTTTCTCGTCGCCGGCGCTTGCAAACTCAAGCTGCAGGTCGGATTCGAGTTGTTTGCATTCTTCGCGGGTCCAGAACCGGTAGTCGCCGAATTCGTGGACGGCTGACAGTTCGTTCTCAAACAACGCCTTGATCGGTTCGCGTAGCGGCGCGTCAACGGACATCTCCTTGTATTTGTCCGCCAAGTATCGCCGGCCCGTGGCGTTTTGCATCAGGAGATTCAGCGGGCGGCGAATTTGGTCCGCATCTCCCTTGATTCCCGCAAACCAACGCTGCATCAAATCGGACGGGATGTGGTCGAACTGTTCCATCAAGATCAAGGTCTCGACACAGTTCATCCGGTCAGTCATGTGCTTGGAAGTCTTGATGTGCTTTGCGACTGCCTCGACGTGCCGTGGCGCGGTCTCCATTCGCCACCGCGCGAGGATCGCGGCGGAATCGAGATCACTGAGCTTTCCGCCCACTTGCGTTTCCCCTAAAAACGCAAAGCTCTTGTCGTTCGGAGCCAAACCTAGATCCGCGTAGGCACAGAACAAAGAATGCGACAAGGACAACTCGCCACTACTCGATTCTAGGTCGCCCATCACGAGAGACAATAAGTCGGTTATGGTGGCGGGATGGCGATCGGGTCGCCATAAGGCTTGTTCAAGCATTGTGCCTCGAACAAACGGGTCTAAAAACAAAGAGGTTTCGTCGGTTAGGACAAGATCAAACTTGTTGCGGATTAATTGCATGAACTGAAAGAGTGCTTTTTCTCGTTCATGCGCCTGTTCTGCCGAAAGCGTTTTTGCACTTGTTTCGTTGGTGCTTGCCACGGTGCGATACACCAGTTCGCTATAAGTATCAGCCCAAGCTTTGAATTGATTGTCCAAGAAAAGCTGGCGACAGGTTTCTTTTGTCAAGCTCTTTGCGTTTTCCTGATCAGGATCAAAGTCCTTGTCGGGATGCTGCACCCGAGCATACTGAACCCCCGAGCCATTGATGTTTGTGTACCACTGAAATGCAACGTGGTTTTTAAGAGCGAGACATGAACGCACGGGATATCCGAAAAAATTCGATTCTGCTGGCATGCGATTGGTAATAACCAATCCGCCAGCATCGCAGATAATTAGCTCCCGCATCAAAGAGCGATCTAATTTCGACTGTGCGTTGGTGCTGCCCGTGATGACTTTCGGCAGTGGTAGGCTGTAATCGGTAATTTCTTCAGGACGGCCCTTTTTTGCCCAATACCAATGTCCCACGATGACGTCTTGTCGTTTAAATTCGAAGGCCACAGGAATTGCTGCCATCGCTGGGTTGTTCATGTCGGTTGCATGTCCGAATGCAACGCAGCTTTTTGGATTTTGATTCTTGTCAACAGACAATACAAATGCGTCGTCGTTGATCCAGTCGACAAACGTGGTGTGTAGGTCGACTTTACCGTCGGCAACGCTCAATGTCGAAAGTGTATATCCACCACTTCGGTTGCTGTCGGGTGACAGTGTCGGAATCGAATGAAACGGAGACGTGTCTTGCGCACTCGCAAGTGAACACGTGAGAATGACGGTGGATAACAGGCTATGCAGAGCCCGACGAGCATTTGTTATTGTAATCACAATTGAGTGCGTCCTAGCTTACTGTTATCGATGTTCTTGAACGAGAATGACATCGCCGTAAACGACTAGCGACGGAGGCGTGTCGTTCCATTCCAACAATTCCGACGGGACCGCGTCCGCATCATGCAGGTCCGCCGCCAGCATCGTTCGCGGCCGAAGACTCTGAATGCTAAGTCGTCTCAGGACACGTCGGGTGGGTGTGCCGTTGCATTAAGCATTCGGCGAGACGCATTTGCCAAGTTCTTGCTAAGCTCATTGACAGACCTTCGTAATTGATTTGCGGCGAATTTCCCTAGAGCAGTTGAGGATAAAAAGTGTGCCAGTTTGTTTTCGCATGTCAAGGTGTTTTTGCTTTGGCTTTTCAAAAGCTCTCGCGTGCACCACATCTGTAACTCGCTGTTATACAAATTCTCCGTGCCATCAACTTGTGGGGCAAGTTGTCTCACCTGTGTTGGAGCAGAGGGCGGATTTAAACTGCTTCCACAGTGCCTTGTTCGTCATCGGCGGCATGAAAGTAGGTTTCCAGGATGCGGATGGGATCATGGAAATTCCAGCGATGGTCGATCGGATCCAGGATGAAATAGACGCACCCGAGATGGCAGGCAATCGCCGTCAAAGGGATTGATGGCGAACAACTGCTTTGGCAGTCGAGCGATTCGCCGGAACGCTGTACGGCAGCCGCCTACCACTGGAGTGAATTTCGTCATCGCTGCAATTTACTCCTCGAAGCCGAATTCGCGCATCCAGTGCTCGACTTCGTCGCTTGATACTTTGCCTTTGGGTTTGCCACTGCGGCTATGACTGCCGCCCTGCCCTGCCCCATCGGAAATCTCGATCGCCAAGTGTGGGTGATCCTCGAGCAGATCGTCCAGCCAGGCGTCGGCATCAAATGGCGTCGCCCCGCGGCGCTTGGCTGCGTCTTGCAGCCGATGGTCTGACGACACCACCGCAAGTTGTTTGGGAGCGGAATGTTCGCTGATCAGCCGCTCGATCAAATCGTCGGCTTCGGGGTCATCGACGGCAAAGCGGATGTCGATGCCAGAGACCTCATACCGGCTGATGGCATTTTCCGGTGGACAGCGAGCGTCAAATACGACGCAGGTGCGATTGCGGACAAATTCGGGCAAATGATCGCACAGTCGAGCGATGAGCCGTTTGCGTTCGGCTTCGAGCCAGCGGTGTTGATGCGAGCTGCCGCGCGTAAAGCCAACACGTCCCGGCGCCGCAACGGGCCCAATGACGTTGTAACCATCCACCAGCAGTAAAAGTGACATCGATCGAACTTTGTCGCGAAGAAGCTCCTTCATCTAGAGCACGGTCCGCTCGCAGCAAGCGGTAACACCGCATTGTCGCACGTTCGAGTCGCTATTCAATCCCTTTGACAATTTTCACCGGCGGGCCGGATTGGAAGCGATAAACCGAATAGGAAAACAGCCCGATCACCGCGATCGAAATCAGGATCGCCCCAACCAATTTTAATGACTCGAAGTCACTGGGCAGCGAAATCGATGGCAACCGCAGCGGTGGTCGTGATTTCTTGGGTTTCCGATTGTGCGATCGCGATGAATCTGCTTTGACCTTTTTCGTTTTCTCTAATTTGGGTGCAGCGGACGTCGATTCGCTCGAACTGGGTTCGGACGTAGACTCGTCGTCGGCGTGATCGAGCGTGTCGGCGGTTGTCGATGGTTCGTCCGTCAACGTGTCGCCTTCGCTCAAATTGCCGAGTTCAGTCACGTTACCGGCGTTGAGGGACGAGTCATCCGACTTCAATTCCGAGATCGCTCGGATTGCTTTGTAGCGTTGTTCGCGATCCGAGTCGTCAGCCGAATAGAGCATGTCGGCAACATCGCATTCCTGCCATGCCTCGCCTTGCAACATCGATTCGGCGGGCCATGGCTGGGATGAGTCTGGTTCGGCATCAGCGGCGTCGGCGATCGCTGGGACAAATTCGTCTTGTTCCACTGATTCCACGTTGGCGTGGGTTCTGGTTTTGATGCAGACATCAAATACGACTTTACCGCATCGCAGTTGGTCCCCGTCGTTCAATTCGATCCAGCGGTTTGGGACAATCTTTTCCCCGTTGATGCAGGTGCCGCTGCTGCTATCGAGGTCCAGCGCCAATAGCTGTGTCTCGGTATGGTGAAGGATGCAGTGGCGTCGGCTGACCGACCGGCTCTTGGGGCGAATTTGACATTCGCCATGTCGTCCGATCATGTAGTATCCGAGTTGGATCGAGGCGGTGATGCCAGCATGACTTCCCGTTGCGAGAATCAGTTGAGCGATCATCGACGGCGATGTCTCTTTTGGTACTAGAAGGGGCATAATGCTATGACTTCGTCTCGTTCTCTGATTTAGTTAACGACAATGACGTGACCGCCTTTTCCATCTTCCAGACTTTTGATTCGAGGCGGCGGTGTGTCTTGAGGCCGCATGATCGTGTAGGCGGTCATCCCCATGACAAGAATCAGCGCGGCGATGGCCACGGTTAGCCCGATGCCGAGCAGCAGCATTTGGTTCGAATCGCCCGATCGTGGATTGGTGTCGTTCGACTTGGGCTTTGTCAAGTTTGATGGATTGGCGGTCGACACCGCTGCGGGCTTGGGCGAGCTGCCAGAGATGCCGAGATCGACCGGCGGCAAGCTGTCAAAGTCGATTTCGGTGACTTCGGTTGCAATCGGCACCGCGCCGTCGGAAGACAATGACGAATCGTCGATGGTGGCTTGATAAAACGATTCATCCATTACCTTTTCGCCTGCCGGCGCGATCTGGCCCAATTTCTTCGCTGCTGCGGTTTCGCTTCCCAAGATGCCGCTGAGCCGTTCGAACTGAACCAGCAATTCCGCAGCCGACTTTGGGCGGTCCTCTGGACGTTTGGCCATCATTCGCATCACTAGCTCTGCGACCGCGGTGGGGCAATCCGGCTGAATCAAGCGAACATCCGGTGGTGCGGCGGTTTGATGTTTTGCCAACCGCTGCGCAATGGTGCTGCCTGAAAACGGAGCTTGCCCCGTCAACAAGTAATACAGCGTGCAGCCGAGCGAGTAGATGTCGGCGCGAGCATCGACGCTCTTGCTGTTGATCGCTTGTTCGGGAGCCACAAAGTCGGCGGTCCCCAGCAAACGATTGTTAGTGGATTGTTCATCAATTCCCATCCAACTGACGCGGGCAAGCCCCATGTCGCTGACTTTGACCACGCCATCGCTGCGGAGCATCAGGTTCGATGGTTTGATGTCGCGGTGGATAACGCCGCGGTCGTGTGCGTGCGCCAATCCGCAAGTCGCTTGACGGATCGCGTCAAGCGCCAGCGGTACCGACATCACGCCGTCACGGCGGACGGCATGTTGCAAGTCGATGCCGTCGATGTATTCCATTACGATGTAAAGCTTGCCGCCCGCTTCGGCAAAATCATAGGCGCGGACAATGTTCGGGTGATCCAGTTGTGCCGACGCGCGAGCTTCCTCGCGAAATCGGTCCGCGCGACGTTTGTCGGCGACCGATTCGGGCGGCATGATCTTCAGCGCCATCAATCGCTTCATCACGTGATGTTCGCCAAGATAAACCACGCCCATGCCGCCTTTTCCAAGCGGACGCAGTAACCGATAGCTACCTAGATAGAATCCTTTGCTCTTGCCTGCCAATAACTTGTTGGCTTGCCAATGCGTCAGCAGTCCCGCGCCAATCAGTCCTTCGGCAAGACGTTTTGCGGTGATCGCAGGATCGTCGGCTTGGAGCGATACGACCACTTTTTTGATGTCGTTGATGTCCACCAGTCCGGCCGACAAACAGCGTTGAACGAAAGAGCGTGTGGGCTCGTCGAGAATGGGCTGAGACGGAGCAGTCATGGGCTGGTTCCTGTTCAACTCAACGTTTTCTACGTTCACTTGTTCTAGTACGGGGCACGCCGGTGCGCTTTGGGAATTCATGGCTTTGGGAATCCATTGAGGGTTGCCAGATTGTGACAACCAGTGAATAGGTCTCCGGTAGACTCGAGACGACATGGACGTAGTCTAGCCATCGACAAGACACGAGGCACAGGTGAATCGTTCTGGCAGACGCCAGAGTACCAGTTCAATACGACCTGAGTGTGAAGATCGTGTGAATGGCGAATGTGCGTTTAGTGAATGCGTTCAAGCGAACGGCAAGTAGTCGACGCGTTTTAGAAACAACGCTTGCGGCGGAGCGGTGGGGCCGGCGGCATCGCGATTGGCCGCTTCGATCACATTGTCGATGTGCTGGGGGGGATACTTGCCCTTGCCCACCTCGATCAACGTGCCCACGATGTTGCGAACCATGTTGTACAGAAAGCCATCGGCTTCGATTTCAATCGAAAACAACGTGCCGCCAGGATTCATGGAAGGTTCACGGATAATTTCGCAAACCTTTACATGCCGGGTGGTGGTTTTGCGTGGGCTGCCGACCGCTTGAAAACTGGCGAAGTCATGTTTGCCCACAAACCGAGCGGCGGCTTCGGTGACGGCATCCAGATCGATGCCGTGATACAGATGCCAGCGATAGCGATAGTCGAACACGTTCCGCTGGCCTCCGATTTGCAATTGATAGCGGTATCGTTTGCCAATCGCATCGCGAATTGCGTGGAAGTCATCGGGCGCGTCGACGGCGTCGGTGACCACGATGGTCGGTGGCAGGTTGACGTTCATCGCGTTGAGCAAATCGGTCGCGCTGGCACGCCAATTCGCGGTTCGCAAGCTGGCGACCTGAGCCAACGCATGCACTCCGGCATCGGTGCGTCCGCTGCCGGTGACATGGACGCGTTGGCGTGTCAATTTGACGAGCGCACGTTCAAGCATGCCTTGGATCGTCGGCTTTTGCGGTTGAATTTGCCAACCGGAATAGTCGGTTCCATCGTAGGCAATGGTCAATTTGAACGTGCGATCGACCAAGGCAGCCACTACGCCGTTTTCGTGGCCGATCGTTTGATCATCAATTCGGCAATCTGGACCGCGTTGGTTGCAGCACCTTTGCGAAGGTTGTCGCTGACACACCAAAACGTGATGCCGTTGCCACCGCTGATGTCTTTGCGGATCCGGCCAATGAACACGTCGTCTTTGCCATTGCAATCGCGAGGCATTGGATACTTGCTGCTCTGCAGATCGTCGACGATCGTGATCCCTTCGGCTTGACGGAACAATTCTTTGGCTTCTTCGAGCGTCAAAGGAGATTCGGTTTCGACAAGGATCGATTCGCTGTGCCCGGTGGAAACGGGGACACGCACACATGTGGGGCAAACCTGGATGCCCTCGTCGCCGAGAATCTTGCGTGTCTCGTAAACCATCTTCATCTCTTCGCTCGTATAGCCTTCGTGCTTCTCCGAGCCAATCTGTGGAATCAGGTTAAAACCAATCGGGTGCTGGAACGTTTTCGGTGGATGCGTTTGACCCACCAACGCACTGCGGACGCTGTCGTTGAGTTCTTCGTTGCCTGCCAACCCCGCTCCGCTGGTCGCTTGGTACGTGCTAACAACGACGCGGCGAACGCGAGCCGCCCGATGCAGCGGCGCCAGTGCCACCACCATCTGCGTGGTGCTGCAGTTGGGGCTAGCGATGATGCCTTGATGATTGTCGACCGCTTCGGGATTGACCTCGGGAACCACCAAAGGAACCTTGGGGTCCATTCGCCAATAACCGCTTTCGTCCACCACGACGGCTCCCGCTTTGACTGCCCATGGCGCAAATTCGGCCGAGACTTCATCGGGAGTGCTGGCGATGACAAGATCAATGTTGTTGAACGCCGAAGGTTCCAGCAATTCCACCTTCAGTGTTTCTCCGCGGAAACGCACTTCCTTGCCAACGGATCGCTCCGACGCAAGCAGTTTTAGCCGCTTGAATGGCAGTTCACGCTCGGCAAGTTGTTCAAGGACAATCCGGCCAACCGCACCGGTGGCGCCAACGAGAGCAAGTGTTTCGTACACGGAAATCAGTTCTCAGTAGAGGGTGATAGGAGAGAGGGTTAGGAACATGAGGGTGGGACGAATCACGTGATCCGCCGATGACAAAGCCCGCAGGCGACAAGAGCGAGAAAGGAAACGCTGCGATACGCGGTTCCGCCCTGCCCCAATCGACGCCCTACGGCTCAATGCCATACAGCTCAACGCGGTACAGCATCCCAGCCGACCCAGCGAACACAGCGTCCCTATCCACACAGCGATTCTGGCGAACATGGCACCGTCGCCCGCTAACGACCGCAGCACACAAGCACCCAAGGCTCGTGTGCTGCAATGGCGTTTAGACCGGGTGATTCGTCGTATTGTGATCGGTCGACAGGATTTTGGGTATGACCTGAGCGACTTTTATCCACACGTTTTGTCAGCCGCAGCTGCCACAGCGATACGACACGCAATCGCCCGGTTTATTGATTCTCTTTCATCGCTTTGATGACTTCGGGAAGCTTTTCGTCGACCAAACCGTAGCCGCCGCGACCTTCCATCACTCGCGATTCGACGTCCAATTGGACTTCGCCCGAGGTGGAATCCCAGAACTTGGCAATCGTTTCTTTGTCCAGCGGTTTGTAGGATCGGAACAGACGGAAACCGATGCCTCGCGACGGATAGTCGGTCAACCACCATGGGCTCTTCGGGAAATTGGGATCCGAATCCTTCCATTCGACGTCATCCGACGCCAAACGAGCGGCGCTGCGAAGTTCTTCGGGGTCCATTTCCCAGCTGCCACCACGGACAACACATGGCGACGAGGTTTCGGGCCATTTCACCACTTCGGTGGCGTTGATCGGTGCTTTGTCGGCAAACGATTCGTAGCCGTCCTCGGTGTACTGATTGACGGTCCACTCGGCCACATTGCCGTGCATGTCGTGCAGTCCGAAGGGATTCGGTTTCTTGGTTCCGACGGCCTCTTGGCCCTCGTCGGCGTTGTCGTAATACCACGCGTAATCGTCGATGTCGTCGGCGGAATCACCCCAGCTGAACGCGGTCGCTTTGCCACCGCGAGCGGCGTATTCCCATTCGGCTTCGGTGGGCAATCGGTATTGCTCGCCGGTAATGCGGCTGAGCCATTTGGTGAACTGCTGAGCCGCGTACTGGGTCATCGTGACGGCCGCTTGCTCAGGACGCTCGCCATATTCGTAGGTAAAGCTCGGTTCGTAAAGCTGCGTCGGTGCGGTGATCGCATCGGCTTTGTTCGATTCGTCGACCGGGCGAATCCCTTCACGCTCGAATTCCTTGAACACGTTGTACAGCGACATGAATTCTTTGTACTGAGCCCAATTGATCTCGGTTTTGGCCACCCACATCGGGTCGACGTTGACTTTGATCTGAGGACCCTCGGCTTCGCCACGATCCTCTTCGTCCTCGGGGCTGCCCAACAGGAACGATCCACCGGGGACGGGGATCATGTCGATCGTCAGATCCGTACCCGGGATCGTCATGGTGTAGGGGACCATGTATCCCTCATCCACTTTGACCGCAGGGCCTTCACTTGGCTTTTCTTTTGCGATTCCAACGACCGAGGCGTTTTTCTCGTTATCCGGAGCGTCTGCCAAGGCGGCGGCCCCGAGAAACGTGAGCGAAAAAGCCAAGCAAAGCGAGCTGGTTTTGACGAATTGAGTCGGTAGGTATTTCATACAGAAGTGTGATGGGTGTGGCGAAAACGACGGGTTTTTCTTGTCAACAGTTTGACTAAGCCCATACTAGCCATCGAACTCAATAGTGCAATCACGGGAATGCACGAGAATTCGCGGTAATGGGCATCACCAATGGGGCGGAAAGGACCATAGCCGCAGGGCGACGGTATCGCACGACCTGAGGGGGCCATTCCCGCATTGCAATCAAATCGGTCAGGGGGGCCGGGGGATGGTTTCATCGCTGGGTGAATTGCAATGGCCAGCGATGGCTTGTAACGCAGCGGGTAATGCCCACGGTTCAGCCGCTCACGCCTGTGAGCCGCTCGCTGCTAATGCCACCCAAGGCGGCCAAAATCGCGTTGACTCGACGCTAAATCGCGGGGCTTTCGCGTTAAAACGGTTCGAAATCAGGGCGACTGCCCAGTCGGACGGGGACGATTTGTTTTTTATTCTCGCGATAGATTTCCACGTTGACGACGGTGTCAGCCATCGAATCGCCAATGATTCGCATCAAATGTCCGCGGTCGGTGACCGGTTTGTTGTTCACGCGGAGGATCAAATCGCCTTTGCGTAAACCTGCTACCGCTGCCGGCGATTCTTCGTCGGCCAACCCCGAAATCATCGCGCCGCGGACTCGAGCGTCGTCACCGATCAATTCATGGTCGGCTACATCGGCCAAACCGACCCCCAGCCAGCCTCGTTCGACGCGGCCGGATGCCTTCAGTCGCTCGTAAATCTGATGGACCACATTGCTGGGGATCGAGAAGCTGACTCCTTGATAGGTGTCACCGACAATCGCCGTGTTGATCCCGATCAGCGTTCCGCGGGCGTCCACCAGCGGGCCACCGCTGTTGCCAGGATTGACCGCGACATCGCTTTGCATGAAGTCTTGATACTGGGTGCTAGCACGGACCAAGCGATGTTTGCCACTGAGGATGCCGAAGGTGACCGTGCGGTCGAGTCCGAAGGGGCTGCCGACGGCCCACACCGGTGAACCCACGCGGCAGCGGTCGCTGTCTCCCCACTGGATCGGCATCAGTTTGTCGGCGTTGACTTTCAAGACGGCCAAGTCGGTAAGCGGATCAGCCCCGACCACCACCGCTGCGGTGCGTCGGCCATCGCTGAGCGTCACCATCACATCCTCGCCATCGGCGATCACGTGACGATTGGTGACAATGTAGCCTTCCTTGTCCACGATCACGCCGCTGCCTTGGTCGGACGTCGTCAAGGCATCGGAACGGCGGAAACTTGCCGCCGACGCAATCGCTTCGACCGGCCGACGTTTGACTTCGATGTGCACCACGCTGGGGCCGACCGCGGCGGTCACCATCTGATACGCCTCGCTGAGCGTGTCCAGCGACACGTTTTTCAGCCCCTCGGTGCCTTGGTCATACTCGGCTCGCAATGCCCCTCGGTGCCATGAGTAACGGATCTCTTCGACAATTTGCGGGACAGCGAAACGCGCGGCCGCCAACATCAACGCCATCGTCGCCAACAGCATCAAGCTCTGCAGGATCGGATCGGGATGCCGTAGCGATTTGCGATCGGCTTGCTTCGCATCGGCCGGCTTTGCGGTGTCGGCCAGCTTCGTAGATTCAGTCGGCTTCAGCGTGCCGGTTTGGTTCAGGGGGCCAGTTTGATTGAGGGTGGCAGTTTGATTGAGGGTACTGGTTGCTTCGGAATCAATCGGGCAAATCGCTGTCTCGTTCGCGGCTTCGTTGTCGTCTGCGGTCTTTAGCGTCGACGGCACTTTCATTCTCAGCATCGTCACTTCGACCGGAGGATGCGCCCCATCGAAACGCGGATTTCCGCTTGGTAACGGAGGCGCCGCAGGCGTCGCGGCCTCGGTACCCGACCGCTCCGTCAGCGAAGAACAGCGTTGCGGCGAGGTGTTGGAGGAAGTTTCGCTGGAGGAATTCGGAGGCCGCGATGGCACTGGATCAATAGGAAGCATGAGTGAACGGACTCCGATTGCACCGAGAACGTGCCGTTCATCGCTCATGCAGATGGACGGCTTGGATTGCGGTCCTATTGTAAAGCAGTGTCCAGCCAATCGCGAAATGATTTTTTGGTGCGGCGAGGGTGATTTTGCAGAACAAACGCAGATTCGCCTCCCTAATCTGGGCGGTATTGCGGATCGTTCCGCTTTGTCGGAATTTGCGGGTTTAGTCCGACGGGGGGCAAAGTCGGCCAGATCGCCGCGGCGATGCGAACAGCGATTGCCGAATCGCTGCCGAATATGGCTTGAACAAGCGAGCAGTTCGCTGTCGAGTCGGAGGCAATTTGTGGGCGGGGGGTGATCTGCCGGATTGTGCAATAAGGGTCAAGACGAAATGCCTCGAAACAATGTATGCTAGGGCACATCATTGACCCCCTGTTCATTCGCATTCCCGCCGGCGCCCCAGAGTTATGTCGCATCCAGCCCGAGACTCGATTTATCAAGCCATCGCCTCGATCCGGTTGATCGATCCGCATACCCACATCAACCCCCATGCCCCCGCCTCGCGAACACTCGCCGATCTGCTGGGCTACCACTACTACACCGAACTTGCGCATTCTTCGGGGATGCCCAAGCATGAAATCGAAGAGCCAGGGATTTCGCCCCACGAACTGGTCCGCCGCTTGGTTCACAACCTCGGTCCGATCGAAAACACGTCCCAGTACCGATGGTTGGTCGAGATTTGTAAAAAGTTTTTTGGATTCGAGTCTGATCGCATCGACACCTCGAACTGGGAATCGGTTTACGACACCGCCGAACGCTCGATGGCTTCGGCGCAGTGGTCGCAATCGGTGCTGGATCAAAGCAATGTCGAAGCGGTTTTCTTGACCAATGATTTCGACGACGCGCTCAGCGGGTTTGACACGAACACCTACATCCCATGTCTGCGAACCGATGACTTGGTGTTCAAATTGCATCAACGTGAAGTCCGCGAGCGACTTGAACGCTGCAGCGGCGTGACGCTGAATGGTTCACTTGGCAGTCTGCGAAGTGCGATTCGCCAGCGGTTCGAACACTTCACGCAAAACGGAGCGCGCGCATGTGCGATTTCGCTGCCGCCTTGGTTCGAACCGACGATGGTCAACGAAGGCCGCGCGACCAACGCGTTGGGCGCGGTGCTGCGTCATGGTGAATCGGTCGATGCCGCCCATCTTGCCGCGTTGTCGCGAGCGGTGTTTTGGATGCTCGCCGAACTGTGTGACGAATTCAAATTGCCCTTTGATTTGATGATCGGAGTCAATCGCGGCGTCTATGCCGAAGGTGTTTTCCAGGGCCAAGACCTTTACGATTCGCGTGTCTCGTTGATCCAGTACCGTGAACTGTTCAACACGTTCCCGGAGGTCAAGTTTCCTGTTTCGGTGCTTGCCAGTGTGACCAACCAGGAATTGGTCAGCTATGCATGGATCTTTCCTAACGTGATCACCAACGGACATTGGTGGTACAGCAACACGCCATCGTTCATCCACCGCGATGCTGCGGGCCGCCTCGAAGCGGTGCCGCAAACCAAACAAATCGGCTACTACAGCGATGCGTACAAGTTGGAATTCGTATGGCCCAAGTTTGATATGTATCGCAACATTTTGGCCAAT
Organism: Novipirellula caenicola; assembly: GCF_039545035.1. Lineage (NCBI taxonomy): Bacteria > Pseudomonadati > Planctomycetota > Planctomycetia > Pirellulales > Pirellulaceae > Novipirellula > Novipirellula caenicola. The sequence continues at coordinate 419,909 of NZ_BAABRO010000003.1, forward strand.
ATCCTTGCCGAACACTTTGTTGGCTTTAATGGCTGGAGCGAAGAGCAAGCGATCGAGTTGGGGTACAAAGTGCTGCGGGGCAACGTCGAGGAAATTTTCCCAAGTCGAACCGGGGATGCCGCCGCCGAAGCATCGTCCGAAGTCACCCCCGAATCGACGCCGCAGCCTGGCGACGATCTGGGGGCGATCGGAGTCGCCGATGCTGCGGTTGCCGCGTCGTCAGCCGCCTTGGCCGGCGAAGCGATCGGATTGGTCCAGGTCGATTCGGAACCGATCTCCTTGGACGACGAATCCGATTCGCCGCAAGCCGAACTCGATGCTTCTGACACCAGCGGCATGGACGAATTAGACACGATCGAATTGGACGATTTGAGTGAGGAGGCTGACGAGCTAGATCCTCTGCCCAGCGAAGATGAACTCGGGGCGGTTGACATCGAGGATGTCGAATTGGTCGATCGATCTTCGGAGCGACAAGCGGTTGATTCCGAGGCGATTGATACCGAAGCCGATCCCGAGCCGCTGGACGTCGGTGATTTATTCGCCGACGATGATGCCGACGCGAGCCAGGCAGCGGCGGCGGGCGATTCCGCGGACCCCTACGCCACGGTCGCCGACGATTCGTTGTTGGGGGGTGATGATTTCAGCATCGATTCGCCGGACGAGTCGGCTGTGATCAACCCGTTGCGAGGTGAAGAGTCGTTTTCGCTCGACGAGGACTCGTTACGCGTGCAGCCAGATCCGTTGACAGGGGAATTGACCTTTCCGGCGCCCACGGGCGCCGAAGGCGAAGACACATCGTCCGAGCAAACCGTCGCCGATGACGACACCCTCGATCAGCTTGGGATTGGGTTCGTCGAAGAGGATGACGAGGAACAAGTGCGGTTTGAGGCAACTTCAGAGATCGAAGATCCCGAAGAACCAAAACGATAAGCCCCGCCGTTCGACTAAGAACGGCACCTCTTCGGCAATGAGTTCCGCTTCGCGTCCGTCCAAGGTTTCGGTAAACCGTAATCGGACTCAGTTCGTGGGTTGCACGACGCAGGTAGTAACCAATGAACAACCCATATAAATCGCCCGCGACCGAGGCCGGATTGTCTGCGGATAGAACACGTCCGCGGACGATCTATCACTTGACGTCGATGGTCGCTGGATTGGCATGGTTAACTGCCATCTGCTACGCAATCAAGGTCTTTCAGGATACCGGCGCTTCGCTTGCCCCACCCTTCTACGCTAGTGCAGTGCAAGGATCCGTCTTGATGTCACTGATTGTTTGGTCCGCCTTCGTCCGAACCTGGCGCGGTGACTCTCGGCGACTGTGCCTTGCTTTTACGCTTGCACTGATTGGGATTCAGGCCGCAGCTATCTTTGCAATGAGGCAGTGAATCGCACTCGCGGTTGACAAGACGTCAAGCCGCGAGGTCGTCCGCTACATCGGTCGTTTCGCCAATCTTATTTCTGTTTGGCGATGATCCGGTTGATCGCGTTCAGCATCGCCAGGATCGTGCTTTCCACACTATCGGTGCTGGCCCCGACACCACGATAGCTCTTGCCTTTGTGCTCGACTTCGAGGTTGACTTCGCCGATCGCGTCGCGGCCCAGTGTGGCACTGCGAACTCGGAAATCTTTGCACACCAATTCGATGCCGGTGATCTTTTCCACCGCCCAAAACGCCGCGTCGATTGGACCGTCGCCCTGTTCGACTTCCTCGGTAATCTCGCGGTCGCCATGTTGCAAGGTGACACGGACAAGGGGCGTTCGGCCTGTCCCGCTGGTGACTTCGTAATCGACCAGTGTCCATTCTTGTTCCACGCTGCCGCTGATCTGTTGTTGGATCAACGCGACAATATCGCCGTCGTAAATGTCCTTCTTTTTGTCGGCAAGTCGTTTGAACTGATCAAACACCGTTTGCAGTTGTTCGCTGGTCAACGTGTAACCGAGCGTTTTGGCGCGGTCGGCCAATGCCGCACGCCCGCTGTGTTTGCCCAGCACCAAATCGGTTTTGGCCACTCCGACGTCATCAGGCGACATGATCTCGTAGGTGCTGCGTTCTTTGAGCATCCCGTCTTGATGGATTCCCGATTCGTGAGCGAACGCATTGCGACCGACGATGGCCTTGTTGCGTTGCACTTGGATTCCGGTCATCTTGCTGACCAATCGGCTGACGGGCACTAATCGCTTGGTATCGATGCGGGTATCACATTGATAGAAGTCACGCCGCGTTTTCAGCGCCATCACGACTTCTTCGAGTGCCGCGTTGCCGGCGCGTTCGCCAATCCCGTTGATCGTACATTCGATCTGCCCTGCCCCGGCTTCGACTGCTGCCAAACTGTTGGCGACGGCCATCCCAAGGTCATCATGGCAATGCGTGCTCAACACCGCTTTGTCCATGTTGGGCACACGTTCACGCAACATGCGAAAGACGTTAAAGATTTCTTTGGGGTTGGTGTAGCCAACCGTGTCGGGCACGTTGATGGTGGTCGCACCCGCATCGATCGCCGCTTCGACGACTCGGCACAGAAAGTCATGCTCGGTGCGACAGGCGTCTTCGGGCGAAAATTCGACGTCATCACAGTAGTTTGCGGCGCGACGCACGCCGGCAACGGCACGCTCGACGATTTCGTCGGTGGTCATTCGCAGTTTGAATTCGCGGTGAATCGCACTGGTGGCAAGGAACACGTGGATCCGTGCTTGCGGAGCGTACTTGACCGCTTCCCAGGCCGCATCGATGTCCTTGTCGTTACAACGAGCCAAGCCACAGATGGTGGAACCGCGAACGGTTTGCGCGATCTGTTTGACCGCTTCGAAATCGCCTGGCGATGCGATCGGAAAGCCAGCTTCGATGATGTCCACGCCCAGATCGGCCAGCGCCTGAGCGACTTCGAGTTTTTCGACCAGATTCATACTGGCCCCTGGTGATTGTTCGCCATCACGCAGCGTCGTATCGAAAATACGGATCATGCGTGAATCGGACGAATTCGAGGGGGTCTCGGCCGCTTCATTGCCCTCAGGGGACTGTGACATCGCAGTGGTTCCTATTGGAATAAGTGGTCAGCTAGTGAAAACAATAAAAAAACCCGGGTCGCTTGGCGACTCGGGTCTCATGTGTTTTTGAATTTGCCACTCAAAAAGTGGCTAAACAAATCCTCATCACCCGCCGCCGGAGCGTCGCAGCAGTAGCAGCGATAGGAGAATCAGATTGTTGTTCATGGCAGTATCATACTTACAGATGCCGACCCGCGTCAACGGTTCGCGTTTTTTGCCCGGATAATTCGAAAAATGGGGACTTGGAACTCACCTTTAGAAGTCAATTAGCGGAAGCCGTTAACGGCTTGTTGATTAAGTGAAGTTTCCTGCGGCAAGGGGGTGTATGATGGACTTCCGAGTCCGTCAATGGTGTTTTCGACGGACTAGGAAGTCCGTCGTACGACAGATCAACAGCCCGTCAACGGCTTTCGTTGCATTTGCCAAACGAGCCGAAATTCTTGGCGACTTGTTGATTTAATCGAAATGCAAATCGCAACAGTGAGCCGTGGGCCGTAAGGCACCGGGTAGCGCGCGGGACCCGGCCGCTGACGCGTCGCGGCTCAGTAGATCAACAAGCCGTTGGCGAGTTCCGCTACCCTAAAATGAAGCGGTGATGAGGCACTAGGCCGCGGTCGCCTTCGGAATCTTCTTGCCTTGCAATTGGTAGACGTAGCGAAGCACTTCGGCGACCGCTTGGTATTGATCGGCCGGAATCGATTCGCCGACATCGACCGTCTTGTACAGCACTTGGGCGAGCGGTTTTCGCTCGACCACCGGGATGCTGTTTTCCAACGCCAACCGGCGGATCCGCTGCGCGATCACCCCGGCTCCCTTGGCCAACACGATCGGCGCCGGCATCGTGGTCGGATCGTACTGGATCGCGATCGCCAATTCGGTTGGGTTGGTGACGACGACGTCGGCCTTGGGGACTTCGCTGCCCACCCGCTGCATCATCATCTGACGCTGGACTTGCCGTCGCCGCGCGGCGACTTGCGGGTCGCCCTCGGTTTCTTTCATCTCGTCACGCATCTCTTGGTCGGTCATCATCAACTCTTGTTCGTTCTTCCATTTCTGAAAGGCGTACTCGAGAATCGCGAGCACGAATAACGCGCCGCCAACCCACACGCAGGTTCCAATCAAGGCATCAAATAGCACGGTGGCAATCTGTGGAACCGTCAGCGCGGCGAGTCCGAGGATCGAGTCTTGATATTTGCGGACGGCGTAGTAAGCGACCACGCTGATGATCAGGACTTTGAATGTGCCAAATCCGATTTTGGCGACGCCCTGCATCGATAGAATGCGTTTGGCCCCGGACAGCGGGCTGATGTTGCTCAGTTTCGGGGTGATCTTTTCCGGTGCAAGCAATAGCCCCGTCTGCATCACGTTGGCAAGGACGCCGGCGACTAGCATGGCTAACATCATCGGCGTCGCGGCGATCGCCAAACGGCCTCCGGTCGTCAATAGCCAATGGGAGGCATCTTCGGTTCCAAACGGCGTGATCCGAGGCGTCGACAGTGATTCGGCAAGCGCTGTGGCAAGGGTTTCTGCCGCAGGTCCGCCCAGCATCCACAGGGCACCAAGTGCAGCCAGCAGCAAGGCGGCGGAGGTCAGGTCTTGGCTGCGAACCACTTGGCCTTGTTCGCGTGCCTGCCTTCGCCGCTTCTCAGTTGCTGAATGCTTCTTGTCACCACTGCTGTCAGCCATGTTCGGTCGCGATTACCTCTTTTTACATTACCAAAGTTTGCTGAATTTGGCCGCTGCGGCCACGAGTTCCTGCTCAAAGATCAATCCTACTGAACCGATCGTCAGCGTGGTCACCACCAGCAGCGCCAACGCATTGATGCTAAGCCCGATCGCCAACACGTTGATCTGTGGTAGCGTTCGGCTGATCAAACCGGTCAACACGTTGCTCAGTAGTAGTGCCGCGACCACCGGGGCCGAGACTCGGATGCCTGCGGTCATTCCAGCGGTCATTTGGTCGACCACCAACGTCATCATCGAATCGTCGAACGTGACTTTGCCTGCAGGCATCGCTTCGAAACTGTCTACCAAAATCCCTAGCAACATCCGGTGTCCCCCCACCCCCAACATCACTGCGGTCACCAACAATCCGATCAAACGAGCCAACGTTGGCATGCTGCTTGACGTCGTCGGGTCCACTGCGTCACCCAATTGCATCCCGCCGGTGCCAGTGATCGTTTCACCCGCGAGTTGCAAACCGGTAACGATCAATTGAATGGTCGATCCGATCAACAAACCGATCAACCCTTCGCGAGCCACGGCGATCGTTAATTCAATCAAATTGTCGATGCGAGGCAACGAGTCGTTGTCGACATGGGCGGCGACCGGCGGAAGTAACAGCATCGTGATCGCGATCGCCAATAACGCTCGCACCCGTTTGGGGACTCCGACACCGATCGCGGGCATCGAGATCAACAGCGTGCTGAGCCGCGTCAAAACCAATACGCCGAGCACCAGATGGTCGATCGCCCATTGGACCAGCGACGGAAAATCGGTCGGCTCCATTACGGTGATCCTGCGTTCTCAAACACATTTCGTGTGAATTCGACCATCCGGCTCATCAACCATGGCATGCAAGCGATCATCACCGCCGCCATGGCAAGCACCTTGGGGACAAACGCCACCGTTTGGTCTTGGATCTGGGTCAGTGCTTGCAGCAAACCGATCAGCAATCCGGCTCCCATACCGACGATCAAAATCGGAGCCGCAATCACGACCGCAGTCATCAAGGTGGTTCGGCAAAGGTCGATCGCGGAAGGTGCATCAATCACAAGCGTAAGCCTTAAAAGAGAGTTCCAAAACTGTCCATTAACATCTGCACGACCAAACGCCATCCGTCCACCAAAACGAACAGCAGCAATTTGAATGGCAGCGAGATCACCGCGGGTGGAAGCATCAGCATCCCCATCGAAATCGTCACGCTAGCGACGACAAGATCGACGATCAAAAACGGCAGGTAAATCTGGAAGCCCATCAAAAATGCGGTCTTCAATTCGCTCAAGATGAACGCAGGCAAAAGCACCCGCATCGGTACATCGGCGAACGTGCTCGGCAGCGGCGCGTCAGGATCCATGTACCCGTAAAACAAATGCACGTCTTCATGATTGCCAGCGACGTCAATTTGATTGGACATGAACTCGCGAATCGGAATCGACCCGGCCTCGTAAGCCTCTTCCATCGACATCTTGACGTCTGGGTCGGTGTACGGCTTTACCGCGTCTTCGTAAACACGCGTCCACACCGGAGTCATCACAAATAACGTCATGAACATCGCGATGCTGGTCATCACCTGGCTTGGCGGTAACGATTGCAACCCAATCGCTTGTCGCAGCAATCCCAGCACGATGATGATGCGGACATAACACGTCGTCATCAAAAGAATCGCCGGCGCTAGGCTCAGTACGGTCAATAGCAGCAAGACTTGCAAACTGCTGGCCAACCCCTCGGGGCTGGTCCATTGTTCGGGGCCGCCACCTAAGACGTTCAGCGATTCTGCGGCGATCTTGACCGGTTCCTGCTGGACAATCGTCGGCGGTTCGGCGTTTGCCATCGGCGCATGCACCAACGCAGTGATCAGCAGGATCAGTTGTATTGCAAGCAGTCGGGTCAAACCAACGTCGCTCCATCAACGCGAGACGCCTTCGGCAAAGAGACCCCCGGACTTTAGGAAAAATTGCCAAGAAAGCGAAAGGGCGATTCAGCCTCCGTCGTATCAAAGCCCCTTCGCATTTGCGTTTTTTTCGTCGATCCGGCTGATCTGCGTCGTTGATACGGCCTGAAGCCCAACGCTCTTCCTCTCGTGGCGATCCCCGTCTTGCCGGGTCGATGGGCCACGGGGAATTTCTGCAAGGCGATTACTTCACAATTCGCCAACAGCGGTGAATCCGCCGATTTCGGTACTCTTCGGGGACCGTTTGGTTGCTGATCTCGTGGATCGATGTCGCTGGGACCTCGGCCGGATCAAACTTGAATCCGCGGAAATTGTTCGAGAAATAAATCACGCCGCCTGGGCTGACGATCGATAGCAATTGATTCAGAAACGGCACGGCACAGGTCTGCACGTCCCAGTCGTTTTGGGTGCTCTTGCTGTTCGAAAACGTCGGCGGATCGAAAACGACCAAATCGTACAGTTCGTCCGGTTTGTGTTCGTGGATGAATTGCACGGCGTCGATTGCGAAATACTGGTGCTCGGGCCCATCGAAGCCGTTGCGTCGCATGTTCACTTTCGACCACTCAATGTAGCGTTTCGACAGATCGACGCTGGTCGTCTTTGCCGCTCCACCGGCGGCGGCATACACGCTAAACGAGCCGGTGTAGCAAAACAGATTTAGGAAGTTCTTGCCCGCGGCCACATCGCGAACCATTTGCCGAGTGACGCGGTGATCCAGGAATAACCCGGTGTCGACATAGTCGGCCAAGTTGACCAGGAATTTCAGTCCACCCTCTTGGACTTCGATTCGCGAATCGGTGTCGGCGACCTTTTCATGCTGTTTGGTTCCCCGCTGCCGTTCACGTTTTTTCAGGTAGACGTTTTCGAGCGGGATATCGAGCGTCTCGCCAGCGGTTTTTGCCATCAAATCGAGCCAATCGGAATGCTCGGCCGGCTCGCGGTCATGCGGCCGTTCGTATTCGGTGATGTGCAGATTGTCCTCGTAACGATCGACCACCAGCGGGATTTCTGGGATATCGCGTTCGTACAGTCGATAGCAAGTGATCCCACGACGCGTGGGGTAACGTCGCAGATGGCGAGCTCGTTTGCTCAGCCGAGTCGCAAACAATTTGGCTTGTTCGATCGTTTTTTCGGAATAGGAGGAGCTGTTCATCAAGATCGGTTTGAGGTTACTACGTTCGATTTCGTTTTGAATTTGCTGGCATCCGACCAGCGACTTGCGATCACGGTGTCGATGACCAATTGGGTGAAATGGTACATCAGCATCGGGATCACGCTGACACCGCAATCGATTGCGATCTGAAGCCCAATGGTCAACGTTTTCTGGCTGCCAGCGATCCCGACTGCGATCTGGCAAGATCGGTCCGCCCGGACTGCCCGTGCCGCGAACACGCCAAGGGCAAATGCGGCAACGTGAAGCATCGCAACCGAGACCAAAAGTTGGCCGATTTGGATCCCAAACAACGAGGCATTCTGCTGCATCGCGTCGCGTACCACCATGGCACTGGCGATCGAACCAAACCCGACCATCGACAGAATACCGAGCTGCGCGAGAAACGATAAGCGGAGCTTTTGCTGATCCGCCCAATTCGCAAGCCCTGCTATCCGCAACGTTTGCGCAAGCACGATCGGAATCACGACGACCCATGTCAAATTCCAAACCTGATCGACCACCGACAGCTGCGTGGTTTTTGCTAGCACCAATGCAACACCGGTCGGGACGACGGCGATGCAGGCCAAATTGGTAACGACCGTGGTCATCAACGCGATCGATTCGTTGCCACCCGCTTTGCGTGTCCACACGGCAGCCGATGCCAACGTGCATGGAACCAACGCGGCGACGAACAAACCGCCAAAGATCGGAGCTGGCAAATACGCCCTCATCGGCCAACACATCAGCGGCACGACGAGGATGTTGATCACGATTGCTAGCAGTGTCGGCAGCGGTTTGCGAAGACTTTGGCGAACCGATTCGGCGGGCAACGTGATTCCCATCGACCCCATCACCACAAACACAATCGCACTCCGCAGGGTGGTCATTTCTAAGAGCGGAGTCAGTGATTCGCTAGCAAAGAAGCCGATGAGAAAGACCAAGACGAGCGAGATCAGAAACCAATGAGATTTTAGTCTTGCCCTCATGTTGTAATTTTTCCAAACGACCTATCGGCAAGCAGGGGAATGAACATAAGATTCAAACGTGTCTATCGCTGTACGCTAGTGTGCAGGGTACCAGAAGCACGGGATGCTTCCGACGGCACACCGAGAACGGATCTGCTAGCGGGTCCGCAAAACACGTATTTTTCGTCCACGGTTTGGTCGCCCTCGCAGGGAAAGGATTCCCAATGCATGAACGGACACAACGAGCCTTTGCTCGCTTGGTGTTCGTTGTCTGCTGCGCGCTGCCGACTTCGATTGTGTTGATGACGATTTTGGTGACATGGACCCCTTGGTACCATCGTCACTGTTTGCGAACGATCACCGCGTCGATTGCCAAAGACACGGGGTTCGACGTCGAGATCGAAGATTTCGATCGCCCCAGTCCCTCGCGATTGGAACTGCGAAACGTTCGATTGTTGGATCCCGAGACGAAACGCGAAGTGGCCAAGGTCTACAAGCTCAGTTGGACCGAGGTGAATGGCGGCGTTTCGATTGTGCTGCATCAACCCGAGCTGCAATCGTCGGAACTGGGCAATACTTGGCGATTGGTGCACGACCGGTTTTTATGCCAATCGATTTGCGTTTCCACGCCGGTCCGGTTTGCCGCCAATGACTTGACCCTGCACAGCGACACCGGGCCGCTAACACTGCGTGACGTCGATGCTTGGATCGAACCGGGCAACCCATCGATGATCGGCAGTTCTACCCGCGCGACGATCGAATGTTTGCCTACCGGCCAACCCACCGATCGCGGGTTTCGCATCGAAGTGGTTCGCGATCGCAGCGGGGTGACTCCGGTGACGACGTGGACACTGGAAACCGGCGACACCGCCCTGCCCTGCTCTGCCCTGGCTCCGTACAGCGACGCGATGGCGATGCTCGGCAACGAGGCGACGTTCTCGGGCATGATGCGATGGAGTATCGAGCCGGATGGTTGGTGGGTCGATTTAAGCACCTCTCGATTTGATCACGTCGATTTGGCGCGAGTGTTCCAGCGGTTGCCCCATCAATTGACGGGCGACGCCAGTTTGCGATTTCGACGCGGGATGATTCGTCCGGGTAAAACGGTCGACATGATTGCCGAGTTGCGTGCAAAGGAAGGCTTTGTGGGGACGTCGCTACTGGCGTCGATGCAGCGTGACCTTGGCATGACGATTCAGACCGACATCACCAGCCCGCGACCGATTCCCTACGACCACTTGGCGATGCAGTTTCAGATCTTCGGCGCCAAGATGACGCTCGACGGGATCTGTCGCACCGAGCAAGGTTATGAAGGCTTGCCTGCGGGCGTCGTGTTGATTGCCGACGGCTACTCGATGGTACAAGCTCGTGAATTGGAGATGCCCGCGATCGAGTTGGCCAAAGCGGTCGCACCGTCCCACAGCGTGTTGGTGCCGATGTCCGAGCAGACCACGCCGTTGATGCAGTGGTTGTTGCCTCCGAGCCGAGCGATTCCAAATGGCACCAGTCATTCGCCCGCACCACGAATCCAAACCGCGCAAGAATTCAGCGGCGGCCCCACGATCAACGAGCCCTAACCCATGTCGCTCAGCTCTCCGAGCTGTCAGCGTTCATTAGGTCCACTGAATGTTAAATAGGTGCAACGTGTCATTCTTAGTCGCTTGCAACCATCGTCACAGCTTCGATTTTAGTACCTTGACAGGCTGTTGATTTAGTGAGCCGCGACGCGTGAGCGGCCGGGTACCGCGCATTACCCGGTGCCCTACGGCTCACTGTTGTGATTTACATTTCGAATAAATCAAAATCCCGTCAACGGGATTCACCAGCTTTAGTCCATTTCCTCTGCATTACAAACTCTTTGTCATCATGGCAAAGCAAATCAAGCTTTACGTCAATAGCGGTGCCGTCTCTCTTTTCCAGTGTAAGCGTTCCGGATATGTACTTCACAAACTTCGCATCCACTTTGTACTTTCCATCGCGGGTCGTCCATATCCTCCATTTGTAAGCATCGTTGCCTAATGTCGATTTCGCTTCTGAATTGGTATGTGCGGACGATTGGGGTTTTGCATCTGCTTGTTTTGAGTTTTTATTCTCGTTGGTTAGTTGTGACGGATCCGCTGTGACTGACTTGGTTCCCTGGAAAGGTCCGACCATCCGATGACGACGGCGCAGCGTGTCCATGATTGCCTGGTAGATGTAGGTGTCGGTTTCAGGAGCTTTTTGATTGGTTTCGCTCCAGTCTGCGTACTCCAATTCATTGAACGCGACGTCATCGATCTTTCCAAGTTCGACCAAAATCTCGCGCATGACATCAGCGCCTGTCAACCTTATGTCTTTGAGAACAGGCGAACCGTCCGAATAACGCAAACCTGCGATCTCTTTAAGTTCCGGCGTAATGGGCAGTGTCCCTTTGGGATCCGTTGCCACTGCGATTGGATTCCACAAGATAAATTCGGCGTCGTAAGTCATCGAGAAGAGAGCGGGTAGATTTATCGCTGGCTGCGGCCAAGGTCCTCGTGGGAAATATTTAACGTCGCCGATGCCGTCTTCACCGAGGGCATGCTCTGACCACCGCGTCTGCCCTTCCAGGAACCAACGCCTCTTGAAGTAGGTTGCACCGTATTGGATCAGATGAAAGAATTCGTGTGCTGGGGTGCCATTCTTTGAGGCAACAACGTGACGTCCAATCTTCATAACGACTGCTCGTTCGCCTGGCTTGCCTTCGGGGGTTTTCCTAGCTCGTTGCGATTCGTCGAAGGCCGCACCGTTTCCACCACCGAATTCGTCACGATCGCGAAGATATACCTCAATACACGCCACTCCCGTGTATCGCTTGCTGGCCAACGGATCGGGGAACTCTAGTACATCACAGAATAGCTTCTTTGCTGCCCAAATCTGCTTCGCGATGTCTTCCACATGATCGGGAGTGCCCGAAGCGTTCGTGTCCTCAAGTGGCACTGCGGAATTGCCTTCCGTCGCATAGAACACACGTACGGTGTCAAGCACGTAATGCTTTGGCAATTCGGAGTTGTTCTGACCGTATGAATATCCTGGCAAACCGGTTCCAGCCACGATTAGTATCAGGACGCACGCTTTGCCAATCTGATTGTTTCTTGCTTTCCAAATCATCGAACCATCGAATCCAAAATTTGATCACAGCTAGAATTCAAAACGACACATCCGAATAATCGACGAATCGCGGTCTATGGGATGTCTGTGTAGTCCGATAGATCGTGCGCCCAGTAGTGGGAGCTTCTGATCGATTCTAGAACAGCCGAGAATGCGAGTGCAAGCACTTGAAGCTCGTTTTTGAAGCAGGCATTGAGTTTGAAAATTCAGGACGTAAGTTTGTCACAGTCCCTTACGCCTGTTATTCTGTCCGGATTCAATCTGTAACGACAGCCAGTAATGGGCAATCCAACCCAATGCCAGAACATCAGGCACCTCATGCAAAGGACTGCAGCGAATCGCAGTTTTACCAACGGCTTCGTACTCTCGCTTCTGAATCCGACAGCACGTCGCTGGCAAACTTGCTCAATGCAACGAAACGCCTGCTGGAATCCGCCGACGCAATCAGCAAACAGATTGTACGCTTTCTGCCTCAATTCACGCTGCACGACAATACGCATCTTTGGAATGTCCTCAGCTTTATGGAGGAACTGGCTGGAGGCAATGACGCAATCCAGGGGCTTGAAGCGGGTGACTGTGCCATGGCAATCTGGGCAGCGTTCATTCATGACCTCGGCATGGTGTTGGAAGCCGAGGAGCTCGCCGCTCTGGATGCGGTCGACGAGTATGACGCCAGCGTCGAACCTAGCAAGAAATCTCCCAGCGAAAAGGCGGAAGCTTGGCGTGCGTATCGGGACGGTCACGAACACTGGGCCACGATTCGGCAGGCTCCCAATGACAAACGCAATCGCATGCGACTGGGGATCATTCGGGCCGCCTTCATCCGCGACTCCCACGCCAGAGACGATGCGCACTCGGGGCAATGCCGGATTGATGACTGGCTGAACTTTTTGGCAGATGGCGATCGTTTGCTGGCTCAGGCTTTGGAGGACTACGCGATCTCCGATCGAATCGTCCGGGTGGCGGTCAGCCACAATCAGGACATCGGCTGGCTTCCGCGGCAGCTCACGCAGATGGACATCGACAAGCCACACGCTGAAGCTCTGGGTGCGGGGCTGGGAACGGTTCACTGGACATGGATTAGCTGGTTGTTGCGTCTTGCGGATGTGTTTGACTGCGACAAGTCGCGAACACCAAAGGTTCTGTTTGACCACGGCGGGATCACCGATGCGCGTAGCAAGGCTGAGTGGCAAAAGCACTTGGCGATTCGCGAGGCCCCGCTCTGGGAAGCGGGTGCGGACGGTCAGACGCTGCTATACACCTGCCACACGTGCCCAAACCCGATTGTTGAAAAGGCAATCCACCAGATCATTGGCTGGATGAACGACGAAATTGAGAAGGTCCAGGCGGCCAGCTACGCAATTTCAGATCATGCATCACAGCCCGAACTTCGCCTGCCGTCACAGGCACGCGTGGACATCAAGCGGCGCGAAGGCGGGTATCTGTATCACGACATGGAATTTCGCCTGGACCGTGATGCCGTGGTCGAGCTGCTGATGGGTGAAAGTCTGTACGGTGGCCCGGAACTGGCGTTGCGTGAACTGGTTCAAAACGCGCTAGATGCGGTACATCTACGTGATCAACGCAATCGTCTCGCCATGGCATTGAACGCCGCGGGAGGTGCGGAAAAGCCACGCCATCCGCATCAATCGTGGGATGGGCAGCCGGCGGAGGTTATTGTGTCGTGGGGCGAAGAAGGCGGACGCCGTTATGTTCGCGTTCAGGACTCGGGGGTTGGTATGACCGTCGGGACGATGCGCCGATTTTTGACTCAGATCGGCAAGAGCTATTACAAGTCCGACGACTTCCGTGCCGAGCAGGAGTTGATGCGTCGCAACGGCATTCTCTGCACCGCAATCTCACAGTTCGGCATTGGTTTTCTGTCAGTCTTCATGCTGGCTGATGAGGTCACGATTTACACCCGACCCGTGGGTGTTGCCGTTGAGAAACCTCCTGCGGACGGAGCATTGCAGGAGACCGCCCGCTTTCCATTCCGTGCCGAAATCCACGGTCCCCACGGTCTGCTGGCTTTTTATCCAGATAAAACCGCAACTTTGCCTGGGACAACGGTGACGATCTGGTTGAAGGACAACTTTGTACTGCCCGACTGGAACCGCGATGTTCTGATAGCGCGCCTGCGACAGGAGTTCTACAATCGCGAACTTCCCAGAGAAGTTAAGGGCGTGCTTGAAAAACAGAACCAAGTGATTTCTGCTCCGCAGCAGGTGCTTGACCCTGGGTTCGAGATCAGCCGCTTCATTGTCTGGCCGCTGTATCCAGTCAAGTTATCGGCGGACGCTCAGTCGGACCCGCTGATCATTGACGACTCTTTTCATTATCGTGAGTTGGTCCCATTGGATCGCGAGGCATTGAAGGCAAAGGCCGAGGAATGGGAACATGAGATTCCGGAGATCGAGGATACCGACTGGCGTGTCTGCGACTGGACTGATGAGTCCGTCGCACATGACGGGGTGGAAGGCACAGGGAGCCGCATTCGACTGATTGGTCCGCATCCTGAATCGAGATCTGATTCGCTCAAGCCGGCGGAGTGGACGTCTTTGTCGGAGTACTTGCCATCGGGTCAGCCGCGACTCTTGTTGGGGAGTTTTGCGGAACCTCAGTTACCGGAACCTCTGACACGCTATCAATGCCTCGTGAACGGTGTTCGTATCGTTCCCGGTTTCGTGCCAAGTCGTTCCGAGCGTGACTGCAAACTGCCTCAGGTTATCGAGCAATTACCGGTGCTCCCGGGTGAAGGCGGCTGGGTGTGGATTGACCTGCGCGGGGCGGCGATGCCGCGACTGCGGGCAGACCGATCCGCTCCGATTACCACCCAATCCGAACCGCCCGACTGGCGTGGGCTGATGCAGCGTTGGAACGCCTCACACTCGGGTAGCACCCCTAACTGGCTGATGAATCAATTGCTCTGGATTCAATGCGAATGCCCACAGCGGACCACTGCGTCACGCCCAATTCGAGTGGGGCTTAGAAAAATCAGCCCCTTTCTCATTGCACGGTTACTGCTAAGTAGGTCTGCCATTTTAAGAAGCGTCAATCACTTCATGGTTGGCGATCCGTCACAGTACGTCGCCCTCAAGTTCCAGCGTGCCGTCGCCCACGCCCTCGCCAGGGCCCGCGATAGCGCTGTCGCCCGCGCCTTCGTCCGCGGCCACGACGCCGCTCTCGACTTCGCCCTCGACCGCAACCTCACGCGTGCCCCCACCCACGCTCAAACCCTCGGATTTGCTCACTCCCTTGGTCTCACCCTTGCTCTCGACTCCGTCCTCCGCTTCGATCCCGGCTTTCCCCTCAATCCCGACCGCGCCCAGGATTTTTTCCGAAGTCAGTTGGAATGGCGAGGCGTTGTCGTCCGCACCGGCGTAGAGTCTCATCTAGCATCTGAGGCGATCGGGACCGACCGAGATGAAAGTCTCCCTGTAACGGGACTCATCGGCGTCGGCTCACGGACTGACTTGCGACTCGTAGGTCCAGTTCGTGTAACAAACTCGCAGAATGTCGTCGCACAGCCTGACTGGCTCCGAGCTTATGACCTAGTGCTTCCTTATACAGCGTTTCCCCTCGATGCGTTACGGTCGCGGTTTCCCGAATGGACGGCGACACTCAAACCTCGTCTGATTTACATGCTTCCATTCCTATGCGGTCAAGAACCATTTGGGAGTTTGCGTGAGAGTCTGAAAATGAATTCCCCCGTTGAATCGCTGATGCTGTTTTTGCCGAATCCCGATCACTGGGAATGGATGTTCGTGGATCATTCGCGAGAAGAGTGGGCCGATGGATCTGCATCGGCCCTATGGGATCTGAAGACAGGAAAAGTCCTATACGCCGACGGTATCCACACGGCCACCTCCATCCGTAGAAAGGGCGTCGGCAAACCACTGCGAGACTGGTTACAGCAATAGCCCCTAGCTAGAAACCGCGTTGTGAAGCAGTCAAACGGAACAGACGCTAATTCGTTTGTGCGCTGAACTAATGATTCCAGGCTCTTTTGTATTAGCATTGATTTCATCGGCCATGCCAGTGCCTGCAGCACGGAACGCGCAGGATGAAACATCGCTTAAAACCGTTCGTCATAGTCTCGATCGCCGTCATTGCCGTCTTGGTAATGGTCGCGGGATTTTTGAGCTGGCGATCGGTTGCCGAGGTCGACGCGGCGTTGAATCCGATTCATGTAGCGGAGGATCGTTGCGGTCCCAACCCGCCGAGTCCGGCGGGATCGTCTTCGGGAGCCGTAACGTGTCAGCGGCCGGGGCCCACATGCTACCCGGTGCCTTACGGCTCACACGCCACGCCTACATGCTGCCGCCAAGCGGGGACGCAATGCAGACAAAATGCCGTCAAGTGGATTCGACGGACTAGGAAGTCCATCGTACGACTAAAACAACCAGCCGCCCGCGACTTCCGCTACGTTGATACGCCGCAATTCCTGGGGAATTTGATTACGCGGCTTCGAGGTCGCTGGGTTTGCGGCCGAATGCGACTCCGGTCACGATAAAGGCGAGTTGGCTTGCGATGTACAGGCTCAACCACATCAAGACGCCGGAGGTGAAGCCGTAGCTGTGCAGTCCAATGCCCAGCTCGTTCGTACCAAACCAGCTCCAGGTGGTGACGATGTTGCCGCCGATCGCCAATACGCAGAAACCGCGTGCTTTGACCATGCCGTCCCAGCGAGCGTGCAACATCAGTGCGTTCCAGATCACGATCAACAACGCCCCGTTTTCTTTCGGGTCCCAGCCCCAGAAACGACCCCAGCTATCGTCAGCCCAAAGGCCGCCTAGGACCGTACCGACGAAGCTAAACAGGATTCCGAAACAAGCCGCACCGTAACACATGCGGTACAAATCCTTCAACGCTTTGGCATCTTTGCCAACCCATCCGGCAATCAAATAGCCGATCCCGATCGTGCCGGCGACCAACGTAGCAACGTAGCCAAGCGTGACACTGATCACGTGGGTGGCCAACCAAAACTGCGTATCAAGAACCGCTTGCAGTACCGGCATCGTATCCCCGGTATTCAGCCCATAGGCCACCAACAGCGACATCATGCCTGCGAACGCGGACAACAAGTTGCCGGTACCGTATTTGAAGATTCGCTCGACGACCAAGCCAAACAAGACGGCACCCCAGCCGATGAAGACGGCGGACGAGTACAGGTTGATGACTGGAGCGCGACCGGTAATCGCAACACGGCACAAAATCGTAAACGTGTGAATCGCCAAAGCAATCGCAAGCGTTCCCCAAACCGCTTGTCGCATCCGAGGCAAGTGGAACAAGAAGTAAACGAGCGCAAGGACGGTCGAAACAAGGTACAAAAACATCGTCACGCCGGTGGGCCAATTCGATTGCATCCATCGTTCCAGCGAAACCATCCCCTTGTCGTAACCGGGAATGTCATAACTTTGCACTGCGGCAAGATGTTCATCGACAGCGGTGTTAAAGCCGACCGTATCCATGTCGCTGTACGCTTTGATCATTTCACCAAACGTTTCAATCGACGCCTGAGGCGTTGCACCGCTTCCGAGTGAATTTTTGGCCATGTCGAAAAACGCCGGGGCGTAGGCCGACCATTTGGGATTGTCGATCGATTCCTTGGCATCGTCTTCGGTAGGCGGAATCACGGCGGGGGCCGGCATCTTGGCCAGACTTTCCATTCGCATCTGCAGTTCACGCAACGCGAACATTTGACGCGTTTGTTCATCCGTTCCTTCGGGAAAGAAGCTCGCTGGGAACTGCGTCGGAACCGGAATCCGGAACGCCGCCGCGGTCAACGTGTAGTGACGCGTCCGGCGATCCAGTTCAATTAACTTCTTCTCTTTAAACGATTGATGGAGTGCCTCTTTTTTGCCTGCGGCTTCAATCAGCTTTGACGCTTCGTCCCATTGCTCACGAATTTCGTTCAACGAGTACAGTTTGCTTTTGCGTCGCTCGAGCCCCAGTTCGCTACGAACCTCTTCGGCATCGATACGGAACATCGGCAAATCATGCAGCGCAGGATCGTCGGTCGCCACTTCCATCAACCACTGCATCGCCGAAACCGAGCGACCCGAAGTGTGGTCTTGGATTTCCTTTGGTGCGGTATCCAGTGGCAGCGATTCACGGTTGCTGATCGCTTTCAGCGTTTGCCGAGCGTAAGCGTCCAGCGGCATCACGCGACCGCCAAATTGAGTCGGGATTTTGCCAGCGGTATAGAAGTCGAACTGTTTCATCCGTTCGCTTGGACGCATCGAGTTCATCACTGCAGGCCAAGGAATCAACATCATCAGCGCGATCCCCGCAAACGCACCGACGGTGGCATACACAGGCCACTTCGAGGGTGGTGACTGATTGAATTCCGCCATCGCGGCAAGCTCTTTGCGGGTTTCACGTTCGCGGCGATCCAGGAATCGCGTTAGCGTGCCGAGGAAGTGAACCAGCATGCCGAGCGCCGTGATGCTGCAGGCGACATAGGGGATCAGCCAGCCCGAGTTGCGGACAACCTGGATCCCGGTCATCTCTTTGCCGCCTGGAAGCGGCGTGTAGTTGGATTGATAGAACGTTTCGCCGCGATAACGCAGCGGGTTGTTCATCCAGACGCGGTCCTTGCGGTCTTCGCCGGTCTCGGTATCGATGATGCGAATGAACGACGAGTAGTCACGCGGTGTGTCACTGCCGCTGTAGTTCACACGACGCACGTCTTCGAGTTGTACCCAATACGGTTTGACTTCGCGATGAAAACGCAGCCCGATGTCATAACTCTTCTCATGCACCGTAAACGAATCGAAGTCATCTTTGACCGGTTCACCGGGCACTAACATTTCGCGATCCGAGATGACTTGGCTGACAAGGTGTGTACCGAGCGATTCACCCGATGACTTGTCAATCAGTTCGACGTAAGCCGACGGAACATTGATCGCTCCATCGGTTCCGCCGGCCTTGGTCACCGGGATGGCTTTGACATCCAATCCGATCCCGGTGGTGGCGATGTTGTCTTTTTCGTCGGCTTCTTTGAGTGTCGAGTTAGGAAAGTACTGGATCACTTTGACGTTGACTGGAAGCGTCTCGTCTTCGATCAGCGAGCCTGATTCTGCGGCTTGTTGCAAACGGCTTGCAGGAATCGCGATGATGTTGTCGATGCCATCGAGTCGCTCGATGATGGTCAGTTCAGCAACATCCAGATTGACCAGCGTGTTGGTCGATTCACCTTCGACCAGACTGAGTCGTTGTTCCAGTTGACGGTCGCCGAATGTGAATTGGCCTACCATCAATAGTCCCACGCCCAGGTGCAACAGGACGTTGCCGCCTTGCTTGTTGAACACCAAAAGGCATCCCACTAACAGGATTCCGCCAACACCGAGTCCTTTGGTCAATTGCCAAACAATCCGCAGTCCGGGGTCGCCAATGCGGAATCCGGTGAACAAGGATGCCAGCAGAAGTAACGCAAACAGCCCGCCCAATTGGTACAGCAGCATCGCGATCTTCGCATTGCGAACCTGAGTTCCCCATGCCACCGCGCCGGCCGCCAGCAACCCAAGACCGGCTAACACGCAACCCCACAGTGCGTCGTAAGAAATTGGCGGGGTGCCTTGCAGCCCGTCATCGTTGTGTCCGGCCATCACGACCAAGCCTGTGGCGAGTAAACCGGCGACCAAAAATCCGATGCCCAGCATCAGTTTCGATCCGCTGGCGTGAATTCGGAACCGCGTGATTTTCGCGGCAACCAAATTCACCATCAATAGAAAACCGATCAACGCTCCGCCGGGAAACGGGATCTTGCCAGGCAATGGCTCGCTGTGACGATAGAAGGCTTGCGGGACGAAATCATCAAAGTGCAGCATCGCGACCCACGACAGGAAGTATCGCTGCTTCACTTCCAACATATTCATCTCGTCCTGCGCAAGCGTGCCGACCAGGACGATGATCAACGACAACGCGAATAGCGTCACGGTCAACTTTAGCGACCCAAGCCAACGCAATGCGACATGACTGAACTCGCCGAATGAATCTTCGGTTTGATGATCGATGTATTCGGAATGCGAAGTGGTTGTGGCCATGGTTTTGATGATGAGTGAGGTGGGGAGGCGAGCCGAGCGTTTGCTGGTTGTCCGAGGAACAACTTCTGGGCGTCAGTGCTCATCCATTGATTTTACACTGCTAAAGTTGGATCGATTCGAGGAACGACTTGATTGCCTCGGATTCGGCGGTCACCGTTTTGGCAGGGCCTGTCATTTTGATGAATAAACTGAACCCTTCGTCCAGCGGGACGATCGTAGCGTCGATTGCGGTGCCCGCTTCGGGGTCTGTTCCTAATAGTAAGAACCGCTGAGCATCTCGACCATCAACTTTGATCTTTTCCGCGTCCTCGAGTGCTTTATCGACGACTTCGTCTGCAACACCTTCGGGGCGGATTTGGCCGAGCCAGCGTGCGACGTTGCCACGCAAATCGCCACCAGCTGGGATGACCGTGATTTCGGCTTCGGCGTCTTCCGGACCGACGTTGAACGCTGCCATCCGCATGCTGGACATTCGCCCATCACGCCAACCTTCGGGGCGATCGTACTTGAAACTCGAATCAGGATTTTTGGACGAATCAGGACCGTCCGATGTTGTCGTTTCGGTGGTTGAGGAACCCGATGCCATCGACCCGCCCGCGACGCCGCTATGGATGTCGTCGTTGGGCATTTCGCCCCGAGCCATTGGCCCGCCACTCATGGGGCCGCCACTCATACCGCTCATCATCGGCGGTGAACCGCCACTGGATTTACCCACGAGATCGACCCAGACCGCAGTCCCATCCGCGGATTCGATTTCCAAGGCTTCCGCACTTGCCCATTTTTCGTTCGAGGGGGCTAAACCGACTTGGCCTCGCCAACGGTTGACGTTCATTGCGACTTCGGCGTCCCAGTCGGGTTGTTTCGGCAGCGACGACACGCTGATGTCGAGCTGTTTGTCGGGCGTGTTGACGTCGATTGAGGCGAATCGCATCGGTTTGGACCCACCGAGCTGCCAGCCCTCGGGCAATTCGTCGAGCACTGGTTTGTCATCTTCGAATTGGATCGATTCGACAAACTTGCGAAAATCATCCTCGACCACGGCAACCGCTTTCTCAGGAGCCGCTGTGATTTTAAAGAACCACGTTTGATCGCCTTTGGGGACCATCACTGCCAACATGCGGTCGTTACCCGTACGAAGTTGCTCGGGCACCTCGGTGGGAATCGAGTAGGTCACGATCGGATCGGTTTCCTGACAACCGGATGCGGCCGCTAGCAGTAGCATGACGCAGGAGATCGCGAGGGTTCGGGAAGCAAAAAAGCGGAAGGTCCGCAGCATATCGGCCATCAGAATCCTGGAGCTGGCTATTGAGGGTGGGGCGAAACAAGGAACATTGCATTTTGCAGTTCCTGCCTGGTTAGGTACGAACCGATGAAGGTGCGGTTTGGTACGAACCCATGAAGGTAAGGTGCCCCCACTGAATTAGAAACCCCGCAGGCATTTGTTTCGTACCCACGATTCTAACGTGTCGCGGTTCCAAGCGGCAGCGAAATTCTGAAACTCGGCGATGCTGTGAAGCGGCCATCGCCCCAGCGATCCCGCGACGTCGAAACCGCAGACGAAGCCGCCGGAAAACGAAAAATGTGACGACTTTCCTCGCGTTTTCCCGAGCCAATGCTAAGCCACGCATGAGTTCCGCCAGCGGCAATTCCGCGTCACCCAAGCCGTCAACGCCGCTGCCAGCCTGCGACAGCATGTCACGGCGGCAAAAGTTCACGAACGCCCGCGATCCGCAGCCGATCGGGCGGCTACCAACCCATCAAGCTGATCAGCGAATCGGTCAACGAGCTGACCGGGGCCGATGGTTCGGTGTAAGTCCACATGTTGCGAAGCAAATCGGTCATCAACATCCCGCCCAAGCTGAGAACGCCGATGATCATCACAAGTGTCAAGCATTGCAGCAATGTGAATGGCACTTCGTAAGTGCTAACCGCAGTTGGCCCGCTGGCGGTTTTGGTGCGTGTCGCGGTCGAGGTGATTCCGACCCCTTCGGCAGCCACTTCCTCGCCTTCGACAAACCCTTCTTCGACCGGCGCGGCTTCGGCATCAAAGGCGTCACCGCCGAATGCATCGGCGTCGCCAAACGCATCGCCACCTAAATCGACGGGCTCGCCGATCAATTCGGAATCTTCGACTTCGATAACCTGGGAATCGCTGTCGATTTCGGATTCTAATCCGATGCCCGAAGGCGACAATTGGAACTCTTCGTCGGCTTGGAAATCGACCATCGATCCGTCCCCGCCGACTCCCGACGCACTGCTGCCGATCCCGCTGCCGTGCGAGATTTCGCCACCAAGGTCGAGTGCGGAAACGCTGCTACCAGCCAAATCGAGCGGTTCGCTTTCAAGTGACAATCCGCTATCCGATGGGCTCATCAAATTGATGCCGCTGTCCCCGGCAACCGACAAATCATGTTCGGCACTGTCGATCACCAGATCGTCATCGTCGTCGGCAATCAGCAAATCGTCGTCATCGTCAAGCGAAAGGGCGTCATCGCCACCAGGGATCACGGCACCCGAGCTAAGCGCACCAAGCCCGAGGCTGCTTCCCAATCCCGAGGACGCAAGCAGATTTTCGCTGTCGCCCGAGATCAATCCGCTGCCGCCCTGCTCTGCACCCAGCAGATCAAGCTCACTTAAAACGTCGCCGCTGAGTCCCATCGACGATGGCTTGTTGCCGGTCGCGGGCGAATCAAGTTCGTCCATCAATTCCAAGCTGCTCATCCCCGACGACTTAAGCTCGGAGCCGCCCTTGGACTTCGTCGGCACGTCGTCCTCGAGGATGTCCAACTCGCTGTCGTCGGCGCCGATGACAATGTCATCACTGTCTTCTTCGCTGATCGGAGCAAAACTGAGGTCGCTGCCCTCGTCGATTCCGCTGCCGACAATGTCACTGCCTAGGTTGATGCCTGATTCGGACGCCAACACGTTGGTGGGTTCGGAATCCAAAAGTTCTTTTAGTTCGGCATCGGTGACTGGACCGGTGCTGCCCGCATTGGGTTCGATCGACAGATCGATTTGTGCCGAGTCGTGACTGATCGCAGGTTCGGCAAGGCTCAGTTCGCCCGAATCAATCTCGAGTGGTTCTTTCTTGACTTCGAGGTCCCCGTCGTCTGTGTTGATATCAGCAAGGTCGCCGAGCAGATCGTCGCTGTCGCTAGCGACCAGCGCGACGTCGCTGCCCACATCACTGCCGCCGGTGATCAAGTTCACATCGCTACCCGAACCGCTGGTCGATGGCTCGATGCCAAGTTCGACATCGCTACCGCTGCCGTCGCCTGCATCGGCGTCGTCACCGCCAATGATGTTCGATCCGCTGCCAAGCGAAAGACCCGATCCAAAATCCATCTCGCTGACAAGATCACCCGATCCGCCAAGCAAATCGCCTGAATCCCGATCCGCCAGCTCATCGGCGAGCCGAGCGATTTCGTTTTCAGGAAATTTCCAGCTCGCTCCGTCGCGGAATCCTCGGATTTCACCTTGGCTGCGAAGCTCGACCAAACGGTCGGTCGGAATGCCTAGCTTTTTCGCAGCGTCTTCGAGGGAGAGATAATCGGCCATGGGTGTTCTTTGGCTCCGGTAAATCGCAGTGCGAAATTCAGGATGGGCGAATAGGGACAAGCGGTCTGGATCGTCGCAGACCGGTCAAAATCAGAAACTGTTGAATTGTGGGTTACGACTAGACGCCTATTGTGCCTCAAATTACCTATTTTGCTACTTTTTACCCTTATTCATTTGACGAATTTCTTCGGGTAGGGGCGAAGTGGCATTGAGCTGAAGCGAAAAGTCCGCGTCGATCGGCCGGCTACTCATCAGCCGAATCGTTCCCGATCTATCAATATGATACACAGCCATCCAAGATTTTCCGGTATCGATTAGCGTAATTGTCTGACTTCCCGAGCCGTCAGAATGGGAAAAACCGATCATGTCGCCTGCCGCACCCACTTGATAGGGGCGAGCATTGGCCTGGTTGACCACCCCCAGCACCTTCTCGGCTTGGCCACCCGAAAGACCGGGCTCGGTGAAACCCGGCGTTTCTGGTGAACCAGGTTCTGGCGAAGCAGGAAATGCATCTGTCGGGGGGGATGTTGATGGCGGTTGGCTGAAGACGTACGACGTCGCGGCAAACACCACGCTGCCGAACAAGAGAATTCGCAGCGGTAGATTTGCTTGCAAACGTGGCAGAAATGGGGTCTGCGAAGCGATCGAGGCAGTTTTAGGGCGGTTTGGCATCTTCCTCGCCTGATGTTTTGATGAGGGATTCATTGCGTGGGGGGGATTTCCGAAAAGTTCCGCCCCCGCGGACATCCTAGTGCTTTGCTGCGGCAGATTGTAGTCCGACCATGGCCTGCGGCCGCAGGCAGAGCGTCCGGCTTCGGCAAATCGCAACCCGACGTGTCAGTTTTGATGTTGCACGTTTTTCACAATTTGATGTTGCACGTTTTTCACAACCCGAAGCGTCAGCGAGGGAATCTCGTTATTTTCTCGGTCCCTCGCTCACGCGTCGGGTTTAGGGCGGCGATGGCTCGGCGACCTCGTAAATTACGCGGCTTTCCAACCCTCGCGGTCACTTTGGCTGACCGCCGGTGGCAAAATCTATCGATTGGGTGAAGTGGCATGGTCGAAACGGTCGATCCTTTTGTAATGAGTACCGCAGATGTGCGCGCACTCGTGTCGCCGAGCCTATTTGGGGCTCGTCGATGCCGCTGAATCGCTACTGGCAAGTTGAACTCAACCACCGAGGCTCGAGTCGTGAACCGCAAGCAAAACGACGTATCCCAGCATTCACCTAAACCGGTGTCCACCCACGGCATGTCCTGGGGGGCACTCGGAATCGTGTTTTCTGGAGTGCTATACGCCGGCGTCTATGCCAGTGGCTGGGCACCGCTGGAACGTTATTTTCTTGGGCATCCGGTTGCCGTGGCTGCAACCGTGTTGTTCTGTGTCGCGGTGGCGGTGCTGCTGGGCAAGTTCTGCCAGACCTCGGTTCAGTGGAATACGCTCTCGGCGATCCGCGATGAAGATTTGTTGCCCACAGGCCATGACAAGACGTTGGCGCAGCGATGGCGGAAAAAACATGACGCCGGGCACGTCGCCAGTGAGTGGTTGACGCAGCTGCGTGAATTGCCCGCTCGCACACGATCCAGTTTGCTGCTGCGGCGATTGGAAGAATTGCTAACCCGTCAAAGCCAACGCGGTAGCACCAAGAATCTTTCCGATGATTTGCGTGAACTGTCCGGTCGCGATGCGGATGCCGCATACGACTCGTTTGGTTTGGTGCGAATCATCGTTTGGGCGATTCCGATGCTGGGCTTCTTGGGCACGGTCATTGGCATCACGCAAACGCTCGGCGGACTCGATTTTTCTGATGGGACCGCCGCCGTCGATCGACTCAAAAGCGGGTTGTACGTGGCGTTTGATACCACCGCACTCGGTTTGGTGTTGTCGGTCGTTTCGATCTTTTTGCAATTTCCCATTGAACGCAGCGAACAGCGATTGTTGTCGGCGATCGATGCTCGCGTTGGACATTTGGTCTCGGATTCGCTCCCCAGCGATGATGCGGCCGATGACCAGATCGCGATGATTACCGATCTTTGCGAAGGCATTCGCATCGCCATCGCGACCTCCATCGAGTGTCAATCGAATCTGTGGCGACAAACGATCGATGAGGCCAAAGATCATTGGAAGAGCGTGCATGAAAGCGATTCCAACAAGATTGCCGAAGCCTTTGAAAACACCCTTCGTCCGGCGCTGAAAGAACACGCCAGCGTGCTGGATGATTCGGCTCGTTTGGCTAGCGATCGCTGGGAACAACAATGGCAAATGTGGTTGGACGCCACGTCGCACCAAACCAAGTTGATGTCGGTTCACCAGGAATCGCTGCAGAACCAATACGAATCGCTCGCTGAACTAAACGAACGAGCCGCCGCGGTGGCCACAATGCAGAAATCGATTGACGCGACACTGCATCAATTGAGCGAAACCAACGTTGCGATCGATCGCAGCATCCAAGCTTCGGCGGGGGATGGAATGGCCGACGCGATGCGAGTCCTTGCTCGCGCCGTGGACGTGTTGACCACACGGTTGCCGGCGGCTGCGAGTGGATCGTTGCCCGCTACCAAGCCAGCCTTTGATGCCAACGCCAACGCCAATGTCGATGGCAACGGAAGCATCGATCCAAACGGAAGCATTGAGCAGCGGATTGATCAGGCACATCGTGACGGAAAAACGCTTCGTGATTCGCATAAAGTAAGGCGTGCAGCATGAGTGGGCGAGGTCGCCAACAACTTTCGCCGACCTTGTTCCCCTTTCTCGCCGTTCTTGTTTGCACCCTTGGAACGTTGATTCTTTTTCTGGCTTTGGTCGCTCAAGATTCAACACAAAAGGTAAAGCGGCAAGTCGAGGAAGAGGCCAAGGCCCAGGCGAACGTGGCACAAGCGGAATCAGAATCGCCGGTCGCCAGCGGATTAACGTCTGCTGCGGTCGACGCGATGATCGCCGAAGAAGAGTTTCGCGTTTCGCAGTTGGTCGCGTTCCGTGATGCCCAGGCCGCGGACGTCGAACAGCGGCGTGATCAATTGACTCATCTCGAGGACCATTTGCGTCGTATTCGCGACGAGCTGAAACGGCTCAGCGAGGAAGTCAAACAGGCGACTGGGGAAGCCGAGGCCAATCCGATCGACGAGGCTAGCGTTGCGGCGCTGCGCGAACGGTTGCAAGCCGAAGAGCAATCGTTGGTTGAACTAAAAGAACAAGTTCAAAACCAATCACCGCGTATTGTCATCGTTCCACACAAAGGCCCCAATGGCACCGATCGCCGCCCCATCTATCTCGAATGTACGGCGAAGGGACTCGTGATTTGGCCCGAGGGAGTGCTGATTCCGATGAAGGGGCTGCGTGATTCCCAAACCGGTGCCAACCCGATCGACGAGGCGCTTCGTGTCGCTCGCCATCATGTGATGCAAAACTATGGCGATACCGTTCCGCCCTACCCGTTACTTGTCGTTCGCCCCGAGGGCTATGCGTCCTACCACTTGTCGCGGATGGCGCTCGGCGATTGGGATGATCAATTCGGCGTTGAACTGATTCCAGACGAAGTCGAATTAGCGATCCCCAATGCGGACCCCAATTTGAAGAACCGAATGGACGAGGCAATTCAATCGGCGATCGCTCGCCAGCGAACGGTGGCAACACGCGAAGCGATTGCGTTTGGCGAAAAGCGAACCGGGAAACCTCGTCCGCTCTCGGCCAAAGATCTTGATATGCAAGCTCAATCCAGCGGCTATGAAACGGTGCGTGGCGTGCCGACAAGCGGGTGGGATCTGAGCAAGGGGACACCGTACAACGTCAATCAATCGGGATCATCCCAGCGACGTGGCTCGACGACGACCAACGTGCCAAGCGATGCGAATCAATCCGCAGCGATCAGTGCGCGAGAGCTTGCACAACTCGAAGACGAGATGCGGCGAAGTGCGGCTGAAATGCGAAATTCCAGTGGCGTCGGCGGTGATGCCGGTACCGCAGCGTTGTTGCTAGGGAACCCCAGTGGCAATGCCCCTGCGAAGAACGGCACGTCAAGCATGTCTTCGTCCGGCAGCGACACGAGCGGATTGGGGACCCAAGGTTCCGCTTCGAGCGATCCACCGAGCTTGCTGGCATCGCCGACGGGTGACGCGCGAATGAGCGATCTGTTGAATCAAACCCACGGACGGCCCGAATCGGGCAGCGGCGCGAAATCAAACGCGGGTGGGATGTCACTGACACTTCCCTCCGGTGCAAGTGGATCGTCAACCGCTGGGGAAAACATGGCTCATTCCGACGCCAATCCGAGTGCGGGAGAATCGGCCCGTTCCTCAGGTTCCGGATCGGGTTTGACCATGCCTAGCTATGCGGCCAACGGTCCCGACGGCGTCTCCAAAGGAGATGCCGCATCACAAGATGCCGCGTCCGGTGATGCGGCGTTTGACGGTAGCACGCAGTCACCGCGAGCCAGTGGCGGTACCTCCGGTTCACAGGCTGCGGGACAAGCGTCGGCGTCGGGATCATCCCAGGCCGGCGCGTCCAGTGGTAGTGCGGGAGCGGGTGGTTCATCGCAACCGCCGGCCGAAGGGCAAATCGCCGGAAGTGCACCGCCTCAGAATCCTAACCTGGTCAAACCCAATAAACGCGACTGGGCATTGCCTGAGTCGGTGGCGCAATCGCGAGGCAATTCAATCGTGCGAACCATCCGGGTTGTTTGCGATGAAGGCCAATTTGTGCTGCTCGGATCGGCATTCACGGGGGGCACCGAAGTGTTCGGATTCACCGACAAACCGGTCTCCACCGCGACGTTTGAATTGGCAACGGCCGTCCGCGATCGCATTGATCAGTGGGGGCCCGCGTTACCCGGAGGACGTTGGTCACCGGTGCTCGATGTCGAAGTCATGCCAGGCGGAGAAGCTCGCTTCGAGCAGCTTCGCGAATTGATGCAAGGTAGCGGCGTCGAAGTCGTTGGGAAGGTGGCACAATGAGCGGATCCAAACGTAACCGAACCGCCTTTGAACTCGGGCATGATGCGTTTCTGGACATCATCGCGAACTTGGTCGGTGTCTTGATCATCTTGGTGGTGGTGCTAGGCACGCAATCCTCGAAGGTGATTGAAGAGATCAAAGAGCAATCGAATCTCGAAAACGAGTTCGTTCAGGTCGACCCTTCCGAGTCGCCTGCCAGCGAGCATCAACTCGAAACCTTGGCAAGCTACTCCATGCGAGCGGCCTCGGCACAATCCGATTCGGATCGTCTCGAAGCCACGGTGAAACGTTTTGATCGCCAAATCGAAACTCGCCAACAGCAGCGTGACGCGATGCTGGACCTGTTGACCGAAGCCAAAGCGGCTTGGGAAGCCGAGCAAGTCAAATTCGACAAGCAGGCGACTCAACTTGCAAAGCGGAACCGCGAATACGATGAAATGATCAAGCGGATGAACGAATTGCAAGGCGAACGCGAGCGAATCGAAGGACAGGAAGCACCGGTGGTTGCCGTCCAGCATTTGCCCACGCCGATGGCGAAGAAAGCGTTCGGCGATGAAGTCTATTTTCGGCTCAAGGGCAATCTGTTGTCGGTCGTTCCGCAAGTCGCATTGTTCAAATCAGTGCGAGATGCCTGTGTGCCCGATCTGCGAACATCGCGAACTGGGTTGATCAAGTCAGCGGTCGGGCCGATTCGCGGCTATGTTTGTCGCTTTGTGATGAACAAAGAACAGGAGATGATTCGCATCAATGGGCAAGTCGGGATTCGTGCGACGATTGAACCAGTGCGATTAAGCATCGAGCCGCTCGAAGAACCGATTGGTCAACCGCTAGACGAAATGATGCTCGAGGGCAGCGATTTGCATGTGGAATTGGCCGGCCGTGATCCCGCGACCACCACCGTGGTCGTGTATGTCTATCCCGACAGCTTTGCAGAGTTTCGTCGGTTGAAAGAGTATTTCTATTCGCGTGGCTTTGCCACCGACGGAAAGCCAATGCAAATGGATGGCGGCATCACGTTTGCCGAAGGCATGCCCGACACGATCGCGCAGTAGCATCGACCGCGTTACCCAGTAGCGAAAGCCGTCAACGGCTTGTTGTTTTAGTCGTACGATGGACTTCCTAGTCCGTCGAATCCACCATTGACGGACTAGGAAGTCCATCCTGCACCCCTTGCCGCAGGAACCTTCATTAAATCAACAAGCCGTCAAGACTTTCGTTCGCCCTGGGACCCCTGACGAAGCTCACACGCGACCTGCGCTACACGCGGGCCATCGAGATGATTCGCCGCTGGCCGCTGAGATCTTTGATGAATCGCAGGTCGCCGAGGGCGGGTGTTACTTCGACGAGTTCTTCGCACAGTTCGGCGATCATCGGGCTGATTTCAATGATCAATCGGCCGCCGACTTCCAACCGCTCAGGTGCGGTTTCAAGCAACCGTTTGATGACGTCCATCCCATCGATCCCGGCGACCAGCGCTTCGCGAGGTTCGTGATCACGTACCGTCGGATCAAGCTGCTCGTATTCGGACTCGCTGACGTACGGCGGATTGCTGCAGATGATGTCAAACGTGGATGGTTCGCCAACGGATTCAAACAGATCGCTGTGCACAAAGCGAACGGTATCGGTGACGTCGAGCTGTTCCGCATTCCAAGTCGCGATTTTTAACGCTGGCTCGCTCAGATCGATCGCGGTGATCTCGGCGTTTTTGATGTTTTTGGCCAACGTGATCGCGATCGCGCCGCTGCCGGTGCCAACATCGGCAATGCGGATCGGTCGGTCGCTGATCTTCATCGCCTTGGCGACATCGAGTGCCTCGATCACCAGATGTTCCGTTTCCGGACGTGGGATCAACACGTTTTCATCCACGCGAAAACGGAGCGAATAGAATTCGCGATAGCCGACCAATTGAGCCACCGGGGTGCCTTCGCCACGCCGGCGAATCATCTCGCGAAACGCCACGCGTTGCTCTTCGGTCGGGACTTCGCTGAACGCGGTGTACAGTTCAATCCGCGCGCAATCGCGGGCGTGAGCGAGCAAGACTTCGGCATCAAGCCGAGGTGATTCGCTTCCCCGGCTTTTGAAAAAATTGGTGGTCCACTCCAACAGTCGTAGCACCGTCCACGGCTCTTCCTTGGTGTCCGACATGGGGTTTCCTTTTCGATAGGGCGAGTCAACGCCGCGTGAGAAGCAAAAACGAAACGATGCTGCGATTAGTCAATCATATCGCCGCGAAGTTGATCGCGATCGTATTCGATCATCGCTTCGGTGACAGGGCTTAAGTCCCCTGCAATGATTTGATCGAGTTTATAGAGCGTCAAGTTGATGCGGTGGTCGGTCAAACGGTTCTGAGGAAAATTGTAGGTGCGGATGCGCTGGCTGCGGTCGCCAGAACCAATCAGCCCTTTCCGCTTTTCGGCCAACTTCGCGTCTTCCTCTTCGCGTTTCTTTTCGTACACGCGTGCCTTGAGCACTCGTAGCGCGCGAGCCAAGTTTTTGTGTTGGCTCTTTTCATCTTGGCACTGCACGACGATGCCGGTTTCATGGTGTGTCAAACGAATCGCCGATTCCGTCTTGTTAACGTGCTGGCCGCCGGGGCCGGACGCACAAAACTTGTCGACTCGGTAATCGTCGGGCTTGATGTTGACTTCGACGTCTTCGGGTTCCGGCATCACCGCCACGGTCGCGGCGGAGGTGTGAATTCGGCCTTGGGTCTCGGTTTCCGGAACCCGTTGGACGCGATGTCCTCCGGATTCGTACGCCAAGTCGCGATAGACGTTCTCGCCTTCGAGCGTCAGCGTGATGTCTTTGAACCCACCCATTTCCGTGGCGCTATGGTCCAAAATCTCGGTCTTCCAACCCTTCGTTTCGGCATAGTGCCGGTACATTTCGAACAGGTCGCGAGCGAACAAGGCGGCTTCATCGCCACCGGTGCCCGCGCGAATTTCCATCACACATCGAGTTCGGTGCGAGTCCTCGCCCCCGACCGTTAGCGAGAGCAGGTCTTCCCACAATTCCTCGCGACGTTTGCGAAGCCCTTCCATCTCGGCTTCGGCCATTTCACGCTCTTCCGGATCGTCGGCCGCTTCGGCCATCTCTTCGCAGCCGTGAATTTCGTCGGTCAGCTTTTTGAACTCGCGGTACTTCCCTGCCACCTTGGCCAGCCCGCCGTGTTCGCGTGCCGCCGCACTCATGCGGGCGCCATCGGCAAGCACCTCAGGGTCGGACATATCGAGTTCGAGCTGCTTAAATCGAGCAAGCTTTTCTTCGAGGGTGTCGCGGATCGTACTCATGGGGAGTCATTCAGGAACGAGGCGGAAAGCAGGGTAAAACCAAAGGAAGAAACGGTCTGTTACACGTATCATAAAAAACAGCCGCACGCGTCCCAATCGAGGACGGTGCGGCTGGATGTCGTGTTCAGTCGTGGCAAAGCTATTTTTTGGCTTTCTTCGCTGGCTTCTTCGAGGCCAAGCTGCCATAGGTTCCCGCCGCAAATTTCTTCTGGAATTTGTCGATACGGCCCGCGGTGTCAACGAATTTCAGCTTTCCGGTGTAGAAAGGATGGCATTCGCTGCAAATGTCGACCTTCAATTCAGGTCGCACGCTGCGGGTGGTAAAGGTGTTGCCGCAACCGCAGGATACGGTTGTTTCTTGGTATTTAGGGTGAATGCCGTCTTTCATGGCAGATTTCTCTCGTCGTGTGGGGTTGAGCGCACTGGCTTGGTACAGTATCGCGAGCGAGGAATCCTACGCTATCCGCCCCGCTTTGTTCAAGGGCCTTTGTGGCCCAGAAAACCGCGGTTCGCCCGGCAATGCTCGTTTTATCCAGGATTGCCGGTTGCACGGAGGCATTCGAGTTGCACGGGCCTGTTTGAAGGAGCCCGCTTTAATGGAGGACCCGTTCGAAAGCAGCCGTTCGCCAAACTCACCATCACGGTGAAGTTTTTCCGTCAGGGGGGCGGTAGTGTAGAGGTGTATCCTATGATGGCGAACTCGCTAGGAAATCCGCCAACGATTCCGCCAGCAAACGTTGGCAGGATCCATACGTGATCGGCACTTCAAGTCGCCGACGTGCAGCGAAAACACGACGGCAACCGGTCAAACCGCGTAAATTTGGTAAAGCATCAGGTAAACCAGGACTCCGGTCACCGAGACGTACATCCAAATCGGGTAAGCGAACCGGACCAGTTTCTTATGAGCGACGATCCGGCCTTTCATCGCCAAATAAACCGCACGTAACGCCAGAAATGGAACCGCGATCGCCAAAATCAGGTGTGTCCCCAGGATGCTGAAGAACGTGTATCGCGCCGCGTCCGAAGCGATCGAGGGATCGGTGGGAAATCGTTTATTCGGTTCACCCGTGGTTTGATAGAGGGCGACTTTGTGCAGCAAGTACAACCCTAGAAAGACTCCGCTGACGCACAGTGCCGCCAACATCATCTTCTTATGAGCCCGTGGATTGCCCTGGCGAATGCGGATCAATCCGAGTGCTAGCAAAACAGTTGCCGTTGCGTTCAGCGTTGCCGTTGCGTGAGGCAGGTTGTCTGCCAAAAATTGCCACATCGCTCAGGATGCCTTTTTCTCAGAGGACGAAATCATTTCTTGGATCTTCTCTTTCAGTTTCTGGAACTGAGCTTTCTCGGGCCAATTGTAAAACCCTTCGATTTCACCCTCGGGATCGACCAGCACAAAGCGCTCGGTATGAAATTGTTTGTCCACCGGCATCCGGAATACTTCCGCACCGACGCGGCGAATGTAGCTGAGGTCGCCGGTCATGAATAACCACTGATCACGGTCGGCGCCGAAACGCGCCGCGTACTCACGCAGGATCTCGGGGGTGTCGGTTTCGGGATCGACCGAGATGGCAACAAAGCGAACGCCTTGGCCTTCGAATTCGTCCTGCAGTTCCTTTAGTTTTTGATTTTGCGTGACACAGATACTTGGACAGGTACTGAAGAAAAAGCTGACCACGTAGGGTTGCCCTTTTAGGTCTTCGCTTGCAACCGTCTCTCCGCTTCGCTCGGTCAATTCAAACTTGCTTAGCCACGCTTCGTCTTCGGGCGGATGGCTAGGTGTCGTGTTTTCAACATTGCTCGGATCGACCGCGTCGACATCAACGCCTGCATCGGTAAAGACCTCTTCGCCGGGGCCTGGTCCGTTGGCGTGATCGGAATTGCGGATCTGACGCATGCCCAGTCCGAGGACAATGCCGATAAGCAGAATCAAGATAATATGGATCGTTGTTCGCATGATCGATTTCTAAAAAACGAGTCGCGGAGAGTCTTTTTAATTTAGGTGGGAGCCCGCAGTGGGCAATGACGCGGTGGGCGATGGTGGCGTGATACGGACGGTGGCGTGATAGGAACGGTGGTGGGGCCAAGCAATCCGCAGGCTAGACAATCACGTCCACTTTGCGGCTGCCGCGTACGAGTCGCCATGCGATCAGGGTGACCACGATCGTCGCGATGATCGTGACGCTCCAGCAGGTCGCACTCGAGGGGGCGAAGCCGGCACTACTAAAATCGACTTCGGGGTAGATCAACCGCCGCATTTCCAACATCGAGTAGCTAAGTGGATTGATTCGCATCATGCCGCCAAGGATCATTTGGCCGATCGTGGAATCGTTCCAGGCGGGGATTGGAAAGAACGAACCGCTCAGTAACCACATCGGCATCAAGCCGAGCATCATGATTGCATGGAAACCTTGCGTGCTGTCCATCGGCCATGCCACGATCATACCCAGCGAGCACATGCCGATGGCGATCAACGCCAACAGCGGCATCAGCAGAAAAATACTGCTGCTGATCGATGCGGTACCAAACAGGTAGACCAGCATCAGAAAGAACATTGCTTGGACCCACGCAATCGCGCTGCCGCCGATGACTTTGCCCATCAACACGGGCCAACGCCCCACCGGTGAAACCAACACCGATTGCATGAACCCTTCGCGACGATCTTCGATCACCGAGATCGTGGCAAAGATGGCGGTAAACAAGACAATCAACCCGACCGTGCCGGGCAGAAAGAACTCCATGAAATTCTGGTCCCCCGCCACGGTGAACGCGCCACGAAGTCCGGTGCCGAACAGCATCCAAAACAGCAGCGGTTGGACGATCGCCGCCGAAACGCGGTTGCGTTGACGAAAGAAACGCGTCCATTCGCGTCGAGCCAGCATCCAAGCCGCCGACATGCCCGCCCGCGCCGAAGTTGGGTTGGGAGAGCCGACGGAATCGGAACTCAACGAAGGGGATGTCGTGATGGCACTCATAAAGGTCTAAGAGGGGGGATTACTGAAACTGGTGACCGGTTTTGGCGATGAAAACGTCTTCCAAGCTAGGACGGCCAATCGAGATGGATTCGGCCAAGTCGCCAAGTTGTTCGGAGATCAAAGGGACGAGTTGTGCAGGAGTATCGCTTTGCAACCGCAGTTGATTGCCGATCGATTGCGAGTCCAGTTGCAGTTGCTTGCTCAGCCGAGCCGCGGCCGCGTCGGGGTTGCTCGTTTCGATCGTGATCACGCCGTCGCCGAGGTCACGGCGAAGCTGGTAAGGCGCTCCTTCGACAATCTTCTGTCCCTCGTGCATGATCGCCACACGGTCGGCTTTGTCTGCTTCTTCCAACAAGTGCGTCGTCATCAACACCGATGTGCCTTGATCGCTCATCGTGCGAATCGCTTTCCACAGATCAAGCCGGGCACCGGGGTCCAATCCCGTACTCGGTTCGTCCAACAGCAGCAGCCTCGGTTGGTGCAGCATGCCTTTGACAAGTTCGACGCGTCGCTTCAGACCGCCCGAAAGCGTTTCGCAGTAATCGCGACGACGATCGGTCAGATTCAATTGTTCGAGCAACGCGTCGCGGCGGACATTCAACTCACGTCCGGTGATTCCGTACAGCGCGCCTTGGCAAGCGATGTTTTCATCAACCGTTAGCTTGTTGTCCAAGCTTGGTGACTGAAACACGATCCCGATTTGACGGCGAACCGCTAATGGATTGGTGCGGCTGTCGATGCCGCCGATTCGGATCGTCCCGTGTTGGATCGGCAACAGCGTGCACAGCAAACGAAACAGCGTCGTTTTACCGCTGCCATTGGGGCCCAGCAGCGCAAAAATCTCACCAGCGTGCGTGGTCAAGTCAATGCCTTGCAACGCCCAGGTGCGGTCGCCTGATTTGGTGTCATAGGCATGGCGAACGCCTGTCGCCACGCAGATTGCCGTTGGTTTTGCTTCGCTCGGCGCCGACGGTGCTTCCGCCGGCAGGATCGTAGATTGATTCACGCTTTGTCTCACAACACCGTTCGTACGGTCACAATGGCCAACACCGCAGGCAACACCAACAACGAGGATCGCAACAGTTTGCGAGCCATCGCGTCGTCGGGGGTCGCCGAGAAGCGAATCGACGCCC
Organism: Novipirellula caenicola; assembly: GCF_039545035.1. Taxonomy (NCBI): domain Bacteria; kingdom Pseudomonadati; phylum Planctomycetota; class Planctomycetia; order Pirellulales; family Pirellulaceae; genus Novipirellula; species Novipirellula caenicola. The sequence continues at coordinate 455,824 of NZ_BAABRO010000003.1, forward strand.
GCAGCATTGGATAGCAAGCAACAATGGCAGCCGCCGATGCGATCAGCATTCCTGCGATCGACCCGCCGGGGATCACACACAAGGCGACGCTGCAGCCCAAGATCGCGATCGAACCGGCAATGCTTTGAGCTGCGGCCGAGCGGCCGCTGGGGTCCACCGTGGTGGACATGCAGAATCCGGCTTCCGCGTATTGGCGGCGGTACAACCAAGCAATGGCCATGAAGTGGGGATATTGCCAGGCGGCCAAAACCGCTACCAACAACCAACCGGTCCAATCACCAATCCCACCGCCCGCGGCGGTATAGCCCATCAATACGGGCAAGGCTCCGGCCACAGCGCCGACGGTGGTGTTCCATGCCGTGCGTGTTTTCATCGGAGTGTAGATCAGCACGTAAAGCAACCAAGTGGCGACTCCGGCGGCAGCGGGGGCATAACCAAATTGCCAATACAAAATCGCGGTGCCCACGACGACGAGCGCTGCGGTGTAAAGGATCGCCGGGGTCAACTTGATTCGCTCGGCCGGCAATGGACGTGTTGCGGTTCGCGTCATGTTGCAATCGATACGTCGTTCCCAAACCTGGTTCGCCGCTCCGGCGCTGCCGGCGACCATCGCGGTTCCCAGCAACAACCAAAACATATCAACCGTGGCAATCCATCCGCCTGCGGCAATCATCGCCGAAGCCACGGTGGTGACCAGGATCATCGTCACAATTCGCGGCTTGGTCAGTTGGATGTAGTCCGAAAAAAGACTCGGACGCGTTGCCACAACCGTAGCGGGGTTGGCGGCTGCAGACGAAGTGTCTTCGCCCCTGCCCTGCCCTGCCCCGACGGCAACCTCGGTTGCGTTGGCTGCGTCGTGGGCAGCATTTCGAGGGTGGGATTCCCGCTGGCTGTCCACTCGTTTTCCTTCGCTCACGTAACGAACCCTCGCCGACGAGGGCGTCAGTGGGTCGGCGATTAATATCTCTGTCGACACTTTTTATTCGTTCCTAGTTAAGTCGCCGTTTCGCTCGTGACGGAAGCCATGTTCAGGTTGCGAACACGCAGTATACGGACCCATGCAAACGTGGAAACCGCAAGAATCAAAGATCCGGTCGCAACATGCGAAGTGACAAGTAACGCATTGGTGTAATTCTTTGACTCGATGACATAACCCTCCGCTCCGGGAAACCATCCCAGAAACGCAGGCCAGCCATAGTGAACTACCCAAGTCCCAATACCCAGCAAAATTTGAATGCCCACTAATCCTATCAAGGCAACCCCTGGACGCGACAGCGTCAAATCGCCGCACTTGCGTAATCGGGCCCAAGCAACGGCCACCATCAACCACAACACGAACGCCAATACGACGTGTGTTGCGGTTGTGTGTAAAAAGCCTGTGGGGGACCCAGTGGGCTGCAAATGCCGTAATCTCGCCCCTAAGACGAGCTGCACGTAACAGGTCAGTACCAACAGAGTGACGATTCCAAACGTCCCTTTGGCAAGCGAAGGCAAGGCGACAGATTTTTCGGATTCGGGATCGGTTTGCTCCGATTGGGGTGCCGCTGCGGGGGCGGGCTGAATCACATCGGGACGTGAATATCGGAACCACCATCGGCTGGTGATCACCATCCCTGTGACGGTCAAGGCAAACACGATCGGGGCGGTCGTGCCATGGATCATCGCAAACGTACGGTCGCCAAGCACCACTCGGATGCCACCGAGCCCCCCTTGGATGATCACCGCGACTAAGATCATCGCGGTAAACCCTTTGACCCAACCTCGATGCTCGGTCCGCCAAGCCGCCACGACCAAACCAATCGCGGTGAAGCCGAGTAACGCGCCAAGCAAGCGGTGTCCGTGTTCGATAAACAAATCGAACGGCCCCAGCAGCCACGTTTTGTAGGGATACAAAAACAGGTTGTAACCGTACGTGTTCGGCCAATCCGGAACCGCCATGCCCGCGTCATACGTCGTGACCATGCCGCCGACCCAGATCAGCGGCCACGTCAAACAGACGGTCAGCAGGGCCAATCGGTGAACGATGCGGTGATAGGGGGTACTTGGTGATTGCATTGTGTGTTTGTTGATCAACAGCTTAATGATTTTTGTGTCGCATCGAATGAACGCGTTCCCCCAAGATGCCACCCAGCACTGCGCCGCCGGCACCAAAGCAGAAGCCGGCAATCAATCCTGAAAAGCCGAGCAGCGCCATGGAAACCACTCCGGTGATCACCCCGGCGATCGCGCCAATCGATCGATACGTTTCTTGAGTCATAGGAAGGTTCGTTTCAGCAAAAAGAATGGGGTTTGGCAACAGGACGAATAGGGAACGAGCGGGCGAGATCGAAACGTTCCCATCCATCGCGAACCGAATCGAGCAGCGAGCATTTAGCAAGCCTAAGGTTTTCCGAGCGATTGAACATAGTGGACCAAGTCCCAGACTTGATCCGGCGTCAATCCTTTGCCGCTCTCGGTCTCGGTCACCTCCAAGCTTGGCATCGGGGTTCCCGCGACTCCTTGGGTGATCCGGCGATAGAGTGTCTCGCCATCACCGCCGCCACGGAACACGCCGCCTTGTAATCGTCGCGGGATGATCGGTCGCGGTTTGGGAGCACCCGCTTTGCGGAACGGTTTCATCGCATCGCGGTCGGTGGGCGTTAATCCCAATCGCGTTGAATACTCTTTGGTCCAATCGTCGTAATCAAGCGTCACCGCGGCGCCGTTGCCTTGCGGCCCGTGACAGCCCACGCAGTTTGCAATTTGGCCATGGAACAGCTCGCGGCCTCGCTCAATCGAGTCGGTGTCATTTGCTGGGGGGGCGGCGGGCACTTCGACCACGGCATCTTCGGCGCTGACCCAACTGCGGATCACTTCCTGGATGATTTCGCGAGTCGCTTCGGCGCCTTCGCTTGCGGCTTGAGCGTCGCCGGCGGATGCCGCATCGCTGACGCTCGGCATGCGAAGTCGCAGGTTTTCTTCGGGAGGCGTCTCGTCGTAGCCCAATTCCACTGCAGCGGCCAGCAATTCACGCTCGACTTCGCCACGAATCGACAGATAGATCACGTAATCGACCAGGGCATCCAGTTCGTCGTCGGGCAAAACCGAAAACGACGGCATCGCCGTACCTGCTTCGCCATGAATCAGCGTGCGGCGAAGATCCTCTCGCGTCGGTTTGGCATTCCGCCGGGTCGATTTCCACTTGAAAACCCCGCGGCGAAAATCGCGAGGGTAAGGATTCAACGCCAGCGATGTTGGCCCGAATCCGTCGCCGGCTAACCCGTGACAATGGACACAGTGCTCTCGGTACAGTCCCAGATGGCTGCCGTCTTGCAGGCTTGAAATCGGACCTGCCGCCCGCTCGAGTCGCTCGACCTCCAACAGCGTGCGGTCCCGACCGCTCAGCAAGTTAGCGGGCCATTTGGGCTGATTCGGCGTCCCAAATGCCTGTTCCAGCACTGCCGAGGTGTCGGTTTGAGCCGCATCCATCAGCGCCGATTGCGACTCGGCCAACGTCAGCGAATACAGCGTGTTGGGGGAAAATTGATCAATCTTGGCATCACATCCGGTCAACAGCAGCACCAGCGGCAGCGAACAGACGATCGGCAGGAAAGAGCGGACGAGAGGGGGCATAACGAAGACGGTCAAAGGTTTTGGGGAAGGATTCGTTCCTATTGAACCGCGTTTACCCGTTTGCCGTAAACTCCACGGATTGTCGCACAGGCAAAAAAAATGGCCGGCACATCCAAGATGTGCCGGCCATCGATTGTGAAGTGAGGGTCGATCGCGATCCGAATCGCGTTCAACCACGACGCCATTGGGCTTACTCGGCGCTCAATGCATCGGCGGGCACGACCACGGTTCCGAGGTCGTTCACGCCCGGTTCGATGGTGACTTCAAAACGGCTTCGCGACCATTTTTCTGCCTTGCCGTCGATGGTGACATCGTCAATTTTGCCTGCTTCGTGGAAGACGCGGAACGTCAATTCCTCGCCTTCGGGCAGGTCCTTGATGACTAGGTCGCCGTTTTCGTCGCTCTTGGCGACATACGGGTGCTCGAGCACCACGACGTAGGCACGCATCCAAGGGTGAATGTTGCACTCAACCGGAATTGGCGCAGGCTCGGTGTCTTCGAGAACGACTGATTTTTCTTGCCCAGGCGGGATCAAGAAGTTTTGGGCAGGGTTCTTGAAGAACGGCAGGTTCGCATTGTGGCCGACGGCATCTGGGTTGGTCACCTTCAGCGTGTCGCCGGTTTGGCAGATCACGATGTGGGGTTCAAAGCGACAGGCGTTGTTTTCCAGCTCGTGCGTGTTGTTCTTGGCAGGGACGTCATCCAATTTCGATCCACCGCGGCCGGTGTAGACGTAGACAACGACATCTTTGATGCCCTTGTTTTCTTTGTTGACCAACAATCGTTCATTGAAAATTTGGTGTTTTCCACAAAATTCAACGTCTTTGTTGACAACCAAAGCGGACGGTTCTTCTGCGGCACCTGCGTATTCAAAACGCAGTTTCAGATCGCCAGCCTGGGAAACGACAGGAGTCGAGGCCAGCAGCGACGCTGCGGCGACACCGCAAATCATGTGAGTTAATCGAGATTTCAAAGCTTGTCGTCGAGTCTTCAACGTTAATTCTCCCAAGCAGGGTTAAAGGGTTCAAATCCTAAACAGTCAATTCAGCCGAAGGATCATCAGCGTGGTTTCAGTTATCAAAGCGTAACGATTTTTGATTTTAGTGCCGCCCCATGAAGCAGCTAGAAATTTTGTCGGTGGGGTCCGTTCAGCCTCTTCAGTGGCGGTGGGCTCGGTGTCCGCACCGAAAATCAGCAGGTGATGGTCGTGCGTGACAGGGTACGCGTGCGGCAAACAGCGAATTCTAGTTGCAAGTCAGCAGAATACACGCAGTTTCAGCGATTTTCTGTGGCCAATTGCAAACATCGCTAGCGGCGCGATCGATGGGGCGGGGGCATTACACGGGCGAGGTTATCGCGGCGACTGAGCTACGGTGGACGTTCGCTCAGTCGCCGCTTCTAACCAAACTAGTTTTTTGCGAAGAATGTGCCGTCCTTGGGGTGGGGGTTAGGTGGACAGCAGAATTTCATTCTTCGGCAGGACACTACCCATTTTAGCTGTTATTGGAAAATTGTCTACCGCTTAGGCCTGCTTAAGCTGCGTGATTCTCACGATGGCGACCGCCGGGGGGAGACGGCGACACTTGGTGGATCCGGTGGTCGATTGCCGCAAAAATATCTTGTCCGTCCGAAGCGAGATTGGGCTTCCCACCGTGGCGGTTTTTGTTGGGTTTGCTAATTTACCGGTTGGGTTTTGAATTTTCCTTTCTTGAATCTCTGCGACAGTGTGGTTCCGCGATGAAGTTTTTAATAGTTGGTAACGGCGGACGTGAACATGCGCTCGCTTGGAAGATTGCTCAAAGCCCGCGTGTGGAATCCGTCTATGTGGCTCCGGGCAACGCCGGGACCGCAATCGATGCGATCAATGTCCCGATCGAGGTCACCGAGACCGAGAAATTGGTCAAATTCGCCAAAGACAATGCAATCGACATCACCGTCGTGGGGCCCGAGGTTCCGTTGGTCGCCGGGTTGGTCGACGCCATGCAGGATGAGGGGCTAAAGGTGTTTGGCCCCTCCAAAGCGGCCGCCGAACTCGAAGGCAGCAAGGTGTTTTGCAAAAACCTGCTGCACATGGCCGACATTCCTACCGCAGGCTATCGGACGTTCCGTGACGCCGAGGATGCGGCTCGCTATATCAAAGATCGCTATTCCGAACCGAATGATCCGGTGCATGTGGTCGTCAAAGCCGATGGCTTGGCGGCGGGCAAAGGGGTGATCGTTTGTAGCACTCGCAGTGAAGCGCTCGAGGCGATTGATCGGATCGCCCACCAACGCGAATTTGGCGAAGCCGGCAAAGAGCTGATCATCGAAGAAAAATTGATCGGCCAAGAGGCAAGCGTGCTGGCGATCACCGATGGGGAAACGATCATGACGTTGCCCGCCGCGCAGGATCACAAACCTGCCTACGATGGCGATACCGGTCCTAACACCGGTGGCATGGGGGCGTATTGTCCAACGCCGATCGTCGACGAGGCGATGATGGAAAAAATCGAAGCCGACGTGTTGGTTCCGATCGTGCACGCGATGAAACGCGCTCGCCGCCCCTTCAAGGGCGTGCTGTACGCGGGATTAATGTTGACCTCCGCTGGCCCCAAGGTGCTCGAGTTCAATGTGCGGTTCGGCGACCCCGAATGCCAACCGCTGCTGATGCGTTTGAAAACCGATTTGGTCGACGTGATCGAAGCGACGATCGATGGCCGACTCGGTGAACTCGAACCACTCCAATGGGATGAACGCCCCAGTATCTGTGTCGTGATGGCAAGCGAAGGTTACCCCGGTGATTACGAAAAAGGCCGCGTGATTAGCGGGCTCGATCGCGCCGCAGCCCTAACCGACGTCAAGGTTTTTCATGCCGGCACGGCCACCAAGGATGGCGAAGTCGTCAACGCCGGAGGACGTGTGCTGGGGGTGACTGCGATCGGAAATTCGATCAGTGGTGCGAAATTGCAGGCGTACAAGGCGGTCAAGGAAATTCGCTGGCAAGGCGCCTGGTGTCGTAAAGACATCAGCGACAAGGCGCTCGAACATTCCAATTGATCGCCGTGCCGCACTCTCAGGCTAGCAGCCTGGGCTACGACTTAGGCTCGCCCCGCCTCGTAAAACGTAAAGTCGCGGACATCGACACAGTCCATCGACGCTCGTGCGGCGGCGTCTAGTCCCAGCGGCGAGTCTTCGAAAACGAGACAGGTCGCCGGTGGGACCTTCAACAGCTCTGCAGCCTTCAGAAACACGTCGGGTTCCGGTTTGTGTTTCTCGGTATCTTCGGCCGTGACGACCGCGGCGAACAGCGATTCCATTTGCAAGTGCTTGATCTGGGCCCACACGCCTTCGCGGTCCCCGCCACTGGCGACCGCCATCGGCACCACGTTGAAATGGGCATGGGCGATATCACAAACGCGTTTGAGCGGTTGCAACCGGGGGATCCGCTGGCGAAACGCTTGTTCCTTTTCAGCCCCGGCGACTTCGGGGTCGACGTCGACCGATTGTTCTTCGGCCAAGACGCGAATGATTTTATCGGTGGGCATGCCTGCCATGCTATAGAACCGCTGTTCGGTAAACTCGATGCCGAAACGGGCCATTGTTTCACGCCATGCTTCGAAGTGCAGCGGCATCGAATCGGTAAGCGTACCGTCGCAATCAAAGATCAATCCGCCATAGCGGCTAAGGTCGTCCACTTGTTTGTCCGTGGTGCTTTCGGGAAGGGGCATCTACAAACGAACGTGGCCAATCTCTTGCGAGATTGGCCACGGAAAAACGTCACTCTCGTTTCGTCTAGACTAGCGATTGGAGATGGTTTCGAACAGCGAGTAATACGCGTCTTCACTTGGACGCGATGCTTGCGCGGGGGTCGGAAGCGTATAAGGCTGGGGGGCTTCCGGAGCAACCGCTTCGGCCGGCACCGGGGCCGGTGCGTACTCGATCGCAGGAGGGACGCTGTGAGTGTCACAGCAGGTTGCTTTCTTTTCGGCCGACCACGAGTACTCGCACTTGGGGCACTTGTAATCTTTGGTCTTCAAAACGCAGATGCGACGGGTTTTCGCACCGTTGTTGCAAACCGCATCACAGTTTCCCTTTTGCCAAGGGAAAACCACGCGGGGAATGCAGATCACTTTGGATTCGACTTCAAAGCAAGTCTTGGTCTCGTCGACCACGTCGACTGAAAAATTGCAGCGGTGGTCGCACGCTGGGCATTTGGTGCAGCAGCCGGTTTGGTCCAGCAGATGATGACCGGATCCCGCTGCGGCTTGGTTCACGGCGAACGGCATCGCTGCGAATACGAGCAAGCCGGTGGCGAGCGTCATTCGAAGAGTTTGATAGAACATGATCGGGTCCTTTCCTTGGACAAATGATTGGATCAATTTTACGCGGTGGGTAAGGGGACGATTTTCAAGCGAAGCTTAGAAATCGGCCATGAAGCGAAAACCAAGTGCGGTGAAGTCGCCATCGACGCCTGCGGCCAACGGCACCGTGGTGCCGCTGGGGCCACTGTTCTCTTGGCCTTGCCCACCGTTGTTGATCGAACCCCAAATCAAGTTGGTTTGAACTTTCGAGTAGGCGGTCCAGTACCAATTAAGTCCGGCGGTGACCGCGTGGCCGTCGCCCCCACGAATGTCTTCGTCGCTAAGATCGAGATAGTCGTAGCGAAGGGCCACTGCGACTGCACCCAAACCGGAACCCGTGCCTCCGGTGCATCGGTCAACCAAGAAGAAGTTTTCAAATGGTTTGACTCGGTCAATCGTTCCCGATACTCGGTCCAACGGAATGTGTTCGCCGGTGAGGAAGTACGATGCAAAGATGTAACCGCCATGGAAGAACAAGTCTTCACCTGAGAAGCCGCCCGCAGCGTCGCGTCCTACCCAGTTGCCGTAGTATTCGCTGGTGATTTGCAAGGCGCCGATATTAAGCATGAATTCGTAACCGAGTTGTTGGTAGTCCTCGGCACCCAAGATGCGATTGGTGTTCCACCAACGTGAATCGGATCGCGCCAATGGACGCGTGCGGAAACGAGCTTCGTTGCTGTTTTGGTCCGCGTCGGTTTGGCCGTCGGGATCGGTATCGTTTGCGGATCCAGCGATTGCCAGGTGCAAATAGCCGCGGCCGCCACTGATTTCGTCGTACCAGGGGCTCGCCGCCAACCGGCCATACACGCCGGCCTGCATGTCGTCACCGCGGTAACGGCCATCGGTGGCAATGTTTTCTAGCAAGAAAACACCGTATCGCCAGTTGAACATTTCGTCGTCGCTATAGCCGTACATCGCTGCACCAAGACGACGAGCGTCTTCGTTGAACGTTTCAACCGCCAATGGACGTTCGGCGAACACGTTGTGACGGCTACTGTTTAGATGGTCCAAGCCGATCGGGCGTTTCTGGTTACCCAACAACAGCGTGTGATTGCCAGGTAGGTTTTTCCAGCCAATGTAGCCGTCTTTGAGTTCGGGCTCACTTGGATTGTTAAAATCGACCTGCAACCGGTACAGCATGTTGTTAGGGATGTCGCCGGACAATTCGATCCGCAAACGACGGAAATCCCAGCGGTCCTCGGGATCATCCAGCGGATCGCCGGTTTCCAAGAAATTGGTACCCGCGTCGGACTCGAGGAAGTTCCAGTTGTCCAAGTGCACACGACCACTGATCTTCATGGTCGGCTTCTTTTTCTTCTCCGCCGCTTCGTCAGCGAGCTTGTCTTGGTATTTCTCCCAAGACGATTCCATGTCGTCGACGCGTTCAAGCAGCTTTTTATAATCCGCTGCCGGTACCGACTCGACGATCGGTTCTTCGACCGGTTCGCTTGATTCTTCTCGGCCAATCTCTCCGTCATCTAACAGACCGAAAGGTTGGTTGTAGCTTGTTGCCTGAATTTGGCTTCCGCTCATCGTTGGGAACGTGAGGGGGCCATCGCCGAACACCACTCCGGCACTGTTGGTCGCGAAAGCCAAGAAGACTCCCGCGGCTGCAAGCTTGGCTTGCAGTTGGTTGGTACGAAACGTGAATCGCATCGCCTTTAACTTCCATGTAATTGTAATGGCAGTGCTGGCCAATCCACTGGGATGGGGACCTTTGGAAAGGGCCAGTCACTTCGTTGCCGTCTGGGAAAGCCGACGTCCTGTCGACACTTGAAAACCTTCACTGCAATCGGTCACGATGCTTTGTTCGCGAGTGCTTGCAATAAGAGTCATGGCATTAGGGGTATCGGACGGGATCGATCAGATCACCCATGCGAAGTGCGGCAATTCGCTTCTGCCGAAAAATGGCAACTTTACGATCGATTCAGTTTTTCTAGTAGGATCAATGCTTTGGATCCACAGAGCCATTACAATCGTCAGGGTAATGTGAAGTTTGAGTGAAAGGGCGGTCTTCCCTATAGAGATGCAAGACACCCATCGTTTGATTGTCGCGGTTTGCGTGCCTTGACAAGCCCTTTTTTGCACGCTGCGTTCACGGCTAGATCGGTTTTGTTAAGAAACGGTGAAGCCATTGTCTTATCGGAAAACGGGTCCATGAACCGAGCTTTTTATCCTGCGTTCCTTCGATTGAGTGGATTTGCTTTTCTGCTCATGGCGTCCCAGTCGTTAGGTTCCGCACAATCGGTACCATCGGGCGATCAAGTGAGGGCGTCGCTTCGCGCGGCGACGGAGTTGATGACGCGGAGCGTGGCCGATCATGGCGGCTACGCTTGGGTGTCCAGCGTCGATGGGCGTTACAGTCACGGCGAAGGGGTCGCCGGTGCCAATCGAGTTTGGGTTCAGCCGCCTGGAACGCCCGCGGTTGGACTCGCTTTTTTGGCTGCCTATCGTGCCACCGGTGACGCGGTTCATTTGGATGCCGCCAAAGCAGTCGGGGATGCGTTGATCCAAGGCCAATTGCAGAGCGGAGGTTGGGGATACTCGATCGAATTTGATCCGGCGCTGCGTGCCAAACTTCCCTATCGAGTGCTGGTAAAACATTCCGGCCATTCGCTTTCCAAGGCATTTACCACGGCCCCGACACCCTATCCCGGCGGTTGGGAGATTTGGAAGAAACGACAATTCAAATCCAACATGACGTTGATCGATGATGACACCACCCCGTGTTCGATCCGCTTTCTCTGCGAACTAGATCAAACGTTGGGGTTCGAGGATGCGGTCGTTCATGAAGCGGTCGAGTATGCGCTGCGGTCCACGATCGCGGCTCAGTACCCGACAGGAGCATGGGGACACAACTATGACCGGTTTTCAACCACGCCGCCCAGTATCGATTACTACCCCGTGATCGCGGCGAGCTATCCCGAATCGTGGAGCCGGACGTGGGCAAAGACATATTCAGGGTGCTACATGCTGAACGACCGGATCACTCAGAATATGATCGAAACGATGTTGGTGGCTGCTCGCGTCTATGGCGATGATCGCTACCGCAGCAGTGCCATAGCAGGAGGCGATTTCTTGTTGCGTTCGCAAATGCCTGAGCCGCAACCGGCATGGGCCCAGCAATACGATCGGCACATGCAACCGGTGTGGGATCGCCAATTCGAGCCGCCTGCGATTTCCGGCCGCGAGTCTCAGGATGCACTGCGAACCTTGTTGGTCCTGTACCGCGAAACCGGTGAGCAGCGTTTTCTAAAGCCGCTGCCACGAGCGATTGAATATTTACGGACTTGTCTTCGCAGCGATGGTCGACTCGCCCGCTACTACGAACTGAAAACAAATCGTCCTATCTATTTTAATAAGGACTACCAAATCACCTACGACGATCGCAGCATGCCGGATCACTATGGCTTTGTCGTCGATTCGCACCTCGACGAAATCGAGCGAGACTATCAAGCCATCACGGCCGCGAATCCATTGTCCGTGGATCGCAAAGTGACGGGGCAACAAGTGGCCGAGCTGATCCGCTCGCAATCCGCCAACGGCGGTTGGCTCGAGCCAGGCTTTGTACGCGACGAGCGGGGGAAAAAGGTAACGCCGAAAGAAGGTGTGATCGCTTCGGCAACCATGATTGCCAACATCGAAACGCTCAGCCAGTATCTCGAGCAACACTGAGCCGTGGGCCGTAAGGCACCGGGGCGTGCGTAGGACCCGGCCGCTGACGCGTCGCGGCTCAATAAATCAACTAGCCCTCCGTTTCAGCGGCGACATCACGCTCGCGTTGGGCAGGCGTTTTCGACGTGGATTGGGAACAAAGATTCAGTGCTTCTATTCCGCTACCCCAAGGGTCGGTGACGCGTTACATTAACCGTATGACTACTACATCAATCAAACTTGCTGTTCATGGTGCCGCGGGACGAATGGGGCGACGTGTCGTTGCTCTGGCTTCGGAAGATACCGAATTCCAAATCGTTGCCGCGATCGATCACGCCGGAAACCCGCTGCTAGGCCAAGATGCCGGCGCCGTCGCTGGATTCGCTCCGATCGGCGTTCCGCTTGCCTCGGATTGGCCCGAAGAAGTCGATGTGGTGATCGATTTCTCGCTTCCCGAAGCGCTGAATCATTGCATCGAAACGTGTGTCGAGGCCAGCACGCCATTGGTCGTTGCCACCACGGGACTAAGTGACGAGCAGAAAACGAAACTGCAAGCGGCTGCAAAGCTGATTCCGATCGTTTGGGCGCCCAGCATGTCGTTGGCGGTCAATTTGACGATGAAGCTTGCTGAACAGGTCGCCGATACGCTTGGCGATGTTCAGGGCGGCTTGGATGTCGAAATCATCGAACGTCACCATCGCTTCAAAGCCGACGCCCCCAGCGGCACGGCACTAAAGTTCGGTGAACTGATCGGCAAAAAACTGAGCGACGAAACGCTGCATGTCCACGGACGTGAAGGTCACACCGGCGAACGAACCCGCAACGAAATTGGTTACCACGCCGTCCGTGTCGGAGACAATCCCGGCGAGCATACGATCGTGTTCGGAATGCTTGGCGAAAAAATTGAACTAAACGTTGCCGCCAGCAACCGCGATTGTTACGCCGCTGGAGCTTTGGCCGCAGCAAAATGGCTGCAAGGTCGCCCGAAGGGACTCTATAACATGTTCGACGTGCTAGGACTCGAGTCGTAGGTTGTTCGGAATGGGCTTCTGCCCTGCGTACTGAAAAAGATTCGAATGGCAAAGTGTGATCAAGGTTATCTGTGCGAAGTCTGCGGCCAGGATGTGTCCGCGATCGTCGACAGTGATCTGTATCTTCGCTATGTGATCGGTGAACTCGACCCCGAGGTGTTGCACACGACCCCCGAGCGGCACCTTCGCTGTAATCCCGTGCTCGCTCAATTTATCGACCATCCGGACTTTGAGCGTGTCGTGGTCCCAGGCGAGATGGGGTTGGCGAATCTTGATCCCGATTTTGTGGCCGAGCGAGTCGCGTTGATCACACGCGGCTACGAGCGGCTGCTTGAGATCGCCGCCAGCGACGAAGATCGGGACGTCACCGCCTACCCGCTGCCCGAGGTGATCGACCGTTATCGTCACTGATTGCGGCGGTGGTGTGTTTGGCAATTGTGTGTTTTTCGTGAAGCCTTCTCTGTAGTTACCTTCGCTGGAAGGTGGTGATTCGTCATTGCGCGGCAACCATCCACGCTCTGGCGAGCGTAGCTACGAAACACAAATACCGTATTTTGCCGCCTCTGAATACTTCACCGCGTTGCCTGCCCGGCCCTCGGTTCTCATCGGCGTCGCGGCGCGAGGGGCGTTTCTGTTAAGATTTCGCGGTCCCCCGAACGTGACCCTTCATCAAGCGAAAAAACGTGCCAAGCCATCTCCTCAGACGCGGTTTCCTCGGACTGCTCGCCGCTCAGTTTTTCGGAGCCATGAACGATAACGTCCTCAAGGGGGTGTTGACGTTCATGGTGATTCAAGGCGGTTTGTGGGCCGGCGATCTTGGCGAAGGGGGCCAAGGGATCGTAGGGATCTGTTTCACGCTGCCCTTTATCTTTCTGTCGGGCTATGCTGGCCAAATCGCTGATCGCTATTCCAAGCGAACCGTGACGATGTGGGTGAAAATCATCGAGATCCCGATCGTGATCCTCGCCGGAATCGGCTTTCTGATGGGCAGTTTGTGGGTCACGCTGCTGGCGTTATTGGCGTTGACCTGTCAAAGCTCGTTCTTTGGGCCAGCAAAATACGGCATGATTCCCGAGCTGGTCGATGATTCGGATCTCAGCCGTGCCAACGGAACGATCAATATGATGACCAACGTCGCCGTGATCGTCGGAACGCTGGTCGCAGGCGTCGTCAGTGACGCATTTTTTCCTGACCAAATTCGCGGCCTCATTTGGCTGCCTATGGTCGTGTTGGTTTTGATCGCGATCGCGGGACTGGTGTCGGCGTTTCTGTTGACGCCACTACCCGCAGGCGATCGCGATGCAAAATTTGATTTCAATCCGCTCAGCACCTACATCACGACCGTCCGTGAAATGTCCAAAACGCGACTGTTGATGGTGATGATGGCGTGGGGCTATTTCTACCTGCTGGCCGGAATCGCACTGTTTATCGTCCCCGAGTACACCGAGGTGCTCAAGATTTCGAGTACCGAAGCCAGCGTGTTGATGGGAGTTTTGGGAGTTTCAATCGGAGTCGGCTGTGCCGTGGCAGGATTGTTGTCCGGGCATCACATCGAGCCTCGTTTGATCCCGATCGGAGCTGCGGGTTTGGTTGTCTTCTTTGCGTTGTTGTCGTTTGTTCCGCCGTCGCTTCCCGATTTGCAGCCGATGGTACGAGTGGCGTTTAGTAACGTCGGCTTCTTTATCTTTGGAGCGGGCTTTTTTGCCGGATTCTATATCGTTCCGCTGCAGGCTTTGCTGCAATACATGTCGCCTGATAGCGAGCGAGGCCGGTTCTTGGGGACCGCGAACGCCGTCTCGTTTGTGTTTTTAACCGTTGCGGCTCTGCTGTACTGGGCGATTCGTCCCGCGTTTGGCGATTCCCCTCAGCATATCTTCATGCTCAGCAGCCTCTTGATGGCCGCCGGAGCCGCGTTCTTTCTGTGGCAATTGCGAGGCACCGGCATCTTGATCGGCAGCGGCGCCGATATCGCCGCCCGCGAGTAAACGAGATGCTTTTTTTACCCTCCCAACAAAAAGACTGCTGCGTTAGTTCGACAACGCCGTTCTTAGGTTGGCCGTTTGGGTCAACGCTGTGAAGCATTTAGAGACGGCAAATTGCGGAATTTACGTTCCGTAGCTACGCTCGCCAGAGCGTGGATGATTGCCAGAGCGTGGATGATTGCCAGAGCGTGGATGATTGCCGGCCAATACGAATCACCACCTTCTGGCGAAAGGTTGGTGAGCCTGAACTTGCACGCTGCCATCTCTAATCCTCCAGGCCGCTTGCCGGTGAACTTGCACCCGCCCAGCGTCCACAAAAAAGCCCAGAGTCCATGAAAAAAGCCCAGGTGCTGGTTGCAACCCTGGGCTTTATGTCTTTCGAATGCGTTGTCGATGGCAAGTGCGAGGTAGATGTGCTTACTCACACGTTGCAGACCGTCGGGCCGCTGTAACGAAAGTCTTGACGACTTCCGCTACGACCGAACTTCGGTTTTACATCCCGCAAAACTAGTCTTTGATTTCGACGAGCTGGCCTTCATTGGCCATCTTGCGGATGTCTTCGGTGATTTTCATCGAGCAGTACTTCGGTCCGCACATGCTGCAGAAGTGGGCGCTTTTGAACGTGTCTTGCGGCAGCGTTTCGTCGTGGTAACGCTGTGCGGTTTCCGGATCCAGTGACAAGCGGAACTGCTCGTTCCAATCGAACGCGAAACGGGCTCGGCTGAGCGCGTCATCACGGTCTTGGGCTCCCTTGCGTCCGCGTGCAACGTCGGCCGCATGAGCCGAGATCTTGTAAGCGATCACGCCTTGCTTGACGTCTTCTTCGTTCGGTAGTCCAAGGTGCTCTTTCGGGGTTACGTAGCACAACATCGCAGCTCCGTGCCAGCCGGCCATCGCGGCGCCGATGGCGCTGGTGATGTGGTCGTAACCCGGCGCGATATCGGTCACCAATGGGCCAAGCACGTAGAACGGCGCGCCATTGCAAAGCTCGATTTGCTTTTCAATGTTCATTTGGATTTGGTGCATCGGAATGTGTCCTGGTCCCTCGACCATGACTTGCGTTCCGTTGTCTTGACCCCGTTTGGTCAATTCACCGAGCACTTCGAGTTCGGCGAATTGAGCGGCATCCGAAGCATCCGCGATCGAACCCGGGCGAAGCCCATCGCCAAGCGACCAAGTCACGTCGTACTCGCGCATGATGTCGCAGAGATCATCAAAGGCGGTGTACAGCGGATTTTGTTTGTTGTGAGCCATCATCCATTTCGAGATCAGCGATCCCCCGCGGCTGACGATTCCGGTCACGCGATTGACGCTCAAATGCAGATGCTCGAGCTTGACGCCACAGTGGACGGTCATGTAATCGACGCCCTGCTTGGCTTGGTGCTCGACCATGTCCAAGAAGTGCTGAGCGGTCATGTCTTCGATGTTGCCGCCGAGTTCTTCGAGCATTTGGTAGATCGGTACGGTTCCGATCGGCACCGGGCTCTTTTCGATGATCTGTTTGCGAATGTTGTCGATGTCTTTGCCGGTCGACAAATCCATCACGGTATCGGCACCGTGGTGGACCGCGGTGTGCAGTTTTTGCAGTTCTTCGCCGGCGTTACTGGTCACGGCACTGTTGCCGATATTCGCGTTGATCTTGCATTTTGCTGCGATCCCGATGCACATCGGCTCGAGAGCCCCGGCGGCGTGGACCTTGTTTGCAGGGATGACCATTCGTCCAGCCGCGACTTCGTCACGGATCAGTTCGACGGCGAGTTCTTCTCGTTTGGCACAGAACTCCATTTCGGGAGTGATTTCGCCTGCGCGTGCCGCCAAAATTTGTGTTTTGCTCATGTTTTTGCTCCATCGGACGGCCAGCCTCGGATGATTCTTTGCTGTGCCGTCTCAGTAACGTCGAGATCGGAGCCCTGTTTATACGCTGCCAGAGCGAAATCGAGTAGGCGTCCGGGCATGTACCCGGCTCTCGATCCTCCGAGATCTCAATTTCCCACCAAATTAGCCCGGTTACCGAGTTCGAAACCTTACTAGAACGCCAAAGAGCGAGCGGGAGTGTTGCGAAGTGTCCTTAACGCAAAAACTTCGGCTTACGGCTGCTCCGCAGCGTCAGGTTTACGGTAGAGCGATCCGGTGAGCGGATTAGTCCTTGATCGCATGAGATCTTTGCGTACAATGATTACGTGCTGCGTAAGCGTTGCTCACGCAAATGTTGGGTGTGAGGGCGTGCTATAACCTATTTTTATTGAAAGGCTACCGATGCCCTACCTGATGGTAAATCTTGACGACACGAACGATTGCCGCAAAGCAATCAAGCAATTGCGATCGGCGATCAATGCTCCGGATTGTGATCGCGATGCAAATGACAGCGTGGGACGGCGCGGACGCAAGGGCAACCGACTCGCGGCGGATGCCAACAGTCCAAGCAAGCCCCAGGGCGAAGACGTGGCGGCGCTGCCGCTGCCGATGAAGCTGCGGCGAATCAAGCAACGCCATATCTGGAAGCATCTGGTTCGCATTGCCAACGCTGCTGAAGACGCCCAGTCATTGCCGGAGTTAGACTTGTTGCTCGATCTGCCCAAGAACAAGATGCGGTCACTCAAGGCGATCATGGCGAAGCTTGAGAATCGTTTCGATCTAAAGTTCCTGCGAGTCGTTCCTGATGCAGGAGTCGATGCGTCGGGCAATCCACGCTACGAGATGCTGCCAAATGTCCGCAGGCAGATTCTTAAGATTGAAGCTACCTGAGTCGTTTGCAATGCCATGGGGCCGCCCCTTGCGACTGGTAAGTTCCAACGCGACCATCGTCGCCAGAGTGCGTGCCTTGGCGAATCCTCAGATTTCGTCGCTGGGAATGTACTCGTTCATCGGCACGTCGCTGGCGTGGCCGCTTGGGGTCATCAGGGCTTGATAGGTGCGATAGTCGATCGATTCAAGCACAAAGCGGACGCTGCCGTCGGCCATTGCCATGTTCACGCCGCCCGTGTGTAGCGACGAGGGACGGGCGACATCCGCCATGTTCCTGGTGGTCATGGTTAGATTGTACGTGTCACCGCCGTTGATCTTGTGTAGAGGCTGCGGTGCCGGAGCGCCGGCGAACAATTTTTCGTCTTCAAAATGCCACACGCTGCCTTGCAAGTAACGTGATTCCACCGGATAGACCGTGACCTCTTTTCCGCCGACCGTCGAAATGGCAGTCAAGTGATCCGTGTTGCCGGTCAATCGAGTCAGGTGCCAAGGTTGGGCTTGATGGTTTTCACTGTACAGCATCGTGCCGGTCGCACCGTCGCGAAAATCGTCGGTGCGAATCCGCTTGCCCGTCGGCACAAGCACCGTGGCATTCCCAGGATCAAATCCAGCGTAACGATTGTTGAACACCCCGTTCGCCTTGGACATCGAATCGGCAAACGTGACGGTGCGGGGGCCATCGGTCGGACGCGTGTACGTGAACGGAAACGAATCGACATGCATACCGGTGTTGGCGATGTAGTGATTGATTCCATGGCGGGCCATCGTGCCGCTGGCGCTAGGACACTGATAGAATTCGACGTTTGGCGCCGCAATCGTGCTGTAGCCTTCTTCGGTTGCAGCTCGCTCGCCAGCCCCGTCGGACAACAACGGATACCGATCCAAACTCCAGCGATCATAGAGCGGTTGATGATCCATTTTGGCGAGAATCGCAACCTGCCATCCCCCGATCTTCATGTGACGAGGAACGTTGCCGCCGTAGCTGCCGGGATCCGCGGGATCCATGCCGCCAGCAAACTCGCCAAACTGCTGTAGGTATCCGGGTAATGTGTCGTGACTGGTTTGATGATTGATCGTCGCCATCGCGATTTGTCGCAGCTGGTCGGCACATTTGGCTCGGTTCATTCGTTCTTTGGCGGCGCTAATCGCGGGCAACGATAACGAGACCAGGATTCCGATGATCGCGATCACGACCAAAATTTCGACCAGCGTGAATGCGTCTCGACGGACGCGGTGAACTGAGAGCCGAATTCGCATCACAACACCTTTTGCTAGTAAATAGAAGAGCCAGAAAAGAGACGATTTCGCCGTCGACGGAACAGCTGCAGTCCGAGAGCTCTAGCTACGAGATTAGCAAATCAACCACGCCGAGTCCAAGAAAATGACGTTTCCGTCTTAGGAATCGTTTTCCCCTCGTTTGGCGGGTCGCGGCTGATATTGCTCTGCGGTCGGTCAATCCAGTAGGCTCGCGGTCCCGCCATTTTGACCACAGCTAAACAGCTTGGAGCCCACCGATGCCAAATCGCTCAATCTCACCAAATGACGTTATTCCCAGGCCAACAGCCGCTTTTTGTTGGCAAAATCCTGTTTGTTACGCATTGATTGCGTTGCTGATCGTGCTCGGATTCGCTCCTGCGGCGAAATCCGAGATCTTGGACAATCCGCTCGGGATCACCTTCCATAGCGAAGATCGCTCGGTTTCGTTTACCAGTAAATTCCCTGGGGGACGAATGAACGAGTGCGTCCAAATCGCCGACGATGATTTTGCCGTCACAATCCAACCCGAATCGGATCCAATCAACGACAGTGCTTGGTATGCGTTCCGAGTCAACTCGACCGAAGAGCGAACGATTTCGGTACGACTAAAATATGTCGGCGGATCGCATCGCTACGATCCCAAGATCAGCCGTGATGGTAAGAATTGGGAGAGTGCCGAACATCTGATGGCCGATCGACATCCTGCCGGAACCGAAGTGCGACTAAAAATCCCGGTGGATGGCAAGCCGTTGTGGGTGGCGGGTCAAGAACTGCTAAGCAGCGGGACGGTTGCCAAGTGGACTTCGGATCTGAGCCAACAACCGCACGTCAAGCGATCGGTGATTGGCAAATCGGTGCAAGGACGTCCGCTGTACCGATTGGATATTACTGAAACCGATCACCCCGACTTTGTTTTCATTATCGCGCGTCAACATCCACCCGAAGTCTCCGGTGCGATTGGGATGATGCATTTTGTCGACGCATTAACGTCTGACAATGAGTTGGCGACATCGTTTCGCAAACGCTACTGCGCCGTCGTCGTGCCAACGGTGAATCCCGATGGTGTGGCGCTGGGCAATTGGCGATGCAATGCAAACGGAGTCGATTTGAATCGTGATTGGATGCACTTTACCCAGCCCGAGACGCGTGCGTTACGCAACGAGATGCTGAAGTGTCGCAACGCTGCCGATCAAAAGTTGTGTCTGTTTATGGATTTCCACAGCACCTATGACGACGTGTTTTACACGCCACCTCGTGATGCCGATTTGTATCCCGCGGGATTCACCGACAATTGGCTCTCGGCGATTCAAAAACGATTTCCCAACTACCACGTCAACGGCGATGACAATCACCACGCTCACCGTTCGACCAGCAAAGCTTGGGTGGCCGATACGCTTGGTGTCACCGCGATCACGTATGAATTCGGTGATGAAACCGATCGCGAAACCATCCGTCGCGTCGCGAGTGGTTCGGCCGAAGAAATGATGAAGCTGTTGTTGGCGCTACCGGAGCCTGATTCGCAAATGGCGGCGGCACAGGTCTCGATTCAACGCTAACAGGACTTGGGCGATCACGAGAGGCTTTTGATGAATGATCCGGTTGCCAATCGTCGCCCGATAAAATCACGCCAAATGCCAGTGTTTCAGTGGCTCGCCGCTCGATTGGCGAGGACCGCGATCACGCCAAACCAAATTTCAGGCACGAGCATCGCACTGGCGTTTGCCGCAGGGTGTGCCATGGCCGCCACCTCAGCGAGTGATACTGTGATCACGCAGCGGGGATTGTGGATTCTGGCCGCTGCGATGATTCAGTGCCGACTGATTGCGAACTTGTTAGACGGAATGGTCGCGGTCGAAGGCGGCAAGAGTTCGCCGGTGGGCGATCTGTTTAACGAGGTTCCTGACCGCATCTCGGATTCCGCGATTTTTATCGGAGCGGGGTACGCCGTCGGCGGGTATCCGCTGCTCGGGTTTGCAGCGGCGCTAATTGCGATGTTTGTCGCTTACGTTCGCGCGATTGGCGCAAGTGTGGACGCAGGCCAAGTCTTTGCCGGGCCGTTTGCCAAACCGCAGAGGATGGCGTTGATGATCGTCACCTGTATCGCGATGGCAATTCTGCCCGCTGCGTGGCAGTCGATCCCATCACAACCGACGATCACGGTCGTCGCGACCGCACTAGCGGTGATTTGCATCGGCGGAATCATCACGGCGATTCGGCGGCTACAGAAAATCGCTGCGATTTTGCGGTCGAAAAGTGAGCGGTGAGTGGCAGTTACCTCTCCACCGACGAGGTGAGACTGTTGATTTAGTACGGCATCACCGCTCTTTTGTTAGCGGCTTGGGCGTTAGCCCCGGTTGGGTGGTGACGAAACCGTGGCTAGCGCCAAAACGGAACGCTGTGAAGCATTTCGTAGCGGAACTCGTCAAGAGTTTCGGGAACAGGGTTCGTTCAACGAAAGTCTTGACGACTTCCGCTACGTTAAAACACCATAAAACACAGCAGGAAAATGCTTCACAGCGTTGGCCAAAACGGCTAACTAAATCAGCAGTCTCGAAGTTGGTGGAGAGGTAGCAGAAAGTCCATCGCAAACCACCCAACTGCTGCGTCAATAATCAGCCGGAATTTGCGGTGGAATGGCTACTTTCTGGGCGGGCGACCCTTTTTAGCATCACAGTGGTTATGCTATTGCGATGTGAAAGCTACCAAGCACCTGCCTCCTGATAAATCCCTCCGCCACGGTGACGCCCATGCCTCGATCTTCGCGTTCCATTACCCCCCTCTGTTCCGCCCTGTGTCTTGTTTGTTTCGGCATTGCGGTGAACGCCCACGCACAAGAAACCGAGCCGGCGTCCGCTGAATCCGCATCCGCCGTGCGGGCCTTCATCGACGATGACGGCCCGGGGTGGCGATCGCTGAGCGAATCCGATTTTACGCACGTCAACAGTGCGGAGGACACGTGGTCATGGAAGGATGGCGTGTTGCACTGCACCGGGCGGCCCGTCTCGGTGCTGCGAACGACCAAGCCAGTGAAGAACTTTGAAATGGTGGTCGAGTGGATGCATGAACGATCCGCCGGAAACTCGGGTGTTTTTGTTTGGACAACGCCTGAGTCAATCGAAAAAATCACCAAGGCGGGAAAGCCCGGATTGCCCGCGGGGATCGAAGTTCAGATTCTCGATCACGGTTACACCGAGATGCGAAAATCGCGAGGCCAGAGCTATGATTGGTTTGGTACCAACGGCGATGTCTTTCCGGTCAGAGTGAAAATGACGCCGTTTCCACCGCTGTCGCCCGATGGCAGTCGCAGCTTCCCACGCAAACATCTTGCCAAAGGACATGGTCATTGGAATCACTATTACATTCGCGGTATCAATGGCGAAGTCCGACTGTGGGTCAACGGCGAAGAGGTTTCTGGAGGCACGGGGATCGAGCCGGCCGAAGGTTACCTTTGTTTGGAAAGCGAAGGATCGCCAATCCAATTTCGCAAACTTCGAATTCGTGAGTTGCCCTAAACTCTCGTCGCAACCCGTGTTCCCACTACGCACTCCCTATTCTCGCTACTCAAACTAATTCGCTTGCAACCATGACGCTATTGAAGCAGAGCACCGTCGGAATAATAGGTGACGGATTTTCCCGTAGCGAAAGTCGTCAAGACTTTCGTTTTCCACGCTGGTCCAAACGCTTGGCGAGGTTCGCTTCGTCAGCAATGACTCCGAAGGGGCTAAGTCCGTTCTTGCTGGTCGCCTTGTTGGCAACGACCGCGATTCCAGCCGGCGTGTCCTCGGCGGATGACGCTGCGTCCAGCGAGGGACGCTTGGCGAGCGATCTTCAATCGCAAGGCATCCAGCCGACCACGGCTGAATTTCAAGGGTTCACGCAGTACAACTTCGAACTGGACGGAGTGGACTGCAAAATCGTAAGCCCCAAGCAAGCCGCCAGCGGGAATCCGTGGGTTTGGCGAGCGCGGTTTTGGGGGCACGAACCCCAGTTTGATCGGGCGATGCTCGAGCGTGGTTGGCATGTTTGTTACTGCGACGTCGGAGGGTTGTTTGGTGCCGATCCTGCAATTGAGCGCTGGGACGCCTTCTATTCGCTTAGCCAAAAGCTAGGACTTCATGCGAAACCGTTTCTCGAAGGCATGAGTCGTGGTGGGTTGATCATCATGCGATGGGCCAGTGTGCATCCAGACCAAGTGAGCGGCATTTACGCAGACAACGCCGTAATGGACATACGTTCGTGGCCCGGCGGCAAGGGAACCGGCATCGGTGCCCCTCGCGAATGGGATCGCTGTTTACAGGCATATGGAATGACGGACGAGCAGTCCGCGTCGTTCAAAGCGGGGCCGCTGGATCGGCTCAAACCATTGGCCGATGCTGGCGTTCCAATCTTTGCGTTGATCAACGAAGCCGACAATGTTGTTCCGCCGGCCGAGAACGGCGATCGATTGGTGGCCGAGTACAAAAAGCTAGGCGGCAAAATTGAGGTGATGCGTCGGCCGGGACTTGGACATCATCCACATAGTTTGAAAGACCCGGCACCGATCGTGGCTTTTGCACTCGCTTCGATCCATGGCGTGCAGCATTCGCTGTTCATTGCCGGGCCTAGCTTTACCGGGATCTTGGACGAGCAAGGCAACGAGATTTGGAACGCGGGGAAACCCGCTGCGCGTGATGGTTTTGTTCTGCCAAACGGCAATGTATTGATCGCGTGGAAAGACATCGTCAAAGAATTGAATCGCGATCACAAAGTTGTATTTCAGTATCGCAAGTCCAACGAAAACGCAGAGATCGGCACCGTCGAGCGACTCGAAAACGGCAACACGCTGATCACCGAATTGGGCAAGAAACCTCGGCTGATGGAAGTGGATCGTGACGGTTCCGTTGTGATCGAGTTCCCGCTGCAACCGGAAACCGATAACGCTCATATGCAAACACGGATGGCTCGAAAATTGCCCAGTGGCAACTACCTCGTTCCCCATCTGTTGGCATTCAAAGTCAAGGAATACACCCCGGCGGGAAAGGTGGTCCACGAAATCAAAACGGACCTTGAATCGTTGGGGGGGCGGAAAGCCGAGAATTGGCCGTTCACAGCGATCCGGCTTGAAAATGGCAATACCGTGGTCACGTTAACGCACGGCAACAAAGTTGTGGAATTTGCTCCCGACGGTGAGGTCGTTTGGGAGGTTAACAATGATGACTTGCCCGGTTCGCCGCTGGTGGACCCCTGTGGCGCCCAGCGGTTGCCCAACGGCAATACCGTGATCGCCAGCTACGGTGCGAGAAAAGGAATCAAAGTCCTTGAAGTGACGCCAGCGAAGCAAATTGTATGGACTTACGATGGCAAGCATCGTGCTCACGAGATCCAGGTGTTGACGACCAATGGTCAGCCGATCGCCGGACCGCCGATGAAATAAACGTCGCGGCATGTCCCTCTGCCCTGCCCTCCCCTGCCCTGCCCGTTCACCAGCCGAGTTCCATCGATGAACCGAATTGTTTGTTTCCTGTTCCTTTCTCTTGCTTGTAATTTGCTGATGGCCGATCAACCTTTCGATGAATTGAGCATCCAGTACACCGGCGGTTCGTATGACAACGAGACGTTCGAGTACCGTTTGATGAAACCTGAGACGATCGAACCGGGAACGAAATATCCGCTGGTTTTGTTTCTACATGGAGCGGGCGAACGAGGTGACGACAACACGTCGCAGCTAAAGTATTTCCCGACCGAGATGGCCAGCGAAGCGAATCGCAAAGCGTTTCCCTGTTTTGTGTTGGCACCTCAGTGCCGCAAAGAAAAGAAATGGGTCGATGTCGATTGGAGCGATCATGAGGCGACCGCGATGCCCGAGTCGCCATCGGATCAAATGCAAGCGGCGATACAAATGCTCGAGCGGACGATCGCCGAAAATCCGATCGATACATCACGCGTTTACTTGACCGGCCTTTCCATGGGCGGATACGGATCGTGGGATTTGACCGCACGGCACCCGGATTGGTTCGCCGCAGCGATCATCGTTTGTGGCGGCGGGGACGACACGCAAGCGTCGAAGCTTGTTGATCTGCCGATTTGGGTTTTCCACGGTGATGCCGATGATGCGGTACCGGTCCATCGGTCTCGCAAGATGGTCGCTGCGATCAAAGACGCCGGAGGCAAGAAAATCAAATACACGGAATTGCCCGGCGTCGGCCACAACAGTTGGGACCATGCCTACTCGCAAGATGCCGGCGCGATCAAGTGGATGTTTGAGCAGACAAAAGCCAAGTAGTTCAAACACCCCCGTAGTGGATCTTGCTAAAGATCCTTTCTGCGGGATCCCTGACGCGGGATCTTTAGCAAGATCCACTACGGAATGGGGTGGCTTCCGCTAGTCGTTCGCGGTCGTCGATGACTTGCCGGATTGATTCAGGTACAGATTGACATCGTGCGTGGCACGTCCGCCCGCCAAGATATCAACTTTGCCATCGCCGTTAAAATCGTCACACCACAGATCCTCGCATGCCATCATCGGGTCGAGCGTCGTGCGTGACCAATGTTGGCCGCGTTCGTCATCGGCTTGGTAGATGAAAATCCCTGGGCCTTTGACGGGGCCGTCCCCAGGATTTCGATACGCCGCGATGATTTCGTCCGCTCCGTCGCCATCCAGATCGGCACACCAAACGGCATGGCCTTGCGAAAAGGTATCGTCCAAGACGATGCGTTGCTGTTTTTCATCGGTGACGTCGTTGCCGATGTAAGCCACTACCTGATTGCCGTGCATCGGTTCGATCGTGGCGATCAGCGAGGTGGACGGAGACAGTCGTCCGGTTTTGACTTCGCCACTGCCCCGCTGGGCTGGTGATTTGCCTGCGGCGCCCGAGGCAATTCGTTTGACTTGAAAGCCGTTCGCTTCATGCTTGCCAATCCACGTGATTCCTTCTTCGCTAGCGACTAGCGTTTGCTCGGCGCCATTGTCCTCGGTCGACGGCAGATGCCAATGGTTGTGGGCGCGGTTCAGGCTGCCATCGATAACGATTGGTTTCCATGGACCCGATTCAGGATCACTGAGGATCGGGAACGCCATCAGGCGGATGCCTGAACCTGAGCTCGCATTGAGTGGCGAGACGACAAGCTGTTTGCTGCCACGGCCTAAAACATCCGCCCATCGCATGCGATGCGTCCATGGTTCGGATGAGATATTGAACACTTGCCAGGGTTCGTCCAGCGTCTCACCACGTCGCAGCCAGTGGATCGTGCCGCCGCTGGTAGGCCAACCGGCACCCAGGGCAAAATCGACCTTCCCATCGCCGTCGATATCATGGGCTGCGATGCAAACGTGGTCGGGTGAGACCGCGTTTTTGATCATCGAATGCCGAGTCCAGTCGGGATTTTGATACCACACCACCTCGTCTTCGCTTATCGCAACCGCATCGATCTTTCCATCGTTGTTGACGTCCGCTGCGGTAACGGCGTAACAAACGTTGCCGATTTGTGCATCGAGCACGTTTTTTTCGAACGAGGGAACTTCGGCGTGGACGCAAGTCGTCACCAGCGCTACGGCCGCGATGGGCATCAGAAGTCGGTTGAGCATGAGGATCTCGGGGAGACGTGAGGAAGCGGGCAATGCGAACGACGTCGCGGAACGGCTATTATGATCCTAGCTGATTCGCTCTTCCACCCGTTTAGAAGCGTCGGACCAACTAATGTCGTGAATCGCTCGGGACGTCGATTTTATAAACGACGCATTTGATTGTACCGGAAGTCGTCAAGACTTTCGTTTTTTGGGATGACCGAAACTCACGCACGAGTTCCGCTACCTCCGCAATCGAATCACACGTTCCCCGCGATCCACGTTCTGATCGCGGAGCGATCAACGACTTACTCGGCGGCGTCGTCGTAGATCGGCAAATGGCGGTAATAGACCTCGAGGTTCAACAGGTTCATCGTCGTCACGTACAGCCGTCCTCCATGCGGACTCCAGCGATCTTCGACCGGCAACATCGGGTGCCAACTGCCCGCCTTGGAACCTTCTTTGATTTGGCTCTCCAACAACAGCGGGTTTAGATAGTCATTCCACTGGTCCCAATACTTGCCGCCCATGTGGAACATCACCTGGGTTGCGTAGTACCAGTAGTATCCGTCACGCAACGGTCGATCACGGGTTCCCATTTCCGGCGGCGCTTCCAACAGGTATTCGGCCGCCGATTGCATCGCCTCGTTTTCACGTTTCCAACCCGAGTACATTCGCATCAGCATCCCCACTGCGGTCATCGTATGCGTCGGAGTGCGTCCATGGCGTTGCGACGGAGTGTTCGCGGCAAACGGGTTGTAACGATAGCGGTCAGGGCGTGATTCACTTTGCTGCGCGAAATCAAGCCAGCGGTCGATCCCTTTGTAGACATTATCAGGAATTTCTAATCCCGATAATTCGCCGCTTTTAAGTGCCATCATCATCCACCCCGATACGCTTGTGTCGCTGCTGACCTGGGCGGCGTAACGCCACCCGCCATAGCGAGCGTGTTGGGTGTTGGCGATGTAGTCGATGCAGCGTTGGGCAGGTTCTTTGAGTTCTTCGTCTTGAGTCATCCCATACGCTTCACACAAAGCCAAGGCCGCGATCCCATGGCTGTAGAAACCCACGTTTCGGTCGCTGAGCGGATTCTCGCTACGGTACAGGTCGCCACTGGTTTTTTGATTTTTGACCAAGAACGCGATGCCGCGGGCAACGGTGTCGGCGTATTGATGTCGTTTGTGAGTGTAGCCGGCGCCCTGAAACGCAAGCAGCGACAATCCCGTGGCCGCAGTGCCACTTTCCAACAGGACAGGCTCGCCATGTCCGGAAAGCGACCAACTGCCGTCATCGTTTTGGGTGTCGGCCAAGTAGGCCAATCCGAGTTCGATGGCTTCTTCGGTCGCGGGACCGACCATTCCGGCCGGCGTCGGGGCGGCACCGCCTTGGGTTCGCATCACACGCCGGTTGAACGATTCGACCGCGGCAATCTCGGTCCCCTCGGGGATCACGGGGCCACCGACTTCGCGACGTTTTCTTGGCTGGTCGGCAATCTCAAGTTCGCCGATTTCAGGCAGATCGTTCGACGGCACAATGCCGGCAAAGGAATCGGGGCGATCGGCCAATCCGGCAATCGATTCCCGCATCATCACGTCCAAACTCGGACCAAATTCGGTGTTCGGAGACGTGATCGGGGACGGAATGCTCGAGGATGTTTCGCTGCGTGGACCGTTGACGCTGTCCTGCTCGCTGCGGTCGCTCATCGCATCGCTAGGCACCGCGTCGTTTGCCGCGGCAAGCGATGCCATTTCACCAGGAATCGTCGGCACGCCAACCGGAGCAAACTCGCTGCGATCACCCCGGCTCGAACGGTCCGGTCTGGCTTGCGACGAACCGCCCTCGCCCACATCGGGGACTCCCATCATCGCGGACAAATCTCGTCGCATCACGTTGCTTTGGCTTGCCGAAGCGGACGCGGGCGATGGCGTGCTCATGGCATCGGCACTATCAAGCGGTGAAAGCTGAGCCCCCGCAGTGTTACCACGCCGTTGGAAGGGAACATCCACCGGCGAGAGCATTTGATCGGCCGACTTGCTGATCGATGCCACTGCGACCGATTGAGGTGCCGGTGCCGCGCCGGCAGGCGGCGCGGATGCCGTGGGCGTCGTTCGTGGTCGACTGCGGCTGGTCAAACCAAGGTCGCCCACCGTCGGCATCGCTTCGGAACGATTGCGGGCGGCCGAGGCAACGCGTTGCGCTGGCGGCGTTGGCAGCATCTTCGTCGGATCCGGTGTCACGCTCAATTGCGGAGCCGATGAACGCGTCGTTTTTCGTGGAGTCGCTTCGGCGATCTTGCGTTCCGCCGGGTTGGCCTCGGGTTGCTGCATGGCTTCGCTGTCTAGCTTCGGCACATCGGGCTGTGTCGTTTTCGGCGAGCTCATTTTCTCGCTCGATTGCTCGCGGCGAGCCAACTTCGCGGGAGAATTGGCCGGACGAGGCTGCGATGGCGACGGCTCTTGACGCTTCATCAAGAACTTTTGCATCGGACGCGGTTCGATCTCTTTGGGCTTGGGCATCTCTAACTGCGGCGCCGAGTGAGTCACCGGCGGCAATTGACGCATCTCTTTAGGAATCACTCGCGATGCCGTTTCGACTTCCACCGGTTCGGACCAATCCGGAGTGACCGCGTCTTCCTTGGGCGTCTGAAACAAATACTCGGGGACCGTTTTGCGGATCGGGGATCGTTCGGGTTTAACCCCCGCGACAGGCTCAGGGAAAAATTGGCTAAAGATGACCACGTGTACTGCCAAAATCAGCAGCATCAAATGGATGAAGACGCTAAACAGAAAGCCAACCTGAATCGATTTGCGAACATAATGCGAAACCAATCCTCGCAGCGCAAACGACATCCCCAATGCGATCAGTGGCACCGCGATGACGTAGGTGTAAGCGTTGTACAGCCATCGCGGATCATCGAATCGAAGCCGTGTCGCGATCAAGTACAATACCACCGACGACAATGCGACTAACCACACGTCCAATGGCCACATTGCATCGCTGGACTCTACAGACCGATTCGGCGGAGGAACCGATCGGTGCTTCGGCAGAGGTTTGGGGCGGTTCACTTTGCTGCAAGGGTCCGAGGGAAAATGGTTTTTCGAAAGTGCAGTATCACATCGGCATCGGTGGATGACGCTTTGCCGCTATTGATCAGGCCCGTCGGTTGTCGTGACCGAATAGTCACTGATTCCAGTACGGTTGCAAGCGTCCATCACGCTGACAACCGGTTGGAACGCCGTAGCGCGATCGGCTCGGATCACCACGGTTTGGCTGATCGGATTCGCGGCGACGGCGTTCTTTAACAGTTCTTGTAACGCATCCAAGCTCGTTTCCTGGCCGCCGACATAGATCGTGCCAGCCGGGTTGATATCGATCACAATTTCACGAGGTTTGCTGGTCATCGGCACCGCGCTGGTCGCGGTGGGCAACGAGATGTCGATCCGTCGCTCCTGCTCTTCAAACTCGCTGGTGACGAGAAAGAAGATCAGCAGCAGAAACACGACGTCGATCAAGGGCGTCAAGCTAAGCGTTCCGGCGACAGTCGATTTTTTGATTTCAACAGCCATGGCTGGTCTTAATTTGCCTCACTTCGCACCTTCGGCGGCACCGGAGGCGCTGGCGGACGCGTCGGTTCCGAGTTCATCTTGGCTCGCTCGATGTTGTGCAGCATCCCTTGATGGTCGAGTCTTCGGCGACCGACAAAATGAGCCATTCGCGGGGTCAGATCAAAGGCGACTTTTTCGATCTGATTGAACAATTTCGCCAAGCGGTTTTCGAGGTATTGAGCGAAAATTGCCGCCGGGATCGCCACGATCAATCCCGCCAACGTCGTGACCAATGCCGTGTAAATGCCTTCGGATAATTGTTCGCTGCGGCTGCGATCGGCCGTCAATGTCGTCGATTCATGAAACGCGACAATCATGCCCCACACGGTGCCAAGCAGTCCCATCAATGGCGTTGCGGCGGCGGCCAGATTGAGCCATCGAATCGGGGCGGCGTGACCATCGGCTTCACGCTGGATCGTTTCTTTGACGGCGTCTTCGATCTCGCCAATCGGTTGCCCGGTTCGCAGCAACATTGTGCGAATGGCGGTCGCCGCCGGTGAAGGGAAATCGTTGCAGGTGTGAAAGGCAATGTTGGGGCTGAAGTTTTCCGCTGGTTCGGAGATGGCATACAGTTCGTCGACCAACGTCCGCGGGATAATCTTGCTCTGACGCAACGTCAACAGCCGTTCGGTTGCCAAGGCAACGACCAACAAACTCATGATGCCGATCGGGATCATGAACCGACCACCACGACTGATCAGCGAAAGCAGATCAATCGATGAGGGTTCGGCGATGGCAGCGTCCGCGGCGGGGTTTTCATCCTGCATCACTGATTGAATCTCGGCTGCGTCGAAACGCATCTGCCCCGCATCTTGGCTATGGAGCACCAAGGCGTCCAGCGAGAGCATCACGAACAGGGCAACCACCACGGCCAACGCCATGCGGTGCAGTCGATTCGGATTGGGATTCGTAAAATTCACTACTGTTTCAAAGCCTCTAATTGCGTTTGTGCTTTTCCCGCCAGTTCGTGCTTCGGATGTTTTTCAACAACATATTGAAAGAAGTTAACCGCGAAGTTTTTTGATTTCTGTTTGGCTGCCGGTGTGCGGGCTTGTTGCATTAACAATTCGCTGCACCGGCCGGCTTCGAAACCACTCTTGGCTTGCCAATTTTTGATCGATTCGGGAGCCTGTTCGGCACCAAAGCCGTACATGACTCGTTGGAACTCTGGGATCGCGAGGTCAAATCGTCGGTCTGCGAAATGGATTTCGCCGATCATGAACCTCGCCCGCGCTGCGATTTCGTTGCGGTAATTGTCAGCGACTTCGCCGAACCAGTGCAACGCTTGTTTGTTGTCACCGGTCTGTTGATAGGCAAACCCGGTTTCATAAAAGACCTGGGCCAAGTACTGCGTCGATGGAAAGCGTCCGCGAAGTTCATCGTACCACTGGATCGCTTCCTCCCATTTCTTTAGCTGGGCGGCACTTTGGCCTCCGTGCAACAGCACCAGTTCTCTGGCTTGACGGTCCGCCGCATCCCGTACGGTTTTTGCAGTGTCGTTGTCGGCTTGGATCTGCTTTCGAGCGACCTCGAATCCGCGAAGAGCTTGTTCGTAGTTCCGTTCATTGAAGCGACATTCGCCCACCATCATCAAAGCGTCAAATGCAAGCGAGCCGTCGGGATGCTGTTCGGCTTGTTGTCTGAATGCATCGGCGGCCTGGTCAATGTTGCCGGCTTTGAAGTGGGACCAACCAAGTCGATAGAGTGCCTTTTCGGACAGTTCAGAATCGGTGGTGTTTTTAGCCGAGGTGCGAAAGTACTTTGCCGCTTCGGACCAATCTTGTTTCTGGTAATGATTTTGCCCGACAAAATAGGCTGCTTCTCCGGTCAACGATGTGTTGGGGGACTTGGCAATCAGCTTGGTGAACGAATCGACTGCGGCTTGTTGTTTGCCCGATTCGCGATAGGACCATCCCAATTCGTACAAGACCTTGTCCAAATCGGGATAGTCAGGGACTTCGGCCACCAATCGCTCGAGCCGCTTGGCTGCTTCTTCGGGCTTCTTTTGTTTCTGATCGATCAGGGCCAATTCGTACAGCACGTGACCGAGGTTGATGCCTTTGGGATTGAGCTTCAAATAGGCTTCGAGATCTTGGCGTGCAGCATCGTTTTGATTTAGGTTTCGTGTCGCAATGCCACGCGCCAACAGCGCTTCGGCACGGATGGCATGCGATCCATAGTCGCTTAGCAGCGTGTCCAGCGATTTCACCGCATCGGCGTACTTCCCGTTCTCCATCAACAATTGAGCGAGGCTGTAATACGCGTACGGCATCAAACCGGGGTCGGCGCCGGATTGGACGATCTCTTCGTAGTACCGGATCGCCTCGTTTGTGTTTTGTTTCGTGCTGGCGAGTTGAGCCAGTTTGAATCGAGCCTGATCCGCCATCCGGCTGTTCGGATCCTCTTTGATGATCGTGGTCCAAGCGGATTTCGCTGCGGCGTTGTCTCCGGATGCAAACAAGGCTTGGCCGGACATCAGCAACGCTTCAGATGCGCGTGGCCAACTTGGATCGGCTTGATGTGATGCACGAAACGCCTTGGCAGATTTCGCTGCGTTGCCAGCCATCAAATAGGCTTGACCGAGTAACAATTGAGCTTCGGCACGCTGCGATTTCTCAGGCAATTGGTCGGTTTCGTTTTCGAGCATCTCAATCGTCTCGTTCATCCGGCCGGCGGTGTTCAGTGCGGTTGCGGCGCGGACAATCCAAATCGGACGCTGCAACGTGTCCGTTGGATCGGATTGTTCAACCAGTTCTTTGAACATCTCCGCTGCAGCGGCGGCATCGCCCATCAGAAACAGACTCTCGGCTTTCACAAAACGAACGTCTGGAGCAAGCGTATCGCCAGGGAATTTCTCGAGAAACTCCGTCGCCAGCTCGATGGCTTGTTGAGATTTGTTTAACTGCAGCGCCGAGAACGCCGCGTTGTAAAGCGCCCGAGGGGCAAGCTCGTCCTGGGGGGCATCGCGGTAAGCCTGCTCGAATGCTTCGAGCGACGCCTGCAGCGTGTCAGGGTTCATCGCCAAGCTTTCCGCCAAATCCAATTTTAACGCAACGACAAATTTGCCTTCGGCCGCCTTGTCGAGCTGCTTTTTGGCGATCTTCGATGCGGTGGCTGCGTCCCCTTTGCCAAGGTAAATTCGCGCCAACCAGTGCGCCGCTTCGGTCGATGCTTCGGGATTATTCTGTTCTAAAACTCGTTCGAACCGTTTCGCCGCCTCGTCGACGTCGCCGCTTCGATAGGTGCTTTGCGCCGAAGCAAGCGTGGCGGACGCCGTGTACGGAGAATCGGGGAACTCGTTCAGCAATTGTTCGTATTTCTCGGCGGCTTCGCCCGGCCGATTGGCTTGCACCAATGCAAACGCTTGCCGGAAGATTGCGTACGACAAGTCTTCGGCGTTGTCAGTCGATTTGATTGCGGCATCAAACGATTCAATCGCCTCGCCGTATTTTTTCTTCATGATGGCGGTGTCACCAATCCGCAAATGGACATCGGTGACCAGATCGCTCTTTTCGCAGCTGCCTAAGAGTTGGCGAAACGATGCCACCGCGTTGTCGAATTGGTCAAGCTCTTCATAGGCAACGCCGCGGGCGTACAACGCGTCGCATCGAAGCGGAGATTCTTTCGCGGTGGGTAATGCCAACAATTGGTCGTAATTCGCGACCGCCTGCTTGGCGTCCCCCAACCCATAGGCTGCTTCGCCGCTGTAGAACAACGCACGATCGAGGAACGCACTTTTGGGAAATTCTTTGCGGAGCGTTTCAAACGCTTGAATCGACTCTCGCAATCGATCTTTGTCTCGATTCGGAGCCTCGCCCGCTGCGGAATAAAGACACCAACCACGGTTCACGAGGCTCTCTTCGCGTAGTTCGTAATCCGAATCCTTCAGGGCACGAGCAAACGCGTCCGCGGCAGCGACGTAGTCAGGATTCTCTTGCTGCATGTAGCAGACGCCTAGAAAGTGGGCCGCCTTGGACGCCATCGGGTCCTGCGGGTACTCCTTCAAAAAGCGTTGCCAATGCTCGATCGCCAGTTCGAGAGCCCCGTTGGTTTGAAAATTCGCGGCGTCCGCATAGGCGGCAATCGATTCTTCGCTCGATTCTTCTGCCCAAACATGTCCGCCCAAGCTGCTCGTGCCTAGCAATGCGATGCAGGCAAGCCAACCCAAAATGGCTCGCCGGCAAGCATCCATGCTAGGCAATTCGATTCGGAACAGGCAAAAGCGGACCTGCGGTTTCAACACGAACATGACCCCCCCGGATGAGCGTAGGTGTTTCAGCGAACAGTGTTTCGGCGAACGATGTTTCAGCAAATTGTCGAACGGTGCGAGCCTGTTATTAAAACGAGAACCGTGCAATCTCGTAAACGACTAATTCTAGCGAGATGCCGCCACAGGCGATAGTTTCACGATCAAGCCCACTACAGTTTAACAAGAGCCCCGATTCGTTAGCATCCATCTAATCTGGAAACCTCTCCCACACGGCAGTTTTGGGCTCTTGCCCATGCTCAGTGTCATGATTTGACGAAAGCAAAGAAGGAAGCCAAAACGGCTCGATCCAGCGATCGCGGTGACTCGGTGCTGTGGAAGTGAGCGCAGACGACGCCGTTTGGCGACGATCACGCAGTGGTGGTTCTGTGGTGCTGGCGGGTTAACCGCCCGTGTCGTTCGTTAGCGGCATATCGCCTTTTGGATAGGCAGTTCGGGGTAGTTAGGGGCAGTGGGCTGTTCGCCCCGATGCGTCATGCGACGCTTCGGCTACACTAAACAACCTCGGCAGGATTTTTCTGCTGCGAACTTTTTCTTCTCTTTTTAATGATCGGATCGACGGTGAGTGAGCTGACTTCGGTAATCACAGGTGGAGCAGGGTTTATTGGTTCGCATTTGACGGAATCGCTGCTTTCGCAAGGGCACCGCGTGATCGTGGTCGATGACCTGTCGACCGGACGCAAAAACAACATCCAAGGGCTGCTAGATCATCCCAACGTCGAGTACATCGAAGGTTCGGTCACCGAAGAGTCGTTGGTCAACGAAGTCGTCGATCGCGCCGACCGGGTGTACCACTTGGCCGCCGCCGTCGGCGTTGCACTGATTGCCAAGCAGCCGATTCAAACCATCGAACGCAACGTCTATCCGACTCAGTTGATTTTGAATCGATTGGGGGAACGAGCAAGCCAAGGTAAATTTGTGCCTTGTTTCATTGCCAGCACCAGCGAAGTGTATGGCAAGAACCCCAAAGAGGTTTGGTCCGAAGAAGACGATCTTGTCTTTGGTGCGACGACCAAGCCGCGTTGGAGTTACGGCGTTTCCAAAGCGATCGATGAATTTCTGGGGCTGGCGTTCTACAAAGAAAAACAGTTGCCCGTCGTCGTCGGCCGTTTCTTTAACGTCGTCGGTCCTCGGCAAACCGGAGCCTACGGGATGGTGTTGCCGCGGTTTGTCGAAGCAGCACTGCGAGGGGGACCGTTGGTGGTTCACGACGATGGAAAACAAGTGCGATGTTTTGCGCATGTTGACGATGTCGTCCGAGCCGTATCGGATTTGGTCAACAAACCGGATACCGCAGGTCGCGTTTACAACATCGGCAGCGATGTGCCTGTGTCGATTCTGCAGCTGGCCCAGCGTGTTGTCGAGCGAGTCAATCCGAAAGCGACGATCGAGTTCCAAACGTATGCTGACGCGTACGATGATTCCTTCGAAGACATTCGCCGGCGTGTTCCCGATCTGACGCGAATTCGTGAAGCGATCGGCTACGCTCCGACCAAAGATCTCGACGGGATCATCGACGCGGTCGCGAAATATCAATCTTCGCTCTAGTCGTCGCAGCAACCCTGTAAGCCACACTTCCACCGTCGCCTCCAGCTATACTCATCGGTGCCCCCCCTTCGCGAAAATGTCTTTCGCGAGCAAAGCTGGCATGATTTCGCCAGCTCAAAACCGCTGGACCGGAGTGTGAGTGAATGGTTGTCGCGCGTCACTTGTTAATTGCCACGCTGCTTTGGGTTGCCGTTGGACCGCGGCTCGCCGCCGACCCGGTCGTGATGGCCAGCGAATCGGGTGCCAGCGAATCGGGGGCCAGAGAAATTAGGGCCAGAAAAATTAGGGCCAGCGAAACGGTAGACTGGAAAACGCAGCGGATTTCAGGCGATTTCTTCAGCGAGGGCGCGACCTCGGGGGACTTCAATCACGACGGAGTGCCCGATATCGCCTCGGGACCGTTCTGGTATGCCGGCCCCGACTTCAAGACGTCGCAGCGATTCTACGCGCAAGACGTCTTCGACCCTCACGGCTACTCGAATAACTTCTTTGCCTACACCGAGGATTTCAACGGCGATGGTTGGGATGACGTGTTGGTGTTTGGGTTCCCAGGCCAAGACGCGTCGTGGTTCGAGAATCCCAAAGGAGCCGATCGTTTCTGGCCCAGGCACCAAGTGCTCGATCGTGTGGACAATGAATCACCAGCGTTCGTGGACATCACCGGCGATGGCAAACGCGAGATCGTTTGCAGCCAAGATGGCTATTTCGGGTTTGCCGAAATCAATTCGGAAACGCCTGAAGCTCCGTGGCATTTCCGCCGCATCTCGACGCAAGTTGCCGGCGGGCGTTTCACTCACGGGCTTGGCGTCGGCGATATCGATGGCGATGGCCGCTTGGACCTGATCGAAAAAAATGGTTGGTGGAAACAGCCCGATTCGCTCGAGGGGGATCCGCTGTGGCAGCAACACCCGTTTGCCTTTTCGCCAGGCACCGGCGGAGCTCAGATGTTTGCATCGGATGTCGATGGCGACGGGGATAACGATGTCATCACGTCGATCAACGCTCATGGATTCGGGCTGGTGTGGTACGAGCAAATCAAAGTCGATGATGCGATCACGTTTAACCCCCATTCGATCATGGGCACGACCGCAGCCGAAAATCCGTACGGCGTCTGCTTTTCACAAATTCATGCCGTCGAGCTTGTGGACATCAATGGCGACGGGCTGGATGACATTCTGACTGGCAAGCGTCACTGGGCCCATGGACCGCGAGGAGATTCAAATCCGGGCGATCCGGCCGTTGTGTATTGGTTCGAATTGTCACGGTTATCCTTGGCAGATGATGAGGATACTGAAGCAGCGGTACAGTGGATTCCACATTTGATCGACGACGATTCGGGCGTTGGGACCGAGGTCAACGTCGCCGATCTCGATGCCGACGGCGACCTCGATGTCTTCGTCGGTAACAAGAAAGGGACGTTTGTGCATTGGCAACAGCGTGGCGGTGCCGCCGGAACGGTCGCGTCCAGCGTCAAGCCTCGCCCGCGTCGCATGGACGCTCGTCCGGCCACCGATGGGCTTCCTGAAAATGAGGGGCTTTCACCACAACAGGCAGCCCAGGCGATCACGGTTCCCGAGGGTTTTCGCGTTCAATTGGCCGCGGGCGAGCCGATGGTGCATCAACCGATCGCCATGACACTGGATGATCGTGGTCGGTTGTGGATCGCCGAAGCCTATACCTATCCGACCCGTGCTGCGAACGGCCAAGGGAAGGACAAAATCATCATCCTCGAAGATGAGAATCACGACGGGGTATTTGATTCACGAACGGTATTTGCCGAAGGATTGAATCTGGTCAGCGGTTTGGAAGTCGGGTTGGGTGGCGTTTGGGTCGGCGCGGCTCCCTATTTGATGTTCATCCCCGATCGCGATGGCGACGACGTGCCCGATGGTGAACCAGAGATCCTGTTGGATGGGTTTGGGTACCAAGACACGCACGAGACACTGAACGCTTTCACCTGGGGCCCCGATGGATGGTTGTACGGTTGCCACGGCGTGTTCACGCATTCCAAAGTCGGACCGCCAGGAACCGCGGATGCCGACCGCACGCCGCTGAACGCCGGCGTTTGGCGATACCATCCGATCCGTCACACGTTTGAAGTCTTTGCACATGGAACCAGTAACCCATGGGGCGTCGATTTCAACGAGTATGGGCAAGCGTTTGTCACGGCGTGTGTGATCCCGCACATGTATCACATCATCCAAGGTGGGAGATACCAACGACAAGCGGGGCGTCATTTTGATCCCTACGTTTACAACGATCTGAAAACGATCGCCGACCATGCCCACTACGTCGGCAGCATTGGGGACCATGCATGGTGGGGTGGCCGCAACGAAGCCAGTGCACTCAGTGACACAAGCGCCGCAGGCGGTGGTCATGCTCATTGTGGTGCGATGATTTATCAGGGCGACAATTGGCCAATCCAGTATCGGGGATCAATGTTAATGGCCAATATTCATGGCAACCGCATCAACAATGATCTGCTTCGCCGCTCGGGCAGTGGCTACGTTGCCTCGCACGGCGCCGATTTTCTGTTCGCCAATGATCGATGGTTCCGTGCGATCAATATGAAGTACGGGCCCGACGGCAGTGTCTATCTGATCGATTGGTACGACAAGAATGCTTGTCACCGCACCGATCGCGAAGTTTGGGATCGTACCAACGGCCGCGTCTTTCGAATCCGCTTTGGCAGCACCGAATCCAAGCCGGTCCATTTGTCGATCGAAGACAATGATGCCTTGGTGGCCTACCACACTCATGAAAACGAGTGGTATTCGCGAACGGCCAGATGCATCTTGCAGTCTCGATGTTTTGCTGCCGGATCGCAAACGCCGCTGGACTCACAACAGAAAGAGCAGCTCACCGCGTCGCTCGAGCAGTTGGCGTTTAGTTCCCGCGAGGTGCCGGTGCGACTGCGTGCCGTTTGGACGCTGCACGCATGTGGCTTGTTGACGACGCAGCACATTGAGCGACTGCTTGACGATCAAAGCCACAAATCCGAGTACCTGCGGGCTTGGGCGATCCAGTTGGAAATGGAAGATTCAAGCACCTCGCTGCTACCGAAATTGGCCGACATGGCGGCGACCGATTCTTCGGCACATGTCCGCTTGGCGTTGGCGAGTTCGCTGCAGCGATTGCCGATCGATGATCGTTGGTCGATTTTATCGGGACTGGTTCGGCACGCCGACGACGCCGACGATGCGAATTTGCCTTTGATGGTTTGGTACGCGGCGCAGCCGTCGGTGGTCGAAGACACGCCCCGTGCACTCGCGTTGGCGAAACAGTCGCGTTTGCCGGTCGTGCGGCAATTTATCTATCGCCGCGCTGCGGCCGATCCCGACGCGATCAATCATCTTTTGGCTGAGCTCGCCACGCTCGAGGACATCGAAACGCAGAAAATGGTGTTGACGGAAATCTCGGCGGCGATCGCCAATCAAGCTCGTTTGAAAATGCCCAAGCAGTGGCCGGCGGTCTACGAGAAACTCGCCGCCAGCGAGGATCCACAAATTGCCACGCAAGTCCAATCGATCACGGTCAAATTTGGTGACGCCTCGATTTTCCCTCAGCTGCGTGGGATCGTCACCAACGCCGATCTCGATGCAAACTCGCGCTCCAGTGCCCTGGCGGCGCTGGTCAACGGGAAGGACAAGGAACTGCTGCCGATTCTGGTTTCGTTGTTAGAGGACACGCGTCTGCGGCGTCAAGCGATTCGCGGCATGGCCAATTACAGTGAGATCGAGGGCGCTGCAGCAATCATCGCTCATTACGATCGCTTTTCCGGTGACGAAAAATCCGATGCGATCGCCACCCTGGCTTCGCGAGCCTCGTTTGCCGCCGAACTACTCACTGCGGTGTCGGATGGCAAGATCCCACGCGGTGACTTGTCGGCGTTTACGATCCGGCAAATCCAATCGCTTGGTGACCCCTCGCTGACTCAGCGGGTGAACGACGTGTGGGGGACCGCGCGAACATCGCCTGCCGAGAAACTCGAGCAAATTGCCCGGTTAAAGCAGCAGTTGACCGCCGAGGTGCTCAGCAAAGCCGATCTTCCTCACGGACGTGTCCTGTTCAACGAAACCTGTGGCAAATGCCATCGATTGTTTGGCAGCGGCAGCGACATTGGCCCCGACATTACCGGATCCAATCGAGCCGATATCGATTACTCGCTGCAGAATATCATTGATCCCAACGCACTGATCGGACGCGATTACCAAGCGACGCAGGTGCTGACCACCGATGGCCGCGTGATCACCGGACTCTTGAAAGATGAAACGCAGACGGCACTCGTCATCCAAACCGCCAACGAGAAAGTGATTCTCGACAAAGAAGAAATTGAAGAGCGAACGCTTTCCAAAACATCGATGATGCCCGAAGGCCAGTTGGATCCGATGTCGGCGGACGAGGTGCGAGATCTGATCGCCTATCTGGCCAGTCCCGTTCAGGTGCCGCTGCCCGGATCGGTGCCGGTGATCGACCCGAAAACGAACCGCGTCCCGAGAGCCATCGAAGCCGAAACCGTGACGTCGCTGAGTGTGTCACGAGGAAGGGTGCAGCCACAAAATATGCGTGGTTTCAAGGCGGGTAAATGGAGCGATGGGACGCATCTGTGGTGGACCGGTGGCAAACCCGGTGACAAGTTAACGTTGTCGATTGACGTCGAGAAAGCAGGAACGTACGAAGTCTTTGTGGCGATGACCAAGGCTCACGATTACGGCATTGTCGAGTTTTCGATCAACGATGCCCCAGCGTCCTCGCCGATCGATCTGTTCCATCGATCCGACGTCGTGGCCACCGGCCCGGTGTCGCTGGGCACCCACTCGCTCAACAAAGGGGGCAACCAAATCGAGGTCGAATTGACCGGAGCCAACCCCGCCGCCACCCAAGCGTTCATGTTCGGACTCGATTACATCTTCTTGAAGTGACGCTACAGTATAAGGACGGATCACGTGTCGAGCCTGTCGTAGCGGAATTCGTCAAGAATTTCGGCTCCATCAGGAAACGTGGTGAAGCATTGATTAGCTGGGTTTAAGCATTCGGCGCGTAAGTTTTGATGTTGCGTTTTTATCACAACCCGACATTCAGCGAGGGATCTGCTTTCCAAGAACAATCCCTTACGCACGCATTCGGGTGATGAAAAATGCTTCACCGCGTTGCCCAAAAAGGCTTGCTCGAATGTCACGCACGACTTCCGTGACCGGTTTTAAGTTCCGTTTTATTCCTCATTTGACGATGTCGCTCTAACGTGATTCCCTTTTCTCGCCACGCTGATCGATGGATGATCCTCTCTGTTTTTTTGGGTGGGATTGCGTTGATGCTTGCTTCGGTCGGTTGTGAGCGACCCGCAAACCCTGGTCCGCAATCGGTCCCGTCATCGACCGAGGCTGAGATTCCCGCGACGATTCCCCCGTCGCAAGCGGACGTCGAATCCGGAGTCGATTCGAATGTCAGCGTCGACGAAATCAAGCAATGGATCGATGCCGGCGAATTTGACGAAGCGGAACAAGGACTCCGTCGCCGATTGGCCCTCGACCCCACTGATCCGCCGTTATTGTTTCTTGCGGCGCGGTGCAGTCACGGACGCGGAGCATTGGACGATGCGCTGGAGTATCTGACGCTGA
Organism: Novipirellula caenicola; assembly: GCF_039545035.1. NCBI lineage: Bacteria > Pseudomonadati > Planctomycetota > Planctomycetia > Pirellulales > Pirellulaceae > Novipirellula > Novipirellula caenicola. The sequence goes on from NZ_BAABRO010000003.1 coordinate 497,026, forward strand.
TCCCCGCAGATCATCCGCAGGCCGGTTTGGCGGCCCAGGGGCAGGCGGCGGATTGGTTGATGCAGGCCGGAAAGCTGCCAGAGGCGGAAGCCCGTTTTGAAGAGATGATCCAGCGTTACGGCAATTTGCCGCCGCTTCATCGACGCATGGCATCGCTTTTGAATTCCCAAGGTCGACGCGTGGAAGCTGCCGAGCATGTTCGCCAACTGATTCGGCTGGGCGACGTTACCGAGAAAGAATTGCTGAGTTTGACGACGCTTAGCGTGCCGTTTCATGATGAACAAATCGATTTGGTTTCGGGATCACCGCTGCATCAATTGGCTCGTGCCAAGCGGATGTTGGTTCAAGACGATGTGTCCCAAGCACGGCAAATCGCAGAGCAGTTGTATGCTGATTTTCCACAATCGACTGCGATCGCGGCCTTTGTGGGCCGAGTCTATAACGTGATGCAGGCCGAGGACCTGCTTGCCAATTGGGTTGCGACGTTGCCTGCGGGAATCGAAGCCGAGCCGGAGTATTGGGCCGCGATGGGCCAGTGGATGCTACGTCGTGGCCAGCCCAAGGTGGCGGTTCGCTGTTTGAGCGAAGCGGTCGTGCGTGATCCGACTGACCGGGTGGCTTATCTGCGATTGGCCGAGGCGTTGGCGGCAACCGGGGACGCTGCGGCGGCAGAACGTGTCGCCGCTCGGCAGCAGGTTTTGCAGCAGTGTTGGCAATGGGCCATCAATATCGGCTTTGAACGAGACACGCGACGCGAAGACATGCAGCAGCTGGCAGCGACGTTGAGCGAAGTGAATCGGCCTTGGGAAGCAGTGGCGTGGGAGTTTATCGCAGCGCACGATCGCAACGAACTCGATCAAAAATTGCCCGAGCTTCGTGAGAGACGTGAGGAGTTGGCCGCGAGCGACTCTGCGGCCGACGATCCCCTGTTTTTGACCTGTGGTGTCGATCCGTCGCAGTATCCGCTGCCCGATCTGACGTCGCTCGCAGCCGAAGCGTCCACCGCTGAATCGACCGCAGCAACCGTCTCGAACCGTTTCCAGCTTGCTCCGGCTTTGTCGGCAAACTCGTCCGCAAACGCATCGCTTGGCACGCCATCCACTTCCGCTGCCTCGATCAAGCTTGTCGATGTTGCAAAAGAGCGAGGCATCGATTTTCAGTACCTCAATAATCAATCCGCCAACGACGCCCACATCGTGATGTACCAAACCGCCGGTGGCGGCATCGCGGCGTTTGACTTTGATTTGGACGGATGGACGGATCTTTACTTTTGCCAAGCCGGTGGATTGCCAAATGTCGCCGACGGGTCACAGCCAAACCGGCTGTATCGAAACCTCGCTGGGCAGCAGTTTACGAATGTGGCCGATCACGCACGTACCGATGACCGTGGGTATGGCCAAGGCGTGGCCGCAGCCGATTTGAACCAAGACGGCTTTTTAGATCTCGTGGTTGCTAACATCGGTGACAATAGGATCTACATCAACAATGGCGATGGCACGTTTACCGAATCCACGGTCGCAGGATCCGGCGGCTGGACCACCAGCATCGCGGTGGGTGATCTCGATGGGGATGCCTTGCCTGAAATCGTCGAGATCAATTACATCGACGATCCGGCGGCGCTGACGGCACAGTGCTGGGGCCAGGGATTTGACTGCACTCCGCGAATTTTTCGACAGGCGAACGATCGTATTCTACGGCGTGATGCAAACGGGAATTGGCGTCCCTGGGAAATGGATAACCGGTTCGCCGAAACGCCCAATTATGGCTTCGCGGGAGTGATCGCAAACTTTGATCATTCCGCCGGCAACGATCTGTTCGTTGTTAACGACACCAAGGAGAACCATTTTTGGGTCAGCCGGCAGGGCGATGGTTCGTCAACGTTCGGCATCACCAATCAAGCGGCACTGCGAGGCTGTGCCTCGGGTGCAAGCGGTGAAGAACAGGGATGCATGGGGATCGCCGCAGGTGATTTCAACCGCGACGGCCTGTTGGATTTGCATGTAACCAATTATTGGCAGCAACCCGCGAACCTTTTTCTGCAGCGCAGCGGAGGTTTCTTTACCGACTACGCGGCACAGTATGGGGTTGCCGAGCCGAGCCGAGCGACGGTCGGCTTTGGAACGCAGGCGTCCGACTTTGATCGTGATGGTTGGCTGGACCTCGCGGTATTGAATGGTCACGTGTTTGATCCGGTGGAAAACAATACGCCTGAGATCCCCTTTCGCATGCCACCGCAGCTATTTCGCGGTCACCACGGCGGATTCGCCTTGGACGTGACCGCTACCGAGGCGGATTCGTTTTGGTCCACGCCGACTCTCGGGCGGACGCTGGCGAAGTTGGACTTCAATCGAGATGGACGCCCCGATTTGGTGGCAAATCATCTTGATGCCTCTGTCGCGTTGTTAGAAAACCGAACCGAAGGCGGGCATTGGTTACGACTGGACTTGGTAGGCGTCACGAGCGAACGCGACGCTGTCGGAGCTCACGTGACCGTGCGCCACGCCGATGACGTGTGGCACAGCTGGGTGATCGGAGGCGATGGCTACCTCTGCACCAATGAATCGACAGTCGACTTTGGAGTGGCAGCACATTCGCAAGTGGCGGAGATCAAAATCGAGTGGCCTTCGGGCGCTCGGCAGATCTTTACAGGCGTTGACACGAACCAAAGCTATTTGGTGGTCGAGCATGATGATCGTCTAGTTCCCCGCTAGCCTGGTCGTCCAACGTCACCTACTTTTGCACTCGCCGGGTGCTTTATGGATCAATTCTCGAAGGCGGGGGCGAGTCGCCCTTCTTTTTGACTATGAAATATTTGCGTGATACGCCAAGCGAATCTGGCTTCGGAGCGAGCTTCCGGTTCGGTCTGCCGCAGAGGCTTGTGCTGCTTTGTTTGGCTGCAATGTTGTTGGTGGGATGCGGCCGCGAGACGACGGATTCGCCAAAGACGGCAGAGACGACGGCGGAACAGCCTGTCGTGGCAGCGGACGAAGCGGCCCGTCTCGCGATGCAGCGCGGTGACTTGTCCGCCGCCCAGGCGAGGATTCAGGAGGCATTATTGGTTCGGCCCGAGGATCCGGTCGTATTAGAGCTTGCCGGTGACATTGCGGCGGCCTCGCAGAGGGTCGGGGACGCGGTTTCGCTATATCAATCCGCTGTCGATCATTCCGCAAAGCCATCATTGGCGTTGTTGGACAAAGTCGGCAAGGGATGGATGCATCTGGGCCGCCCATTTGAAGCGGTACAGCTACTTGAGACCGCGGTACAGCTGTACCCCAAACAGCCTTCGGTTCGCACCGACTTGGCGGGGCTTTTGGCGGCCCTCGGGATGCAGCGGCAAGCGGGGCCGCATCTGCAGTGGCTTGTCATGCGAGGCCACGCCGGGGTGAACGAATTGATCATGTTGTCGGACCTGGCTCGCCCTCAAAATGACGCGGCGATGAGCGAGTATTCGCTCAAGCATTTTCCTGATGATCTGCGTCCACAGTTTTCGCTGTCTCGTGCCGACGCCTATCGAGAAGACTGGCCCAAGGTGCGCGAGCGACTTGCCCCCGTGGTTGCGAAGTATCCCGAGTTCGTCATTGCTCAAGCGTCCTACGGCCGCGCGCTCGTTGAACTTGGCGACGAGGATGCCGTCCAGGCATGGGTGACGTCGCTACCCGAAGGGATTGAGGACCAGCCGCAGTACTGGATGGCTGCGGCGGTGTGGGCCGAGCGGCATGGCGATGTCCGACAAGCCGCTCGCAGTTACTGGCAAGCAGCGAAGCTTGAGGCGGACAATGCCGAGGCGCTCAGTCGTTTGGCCATCGTGCTGGCGGAACTACAGATGGACGCGGAATCACGAGCGATTTCTGAGCGTGCGGGGAAGTTGGCGCTGATGCGGGATGCGGTCGATCTGCTGCACTCGCGGCAAAACAATTCGCAACAGATCGCCGTTCGTGTTGCCAAAGCAATGCAAGAGCTCGGCCGGCCATGGGAAGCTGCCGGATGGCTTCGGGCCGGGGCGTTGATGAATCGCGAACTCGACCCGTCATTACGTGAGGTTTATGCATCGGTTCGCGAGACGTTGACGGCGAAAACGCCCTGGCAGTTGCCTGAAACCCAGGTGGCAAACGATCTTGATTTGTCCCATTTTCCCAAGGTTCGTTGGCATGGTGCGAAGCGGAACTCGATTGCCAACGCCACCGATGCGGGGGCCGAAGGACGTGGGATTCGTTTTGAGGAACAGGCGGCCGAGCGGAATCTGAATCACGTCTGCGTGGTCGAAAAGCCCGCACGAGGCGAAGCGGGATTGTGGATCTATCAATCAGGTGCCGGCGGTGCGGCGGCGATTGACTTTGATCTGGACGGTTGGATGGATGTTTATCTAACCGCGATGGATGGCGACCCCCACCAAACCAATTCAGCACCGAATCGGTGTTTTCGAAACTTGGCCGGACAATTTTCGGATGTTACCGAGTTGGCGCAACTCGGGGACACCGGATTCGCACAAGGGCTTGCTGTCGGAGATATCAACAGCGACGGATTTGATGATCTGTACATCGCCAACTACGGGCGTAATCGTCTGTATCAAAACAACGGCGATGGCACCTTTACCGATGTGACCGAGGCGTCGGGATTGGGCGGTGATGATTGGACGACATCGGTTGCTATCGCCGACCTGGACCAAGATGGTTTCGCCGATTTGTTTGATGTGGGCTACTGCGGTGGGCGGGGGCCGTTTGAAGTGCCTTGTTATGAAGATGGCAAGGTCATGGCCTGTTTGCCCAAGTCATTTCCTGCCCAACAGGATCGCGTGTGGCAAGGACAGCCGGACGGGCGATTCGCCGAAGTCACTGACACTTGGCTTGAAAAACATGATTTAGCTCATGGCTTGGGGATCGTGGTTGGCAGTTTGGATGAGCTCCCTGGGTTGGATGTCTATGTGGCCAATGATATGGCTGCAAACCACTTTTGGTCGGCCACGACCGATCGCGATGGCGCGTTTGGGCTAAGCGAGCAAGCGGTGGTTCGAGGGTTGGCGGTCGATCGGCGTTCGTTGTCGCAGGCATCCATGGGGATCGCGGCAGGAGATCCTGATCAAGATGGTGATTTTGATTTTTACTTGACCCATTTTGCCGCTGAATACAACACGTACTACGAACAGATCCGCCCTGGATTGTGGGCCGATTTGACCTCGCGAGTCGGCTTGGCTGAACCCACCATGCCAATGCTCGCGTTTGGAACTCAGTGGTTTGACGCGGACAACGATGGCAGTCTCGAATTGATGGTGGCCAATGGGCATCTGAATGATTTTCAAGACAAAGGAGACGCCTACCGCATGCCCATGCAGTTCTTTCATCGCTCGTCCGCGGGACGCTGGTCGCTCTTACCACCGAGCCAGCTAGGCCCGTACTTCAGCTCGAAGCGTCTGGCTCGCAGTTTGATCAATTTGGATGTCGATCGAGATGGACGCCAAGATGCGTTGGTCACCCATCTGTTTGATCCGGTGGGGCTATTGATCAATCGCTCGACGAATTCCATCGCTAAAAAAGAGTCATCGTCGATTGCGCTCTATCTGAAATCGACGCAAGGACATCGCGATCCGATTGGGGCGATCGTGTCGGTGGAGATCGCAGGAAGGTCGCTGGTAGGGCAATTATTCGCTGGCAATGGGTATCAATGTTCGAGCGAGCGTTGTGTCCGTTTTGGGCTCGCTGAAGCAGCCGCGGTTGAGCGAGTTAGCGTCCTATGGCCCAGCGGAACTCGCGAAGAATTTGGACCGCTACGCCAAGGCGGCGAGTACGTTCTCTGCGAAGGCAGTGGCGAAGCATTTCGATTGCTCCAGCCCTAACGCAAATCGCTCACCGCGTAAAATAGTGAAGCTGTGCGGTGAAAAAACTCAAGTCGGTGTCGCCGTTCTCAGTGGCTTTCGATTCTCGCGATCGCATGGTTCTGTGTGTCACGTCGGGGCCTAGTTGCCGTTAGTGCTGTTAGATGCTTCGTTCGGGGAGCTTTGTGGCGGTGAGAGCGTATTTCTTCTGGTTGCAGAAGTTTTGTGCTGCGTTTCTTTCTTTCGGTAAAAATTTTCAACACAAAATGGTGGTTGCGCCCATTTTTCTATGTTTGACTGGCCGAAGGAATAGGTAGACTCCGTTTCGTGCGGCTGTGTTTTCCTTGATGTGTCGGTTGCATATCTTTTTCGTTTGCTGATTCCAGCGACACCACAGGCTCTTCGGCATGCCCGTTTGATGCTGTGCGACACGTCTATCATCTAATTGGATTCATACAAATGAAAAATATCTCAATTGAGATGCGTGAAAGATCAAGTGTCTTGGCAGCGTTGCTTTTGGTTGCCCCGTTGGTCATCGGTTGCGGAGGGTCAACGACCAATACGGTCTCGGCTCCGCCAACGAATGTGCAGACGCCTGAGGAAATGGCAGCACAGCAAAAGGCGTACATGGAATCGCAGAAAGAGATGGAGCAGCGAGACAAGCAGTATCGCTAGGACGTGTGAAAGTCCTTCGTCCGTTTTCGTCTTTCCATTTTGAAGTTCCGCTCACTCACAAAACATCGCGTTATCTACCAAGCGAATGACGTTGGTTTTTGTTCTTTTCTTTTTTTCGGAGTAATTGAGATGATTCGTTTCAAGCGAAGCCAGCGCGGCTTCACATTAGTAGAGCTGCTCGTCGTGATCGCAATCATTGGCGTTTTGGTCGGTTTGCTGCTTCCGGCAGTGCAGGCGGCGCGCGAGGCGGCTCGCCGCATGCAGTGCAGCAACAACGTCAAGCAGATTGGCTTGGGGCTGCATAACTACCATGCGGCGTATAACAAGTTGCCGATGCAATCGGGCGGCACCCATGGGGGCCCGGTCAACAATGCAAAGATCCTCAGTTGGTTGATTCCAGTGTTGCCGTTCATCGAGCAGCAAGCTCTGTATGAGCAAATCGCAAACCCGTTGGGGACTTACCCAGCGATGGGTCCTGTGCCCTGGGATAAAGGCTATGATCCCTGGCGAACCACCGTCGGATCGTACCGTTGTCCCAGTGATCCAACCGTCGGGGTTCCTGGCGAAACCGGGTTGAATAACTACTCGGCATGTATCGGAGATTGTTTTCAAACCACTCACACCGGCGGTGTGAACGCCGATGGAACGGTTGGTGACCAAGGTGCCAAGCAGCGGCTTCGAGGTGTGTTCGAAACCCGTTACTTCACCGGTTTTCGAGACATTCTTGACGGCACCAGCAACACGATCATGGCGGGGGAGATTGTCACCGACGCTGGCCGGCTCGAAATCATTGGGCAACCCAAGATGAATCAACGCGATCCGTTCTTTGACAATCCTCAGCAGTGTTATGTCGACAATGTCGATCCGCAGCGTCCCCAGTTCTACAAGGATGCCAGCGACACAGGCGCCGGCGATCAGCGGCGTGGAAAGCGTTGGGCCGATGGTCGTCCGATGTTTACCAGCGTGAACACCGTGCGTCCACCCAACAAAGAGAGTTGTCTATGGGGCGGTGATGGATCGGACGGCAGCTACACGATGGCAAGTCGTCACCAAGGTGGTTGTCATGTGTTGTTCGCCGATGGTGCGGTCAAGTTTGTTACCGAAAGCATCGAATCGGGCAACCAAACCAAGGGCAATATCCCTCGCACCGGTTCGGTCCCCGGGCAAGAGAGTCCCTACGGTTTGTGGGGAGCCCTCGGAACCAAGGACGGAAATGAAACCAAGCAGCTTGACCAGTAGTCGGAGTCCCCGCCTGGCTCGCACAGAGTCGTTGATTCCCCGGTGAATCAACGGTGACTCGATTCGAATCCTATTGAAAAACCAGGGCCGCACATCTCGTGCACCCTGGTTTTTTGTTGGTAAATCAAGGTTTGGGTGACTTTGGGGCCCTTATTCACGTAAGTCTCCGTCGTCGCCTTCTTCGATGGTGATCGCTTGGTCAACGTGGAGGTGGTCGAGTTGCTGAACGAGTCCGCTGGGCCAGCGGACTTCGATTCGGCACTCGCGATCGAACTCGCCTAGGCCGAAAACGAGCACCGGCTCGGAGGTCGAGAGGTAACTGCCGCCGCCAATCAATTCTTGCACGTATTGGACGTCACCGGCAGTGACCGTGACGCGGCATCCAGTGCCTTGGCGAGGTGATTGACGACCAACCAGATTAAGTTTCAGCCAATGTCCTCGCTGTGAGTCGTTTCGCAGTAGGGCGGCGGGGGTGTTTTGGTGGACGACCGCAATGTCCAGGTCTCCGTCGTTGTCAAAGTCGAGCGTGGCAACGCCTCGCCCGACATACTTGCCGGCGAAGAATTCGCCGACACGCTCGCTTGTTTCAATCCAGCGTGATCCGTTGTACTGAAAAAACTGTGGCCGCATTTTCAGGATCGGGTTGTCAGCGTAGTTTTCGACATGCCCATTGGTCACAAACAGGTCTTGCCATCCATCGCAATCAAAATCTTGCATCACCGTTCCGAATGCAAGCGATTGTAGCGTCGGTGTATGTAGTCCGACGCGCCCGGTGATGTCCTGGAATCCTGCGGCGCCCAGGTTGCGGTAGAGCGTATTGGATTCTTCGTAGTAGTGGGTTGAGTAGATGTCGAAGAAGCCATTGCGGTCGAAATCGGCGACTGCCAATCCCATGCTGGCTTGCAGCAGCCCTTCGTAATTCGACGCGCATCCAAGCAGTAAACCGCGTTCGGCAAACTGCCCGTCTCCTCGGTTGTCGAACAGGAAATTGGCGGTGGTGTCGTTGGCAACGTAGATGTCAGGGTCGCCGTCGGCATTGAAATCGGCGACGGCGACGCCAAGTGATTTGCCGCCTGCCGCAGCCAATCCGCGTGCGTTCGTTTGCTCTGCAAACGTGCCATCGGCTTGGTTGATGTAGCAGGCGTTCGGCCATGCAGGGATTTCGCGTGGATGGCAGATACGGTTTTCGCCTTTCGAGTTGCGGCAGTTCAGCGGATGCTTTGGATCGTAAGTCACATAATTGCAAACATACAGATCGAGCAATCCGTCACGGTCAAGATCGGCAAAGGCGGCCGAGGTGCTCCATCGATTGCCGTCGTCGGTGTTGCTGGTCGCTGTGACATCGCGAAACGTGCCATCACCTTGGTTGGCAAGCAGCGTGTTTTTTCCGACGCAGGTGAGGTAGACGTCCTCGAACCCATCTGCATTGAAATCGCCGATCGCTACGCCTTGTCCGTAGCCGTATCGCCCAAGTTCCGCGGCAGCGGCAACGTCGTCCAGCGGATGGGTCTGCGGGTCACGTGGGGGCAGCGTGTTGCGAAACAGCGAAACGGCGGGCTGATGTGGGCTGGTGTCCGCCGCCGGGTCACCGCCTTGGCTGAAGAATAAATCGGGGCGTCCGTCTCGGTCAAAATCCAGCACACCGACGCCACCTCCGACCGCCTCGACCATCAGCGATTCACCGGCTTCGCCATTTTGGTAAACGAAATTCAGTCCCAGCGGTTTCGCCACATCGGTGAAATGAATGCGATCCGTGGCCATCGCGGTCGTGGATTCGCCAGGGGATTGCAAGTCGGAATCGGCGCCTGCGGATTGCAGTTCTTCGCCAAATAGTTTGCTGCCCGCTCCTGAGGTGTCCGCCGCGACGGTGCCGGAGGCCTGTGGCGGATCGAGCGGTATGCTTGGTTGCTCGTTTTTGCATCCGATCGCGGGTGTGAGTGCGGCGATTAGGAGTAATGAAAGACGGCGGATCAATCGAGTGTTCCTCGATAGGAAGAAAGAGGCTAGTCCAGCGATCGCTAGGGGGTAGCGGTGGTCGCTGCGTTGGAAATTTGGTCGATTCGAATTGCCAATTGGTCGGCCACGCTTTGGTCGTTCATCGTGACCGCGTATTGGTACAATTGCTCGAGCACGTTCATTGGTAAGGTTTCGATCGTCGAGAGTCCGAGGATCGATTTTCGTAGCTGCGTTCCCATGGACGCGATTTTCAGCGTTGATTCCGCTTCGCTCGTACGGTTTTGCAGTCGTAGCGTCTCGGCAAGCTGAGTTTGGCTTTTCCAATCATATGGATCTTTTGTGATCGCTTGGCGAAACGCCCGTTCCGCTTCGGCGAATTCATCTCGCATTCGGTGCAGCCAGCCCTTGTAGCGAAAAAAGCGTGCGTCATTCGCGGCGCTGGCAGGGACTTGTGACAATAGCTTGGCGACCTTTTGGGCGTCGCCACGGTCCGAGTACGTGCTCAGCAGAATCGCTAAGAGTTCAAGGTTCTCGGGATAACGCTCGAGTGTAAGGAGTAGTTGATTTTCCAGTTGGGCGAGTTCCGTTTGTCGTTGGTTGGTGTCGACTAGGGCGTCCGCGGATTCGCCTAGCCCGATCGTGCGAGCCTCGTTGACCAGCATCGCGACCTCGAACATTTCCTTGTTCTCGCCACTTTCCAACCACCTCGCATTGGTCTCTTTTCCAGTGCTGTAGACGATCGAATCGAGGCTGATTAAGTAGACGTAGGTTGCCGGGGAATCGCTCTCGTTTTCAATCGCTAGGCGCGCTTGCGCGAGCGCCTTGGCACGCTGGGCCGTGATCCCGTAATGTCGCAGTAGTTCACGCTGGGCTTCGGTCGATCGCGGGTTGATCTGGGTTGCTTCTTTAAGTTTTGTTTCGCCGATCATGGGGCGGTTGAGCGGGCCGAGGTACAGTTGCGCCTGTTGAACCTTTGCGTGGGCCGCCGCGGGATCGGTTGCCGGGATTTGCGATAATAAATGGTTGATTGCTTGTTCGAACGAGCCGCGGTGCTGGGCGGCTTCGGCTGCGTACATCCGAGCCATTGGCGAGTCGGGATCGCGGTCAAGCCACACATTCGTTGCGGCGGCGACTTGGTCCCAATCCTGAACCGCACGTGCGGATTGCACCACCGTGTGCAGCTGGAACAGTTGGTATCGGCGAACGAGTATCACCGCAAGGATAACCCCGGCGAAGATGATCAATAGAGCCGCGATCTTTCCGCGATTGTGTTTTGGTTTGGTGTCACCCTCAGCGGTGTGGGCCGCCGTTCGCGGTTGGCGTGCGTTGCGGGCCATAGGCCGTTTTCCTAGGACAGCGAGACAAGAAGGATGATGTGTTCTAGCACGTGGCGGGGCGATGTGGGGTCAGTCGGTAAAATATCTCATTGTTTTTGCGCAGACGCTCATTGATCCAAGGATTTAGCGTGCAAACAATTTCAATGAAGTTTGGCGTGGATTCTGTCGCTATGCCTTGTGTCCCCTTTTTATTGGTGCTGGATTGATGAAAAAGAGAGTCTTTTTACTGCCCGTTGGCGTGATGCTAATATCAATGTTGGTTCTCGGGTGTAGTCAGGAGACACCGAACATGACCACCGCGCCACCGCCACCTCCGACCCCCGAGCAGTTGAAGGCTCAAGCCGAGCATTATTCCGCTCCGTCTCCTCGAGACCGGCAGCAGTAGGAATTCGCAATCGCCCGGCCTGCGATCTTTTCTTGATGCCGTCATTCACGGTTCCACCTATTTCGTCGCACGGCTTGTCGGGTGTCGTTCGCTTTTACTGAGGGGGCATTCTCGCCGCTGGCTTGCGGATACGCCTCGACAAGGTGGCTGACGCGATCAGTGGCTGTGTTTCTTGCTTGCTCTTCTTTGTCCGTGTGGGCTGAAGTCAGTCGGTTTGTCACTGGGGGCGGCTCAGCGAGGGCCCGCGTGCTGCGCGTCTGTGGGCGTCACTGCCCGTAGCGTTAGCCCGGGCACGAATTCGGCTTGGTAAAATGTATCAGGATTTATGCGTGAAAACTCATTGGAACTCACTGCTTTTCTGCGTAATAATTGAGTTTACTCCTGCTATTTGCTCTTTGTTGACGTGTTTGTGGCTGGTTCTTGCGCGTTCGCGTGTATGGGGGACTGGCGATTTTTGAAGTCGATGGCGTGGCAATATGTGTTAGCGTTTTGTTTTTTGTGGCGAGGCAGGTTGTCAGGGGAATCCGTCGATTTCTCCTGCTTATCACTTTTTATCGAGGGGTCTTATGAGAATGTACGTCAAACGCCAGGGGTTTACCCTGGTTGAGTTGCTCGTCGTGATCGCCATTATTGGTGTTTTGGTCGGGCTTTTGCTTCCTGCGGTGCAGGCGGCACGCGAGGCGGCTCGTCGCATGCAGTGCAGTAACAACGTCAAGCAGATCGGTCTTGGGCTGCATAACTACCACGCCGCCTACAATCAATTGCCCAAGCAGGCTGGTGGGTCGACACCGCCGGGGACGCGGTCCAATGTCAATTTCCTCAGCTTCTTGGTGGGGATCTTGCCGTTTGTCGAGCAACAGTCGATGTGGGAACAGATCAGTAACCCATCGACCGTCAACGGAAATTGGCCCGCGATGGGTCCGGAGACTTGGAACACCGGCTATGATCCATGGCGAACCACCATCGGGACCTATCGTTGCCCAAGCGATCCGTATGTTTCCGCGCCAGGACAATTTGGTAGTAACAACTACGCCTGCTGTATCGGCGACGGTATCCCATGGACCGATCGCGGGGGCGTTGATGATGCAAACAGTACGGTGAACCCAGCGGCGGACATGCATTTACGAGGCATGTTCAAGACTCGCCGCGTGACCGGTTTCCGCGATACGCTCGATGGATTGTCCAACACGATCATGGGCGGCGAGATTGTTTGTGATGCAGGTCGTCGCGAGATCATTGCGCAGCCGGTGTTCATCGACAATGGCGACAATCATTTCAACCCAACGCACCCGAAGTGTACGGCCAATGCGATTGATCCGGCGCGTCCGCAGTTCTACGTTGCGTCGGCAGAGCTTCAGTACAGCAAGGTCGATGAGTGGCGAAAGGGGCATCGTTGGATGTGCGGGTTGCCGATGTATACCGCGATCAACACCATTCGGCCTCCGAACAAAGAGAGCTGCATGTCGCACAATAGCGATGGTCGCGAAGGGACCTATACGGTGAGCAGTCGGCACCAGGGCGGCGCCCACGTGTTGATGGGGGACGGCGCGGTCAAGTTCATCACCGATTCGATCGAGGCCGGCAATCAGTCGGTAGGGATCGCCGTTCCCGGGATGGCAAGTCCCTATGGTTTGTGGGGAGCGCTAGGGACGGCGATGGGCAAAGAAACGCAGACGCTCGAGTAGCCGTACTGTTTTTTCCAAAAAGCAAAGAGCGGGGCGACTCCGATGAGTCGACCCGCTTTTTTTGTTGCGTGATTCAAACGGTGTGCAGCGAACGTTGAGCTGTCGTCCGCGCTAACGCCAAGCGGTTGATGTTTCTAGCGGTTGATGTTTCTAGCGGAGCGGCGCAGGACCTCGCTCAGTAAATATCGAACGTTTTGCTTGCTGCAACCGCGCGGGCCCCGCACCGCACCGCTACGAAAGCAGATGGCATTGGCCTTGCGCTGGATTGCTAAAACTCTGGTATTGACGTCGGATATTGGGATGAGTTTTGCTTTCAGCATATAACGCAGTCACCTCTCCACCGACGAAGTCGGGGGAGAGGTCGAGCACGCCCTTTAGGCGTTGCTCGGGTGAGGGGGCGACCGCGCTATCGGCGAGCAGCTCGGGTGCAAGCGTCGTTGTCGCCAGCGAGTGGATTGCTCAGTCAGCCCCCTCACCCGAACGTCGCTGAAGGCTCCGTTCGACCTCTCCCCCAACGATGTTGGTGGAGAGGTGGCAGAAAGCCAACGCAACCAAAAAATCACAACAAGCCCAATGTTTCAGCGTTCCAGGCTTGCGCCGCGAACGCTACTTAACGTAGACGCATCGTTTTCACGAGGCGTCTGGGGGAGAAGTGGATTACGGCGTCGCTTTGGTGTTGACGTACATCATGCGAAGTGCGTGGAGGGCCTCAGAAAGCATTTTGGATTCATCGTCGCTGAGGTTGCCTTTGGTCTTTTCGCCAAGCATGTCGATCGTGTCGATGTAGTGTTTGGCAAACGGCTTATTGACTTTCGCTTCGCCACTGGCTGGATCTGGGATCTGGCCTAGTGTCGCCATCGCTTGCGTGAACAGCATCGAAATCAGCACTTCGAACGACGCCGGAGGTGGGCTCTGCAGTGCCGCCTCTTGGTCCGCTTTTTGGGCTTCGCCTGCGGCCGGAGTCTTTTGCTCGGCGGCTACCGATTTGTCGTCGCTTTCTGCTTCCGCCGACGCGTCCTTGTCGCCGCTTGACTCGGATTCCGCTTTCGCGCTGGCGGCTTCTTTTTCTTTGGCGACCTGCTCTTTCCAGTCGCTGTCAACAATGATTTTTGGTTCTTCGGACGGAGTTTCGTCGTGGTTGGGGTCGCTCATGACAATACCTTTGAAATCGATGATGTGTCGAGAGTTTGATTTCAGTTGTGCTTAGCGCTGGCTGACGCTGGGGGCTTCTTTGTCTTCGCGATGCAGGCGTCGGTTGACTGCCGCTTGGACGAACCCAGCGAACAACGGATGTGCCTTCAGCGGTTTGCTCTTGAATTCGGGGTGGTATTGAACGGCCACAAACCAAGGATGGTCAGGCAGTTCGACGATTTCAACGAGCCCGCCATCGGGGCTTGTGCCCGCAAAACGCATTCCGCTGGCTTCATATTGCTGGCGGAATTCGTTGTTGAATTCATAACGGTGGCGATGGCGTTCGTCCACTTGATCGCTTCCGTACGCCTTGCCCGAGATGCTGTCGCGGTCCAGTTTGGTCGGTTGGCTGCCCAGTCGCATGGTGCCGCCCATTTGCGTGACGTTTTGCTGTTCGTCGAGCAGGCAGATGACCGGGTGTGGGGTGTCTTTGTCAAATTCGCTCGAATGAGCGGCATCAAGTCCAACGACGTTGCGGCCGTATTCGATCACGGCGCACTGCATCCCCAGGCAGATACCGAGGAATGGGATACCGCGTTGGCGTGCGAATTGGATCGCTTGCACTTTGCCTTCGACCCCTCGTTCGCCGAATCCACCGGGAACCAGGATGCCGTGATAACCGCTGAGCAGTCGTTCGGCGCCTTCGCGTTCGATATCGGCACTTTGGATTCGTCCGATACGAATTTGAGCTTGGTGATGGATGCCCGCATGATCGATCGCTTCGTAGATCGATTTGTAGGCGTCTTTGTGTTCGGCGTACTTGCCGACCACTGCGATCGAGACTTCGTGGTGCGGGTTGCGAAGCCGGTGCAGTAGATCCGTCCACGGCGAGATATCCAAGCTCGATGCGGACAATCCCAATTTCTTGACCACGAGTTCGTCAAGCTTGTTGTCGACTAACGAAAGCGGGACTTCGTAGATCGAGAAGTCTTTGTCTTTTTCTTCGATGACGGCTTCGACCGGCACATTGCAGAACAGAGCGATTTTTTCGCGGTCATCGCGACTGATCGAATGTTCACAGCGGCAAACCAGCACGTCTGGTTGGATCCCGATTTCACGCAATTGGCCGACCGAGTGTTGGGTCGGTTTGGTTTTCAGTTCGTCGGCGGCCTTCAGGTACGGCACCAGCGTCAGGTGCATGTACAGGCAGTTTTCGCGTCCCACGTCGAGCGAAAATTGTCGGATCGCTTCGAGGAATGGCAGGCTTTCAATGTCCCCAACCGTGCCGCCGATCTCGGTAATCACGACGTCGACGTCGTCACCACCCATCCGCTTGATCACGGACTTGATCTCGTTGGTGATGTGCGGGATGACCTGAACGGTTTTGCCAAGGAATTGGCCTTTGCGTTCTTTTTCGATCACCGACAGGTAGATTTGCCCTGTCGTGTAGTTGCAGTCGCGAGAAAGTCGGCCTGAGGTGAACCGCTCGTAATGCCCTAGGTCGAGGTCGGTTTCGCTGCCGTCATCCAGGACGTAGACCTCGCCATGTTGGTAGGGACTCATCGTCCCAGGGTCGACGTTGATATAGGGATCCAGCTTTTGCATGCGGACCCGCAACCCTCGCTGCTCGAGCAGCATCCCCATCGAAGCGCTGGTCAAGCCTTTGCCAAGCGAACTAACAACGCCACCGGTTACAAAAATGTGTTTCGTCATGGAACGAAATCATAACGAAATGGGAAAAAGACGGAAGTCGTCGCAGGCCCAGCGAATCGCTTTTAGCCGATCCGCCCGACAAACGCTTGGAAATCGGCTTCGGTGTCGATTCCCGAGGCGGCCGATTGGACGCGGCCGACGACAATTCGCTTGCCCGCTTCGATCGCTCGCAGTTGCTCCAGACGCTCGGACTGCTCCAGCGGGCTGGGCGGTTGTTTGGAGAACCAATCCAGAAAATCGCGGCGATAGGCATACAAACCGACGTGGTGCCAAAACAGAGGCGGTTCCATTGCAAGCGTCTCTGGGGTGATCCCGCTGCGACAATGCGGCACAGCTTCGCGGCTGAAATAAATTGCGGTGCCGGCGAATTGAGAGGCCGCCGGTGTGGTGCCGGCATCCCCTTGGTTGTCCTTCGCAATCTTGCCCACTGTGTTATTGGCCTCGGCGTTGTCCACCTGCCCTGCCCTGCTCTGCCCTGCTTCGCATCCTCCCGCCGCAACGACGATTTTGACGCAGGCCGGGTCGTGCAGCAGTGATTCGCTGCGAATGGGGGTCCCAACGGTGGCAATGTCCGCGTTCGCATCGTGGATCAGCATCGTGCCGACAAGATCCACGGTGTGTGGATCAATTTCGGGTTCGTCGCCTTGGACGTTGATAAAGACGTCGAAATCGGGGAATTGGGCAGCAACTTCGGCAATTCGGTCGGTCCCGCTCGGGCAGTCCACGCGGGTCATGACCACGCGGCCGCCAAACGAATTGACTTCCTCGGCCAGTTTTTCGTCATCGACGGCAACCACGACGGCGTCGGCAATGCTGGCTTTCGACGCCGCTTCCCACGTGTGCTGGAGGATCGACTTGCCCCCCGCTCTGCGAAGCAGCTTTTCGGGGAGTCGCGTTGACGCCAAGCGAGCGGGGATGACGATCATGCAGCGATTATTCATCAGATTTCCGAAGTCCTCGTGTGAAAGAAAAGTCCTACTCTCGCCCACTATCATCCCGTCAAAAGTGGGGCAAGGTAAACCGGGGCGACCTTGCAAGTTGGGCGTTTGACAATGATTTGGCAAGCCGATAGAGTCGTCAGTTAACGGTGAGCGGTGCCGCAAAGTCAACGGATCTTGGGTTTTGCGGAAACAGGGAACTTCGGTGAAATTCCGAGACGGCCCGGCCGCTGTAACGGATGTTGTTCGCGAGGGAATGTCACTTTGGGGTGACGTTTTCGCGAACCGCCAACTTCTCACTCTTTCGTGCCATTGTTCTTGAAATTGTGTTTGTCGCCATTGGGCGTCGGATCATTTAGGAATGAGAAGGCGGAAGAAGATGGCATGCATCCCGAGTCAGAAGACCTACCGCGTCACCGGATGCTTTAGAACGCGCTGCGTGCGATCGAGTTGTCTGCAACCCGGTCGCTCACTTTGCGTTCTGAAAAAAACCTTCTTGGGTGAGGTTAGCGTCGCGATCGAACCGTCTCGCTGTGCAAAGGGCGTTTTGCAGTGAGCCGCTGTTGTTGATTTTCCTTGGCATGAATGCCGTCGATTGGCTCTCCCCCTGCCCTTCGCCTTTGCGAGTTTGGCGGAGGACGCTCGGCGACATCCAATCGGTCTTTCCCCTCTAAATCGTTGGCGGTACGTCGATGAGGTTCCTCGATTGTGAACGAACAAACCCGGTGCGGGACAGGCTCGCGGCCTGTCGTCCGCAGTCGGTTTCGTTTTCACACCTCGGTCGATCCAACGTTCGCAATCGCGACCGCGGTTTCACGCTGGTCGAGTTGCTGGTCGTGATTGCCATCATCGGAGCACTGGTGGGATTGTTATTGCCAGCGGTGCAAGCCGCACGCGAAGCCGCACGTCGGATGCAGTGCCACAATCGTTTGCATCAGATCGGGCTGGGGCTGCAAAACTATCACGCTGCGTTCAGTCAGTTTCCCATTGGGGTGATCCAACCACGTCCGCTGTGGCCAAAAGGCAAAGAGATTGCCTGGTCGGCAATGATGTTGCCGCAAATCGAACAGACCGCCGTTTGGCAGCAGATTGATTTCGGGGTTCCCTACGATGATCCCAAAAACGCCACCGCCGCTGCATCGGTCATCTCGACCTTTATCTGTCCTTCGACCCCTCGCAGCGACAATTTGAAAAAGGGTCGCGGGGTGACCGATTACGGTGGCATCTATGGCGAACGAATTCGCAGCACCAACAATCCGCCCTCGGGAGTGATGATTTATGACCGAGCGATCCGGTTTCGCGACATTTTGGACGGCACCTCCACCACCGTCGTGGTGTCCGAGGACGCTGATTTTCCCGATGGGCAATGGATCAACGGAAAGAACTTGTTTGACCAAGCTTTCCCGATCAACAAGGCGCCAAGTTTTGAAAACGACATGCGAAGTTTTCATCCGCAAGGCGTCAACGCAGCTTTTGCCGATGGATCGGTTCGCTTTCTTAACGAGAGCATGGACCTGACACTGCTGGCAGCCATTTGCACGCGTGCGGGTCACGAAGTGGTCTCGGATTTTTAGTTTTTACACGGTTAGCAACATCCTGTGTCGCTCGAGATTGAGCATTCGCACACAGATACTCTCTACACGATAAACACCTCCTATGCGTCAACGTACAAACCAACTTCGCCGTCGCCGCCGACTGATTACCGAACGACTCGAGGACCGCCGTTTGATGGCCGCCGGACCTTACGCTCCGGCAGCGGGCCAATCCGGCAGCACGGCGATCGCAATGGATGATCCCGCCATCATCGCCTGGGCAACCGATTGGCAGCAGTACGCTCCTGGTTCCGACGTCAGCGAGACGTTCCAGACACCGGACAAAGCGTTGGGCCCGGCGGCGGGAAACAGTTTTGATATCGTCTCGCTCGGCCGAGGCGGCGAGATCACGTTGCAGTTTGAAATTCCGATTCGTGACGGACTTGGGGCCGATTTCGCCGTTTTCGAAAACAGTGTGACCGACACGTTTCTCGAACTCGCGTTTGTCGAAGTCTCCTCCAACGGCACTGACTTTTTCCGTTTCGATACCGATTCGTTGACCAGTTCGTCGGTAGGCGCTTTTGGCAGCGTCGACCCGACGAACATTGATGGCTTTGCCGGAAAGTATCGGCAAGGCTTTGGAACGCCCTTTGACCTGAATGACTTGGCGGGCGTGAGTGCCGATTTAGATGTCAACGCAATCAGCTACGTTCGCATCATTGATATCGTTGGTGATGGATCACAAACCGATTCCAATGGCGATACCGTTTATGATCCCTATCCGACGGTGGGCAGTGCGGGGTTTGATCTGGATGCCATCGGTGTGATCAATCAAGCCGCCTATGACGTTTCGTCGGTTGGGTTCGAAGATGTCGGGCAATCGCTGACGCCTGAGTCGCACTGGAACGGGCCTGTTTCCGGTGGCACGACCAGCGAAGGGCCTTATGGGGACCAAGTCACCAAGGGCGAATTCACGAGCGACGAAGCACAGTTAAACAATGCCTACTCGCTTGACTATGGTTCTTGGTCGGGTTGGGCGTATTCCAATGAAACCAACACGTCGACCCCTGGGTTTGCGAACCAATTCAGCGCCATCACCGGTGGTGGTGCCAACGATTCCGCTACCTACGGTGTCGCCTTTGCCTCCGCGACCGGGGAAGACGTCGCGACGATTACGTTGCCCGAGGATGCCGGGGCACTGCAGTCGATCCAGATCACCAATACGACCTACGCCGCTTTGTCGATGCAAAACGGCGACTCGTTTGCAAAGAAATTCGGCGGCGCCTCGGGGACCGATGCGGATTGGTTCCTGTTGACGATCCAAGGAAAGGACGATTCGGGAACGAGTGTTGGCACCGTCGACTTTTACCTCGCGGATTTTCGCAGTGATGATTCGTCGTTGGATTACATCGTCGACACGTGGACCGACGTCGATCTGAGTTCGCTAGGCAATGCGAGTTCGCTCGAATTTTGGGTGACTTCGTCCGATGTCGGCCCGTTTGGGATGAACACTCCTGCCTACTTTGCCATGGATGAGTTGTCGTTTTTGACACCAGGAATTGCCGTCGATGTGCTCGATCATGCAATCGTTGAAAACGCTGGTGCGACCGCGACGACCGGACGGGTGACGCGGGGCGAGAAGGACTTGTCCGCTGCGATGACCGTTTCACTCTCGAGCGACACGGCCGGATTGATCATTCCGCCATCGGTCACGATTCCTGCAGGCCAGGCTTTTGTTGATTTCAACATCGGCGTCACCGATAACACCATCGGCAATGGGGATATCGTCGCCTCGATCACCGCAACCTCAGGCGGTTTGAGCGCGGTTCGTGCGATCACGATCACCGACGACGAGTTGCCCACCTTGATGGTGTCGGTGGAACCGGAATCGATTGACGAAGGGACCACGGTTTACGGAACGCTCACACGCATCTATTCGGATACGACCGAGGCGTTGACGGTCCAGCTTTCGAGTTCTTCGCCGACGATTGCTGCGGTTGCCTCGACGGTCACGATTCCCGCAGGCGCCGCTTCGGCGTCGTTCGCGATCTCGGCTGTCGATGATGATGTCGATCACGGCACGACCACGGTTCAGTTCACCGCGACGGCGACCGGTTTCTTGTCACTGCCAAGTTCGGTGGCCGTCAACGACAACGACCAACCCGCGATCCAGGTGACCGCTAACACTAACACGCTGAGCGAATCCGACGCTGTCCCCACCGCCCAGTTTGAAGATTTGGGGGTCGGTTTGGCGAACGAGTCGTTCGACAACGGGGCTAGCGGCAATGGCCAATTCATCAGTAACGGCTTGACGTTCAATAACGCTTACAACGCCACTTGGGGTTCATGGTCGGGTTGGGCGATCTCGAACACGACCGATACGGTGACCCCCGGGTACCTGAATCAATACAGTGCGATTGCGGGTGGCGGAGCGTATGGTTCGCGGACGTATGCCGTGTCGTCAGGGTACGCTGCCGATTTGCCTAGCATCACTCGCGATAGTGATAACGGGATTGGGTTCGAGCAGTTGTCGATCACCAATACGACTTATGCCGCGTTGTCGATGGCCAACGGCGATGCGTTTGCCAAGCAGTTTGGCGGCGCCGATGGATCGGATCCGGATTGGTTTTTGTTGACGATCGAAGGGGTCGACGAAGCAGGCGATTCGGTCGGGACGGTCGAGTTCTATTTGGCGGATTATCGTTTCGATGATGACTCGCTCGATTACATCGTCGACGATTGGACGGTGGTCGATGTGTCGTCACTCGAGGGCGCCGTGAAGCTCGAATTCGCTTTGAGTTCTTCGGATGTCGGCGGGTTTGGGATGAACACACCTGCCTACTTTGCCGTCGACAACGTCGTCATCGCCGAACCAAGTGACCCCGCCAACCCGGCTCCGTCGATCACCGTGTCACGACAAAATATGGACTTTTCGCAACCGCTCGACGTACAGCTTTCGGTCAGTGACGCGAGCCAAGTGCGAGTGCCGGTCGAGGTGACCATTCCCGCCGGTCAAGCTTCGGTCGAGGTGCGGTTGGACATCGTGGATGATATCGTCGTTGACGGCGACGCGGTCGTGACGATCACGGCGACCGCAGATTCGCTCTCGAGCGAAACGACCCTCACGATCGCCGATGATGATCAGCAGACAGTGGTGGTCACGCTCGGTTCGCAAGAGCTCGACGAGTCGTTTGGGACGGCCAATGCTGACTTTGAAGATGCCGGACAGCGGTTGATCGACAACTCGTTCTACAAAGGCCAGGACGGTGCGGGAAGTTTCCAATCCGGAAACCTTGTCTTTGCTAACAGCTACAATCCGGCCTGGGGATCATGGTCCGGTTGGGCGCTGTCGAACACCACCGACCAAACGACGGCCGGCTACGGTAACCAGTTCAGTGCGTTTGCGGGCAGTGGTGCCAATGGCTCGTCGACCTACGCGGTGGGCACCGGAGTCACCGGCAGCTCGGCCGCCGTGATTCAAAAGAACAGTGACGGATTGTTCGATTCGTTGATGGTCACCAACACCACCTATGCGGCGTTGTCGATGATCCAAGGGGACGCGTTTGCCAAGAAGTTTGGTGGTGAATCGGGCGACGATCCCGACTACCTGCTGTTGACGATCGAAGGATTGGATGCCAATGACCAATCGATTGGGACCGTGACGTTCTACCTTGCGGATTATCGTTTCGCAGACAATGCACTGGACTACATCGTCCAAGATTGGACCAAGGTTGATTTGACGCAAATCGCAGCAGCCGAGCGACTCGAGCTCTCCGTCACCTCGTCGGACGTTGGCGCGTTTGGCGTGAATACACCTGCTTATTTCGCGGTCGATGACGTTCACGTCCAACCGGCGACCGAGCCGGCGGGATACGGCGTGGTGCATCGTAACGACAATGATTTGTCGAGTCCTTTGGTGGTCACTTTGGAAGCCGATCCCAGCGGGCGTCTGCAATTGCCGACAACGGTAACCATTCCGGCCGGCAGCCCCGTCGCCTCGTTCTCGTTTGATGTGATCGACGATGCGATCGCCAATGGCGACACGACCATTGCGGTCTCGGCGGCGGTCGATGGATACACGTCGGTGCCGGGGCAAATCAGCGTGCTCGATGACGACCAACCGCAAATCGGATTGTGGCTTGATCAATTGACGTTCGCCGAAGACGTGGGCGTCGGTGCGATCACCGGAGTGATTTCGCGAAACGATGCCAACCTGGATTCGGCCATCGAGGTATCGATCGATGTCGGGTCGGCCAGTGGAATCGTGTTGCCTGCGACCGTGACCATTCCTGCGGGCAGCCGCTCGGTTGCCTTTACCGGCGACGTCGTCTCGGACGGGTTCGCAGGCGACGACCAAACCGTAACGATCACCGCCCAGGCTCTTGGTCATGCTGATGCCACTGCGACGATTGAATTGACCGAGGTGGATCAGCCTGCCCTGGCAATCGAGTTTTCCGAAGCGACTGTTAACGAAGATGAGGGTGAGGCTGCGGTTGAATTGACCGTGTCGCGAAACAGCTTGGACGTTTCCGAAGCGTTGGTGGTTTCGCTTCAAGGTGTTGTCGATACTCGGCTGGACCTGCCCGATTCGATCACCATTCCCGCAAACCAACGCTCGGCATCGATCACCATCGATTTGATCGACAACGTGCGGCTTGACGGTGATCGTGACGAAGAGGTAACGGTTGCTGCCGGCGGGTTTGCCGATGGGGTGGGGACGATTCGAGTCAATGATGATGAAGTCGCGGAGATCGAACTCGCGATCAGCGGTGATGCGATCCAAGTGAGTGAATCGGGGACGACTGATACGTTCGAAGTTCGCTTGTCGGCACAGCCCGCGACCGATGTCGTGCTTGCCGTCACCGAATCTGCCTCGGGTGACTACGGTCTGGACAAGACACGATTGGTGTTCACGAGCGAAAACTGGAACGTCCCGCAGACGGTCACGGTGACCGGCGTTGCCGACTTTGTTGTCGAAGCAACGGAATCCCATTCGATTGTCGTGTCGGTGGTTTCCGACGAATCGGACGCTGGGTTTGCCGCTGCCGAATCGGTCTCGCTAAGTTTGACCATCGAAGAGGTTGCGATCGAGAATGTCGAATTGGTCCGCCAGGATGAGTCGCTGTTCATTCGCGATCTTGATTCCGCGAACCGCTTTGCATTGACGCAAACCGAGGACGGATTGCAGTGGGTGGGTGATGACCGCGTCCAGCAGCTCGCGGTGGATGCCGAGGTCGTCGGTGATCAATCGGTGACGCTCGATTTGGCAGGCGGGGATGATCAGGTGACGTTGACCGGTTTGTCGACGGTGAAAATCAATGGCGGTGACGGTTTCGATCGTTTGACCGTGTCGCTGTCCGAAAGCGAAATCGACCTCGCTGCGTTCCTGGCGAACCAAATCAGTGGTTTCGAAGAAGTGGTGATTGCGGCGACCGAAGCGAAAATGTTAAGTCTGGATGCCAACGCCATCGCTCAGGCGTTTGGTCCCAACGCGTCGATGGTACTGCATATTGGCGTCTCGCAGTTGACCACCAGCTCGGATTGGACACTCGAAGATCCTACCTTCGTTTCCGGTGTATTCGCTCAAGTGCTTCGCTATAACGACGTTGAGATTTTGGTTATCAGCGATTCGCCGTGGCGAAATTCGCGCGATCGATGGGATGTCAACAACAGCGGATCCGTGACCGCGTCGGACGCGTTGACGATCATCAACCGCTTGCCGCTGCAAGGGGAATCGAGTCTGCCGGTAATCGAGTCGCTGGCTGATTTTACCGGGATGTATTACGACGTTTCCGGTGATGGCAAAGTCACCGCGCTGGATGCGCTGAACGTGATCAATTACTTGAACAACACCCTCGTAACGCCGTCGGCAGAACCCGAAATGGCAACCGCCCTGCCCTTCCCCGCTGCAAATGCAACGACCTCGGCAATCCGAAGCACGCAGGTCCACAGCGATTTGGTAGTCGATACGACGACCAACCGTTTGCTCTCCTTTGGCACCGAATCATCGCACCACCGCGTCAATGTCATCGATCAGGTGATGCGAGACTTCAGTGGCGATGTTGCTGAGCTTGACGACGAATTCGAGTCGGCCTCTGGCTCGCTCGACTGGGATTGGTTGGGTGGTCTGCGATGAGTGATCCCGCGACAAGTGGTGATGGCGGAGTGAAATCGCCATGCATCGGCACCTGCTCGCTTGATTCAAGCGATCTTTGTGTCGGCTGTGATCGCAGCCGCATGGAGGTCGCTCGTTGGTCGAGTGCCTCGGTCGCAGAAAAACGGACGATCCTCCAGCGATGTGTGCAGCGTCGCCAAGCACGCGAGCAATCGGCGCAGTAGTGTTGCAAATGTGGGATAGGCTTCCAGACTGTCATCAGGTGCAGGCCTTGCCGGATGACAGGAACCGGCAACAGGCTAGAAGCCTATCCCACACTAGCCTGGCAGGCTGCTGGAGGATTCGTTTGGCGTTTCGGCGGCATCGAGCGCCGCTAGGTGCTCTTTCTTGAAGAATCGATCGGCCACCAGCCGAATCGGTACCAATAGCGTGATGAATAGCGGAAAGACAATCGCGATCGCGCTGCTTTTGATCACCCACAAGACCGCCAAGCAGATGAGTTGCAAGATCGTGTAAAGATGCACGACTCGTTTGGGGACACGTCGCATGTAGTGCGCCTGCGGGTACAAACTGCTTTCCATCGGCAGCAGCGTCAGTCGTTCGAGGAACTGATTTCCCTTCATCGACACTAGCCCCATGAACAGGAAGATTCCGTACAGCACCGCCATCGGCACCATCTTCAACAGCGCCAATGCGATCAGCGATCCACCGATACCCAGATGAATAAGCAAGCCGGTCAAGCGTGTTTCGCGGACGTGAATTATCCGGTCGCGTCGCTCGCCGCTACGCGTCACTACCTCTTCGACATCCGCCAAGCTGCGAATGTGATTCAGCGATCGCACTGTCGCTGCAACCAACCAGGGAAGTCCAAACAGACTGAAGACTCCGGTTAGGATGCCAATCACGCCGAGGTCCCAGTGATACGCGGGACCTTTGCGAAGCTGATGATCCGGGCTGTTGACCAATCGAGCGGTGATGTTTTGATCCAGATAGATCAGCACGGCACCGAGCAGTCCGGGGATCGCAGAGGCAAACCAGACCCACTGGGGCGCGTCCATCGGATTGACGAACCAAGACCGGCCGCCGTGAAGCGAGGGGGCGAACTCATTGGGGATGTCAAGTTTTGCCAGTTCCACATTGCTCAGCCAAAATGCGACCGCGCTCATTGCGACCAATGCAATCGTCGGCCCAAAGTCGCCTAGCAGTTCACGCATCCATGGCAATAGAAAACGGCTGCGGCGGAACGCTTGCAAGTTCATTGCCAAATACAACGTTCCAAGCGCCAGCAGCAGCGTCAATAACGCATGCGACGGGTTGGCCACGTCGTTAATGTCTTGGGATTCGCGGGCCAGCGACGAGAGGGCTTCGTAGATATAGATGACCGAGATCAATGCCGCAAAGATTTCGTCGGTGAAACGCGTAAAGTAACGCATCAACGCGCTTGCGTCGGTAACCGCCAACAGGATCGTCAGCCCGCCGGCCCACAGACTGACACATGCGTACGTCGGTAAAAAAGGGATTTTGAGCTGTAGGCATAACGTGTAAAGCGTCGTGATGAACACCAACAACGGACCGGTGGTCCCGATGATGATCAGTGGTTGACCCGAGAACAATGCATATAAGACTCCGCCGAACGAAGCCGCCAAAATCGTCTCGACCGCTCCGATGTGTCCGCCGGTCGTCACACCCATGATCCCGCCGAACGTGACGGTCGGGGCCAAGCAAGCGAAGAACAAAAACATGATCGACGCGATACTTTTGCCGTGCACGCCATCGCGAAAATCGGAAACGTAGTATGGCAATCGGTGGCGAAAATCGTCGATCAATCCGCCGGCAAAGCGACCTGTCCAACGCAACCCCTTGTGAACGTCGACTTCCGGCGCCGGTGCGGCTGGAGCAATCCGCGACTGAAAATGCTGAAACGCTTCAGTGAGTCCCTCGGCGTCCTTGGCGTGGCGAAGCTCGTAACGGGCTTCTGAATCGCTCATAAAACGAGCAATGGCGGCCAACGTGTCGATGTGACGCCGCGCGGCTTGGTCAGGACCGACTAGCAAGAAGATGTAGGAAACCCCCACACCGTCCAACGCTCCGGCGTTGATCGGTTGCCGCAAACGGGCGAACACGACCAACGGTTCCGTCAGGATTTCACTGTAAGCATGTGGCACGGCCACCGCTTGACCGATCGCCGTGGCTGCGGTGTGTTCTCGTTGTAGCAGTAGCGAAAGCAGCGGATCTCGTTGCTCGGGCGAGATCGTTCCGCGGCGAGCAAGTTCGTGCAGGATCTTGCCTAGCGCGTCATCGAGGGTTGATGCTTCAAGATCCAGAATGCATCGATCCTCGCTGAAAGATTTTTCGAGCAACTCCATGCTGTCTTGTCCACTTTCGCGTTGATTCGGTCAGATTGTCGTCTAAGAGTATGCCATATCAAGAGGCACGGGACGATTGCCGAAGCAGTGATTGACCGTCCAAAACGAAAAAGGATGCCAAAATTGACAGCGCTCGGCACCCGCCACCCAGGAACGAGCGTACTGTGTCCGGTTGATCGAAGCGGGTCTTTAGAGCAGCACGTCGACGACTTCCTTGGACGGATCCGCTGGTTTGCGAGGCCCGCTTGGGTTCTTTGATTCTTCACGCAACACCAACAGCTCCGCACGAACTTCATTGAACAATTCGGCGATTTCGCTCCAGTGATCATGCTCGCGAAAGTTCAGTGGACGGGGACTTTCGCCGGCGATCAAACGCTGTAATTCGCCTCGCAGCCGACAAATCGGGCCTGCAAAGCGGTTTGTCGTGGCCAGCAAATCGTAGGCAGCAATCGGCAAAATCACAAATAGACCTGGAATCCAGGTGATCGCGTCATCAAGACACTCGATCATCCGGTCGGTGGACGTGCCATCGCGGTCCGAAAGAAAAACGGTACAGCAGAAGACGACGCTGTAATACAGAATCGCCGCGAACGCGTAGAGTGCCACGCGACGCAGGATAGCGCCTTGAACATGTGGATCGGCAATCACATGTTTTCGAGTCGAGTTCGACGAGAATCGTTTGAGGTCCATCATTTTGCGTCCACAGGATTGTCCGTTCTCAGCACTAGCTACCGAACGCACCACTGATCGCGTCGCCGGACGTCACAAAGCTTTCTTGCGTTTTGGCGGCTAAAAACGAGACCGAGCTGATGCAGACGGCAAGGATCAACGCCAGCATCACTGCGTACTCGACTGCCGTGGGACCATCTTCTTCTCGCAGGAATTCAAGGACCGCACGTTTGTAAGAAGGCTTGATCATGATGGTAAGTTCTTGTCTGTATTTCATCGCGTTGCTGGCTTGCCCCAAGCACTTACATTAAAAGCCAGCCATTCGCTTTTAATACATTCTTCGAAACTTGTGCTCTATTATCAAAACCATAGTGCGCCCATGCGCGTAGTACGGAGGGCTTCTGTGGGGTCGTGCTGATTTTGTGTGTTCGATGGTCGAAGAGGCTGAATTTGCCGGTTAGATTGATAATCCGTCAAACCCTCAGTCTGGTGGGGGATTCCCCTAGGATTGACTGTCCACTTTGAATAGCGGCCTTGGGGGGGCAACGCTGTGAAGCATTTACCGGCGGAAAATTGCAGCATTTGCGTTCCGTAGCGACGCTCGCCAGAGCGTGGATTGTTGGCGTGCGAATGCGAATGACCACCTTCTGGCGAAGGTAGCTACGAGAAAATACTTCACCGCCTTGCTCTGGGGGGGCATCTCTCGCAAAAGAGGACCTCCAAAACGCCCGCCAATGGCGACCAGCGACAAATCGATGGTGGCTGTTTCACCACGATGGGTTTGGTAACCTGTAACGGATCCTCGTCATCCCTATCACTGTCACGTTATCACCAGCATGCTCGGACCCGTATTTAATCGCGAAGCGTTGGTCGTTCCGAAACGGCCCAAGACCTACCTCAGCCGAGGCGTCTACGTGCTGGTGCTGTTTCTGCTGCTGTGCACGGGCTATTTGGTGCTCGACGGTTCTCGGTCGCTGCTGACGACCTCGGATTCGGCGCGTTTTGGCGGCTGGATGTTCGCCTTGTTGTCGCCGCTGCAATTTCTGGTGCTCAGCAGTTTGGCCGCCGTGGGAGCCGCCAGTAGTGTGGCTCAAGAAAAGGATCGCCGTACGCTGTTGTTGCTGCTGATGACGCGGCTGAGTGGTTTCGAGGTCGTGGTGGGCAAATTGACCGCCAGCCTGCTGGGGCCGCTTTCGATGCTGGTTTGCGCCATGCCCCTGTTTTTGGTGCTGCCGCTGCTTGGCGGTGTCTCGCCTGCACAAGTGTTGAGTGTGTTTGTGGTGACCGCCGCGACGATTGTCTTTGCCGGTTCGGTCGGGACGGTGGTGGGATTGTGGCGTGAGAAGACCTTTCAAGCGATCGCACTAACCGTGCTGTTGTTGTTGATGTACATGGCCATCGCCGAGATCATTGCGGTCATCGGTGGCGTTCCCGAGACGATTGCGTTGGCGCTCAGCCCGCCACGCGCGCTGCTGGCCGCTGCCTCGCCGCTGGCCAGTTTGTCGAGCGCGACGGCGATCGGGATCAGTTACTTTGTCGGTGTGTCGGTGTTGATGTCGATCGCGACGCTGGTCTTCGGCGTGATGAAGGTGCGAATTTGGAACCCGTCGCGAGACGTTCGCTTGAAGGCACCGGAACCGGAAACGTCCGAAGATTTGCGAGAGTATTCCGAGCCCGCGACCTGGAAAGTACGTCAGGCACGCCAGGTTTGGAAGAATCCAATTTTGTGGCGCGAGATCATGACTTGGGCTTACGGCCGCAAAGTCGTGGTGATCCGAGTCGCCTTTGTCGCATTGTTCCTGCTGGTGGCGGGGGCACTCTATTTCCAGATTCAAAGCGGCGTGGCGATGGAGCCTGCCGGGCGGATCGGTCGCGCCCTGCCTGCGGCGACGTTGCCATTGGCGGCGCTTGGGGTGATCAGTTTGGTGTTGGTCAACGCGTTGGCGGTCAATGCCGTCACAGGCGAACGCGACGGATTGGCGCTGGATTTGTTGTTGGTCACCGATCTAACGCCTAGCGAATTTGTGTTTGGCAAACTGTTGGGCGTGCTGTACGTCGCCAAAGAAATGATCCTGCTTCCATTGGCGTTGGTCGTCTATTTGGCGGCCAACGGGGTGATGACGGTCGAGAACGCGACGTATTTGTTTGTTGGGGCGATCACGTTGTACGTGTTCGTTTCGATGTTGGGGATTCACTCGGCACTGAACTACGTGGCCGGACGCACCGCCACGCTGGCGAGTCTCGGGACCGTCTTTTTTCTCTGCGTCGGGATTGCGATTTGCATGACGATCATGGTCAGTTTCCGTGGTGCGTTCCAGCTGCAATTGGCTCCATTTTTGGTCATGATTCTTGGTGGAGGGGCGGCGCTATTCGCGTCCTTGGGATGGCGAAACCCGTCCTCGGCAATCTTTGCCGCTTCGTTCTTGTTGCCCTTGATCACGTTTTACGCCATCACTCAATTTTTGTTGCAGACCGACCATCTGTTTGTCGTCTTCTCGTTGGTGGTCGGTTACGGATTCACCACCGCCGCGATGATGATTCCTGCCTTGAGCGAGTTTGATGTGTCGCTTGATCGTGATCGTGGCGCCGGTGGAGATTCCGCTTGAGTCCGCTATTAGCAGCTTGGGGATGGCTGCTGGTGATGGGAGTGTTGATCCTGCTAAGCGCACTCTTTAGTGGTAGTGAAGCGGCGTTTTTTTCGCTGCCTCATCGCGAACGCTTGCGATTGAAGCGACGCGGCGTCACCGGCCGCATGGCGGCGGCGATGTTGGACGATTCGGATCGTTTGCTGTCGGCGATCTTGTTTTGGAATCTTCTCATTAACATGACGTACTTTGCGATCGCTTCGATCGTGGGGACCAAATTGCAAGAGGATCCGCAAGGCGGCTCGTCGCTCGCGGTCGGCTTCACTGCGGGCAGCTTGATGGTGATCATCTTCTTTAGCGAGATGTTGCCCAAAAGTATTGCGGTGCTTGCCCCGGCACGGCTGAGTCTGCTTGTCGCACCGCCGCTGAATATCGCGGTCAAAATCGTCAGCCCGGTGTTGCCGTTGGTCAAAACGACCAACCTTGCCGTCAGCCGTTTGATTTGGCCGTCGTTTCGCCCCGAACCGGAAATCGATCTCGCCGATATCGAACGCGCCATCGAACTGGGAACCGACGACGCGGCGCTACTGCAACGCGAGCGGATCGTGTTGTCAGGACTGGTGGAAATGGCCGAAATTCGCGTTGCCGAACTGATGCGGCTTCGGAGCAAGTTGATGTTGTGCACCGTTGACGAAGTGCATCAGATTTTCAGCCAAGATCAACCGCTAAACGGCTACGTTTTGATCACCGACAGCGCCGGAGAATCGATTGATGCGGCGATCAGCATCCGCTTGTTACGCCCCAGCCAAATCGACGATATCGCCAATGCGATGGAACCGGTGATCTACGTCCCTTGGTCGGCCCGTGTGTCGCAAGTCCTCGATCAGCTCAACGACGACGACCGCAGTGTTGCTGTGGTCGTGAACGAGTTTGGCGAAGCCATCGGGGCGATCACGATCGACGATATTTTGCAATACGTTTTTGCTTCGCGGCACGCGCACGAGATGGATACGATTGGGGAAGCGACCATCCAAATGCTCGAAGAAAATCACTACCGTGTCCACGGATCCGCCAGCGCGCGTGCACTGGCCAAACGATTGGGGATCGAAACGGTCGAAGAGGGCGTGACGACGGTGGCGGGGCTGATCCAGCGACATAACGAACGACTACCCCGCGTTGGCGATCGTGCTCCGCTGGATCGTTACACGCTGGAGGTGATCGAGGAAAAAGACGATGCGGTGTGGATCGATGTCCGTGTGATCGAAGAACGTTCTGATTCACCGGAGATGCCGTCATGATGATCGCGATAATCATCTTCACGGTCGGGTTGTTGCTGAGCGCGTTTTTTAGTGGCAGCGAAACGGGGCTGTACCGTGTCTCGCGAACCCGCTTGGTGCTCGACGGGCTCAGTGGTTCACGCATGGCGCGTGGGGTCGTATGGCTTTTAAATCATCCTGCGATCTTTGTCGCAACGATGTTGGTCGGAAACAATATCGCCAACTACTTGGTCAGTTTGGCGATCGTGATGGCCGCGTTGATCTTGTTCGGTGTCGACACCAGCGCGGAACTGATCGGTCCTGTGTTGATGACGCCTGTCGTGTTTGTGCTGGGCGAATTGTTGCCAAAGTACCTGTTCTTTCACGCTCCCTATCGGTTGCTGCGAGCGACCCGCCCTGCACTGCTGATCGCCACGATTGTATTTGCGCCGGTCACGATCCTGTTGGGATTGCTGGGCAACGCACTGCGGTTGCTTACCGGCGAGACGCCGTTCCGCGTGCGATTGACGATGGCTCGCGGTGAATTGGATCAAGTGTTACGAGACGGTCACGAAGCCGGCATCTTGGCGGCCGGCCAGCGGGTGTTGGCCCAGAACTTGTTCGAAGTCGGCAATCAACCGGCCGTTTCGTACGGAGTGCCGCCCCAGCGTTTGGCGATCGTGCAGGCGCCAGTGAATGTGTCCGAGGCGAAACAGCAAGCTCGTCGACGCAACCACCCCATCGTGCTCGTCCAGCGTGGCGGGCGAATCATCGGCTTTTTGCGTTATGCCGATTTGTGTGTTGCCAATCCGCGAGTCGACATCAAACCGGTCATTCGAGGGCGAACTACTGATCGACATCTGCGGATTCTGCTGCGGCTATATGATGCCGCAAGCGACGTGGCGGTGTTATTTGATGATCATGGTGACATGCGATCCGTCGTCACACGCCGTCAATTACTGCAGCCGCTGATCAAATAGTTTTCCCATCCCGGGATTCATTTGGAATAACCGAGTGTTCCGATCACCATCAACATCTCGTCACACGTGATGTAGCGGCGGTGGTGTTCCAATTTGTATTGGTCGATCGCCAATGCGAGTTGACGTCCCTCTTCGGAAAGCCCACTGTGCGAGCTGCCGAATTGACGACGTTCGCCACGCGGTTTGGACGCGTCTTTGGCTCGACGATCGACAAATGCATCGGATGCAGACGCAGGTTGGCTCGACACCGAAAAGTTTTCCGGAGTTACCGCTGACAGATAGTTTGTAGGTACATTCGATTGTTGCATCAGTTCACTCTTTACTGGATGAGCATGGTAATCCATTGAAAGCCTACCTTGCAAAATCGCTTGCCGTCGTGTTTGCGACTCTTTTCGCGGAGGTTTCTCGTTTTTGCCGCTCATGGTCACCCCTAATCGCACCGGATAACCGTCGCCATCGCTACAACCCACCCGCTGCCGCGTTTTGAAATGATGCGTCGGGTTGTGATTTGCCGGGAAAAAATCGACCATGGCGCAGCTCCAAAACTGACGCATCGCGGCTTACTCGACCAACAGACCGTTGACGAATTGGGCTACGAAATTGGTACGTGCCGTTGGGCAATGCCGTTACCGCAAACTCGCTGGCATGTCGAACCCGTGTTGTTCGTTGGCCAGCCGCTCTTGTTGCTTTTTGACCTCGTTTGCCCAATTGGCTTCACCGCCTAGTGCATTGGGGCCTACCAGATTTGGGTTCAGCCGCAGCGCCATCGCCAGCGATTCTTTGGCCGCTTCGACGTTGCCTTGGTCCAACAACAGCGTGGCGAGTTCAAGACGCGCCGTCGAGTCGGTGGGGTCTTTCTCGGTCGCACGCACGAAACATTTTTGAGCTTCGTCGCTGCGTCCAAGCTGCCGCATCGCGATCCCCTGCAGCACGTCCGCGCGTGCCGGGGTGGCATCGGTTCCCATTCCGTCCTGCAACCGATCCAATGTTGCCAACAGCCGTCCGTACCGATGTTCTCGGTGATAGATTTCCGCTGCCTGCAATTGGACTTCGGGAAAATCAGGCTGCAGCGCCAACGCACGATGGTACGCTGCCAACGCTTCGGGCAGCTGGCCTGCTGCGAGCAAACAATCGCCTCGCAATGCCCACACGTCGGCCGAGCTGCGGGCCGCCGCCAACGCCGCAAGACTTTGCTGCTGAGCCTCTTGGTCGCGTCCCACTTCGAGATACATGCGGCCGAGTCGCTGGACCCGTTTGGGATCGCTGGCGCTGAGCCGGACCGCTTGCTCCATGTGCTCGATTGCGGCGTCATGTTCACCGCGTTGCCAAAGCGATTCCGCCAACCCCCAATGGGCACGGTCATCGGCGCTAGACACCTCCAACGCGTCACTGAACAAGGTTTCAGCGACATCCCACTGGTTGCTGTGCATCGCTTTGAACCCCTGCCCGGAAAGCCGCCGAGCCGCAATCGATTGCCGACTTTCGCCAATCCGCCGAATCGAGCGGCAGCCGGCTAACGCCAACACCGCTATCATCAGTATCATGAGGGCGAAATTCGATTTCATTTCAGCTTGATCGCGTTGGGAAAAGAACGTTCGTTACTTCTTCTAGCAAGATTTCTCTGTTAAAAGCAATGTAAAGATCGGTAATTGGGGCCACGTCCGCCGCGTTGCTTGAGGACGTGTTTTTTTCCAGCCAATGTTACGTTTTGCCAACGTCCCCTTTATCGATCACCTTCGTCCTTACTGCGGCGGGGTTTGCACCTGCCCATTACGCAAAATTCAAAACGAGATAATGCCAGCAACTTTTGACGAATTTGGACTCCGTTTCCTGTATCCCGACAACTGGACTTCCGTTGTCGACGAGGAAGAAGCAGGCAACAGTGCAACGCTGCAGATGCCAAGCGGCGGGTTCTGTTCGATCGTCCGCGACCAGAGTCAGAATTTGGACGAGCAGCTTGTTGACGAAATTCGCGATGCCATCATTGCCGAATACAACGAGGTGGAATCCGAAATCCTGCCGATCGATTCCTTCTTTGACAACGGTTTGGCGGTCGATCTGAAGTTCTACTATCTCGATCTGCTGATCATGCTGCGGACGATCGTGACGCGGATCGCCGGTCAGCGATTTGTGATTCAGATCCAGGCCGAGAGTCGCGACTTTGATGCCAACGAAATGGTCTTCGGCGCCATCCTGAAACAGATCCGCGAGTGTGACCCCAGCGACGACTGAGTCGTTGATCGATTACGTTGTTGATCGCTCCGCGATCACAACGCCCAGCGCCATTCACTTTTGCACTAAACGGATGTTTTTTATAGCGGTGCGGCATGAGCCGCCCGGTCAAAATCGAACGTCTTACTCGCCGCAACCGGGCGGGCCCCGCACCGCGAGCGCTACCCAAAGTAGATGACGCTGGCCCAACGCCATCTGCCGCTACAAAAGCCACTCCCAATCCTGGACTAAACCAAGTCTTGCTTGCGTTTTTTGCGGCGGCTCTTGCTGCATTCGCGGCACACCCCGTGGATGATCATGCGGTGACCCGAGATGCGAAATCCATGCTCGACGCCGATCTCTTCAAGCAGCTTGGTGAGCGGTTCGCTTTGGAACTCGAACAGCTCGCGACAACGAGTGCAGTACAGATGATCGTGCTGGGGGTAACCGTAGTCGTGTTCGTAGACCGTCCGTCCTTCGAGCTGGAAGCTTTTCAGCAGCCCGGCGTCGACGAATTCACGCAGCGTTCGATAGACCGTCGCGCTGCTGACATAGTTCTTGGCCCCTTTTCGAGGCAAGCGATCAATCAGTTCGTCGGCATCAAAATGGTCGTGGTGACTAAAGACTTGATCGACCAACGTTTTGCGTTGGCTGGTTTGTCGAAGCCCACGCGTTTGCAGGTACTCCTCAAAACGCTCTTGAGGGGTCAGCGAAACGTCGATTGGTTGAAGCGAAGGAGATGATGAGTCAGACACGTTGAAAAGTATTGGCGGTAGCGTCGGTGCATTGCGGGGCGAATTTCGCCGTCCGAACGGAGGAAACAGCTCGCGGTGGTCCTCTTCAAAGAGTACACCAATTTTGCGAGCTGTTTGAATGCCCTAACACTGTCTTACCGCAAATTTTCGACTTTGACCACGCCGAATCAGCGAAATCCGAGCCGGGATGGGCGTGTGAGTGCCGTGTCGCTATGCGAACTGGTCCAACATCCGCTCCAAGGCGGCATCCATCTTCTCAGGCGTATCGTAATTGCCGCTGGCAATTTGGCGACGAAGATCGGCCACGCGGTCGATGCGGATCTCGCCCCCACCGGCGATCGCACCCTCGAGCCGATTGACGCCCGACGCCGCACTGCTGATGTCGAGCTGATCCACAGGTGCCGCGGATTTCGGTGGCGTCGCTGGGGTCGGGGATTGGGTTCGTTGTGCCCCACCTGCTTGTTGCGAGGCGGACATACGAAAAGGGCCAAAAATTTGCATAATCTGATTGCTCCCGTTTGGGACTGGTGACTCCCATCAAACCACCCGTAACTCAGTGATGAGTCGCCGTGGGTTAGTTCGATGGATGCGAAAGCGCGTGAATTGACCGGGCCTATCCAGCGAAATCTTCCTTGAAATCACTCGATTTTGACCGTTTCCGCTTCGGTCGTCAGCGCCGCTATCCTTGTCCCAGGATGCAATCCGTCGTAGCGAAAAGAGACTTTCGTCAGCGCGAATCGGGCGGAAACATTTGTTTCATCGTCCATCGACTGCGACAACTTCAATCAAACTGATCACCGTGCGGTGCACAAATTGACTCCCAGGGACGCTGCGGAAGTTAGCAAACCCGTGAAACAACGGGCAATACCGGTTTTTCCGACTTCTTGAGCCAATCCAGAAAAGTTGCAGATTTTTTTTCGCAAACGCTCATGTTCACCACTCAAACGAATGGCTAGCAACTACCACAAATTCAGCACGCTGAGCAAATTGTGGTGCTGATCCGTCCATAACGGTGCGTCGCGAAGCTGCTCGGGACTCGCCGGGCGAGCCGTCGCCATGGCTGGATGATCCCAGACCGCATTGTCGGCGTCCGCCAAAATAACCCAGCAAGATTGATGCACGCTGATCGAAGCGTCACCGATTCCGTAGACGACTCGGCTTTCCAGCGACGCGTTTTTCGCCAACCGGTGCACCAGCGGAGAAAGATCGAGATGGTTGTTGGACACGTGCACGGCCAACACCCCCCCCGGCGACATCCGCATGCGATAAAGTTCGAACGCTTCACTGGTCAACAGATGAGCGGGAATCGCATCGCTGCTGAAGGCGTCGAGCACGATCAGGTCAAAGCGGCTGTCGTGCATTCGTTCCATCACCAAGCGGCCATCACCGAGATGATGCCGAATCGTCGATGGACAATCGCTCAGAAAGGTAAAGTGCTCGCTTGCAATCTGCTGGATCGCAGGATTGATTTCGACCATGTCGAATTCGTCCTCCGTGCGACCGTAACTGGCAAGCACGCCGCAGCCCAAACCGATGACGCCGGTTTTGATCGACGGCGAACGTTCTTGCAATGCCGAAATCACACGGCCCACACCACTGTCGTAATAGTAGTAAGACGTTGGCTGCGACGACGCTTCGCCGGGGCGCTGCATGCCATGAATCGTGCGGCCATGGACCAAATGAGTTCCTTCCTCGTCTTGCTGGACTCGTAGGACTCCGAAAAAGTTGCGGTTCGATGCGATGGCTGACGCATGACCATCCATCGAAAGGTGAACGATCGGCAACGCCATCACCAACATCACTGCGAACTTGACTTGTTTGGCGGCGTTCCAATCGTAGTCGGCCAACCGCCAACCACGACATGCGAAAAAGATCACCACGGTCAGCGCCGAAGCAATCGACAACGTCAACGGAAGTTCGATGAAATGGTTAAACAGCAACGGGCACGCGACCGCGACAATCAAACCGCCGATCGCTCCGCCTGCCGACAGCAACGCATAGTACTGAGTCAACCACCGCGCCGCAGGCTTCACTCGAGCGACCTCGCCGTGGCACAACAAACACACGCCTAACAACAGCACCATGTAACAACTGGCTTCGGTGAGCAGTTGAAGTGAAAATGGCAACACATTTTTGGTTTGAATCGCCGCGATTGCCACAATGCTGACCAGCGCGATCCATTTCGGCTTGTACCACTGTGGCGAATCAAAACAGATGATAAAGCTGAGCAAATACAGGCTCAGCGGCAGCACCCACAGAAACGGGATCACGGCAACGTCTTGGCAGACATGATTCGTCACGACAAGCAGTAACGTTGATGCAAACGCTGGCAGCGTCACCCAGGCCACGCGGTGCTGCCAAGGGATCGACGTGGTGGTGGATTCATGCGCGGATGCAGAGGGTTGCGGTTCGTCACGATCGACGACGCGGAACAGCCGAATCGCAATCACGCTTTGGATCAACACGAAACCGCAGAACATCAGCGACCATACGACCGATTGACTCGACACCGACAAAAAGGGTTCGACGGCAAACGGATAGCTCAGTAGAGCTAACAGTGACCCAGCGTTCGAAAGTGAATACAGTCGGTAAATCTTCTCACTTGAATCTTGATAGCTAAGCCAAGCTTGGATCAGCGGCCCGGTGCTAGACAGTACAAAGTAGGGCAGCCCGACGTGACACAGCAGCATCCACAGCAAATAGAGTGTCGGTGACTCGGTGCCCGACGGTTTCCAGGCGTCCGACGGTTCGATCGGCAAGCTCAGCGCGGCGGCGCTCAGCAGTGACAAATGGATCGCACCTTGAATCGACGGTTTGAGATAACTTTTTAGAACATGAGCGTATAAGTAGCCGGCAAACAGCAGCAGCTGAAAAAACAGCATGCAGGTGGTCCAGACTGCGGGGGTGCCACCGAACCACGGCAGCACACATTTGCTGATCACCGGTTGGACTTGGAAAACCAAAAACGCGCCCAGCAGCGTGGTCGCGGCGAACCACAGCGTGGACAGGCCGGTTTGTTCCGATTTTGCGGTCTGATTGGGTGGTGGGCTCATGGTTTCGATTTCGCAGGCAGCGGTTCAGGCAGGCAACGGAGGGGCAATGCGGACACACGTTGGAAAAACGTAGGTCACGGTTCGCCGCGCTGGGGGGATGAATCCGGAAATTGCCCTGGTTCAATTGGAATGGTTTGGCGGTACGATAAGCTTGAAACTGACGTTCATCGAAGCTGTCGAACGTCCCCCTACCTGCGAGTCCTCGCCCTTGTCGATCACCCCCCCTCGAGACGAAGCGACGATTGCGGTGCGTCACCGTGTCTACGTCGACGCCGGCCGCGCGGCCGTGTGGGGATTGGGGGTGAACGTCGTTTTGGTGATCGCCAAGATGACAGGCGGGATCATCACCGGTTCCGCCGCACTGATTGCCGACGCAGTCAATTCGATTGGTGATGTCGCCAGCGCGTTGGCCGTCCGCGGGGCGCTGAGTGTCGCCCAGCGAGAAGAGGATGACGATCATCCCTATGGTCACACCAAAGCCGAATCGATTGCCGGACTGTGCGTCGCCCTGCTCGTTGCTTTCAGTGCCGGTTTGTTAGCGATCGAAACGGCAAAGCGATTCGGCGGCGAGTTGCGAGTGCCTGGATTGTTGGCGGGTTGGATTGCCGCCGTCTGTGCGTTGGTCAAAGAGGTAACGTATCGATTCACCGCTCGCGTGGCCCAGCGGCTTGATTCATCGGCGCTGCGCGCGACCGCGTGGGATCATCGCAGCGATGCCTTGGGATCGGCGGCGGTGGCGGTTTCACTTTTGGTATCGCCGTACGTCGGAAAGTGGGGACCCTATATCGATCCGATTGCCGCATTGTGTGTTTGTGGCATGTTGGTGATCACGGGGATCCGAATTTTCATTAGCACAGCGCGCGAGATGATGGATCAACAGGCGGACGAGGCGACGGTCGCACGAGCCCGTCAAGTCGCCGAAGCGGTCGCCGGCGTCTCGTATGTCGAGAAGTTGAGGGTCCGCAAGAGTGGACTCGAGTTTTTTGTCGAGATCCACGTGCAGGTTCCAGGCGAGATGTCGGTCGATGAAGGCCACCGAATCGGCCACGACGTCAAAGACATGTTGCTAATCGAAATGCCGCGAGTCCGCGACGTCCACGTCCACATCGAACCCGACACCCACGGCGGATCATCATAAAGCGACGCTCGTTTTCAGACTCCTGGCAAACAACGCACTCCACCAAGAAAACCTTCCGGCTCTTGCACAAACACTCTGAATCGTTCACCCAATTGCGCAGTCGCGTCAGACGCAAGGCTGCCGCAGAAGATTAGGGTTAGGAATTCGTCGAATGCAATTGCGTGCAATCGTTCGATTCGCGTGCAATGGGATGTCGTCACTTCTTAAATTCGTGGATTCCGCCCGCGCAATCTCGTGTGCAAACACACATTCGCGGAAGCCAATCGCAGCCATGCCATCCATCCGCTCGTATTGGCCCTCCCATTTTCTAACCTTCGATTTTTTAACCTTGCGAAAGCATTAGTTTCCGCGAAATGCACCGCTGAAATGCGAAGTTGCGACAAAGCAGTGAAATGACAGGAACATGCAGGCAAGGAGAGACCACGTTCGAACCGTGGTTGTCGTTCTTTCATCTCACCATGGGGGCGATTTTCCCAGCTTCACTTTGCGTCATCGAATGTTCCGTGCTCTCGTGCGGGCGGAGGCAATGCGAACTCGGTGCAGCGTCTTGATGAACCCACAAAACGTTGCGGTTTGTCGAGTCAGAGTTAATGCCCTTCGTTTTGATTTTTGTCGAATCAACCATTCCGGTTGACTACCAACTGTCTACCGTGGAACTTGTCTTTTTGGCAATCGATGCACTGGCAGGATTTTGAATTGGGATGGGAAAAGCCCCAGCCGACCGAACCCGAATTAGCACTGACTGGTGTCCATCGACAGTAATCGCAGCCAGAGGTAACTCGCGTACACTGGGGTGCACCACAGTAGGCGGATAAAATTATTGCTAAACCATTGGAAATGATTGATGCCGCCGTGTTGCATCTAATGACGGAAGGAGCAACAAGTCGATGGCTGTCCACTCCTCCGCAAAAATGATCCCGACACGCAAATCTTCGCCGCGGCGAACGGAGTGGTTAGCAGCGGTCGTTGCACTGTTCCAAATCGGGGCGACGATTGCGATTGGTTTGTGGACCATTTTTCTATATGTCAGCTTCGATGCGACGGAGCGACGGATTCAACGACAGTTGGACGACATCGAACTGGGGGTTGCCGAGAGCACGCGACTTGGAATCACGCATTCATTAAAGATTGGCGACGTGGCAGCTCTTGGCGTTGGAGGCGATCGGGTTTACCGTGTCACCTTTACCTATGTCATCAAAAATGACAGTCGCAAACCGGTCGAAGTTTCTTATGCCGTAGTGCATGCTTCGTTATCGGATATTCCCGAGATGGCTCCAGGAGATGTGATCGACCTCAAACAGCGTGCGGGAACGCTCAAGTGGAGAGATGTACACAGCCAGGGGCACTACTACAAACCGAAGTGGAATGATAAGCGAACCGTGACGACACCCGCGGGGACCAAACTGGTGCTGCAAAAGGGTGGTGGCGGGACGGCGCTACTGCATGCTGGTGAGTCATCGGACGGCTCTGCAGATTTTTTGATATCTGGAAAGCCAGGTGCCGTGGTTACGATCAACGCAAATTTCGGTTCCAACTGTGATGAAGCCGATGCCGAGCATTGGAAAACGACACTTTTAGACATGCTCCCCCAACCCGATCCCGACGCTCAAGGACCAATACAATGAATCGGCGAATCATTGCTGCCCTATTTTTTTTGGCGATTGTAAGTGGCCCCTACGCTGCTGCCGCAGGAGGCTTGTTCCATCGCTGTCGATTGTTTCGAAGCAGTCCTGTTCATCACGCTCCCACGCGAGTGATTTGTTATCCCAGGGCATATCAACCGACGCACTGCAATCGATGCTTGCCGCTTCACTCTCGTCCGTGCACGACGGGGTATGTGATGCCAAGCTATCCAAGCGACGGATCCGTCAGACAAATGTATTCAAGTGAGCCCCCTGCTGCTATCGTCACTCAGCCCAACGAGGTGTTCCCCTGGGAGTATCCATCGGCCTCCGCGTCTGCGAATGGGACGGACACTGGAATGGACACCGGAAACGATGACGAGAATCCAATCGGAAACGGAGGTCGTCAGGGCAACGGAGGGTGAATGTGCGTTGCTCCGAGCGATTTCCCTCTCGGGCACTAACCTTATTCAGCAATCCGTAGGATCAGTTGGTGTTGCATTCCAGGTACAGGAAAACCTTTCAGCACCGCATGATCGTCTTTTCGTTCATACTGAAGCAAGCTTCCGGTGAATGGATCGACCGCTGCGGGCACGTCGAGTGCGTTGAGTGATGGCGGCAATTCAGAGCCGTGTGCGGCAGCGTACATCCGAATTGCTTCGATGGTCCGTAGCATCGCAATGTTTCGTTCGCAGCCCGCTTGTGCATTTTTTGCAGCCACTGAAAACGATGGAGACCATGACTTGAACGGCTTGGCGAATAAGCCCGCCGCCTGTGCCTCCGTTTGCATCCTTTTTTCGATCTCGACAAAAGCGGGGTTCGTGCGAATTTGCCAATAGGGCAGCGTCGTCCATTTGTAGTATTCGTCTCGCCATCGATCCAGAAAGCGAACCATTGCCAAGAACACCACCTGCTCGGTTGGATACTTCTTAACGAGCTCGGGCTTCAATTTCTGCTCGTCGATCAAGTACTTTTGGGCACTGGGATAGGCATCCAAGATGAATTTCTCGATTTTTGCTCGAATCGCGACAGAATCTCCGGTGGGAAGATTGAATTCGACTTCAAGCGACCTTAGTTCGGGCAACAAACGATCGATGAAGTCTTGCCAATAACCTTGAGAGCGAGGCGTTTCATCAATCTCTGAAAGCAACTTTAGCTGCAAGTGTATAAATTCACGTTCCACGGCAAAGGCTTGTTCCATATCGATTAACGGCGTCGGCATCGCGGCGAACGCCCAGTACAGATTCGGTGTTTGGGCATGTTGCAACAGATACAGAGCATCGTTCCAAGCCATCGAAGCGATCGAGTTTCCGACCAGACCGGAAACAAGAAAGTCGTCGCTGCCAACGTGCCGAGCCATTGAAAACAATTGCCCTAATATTTCAATCGCATCGTCCACGCGGCCTTCCGCAATCGCGACGCGGCAGCGGAGGCTTTGGTTTCGCGCCAATTCACGAAAGTTTTGAATCTCGGGAAGTAGGTAGCCAAACATATCGTCATCGATCAGCTTGAGGTTTCGATTCAGATCAAAATGCCGACGGCTGGCGGCTTCCCGAAGAAATCCAGTCTGAAAACTCGTGAATTCTAAATACGCTTTGACGTCATCGATTGGCAAGTCCGCGGGTGGAGTCGAGAGCCATACATACGGTCTCATCTCGTCTCGCGTTTTACCTTCCGCTTCGGCTTGTTTGGCAGCGTTCGAAAAAAATTCCGAGAGCGAATGGCGGGGGCCTTGTTGTTCAAGGAAGCCGGCCGCTTTCAAGTAATACAGGGACGCGTTTCCAGGCATTGCATCGAAGCCGCTTGGGATTAGCCGATACTTCATGGCTGGTTGAGGCTCCGCAGCCGGATGCAGGACGAGCTGTTTTGTCCTGATGACGATGTCAGTTTCATCCGATTCTTGCTGCGACCATCCATCGGATGTTTTTGCTGATTTTTTCGCAAGCGGTTCGGCACTGGATTGCTTGCAGAGCAGACAAACGAATAGCAATAGGATCAGTCTGGAAAAAACTTGGAAGGATTGGGACATCGTATTAGTTCGCAGAAGAGGACGAAATGAACCGATAGATCGAAAGCGATGTTACCGTCGTACGCCAAGCAGTTCTTTGATTAGTTGCTCGACATTGGGTGTCGCATGGCTGGCGAGCGTTTCACCCCCGATTAACGAGATTGCGTGTTCGCTTGAGTGGAACGACATGACATGCTCGCTTCCAGGCAAACTCTGTCGTGACGCTAGGTTTCCTGCTGTCAACGGCATGTGGATCGCTAAATCAACAGGAGTGGCTGACTGCAACGGATTGCTGCTTGATTCTTGATGGACGAGATGCTCCTGAGGGAACACCGCCGATTCTTGGTTTGTGGTAGTCGAATCACCGCCGGGGCTTAGCAACAAAAACGTCACGAGCACGCCAGCGGCAAATCCGCATGCGGACGCGGTTACTAAATGGAATCGATTCCGACCACGTGTGTTTGACGGACGAACAACAGGATCATTGGACCCGGCGAT
Organism: Novipirellula caenicola; assembly: GCF_039545035.1. NCBI lineage: Bacteria > Pseudomonadati > Planctomycetota > Planctomycetia > Pirellulales > Pirellulaceae > Novipirellula > Novipirellula caenicola. The sequence continues at coordinate 540,682 of NZ_BAABRO010000003.1, forward strand.
TGCATCGAAAATCGCTTCAGCATCAAAGCCGACCGGGCGTGGCCGAAATTTCTTCAGCTGTTGCTCGAATGAACGTACATCGCCGTGTACTGCATCATGATTGTGGTTGTTTTGATCCATCATTGGCCTCGGGGTTCTGTGTTTGATCGATCGACTGTTTTAGTGTCAGCAGTGCCTGCTGGTAACGACGATGAACGGTGCTGAGCGGCAGCGAAACTAGATTTGCAATTTGTGCGAATGAAAGGTCGCCCCAGATTCGTGCGACGACGATCTCGCGATCTTGCTCCGCCAATTGACCTAGCATCCTTTCGCAATCAACGGCATCGTCGTCATCGTTTTCTGCGGGGATGAACCACGATTCCAGCTCTTGGCCAGCTCGAGTTTGGTGCTTGCGGCGTCGTGAGTCCGCACGTTCCATGTTGATCGCCCGACGCCGCACGGTGGTGTACAGCCACGCTATGGGGTCATTCGGAAGCGTTGTTTGTTTCATCAGCTCGATTAATGCTTCTTGAACCGCGTCTTCGGGGGCGCGACTCCACTGCCTAGCGTACAGTTTGAGTGCCGCACCTTGAGCATCGATCAGTTGCTGCAAGTACGTTGCGTCAATTGGTTTCACCTTCTTGGACCACTCTGTTTTCGTACGCTTGATTCACAATCGGTGTCTGTTCGTGTCGGTGTTTGGCCGCTGGACATTCAGTGACGGGGCGGCAGAAACACCTAAACGCTGAATCTCAGCGTAGGCGGAGAAATTTGTCCTTGCATCTCATCGCACATACAGATGTCACCGGGAAATGGGTATTTTCTCACTGAAATTTAAAAAGACATCCAATTTTCTGTCTGGGCGGCAATATACGCAGGAAAAGCAAGAGACCAATTCCTGCTTGCTCTGACCCCGAATCGTGCAGAGCACGTCACAATCATCGAGTCGAATGATGCCTTTTTGTCGAATCTGCACCAGCCAAGCCCGTTTTCATTCGCCGTCTGCTGAAGGTCAAAAAATGGAAGGTTAAACAATAGCCCGTCATGCCCCCCCAATCCGCTCGTATCGGCCTTCCCATTTTCTAACCTTTGATTTTTTAACCCTTTGTTTGTTTTGGGTTCCGAGGAGTATTCGGTTAAAACACGCGGCTGCGTCAGACCGAAGTTACGAAATAAATATGGAGCCAATGCGATATTAGCTTTACGTTGCGATTGTCCTTTTCGATGCTTGCCGACCATCCTATCATTCTGTCGCAACAAGTTTTCTGTCTTCCGTGAACGCTTCGAGTTAGGTTCATTTTTAAGACCAGTCAATCGGAGCAGATAGTTGCATCCGCTTTTTGTATCGAGCTGCGTTGGTTTGTCCGATGTAGCCAATGCGGCCTTGCAAATGTTTGCGTTCAACCCCGAAACTCGTTGCCAGGTGGTTGTCGTTTACTTCACAGACCACACATTCGTTCGATTGAAAATTAATGTGATGACTTTTCAATCCCGACGTGGAATACGCTAGGATATCCCGGTCGTGTCCCTTGTTTCGCTCGCGTGAAATCGGAAAACTGATGTTGTCGCATTTGCCATGGTTCCGCGTCGGGAGCTGTCTTTGGGTTTGTCTGAGTGCGGCGAACTTATTTGCTGATCCACCCCGCATTATCACTTGCGGCTGGAATGCACCGACGACCACTCAGTTTGCTCGTGACGCGGCGCAGATGCAATCGTCTGTGTTTAGTGGAGCGGTGTTGGATATTCGCCCCGACGCCGAGATGCCTCATCCGTTTTGGTCTGCCCACAGTCGCGATGATTGGTCGTCGTTGACGTTCGACGCTGGCGTCGATCCTCTGCAAAATGCCGATGTCGGCAAATTGACCTCGGCTTATCTACTCGTCAAAGCGAACCCCGGCGACGTCGATTGGCTGGACGATGAAGGTTGGGCCGCGATTGTGGATCACTGGCGTCTCGCCGCACGGATCGCCAAACGTGGGAAATTAAAAGGGGTGTTGTTTGATCCGGAACCGTACAGCGAACCGTTTCGCCAATTTCAATATTCGCGTCAGGAAGCGGCCATCGACCATCCGTTCGAACAGTATCGTGCGACGGCGCGAAAGCGAGGCCGCGAAGTGATGACCGCGGTCATCGCCGAGTTTCCCGACGTGGAATTGGTGAGCTACTTTCTAATGAGCTACCTGATACGCGATCACCGCTATCGCGGCCCCTCGCCAGTCGGCCGCTCCGACGAATCTTGGTGTTTGGCGGGGCACTCGTATGGGTTGCTGCCGGCGTTCTTGGATGGCTGGCTCGATGTGTTGCCGCCAAGTGTGACGCTGTATGACGGGTGTGAGTACGCGTATTGGCACAAATCGGCGAATGACTTTGCCCAAGAGGCGGACGATGTTCGCCGCCGCGGGGTGCAGTTGGTGTCGCCCGAGAATCGTGACAAGTATGCAAAACAATTGAAGGTTGCTTTTCCTATCTACATGGATGCGATTCATCCCGAACTGGCAGGACGTTATACGCTCGAGCCCGAGAATCCGGATCGATTGGCGTTATTTCGCCGCAATCTCGCAGCGGCGATCGACTACGGTGACGGGCTGGTGTGGATTTATGGTGAACATGGACGCTGGTGGCCTGAGCCCGCCGAAACAGCACTGTGGCACAACAAAGATGTCTATCCCGAGTGGCCGACATTGATTCCCGGTTGTGACGTTGTGCTGAAGGAGGTCATTGAAGCGACCGGAACTCGGCCGGTTGCAAAGCTGCAGCCGTTGGCATCGCCAGATTATCGTGGTGCGACACGGAACGAGGTTGCGGTCCAGTGGTCGACGTGGTTGGGCAGTGGACCGATGGCGGACACACCGTCGGGTGACGTTGACATCCGCGAAGATGTTGTTGTGATCCGCGGTGCCGCAGAAGCAGCAGGATTGGCGACGGTGACGGTCGAGCCCGGCGAGCAGTTCCGCGTCTCGGTTCGCGTCCAGCAAACCGGTCGCGCCCTCACGAGTCTGGCGGTGCAATTCAAAACGGCGGATGGCAAATGGTTGGAATCAACCTCGCACAACGTCGTCGCGTTCCCCGAAGATGGTGTACCCGAATCGTGGCGAGCGATTCATGCAAAGGTCACTGTTCCGCAGGACATTCACACGATGGTGGTGATTTGTTCGGCGGTACAGCAGTGGGATTTGAATGATGTCGTCCAGTTCAAGGATTTGCAGATTGAGCGGACAGCGAAGTAGGAATGGTGGCAGAAGCGAGTCACCTCTCCCGGCGAAGCTGGGAGAGGTCGAACGGGCTCTTGAGGCCTCGTTCGGGTGAGGGCCGACCGAGCAGCTGAGCTGGCATCAGGCCTCCACTTGCTCGGTCGCCCTCACCCGAGCATTGCTGAAGGCTTTGCTCGACCTCTGCCAAACCAAGGAGAATGCTGACTTAGTAGCATTGATTTTCAGGCCGGAGGCCGACACACTCCGCCGTCCGTGTGTCGGCCTCCGGCCTTACATCGCCAGGTCGCCCATAAACCGTTGGCTCACGCCAACGGCAGGTCCTGTTTCGGCCTCCGGCCTATGGGATTGCTGCTAAAGCAGCAGTCTGCAAAGTTGCTGGGAGAGGTAGCAGGCCAACGGCACCAAAAATATGAGACAAGCATCGCCACTACGTGGCGTTGGCCATGGCGGCCAACTGCACCGTTGCCCTGCCCTGCTCTTTCTCTAGATACGCACGGCCGAATTTGACGTTGACGTGATCCCACGGCAATTTGTCCATCATTTCGTACTTGTCATGGACTTGTCGTTCGACATCCAATCCGGCATCTTCGATCGCGGACCACCATCGCTCGGGATCGAGGTATTCGGTCCATCCATCCATGCGAGCACCACGCTCCCACGCCAAACGGACGACTTTGCCGGTGCGGCGATCGCCTCGGCTGAGCACCCCTTCAAGCAAACTGGTTTCGATGTCGTGGCACTTGATGTTCACGCTGCGAATTTTGCGGCGACTCCACAAATACTTGTGAGCCCATTTGAAATACTCGCGTCGCTGCATCCCGTTCCACTGGTATGGCGTGTGTGCCTTGGGGACAAAGTTGGATACCGACGCGGTCACTCGCGGGTAGCGGCCTTTGACCTGTTTACCCACCGTGGCGATTTCTTCGGCCAAGTCGACGATGCCGTCAAGATCCACCGGACGTTCGCCCGGCAAACCGCACATAAAGTACAACTTGACACTTTCGTAGTTGTTTTCAAACGCGACGCGGCAACCCTCGATCAGATCGCTGTTCTTGATCTTCTTGCGGATTTGTTCCCGCATGTCGTCGCGTGCCACCTCGGGTGCTAGCGTTAGCGAGCTGCGGCGATCATTGCCGATCAACTGAGGCAATGTGCGAAGTTGATCATTCACTCGCAAACTCGGCACGCTGATGTTCACGCCAAGCGGGCGGAACACCTCATGCAGTCGATGGATCAGCGGGGCGAAGTGTGGGTAATCGCTGCTGGACAGCGACAGCACGCTGATCTCGTTGTAACCAGTGTTGCGATAGCTCTCGATCGCCGCGTTGACAATCGTATCGACCTCGCGAATTCTCAGCGGACGTTTGATCACGGTGCTTTGACAGAACCGGCAAAGATGGGGACATCCACGCATGATCTCGAGTGCGATTCGGTCGTGCACACAATCGATGTAGGGTACGATCGGCGAGGTGGGCAGCGGGATGCCATCGAGATCGCTGATCACGCTGGGGGCGATCGTCGCCGGAACATCATCGCGGGTGCGAGAGAGCGAGACGATACGATTGTCTTCGTATTCGGGGTGATAGAACCGCGGCACGTAAGCATACGCAAGTTTTTGAGCGATTTCCGCAACCGCCTCTTCACGCTGTCGGCGTCCTTCATCGCCGCCAGCGAACGTGCCATCGTCGCGTCGATACCGCTGACGCAGGTCGATCCACAGGTCGCAGATCTCAGGCAATGCCGGTTCGCCATCGCCCATGATCATGACGTCGAAGTAATCGGCCATCGGTTCGGGGTTTTGACAACAAGGGCCTCCGGCGACCAATAGCGGATCGGCCATCGTGCGATCGACCGATTCGAGCGGAATGCCGCCTAGGTCGATCATGGTCAGCACGTTGGGCGAGCTGATTTCGTACTGAAGACTCAGCCCGATCACGTCAAAATCGGCAAGCGAGGTGAACGTTTCGAGCGAATAGAGCGGGATTTCGTGCTTTCGCAGTAACGCCTCCATGTCCGGCCACGGCGTGAAAACCCGTTCGGCACACCAATCGTCACGCCGATTCATCAACGAATACAGCACTTGCAACCCATGATGGCTCATCCCGATCGTGTAGGCATCGGGGAACCCCAGGCACAATCGGCCTCGCAATTGCCGATGATCCTTGACGACAATATTGCGTTCCCCCCCCACGTATTGGGCGGGCGTTTGAACATGCGGCCAAACCCGGGACTCAAGTAATCGGCGGCGTTGTTGATTAATCATAGTCGCTGAATTCCAATCGTTGTCAGGTAGGGGAATCGCTGCTTCATCGTTAAAGTAGATGCCGTATCGAAAAGCGGATGATCGGGCTCAATCTGAAACCATAACAAAATATGAGGATATTTGCGTGAGCGATTTTGAAACGGTGGGTAAAGTCAGTGACTTTGAAGAGGGCGTCGGACGAGCGGTTCCCGTGGATGGCCGGATGGTCGCGATTTTTCGCAAGGGAGACGAGTGGTACGCGATCGACGACCTTTGTCCCCACATGGGCGCCTCGTTGGCCGAAGGTCATGTCGATCCCGAAACCGACGTCGTGACCTGCCCCTGGCACGCCTGGCGTTTCTGTATTCACGATGGAACGTGGGAGGACAACCCGCGAGTGAAAGTCGATTGCTTTGAAGTCAAAGTCGTCGGCGATGACGTCCAAGTTCGCGAGAAAGAAGCCCCGTCAAAATAAAGTCGCTGATCGCTCCGCGATCTTCGCGTTTTTCTTGCGTAGCGGAACTCGTCAACGGCTTGTTGATTTATTCGTACGATGGACTTCCTAGTCCGTCGAATACACCATTGACGGACTAGGAAGTCCATCATACACCCTCGCCGCAGGAAACTTCACTAAATCAACAAGCCGTCAAGAGTTTCGATCATCCTGGACGACGAAACGGTCATTCCTGACAGCGAAAATCTGGACGACGAAAGTCTTGACGACTTCCGCTACGCTCGATCCTAAGTACTAGCCCCGAGCTAAACCCTAAACCGTGAAGCTCTCGCCGACGCTCAGTACGACCGGGATCGCATCGGTTTCGCTGCTGACCCGTTTGGCCCACGCTTCGGCGTCTTGTTCGATCGGAGGCCAAGTGTTGTAGTGCGTCGGCAGCACGCATTTCGGCTCGATCAAATTGGTCGCTTCGATGCTGTCGTCGATCCCCATCGTAAACAGGTCTCCGATCGGCAGCACGGCGACATCGACTTGGTGTGCGAACAGCCGCATGTCGGAAAACAACGCGGTATCACAGGCAAAGTAGATTCGTTTGCCATCGATCTCGAGCACGAATCCCGCGGGATTGCCGCCGTACGATCCGTCCGGCAATTGGCTGCTATGCAGTGCCGGAACCATTTTTACGGTGCCGAATGGCAGCTGCGTCTTGCCGCCCAAATTCATGCCGACGGTCGATTGCACTTGATGTTTTTCCGCGAACCACTGGGCGATCTCGAAAATCGCCACCACGGTACTGTCATCACGATTGGCAATCGCCGCCACATCGGCGACATGATCAAAATGACCATGGGAAACCAATATATGGCTGATGTCCCGGTGGTCATCCGCTGTCGATTTGGCTGCGGGATTGTCGCTAAAAAAGGGATCCAGCAGGATGCGATTTTCGTCGGTTTCAATCAACCAGCTAGCGTGGGATAGCCAGGTTAGTTTTAACATCAGGAATCTCGCTGAAGGTCAGAGGGAGGTGAAGCGGGTTACCAGGTTTCGCCGCGGAGACGGGCGATTTCCATGGCGTCCTTATCACCACGGCCGGACAAGCAGACGACGAGATGTTGGTCGGGTTTCATCTCGGCGGCCAACGTCATCGCCCGAGCCACTGCGTGACTCGATTCGAGTGCCGCGATGATCCCTTCGGTGCGTGCCAATTGGTCAAACGCCTTCATTGCAGCATCGTCGGTGCACTCCAGGTAGTCGACTCGTTTGGTGTCTTTCCAATAACTGTGCTCGGGACCGACGCCGGGGTAATCCAAACCGGCGCTCATCGAATGAACGTTGCACGTTTGGCCGTCTTCGTCTTGCATCACGTAGCTGAAGCTGCCGTGCAGGACACCTGGGCTGCCGTAGGTCAACGGGGACGCGTGGTCACCAGGCGCGGTGCCACGGCCGCCGGCTTCGACACCGACCATGCGAACATTATCGTCTTCGACGAACGGATAGAACATGCCGGCTGCGTTGCTGCCGCCGCCGACACAGGCGACGACACAATCAGGCAGCCGCTCAAACGAATCGCGGCACTGTTCGCGAGTTTCGCGGCCGATCACCGATTGGAAATCGCGAACCATCATCGGAAAGGGGTGCGGTCCGATCACGCTGCCGATGATGTAGTGCGTGCTTTCCACCGACGCCATCCAATCTCGCATCGCTTCGTTGACAGCGTCGCGAAGCGTTTTCGAGCCGCTTTCGACGGGACAGATTTCCGCACCGAGCAGCTTCATGCTGAATACGTTTGGTTTTTGCCGACGAATATCTTCGCTGCCCATATAAACGGTGCACGGCAAACCAAAATGGGCACATGCCGTGGCGCTGGCGACACCGTGCTGGCCCGCTCCGGTTTCGGCGATCACCCGAGTCTTGCCCATGCGAAGGGTCAGCAGGGCTTGCCCGATCGTATTGTTGATCTTGTGAGCACCGGTGTGGTTTAGATCTTCGCGTTTGAGCCAGATTTGGGCACCGCCAACCGAGTCGGTCAGCCGTTTAGCGTGATAGAGGGGGCTGGGGCGACCGACAAATGTCTTCAGCAGCGACGACAATTCGCGTTGAAACTCGGGATCTTTCTTGGCTTTGTCGTACTCTTCGGCGAGTTGATCCAATGCGCGGGTCAGCGTTTCAGGAACAAAGCGTCCGCCAAAATCACCAAAACGCCCGCGAATATCGGGAACCGATGCGGTGGCGTGGGGGGCTGCGGCTTCTTCCAGGCTCATATTGGGTCTCTAAACAGGATCAATGAACGGGATCTTCGAGCGGGGGCTCTGAAAATGGCAATCAGTTTTCGTTAAGATTGTCGCCCGAGGTCAATCAATGGTCAATGCAGCGATCGCGTGCCAAAAGAGAATCTGTGCCTGAACTACCCGAAGTCGAAACCATGCGCCGGGGAGTGTTGCCGATTGTCGGCAGCCGGATTGATGCCGTGATTCGGCCGCCCTGCGAGCGAAAGCCAATTCTGATGACGCCGCGAATCGATGCCTTTGATCGTCGGCTTCGCGGAAAGCATATCGTCGACGTCGACCGCCGCGGCAAACGCGTGATGCTGCGAATCGAAGATGCACAAACCATCGTGATCGAACCTCGCATGACCGGTTTGGTGTTGTTGGCGGATCCGCCGACGCTGGAGCATCTCCGGCTGCGGATCACGTTGACCGGGCCTGCGGGAGACCAGTTGTTATTTTGGGATCGCCGCGGTCTAGGGACCGTCCGTTTGTTAACGCCTAAACAGGTCGAAACGCTTGTCGACGCGAAACTTGGGGTCGATGCGCTGTCGATCACGGCGGAGCAGTTAAAAGCGAAATTGGGGAAGAGCCAACGCGCGATCAAAGTCGCTCTGCTGGATCAAGCAGTGGTGGCGGGCGTGGGGAATTTGTATGCCGCCGAGCTACTGTTTATTGCCGGGATCGATCCTCGTACTCGCTGTGACCGGCTGACCGTGGCTCAGTGGCAGCGAATTGAGTCGGCGATGCGGCATGTGTTAGAGGAAGCGATTCGATACGAGGGCAGCACATTGGGGGATGGCACCTACCGCAATGCACTCAATGGCGAAGGTGGCTATCAAGCCCATCATCAGGTCTACGCTCGTGCCGGAGACCCCTGTCCACGCTGTTACGACGGCGTGATCCGGCGGATCGTCCAGGCCCAGCGGAGCACGTTTTTCTGCCCGGTTTGCCAGCAAAAGCGTGGTCTGCACCGCCTCGTCGTTCCCCTAGTCGACTAAAAAATACCCCCCGTCCCCGTAGCGGAAGTCGTCAAGACTTTCGTTGTTTTATTCGTACGATGGACTTCCTAGTCCGTCGAATGCGCCATTGACGGACTAGGAAGTCCATCATACACCCGTTGCCGCAGGAAGCTTCACTGAATCAACAACCCGTCAACGGCTTGTTGATTTACTCCAAATGGAAATCGCAAGGGTGAGCCGTGGGCCGTAAGGCACCGGGTATCGTGTGGGACCCGGCCGCTGACGCGTCGCGGCTCATTAGATCAACAAGTCGTCAAGACTTTCGACGATTTACGAGCCGCTTGCGGCAACGCTGTGAGGCATTTAGAGACGGTAAATTACGGCATTTGCGTTCCGTAGCTACGCTTGCCAGAGCGTGGATGGTTGCCGGCCACTACGAATCACCACCTTCTGGCGAAGGTGGCTACGAGAAAATGCTTTCGTTGATTTGTGATCCGCCCCCGTTTTCACGAATAATCAAGGTTGCGGTTCGTCGCAGCGAGCTGAATCGCTAGAATTGAAGGACGTGAGCGAATCGCCGCTCGCTGTATCTCGAATTTGTCCCATCCAATACGTCACCGACTTTCCTCATGACGCAAAAAACATCACGCCGAGACTGGCTTCGTACTGCTGCGGTTCTGTCGGTTGCCGGAGCCACGGCGGCGAGTTCGCGGACAGCCTACGCTGCCCGTGATCCACGCTGGAGCGATACGATCACCAAGGGACTCAATTGGCTCAGCCGCACTCAATCCTCGCGTGGTCAGTGGAACACGCAGGCTTATCCCACCGCACTTGCGGCGTTGGCCGGCACGGCGATGATCGGCAGCGGATCGACAACCACCCAAGGACCGTACGCCAAAGAGATCGCCCGTGCTGCCGATTATTTGATCAGCAAGAGCCGCGACAACGGTTTGATCGGAGATCCGCAGTCGGATCCCCGCTACACCTACGGGCACGGCTTTTCGATGCTGTTCTTGTCGCAAGTTTTGGGCGAAGAAGGGCTGTTGGATCGCCGCGAAGAATTGGTCGAAGTGTTGACCAAGGCGGTGGAGTTCAGCGGGAATGCACAGACCGCCGCGGGGGGCTGGGGCTACGTTTCGGCTCGCGAGGGAAATGATTTCGACGAAGGCTCGACCACGATCACTCAGGTGCAAGGACTTCGTGGCTGCCGCAACGCCGGGATTCCCGTTAGCGCCGAGGTGATCACGAAAGCGAAAGAATACATCTACGAGTGCAAGAACCCGGATGGCGGGATCAGCTATAGCAGTCGCCAGAAAGGAAGCAGCCGGCCGGCAATTACCGCTGCTGCACTGGCTGCGCTATACAACGCCGGTGATTACGACAGCGAGCATGTGCCTGAGATGCTGGCGTATGCCAAGGAATCGCTGCATGACATCAGCGATTCCACACGCGCGTTTGGCCATTGGCACTACACGTATTTGTACTACAGCCAAGTGGTTTATCGCCAAGGCGACGAGTTGTGGACGACGTTCCGCGACCGTTTGTACGACCGTATCGTCAGCGAGCAGCGGCCGGACGGGTTCTGGGAAGGCCAAATTCACCCGGTCTACGTGACCGCATGCAACTTGATCATGTTGCAATTGGACCACGGCTACCTGCCCATCTACCAACGTTAAAGTGTGGGATAGGCTTCCAGCCTGTCAGAGGTTCCGAGTAGCGAAAGTCGCGAAGACTTTCGGCCACCCTGGCTGTAACCGAAACTCTTGGCGAGTTTCGCTACGAAAAAATTTGTATGCGATGACAGGCTGGGAAGCCTATCCCACATCGAAATCCGCTCTTTAGCGGGCGATGTCGAAGGCAAAGATCAAATCTTGGTCGCGGATGATCAACATCTGGTCGGCGACCACCGGGTGTGCCCAGATGGCTCCCTTGTCACGTGGCAGTTCGGTTTGCCGTGGCAGCGTCAAGGTTCCCTTGGGCTTCCACTCGGCGCGATTCGGTTCGACCAAGACGACAGATCCCTCTTCGTCGTTGTAGCAGTACAGCATGCCGTCGGCAAAACAGATCGATCCGCTGCGATTGGGACGCAACTTCTGCTCCCACAATGTTTCACCACTCTCCAAGTCTTGCGCCATCCACATCCCACCGTTGGCAAAGGTGCATCCGTAGATCACGCCTTCATGCAGCACGACGCCGCCGTGATGGTTCAGCATCGATTTGCCAGCCAAATGGTAAACCGATTCGGCTGTGATCTTTCCGCCCTCGGCGTTTAACTTCAGCAGCGTGTTGCCCGCCCCGTAGGCGCTGGTGTGATACAGCAGGTTTTCCGACAGCACGGGGGTGGGGATCACCGCGACGTTATTTCCTGTGGTCGAATCACTAAAGACTTGCTTTCCCGATTCGGTGTCGACAGCAATCAGTCCCGGTTTGCTGGCGGTCACGTAAAACGACTTGTTGCCAACATTGCCTTTGATGATCGAAACGTATTGTGCGGGCGCATTGATACCTTGGCTGCTCCACACTTTTTCGCCGGTCTTGCGATCCAGTGCGATCATAAAGTTGGCTTCGCCCGGTGTCACGACAACGCGGTTTCCGTCAATCAGCGGTGATTCGGCGTAGCCCCACTTCGGGATGCTGCCACCGTGATCGCTGACGAAATTGGTCGTCCATTGGACTTTGCCATCCGCTTTAGAAAGTGCGGCGAGCTGTCCGATGTCGCTAAGCACAAAGACTTGGTCGCCATCCACGGTCGGCGTGCTGCGTGGTCCGCCACCCCAGCCGTGGTTGTAATCGTCCGCGGTACTGGCGCGAGCCACTTCGGTTTCCCAGATCTTTTCGCCGGTCTTTGCGTCCAAGCAAATCGCGTAACACTTTTCGTTGTCACTGCCCATCGTATAGAGCCGTCCATCGACGACCGCGACGGCCGAGTAGCCGCGTCCTGCGTTGGTGAACGACCATCGAAGTTGGGGGGCGGCGTCTTCCCAGGACTTTTTCAACGCTTGGGGAGCTGCGTAACCGTCACGGTTGGGGCCTCGCCATTGAGGCCAATCGGCATCGCCGGCGACCGCGAAAGAACTCAACAGCAGAGTGGAGGCCCCGAGCAACGAAACGCACGCAACTTTGGCAATAGACTTCATGGGTAGGGTCGAGCTTTGCAGGAAGGATTTTGGGGGTGGGTGTCGAGAGAGCCCACTATACCAAACCCCAGCTCAGGTGGGCCAGGGATATTGAGGGGGTTCTGAGGTCGAAGAAGTACCCCCAGTGTCGGCTTGGCAAACGCCACAATCGAGTTGTCGCCCCTTCCGTTTGGCATCAATCTCGAGCCCCGGCCCAACCTCAAGCCACGACCCAGTCTCAAAACGTGGGCGAATCCAAAATGGTGAGCCAATCCCCAAGCACGGCGGCAGCGTGGTGGTGGATCGAGTATCGTGGAGACTTGGTACCGCTGCGTGAATCGTTCGCTGTGTGAATCGTTCGTTGCGGTGACTTGGGCGCGTCCGTTTCCCCCGAAATCAATATGTGAGTGCGATTGATGCAAAACCGAATTTGTCTGAGCGTGATGGGAGTGTTCATTCTTTGGGTCGCCAGCCATGCCGACGCTCAAACGACGCGGCCCAACGTGATCTACATCATGGCCGACGAGCTCGGCTATTTCGAGCCTTCGTTTATGGGCAACCCAATCATTCAAACGCCCAATATCGACCGCATGGCAGCCGAAGGGATTCGCTTCACTCAAGGCTTGGCCGGGTCGTCAGTATGTGCCCCAACTCGCTGCTGTTTCTTGACCGGAAAGCACAGCGGTCACACGTCGGTGCGGTCCAACGGAGGCGGAACGCCACTGCGAGCAGACGAGGAAACGATCGCTTCGATGTTGAAGCCACTTGGCTATGCCACAGGCGGATTTGGGAAATGGGGATGCGGTGGACGTGGATCGACCGGCGTCCCTGAAAAACACGGGTTCGATGTGTTCGTGGGCTACTACGATCAAGTTCACGCGCACTCGTATTATCCGCCCTACATTCTGCGGAACAGCGAAGAAATACCGCTGGCGGGAAACCATGGCAACAGCAACGGTGATACCTATTCGCATTACGTGATCATGGACGAGGCGACGAAGTTCATTCGCGAGCACAAGGACCAACCGTTTTTTGCTTACTTGCCCGTCACTCCGCCGCATGGCATTTTCGACATTCCCGATGACGATCCCGCCTGGGCGATCTACAAAGACTTGGCACTGCCCGAGCAAGCAAAACGTTACGCCGCGATGGTCACGATGTTGGATCGCCAAGTCGGCGAGGTTCTCGACCTCGTCAAAGAGTTGGGGCTCGACGAAAACACGTTGGTATTTTTCAGTGGCGACAATGGAGGTGCGGACTACTTTGCGTCAAAAGAACAGCCGCGTGGGGTTCATGGAGCCAATAAACATCCCACCACCGGAGTCGAGTTTCGTGGCAAGAAAGGAAAACTGTACGAAGGCGGATTGCGGATTCCCGTGGTCGCACGTTGGCCGGGCAAAATTGAACCGGACACAGTCAGCGATCTGCTGTGGTACTTTCCCGATATCCTGCCGACGATTGCCGAGGTGACCGGCGCGACCGCTCCGGCGGACATTGACGGCATTAGCATCTTGCCTGAATTGATCGGCGAAACCGCCGCGGGACATCCGCAGGCGAAACATGAATACTTGTATTGGGAAATCAGCGGCCAAACCGCGGTCCGAATGGGCAATTGGAAAGCGATCCAACCGAAAAAGGATGCGGATTGGGAATTGTACGATCTGGATCACGACGTCAGCGAGTCGATGAATGTCGCACAGGCGAACCCAAGTGTGCTTGCCAAACTAAAGGCGTTTGCCGAACAAGCTCATACACCGGTGGTCGAAGGAACGTTCGAGTCCAGAGAGCTACACGAGCGTGATCGCGCGGCAAAGTTTGGGGGCAAGCCGCCGGCAAAGCAGACTCGCAAAAACAAATCCGCGATGACGATGCCCAGCAAGGGGATGTTGTCCAACAAGGGTTGGAGCGTGGTGCGATTTAGCAGCGAAAATGTCGCGAACCGCAAATTCGCTCGTCATGTCATCGACGGCGATCCCGAAACGCTGTGGCATACTAAGTTCAGTGGTGGCATTACGCCGCCGCCTCATGAATTGGTGATCGACTTAGGCGACGTTCGCCGTATCGAAGGCTTTGTCTATCTGGCTCGACAAGACGGCGGTTGGAATGGCGCGATCAAGAACATCGAGTTCTGCGTTAGCGATTCTGCCGATCACTTCGCCGATCCCGTCGTCACGGCCGAGCTTGCCAAAACGCGAATGCCTCAAACGATTCCATGTGATCCGGTCTCCGGACGTTACGTCTTGCTGCGAGCCACGTCGGAACAGGACGGACGCGAGTTTGCGACGGTGGCGGAGTTAGGCGTGATCGGCCATTAAGCTTCGACCACTAGCGTCTGGGCCAGCTTGTCATGCAGCGTTTCGTGGTTCTCGCTGAACAAGAAACCGATATCGACCAATGCGATAACGCCACCAATGATTGGAATTCCGGTAATGGCACCGAAGGCCAGGTTTCGAATCAGCACTCCGTGCAGAAAACCGACGGGAATGCCGGTGTGCCGGTCGACAATGCGTGTTTTGACAATCTTCTTGCCTAGACTTTGTCCGGACATCGAGATCAGCACCATGTTGATGATGAACGGAACCAGCATGATGCACAGGGCAACCAGCAGGATGACGAGGCCAATTCCCGTAGCCGCCGGGTTGTCACCCGCTTCCGCTGCGGGCATCAAGAGCCCCATCATCACCGCGACCACGATATAGCCGGCCATATAAAACAGACCATCCAGTAGCGCCCCACCAATTCGCTTTCCGATCCCCGCGATATTGCCGCTGGATGGCGATGGCATTGCTCCGGCAGCACCGACCGCGTAGGGGTTGGTGGCCGCAGGGGCGCCTCCGCCAAAACCGGGACGCTGAACCGGTAAGACCGGTTGTTTCAAGTCGTCATCGGTCAAATCGTCAAACATCGCCGGATCAAAGTCGCCCGCCGAGGGGCCGGCCGGCTGCGGAGCTGGACGCGGTGCGGTCGGTCGTTGTGCGGCCGGAGCTCGGTTGGGATTTGCCGCGGCCGCCGCCGTTGCGGCCGGTTTGGCTGCGCCGCCAGGAGCCCGTAACTGCTTTCCACACGGACACTTAACAACTTTTCCCGCAGCGGATTCCGGGATGTTCAAGACCGCTGAACAAGCGGGACATTTGATCTTCATGTGCAGAAAGAGGGGGCAAGCAAGGGACGAATGAAATGCAACGACGCGGTGCCGCCGGCAAAGCGAGCACGCATTTCAGACCCGTGTCGCAATGGGGCAGCACTGTATCTTAGTTCATTTTTACCAACGTGGGGGCTGTCGTGATGAACACGAACATCAAGACGACGTGATGGCGGGGACGGTTTCGTTCATTTGCAGGTAGATCATGTCACGATAGTGTCCCACGCGGCTGAGCAATTGTTCGTGCGTGCCCACGTCGGCGATCCGGCCGTCTTCGAGCACGACGATCTTGTCGGCTCCCACAATCGTGCTCAGCCGGTGGGCGATCACAAACGCCGTGCGTCCCTTCAGCAGATCGGCAAGACTGTGCTGGATCAATCGCTCGCTTTCGCTGTCCAAATTGCTGGTCGCTTCATCGAGAATCAAGATTCGCGGATCGGCCAAAATGGCTCGGGCGATGGCCAGTCGTTGACGTTGACCCCCTGAGAGTTTGACGCCTCGTTCGCCGATGATCGAATCGTATCCGTTGGGTAACGCATTGATGAACTCGTCTGCAGCGGCGGCCCGAGCGGCTTCGGCGATCTGCGAATCGGTCGCGTTGCGTCGCGCGTAGGCGATGTTCTCGCGAATCGTGCCATCGAACATGAACACGTCTTGTTCGACAATGCCTAGCAACCGGCGGAAGCTTTCGAGTTGGATGTCTTTCAAATCCCGGCCATCAAGTTGAATCGAGCCTGAATCGGGATCATAGAACCGGGCGATCAAGTTGGTCAGCGTTGTCTTGCCCGCACCACTGCGGCCGACCAAGGCGACGGTCTCGCCAGCGTTGACCTCCAGTGAGATGTCCTTCAGCACCATCGTGTCCGACCCGGGGTACGAAAACGAAACATTGCTGATCGAGACCCTGCCATCGACTCGATTGCGATCAAGCGTGACCGCTTCGGCCCGACTTGGCAGTTCTTCTTCGATCTCCAAAACGTCCAACACCCGATCGAGCCCCGCTAGATTGTTTTGGAATCCGACCGCACTGCCCGCCAAGGTGGCCAGCGGGTCTAGCAGCATGGTCAGGTAAACCAAGAACATCATCAGATCGCCAAGCGTCAGCTCGGATTGAATGATTTGATAACCGCCGTACAGCAGCAGTCCGGTCGAAGCCAGCGGGATGATGACCTCCCAAACCGTTTCGATGATCCGCGTCCACCACCATGTAAAGAGTTGTTGACGCACCAAAAAGCCGCCTTCACGGACAAAACGCGACGATTCGCTGCGACTACGCGCGAACGTTCGCACGACTCGGATGCCGCCGAATGTCTCGGTCGCGCCGGCATCGATCTTCTGCCGCTGCATGCGGATGTCTTTGTACAGCGGGCGAATGCGGTTGATCCACGTGCGATGCGTGACCCACACCACCGGCAACAACAGCAGTCCGCCGAGCATCAATTTCCAATCGACTAGCATCAAGATCACGAGGCTGCCGATGAATTGAACGATCGCCCGCCACGGGTTGTACAGGATGCTGAAGATCAATTCGGCAACCCCGCCGGCGTCCTCGCGAATCAGACTCGCCACGCCGCCGCTTTTCATGTCGTAGACGTTTTGCAGCGGCAAGCGGATCGCGTGATCAAACACGCGGCGGCGGATTCCGACTTGGGCCTGGTTGACCGATTTGGTTGCGATCCAGCGACTCGATAAGTGGGCAATCGTCGCCAGGATGGTGACCACCGTCACGATACCGGCGATCGCCAATAGCAGTGAAAACGGCTCGGTCGGCAACCCCAACCCTGATGTCCAATCGGGCAGCGGTTTTCGCGGCGTCGAAAGCGCCGAGTCAATCGCCAATTTCGTCCCCACCGGTGGAATCAACCGCAGCACGATCCCGACGGTCAATAACGCGATCGCGCCCGCGATCTGGCGGTGGTAGTTGCTGATCAGCCGGATGAATTCACGAAACAGTTCCCAGAACCCTCGTTCGCGAGTGCCGAGTTTACGAGCACTCCGTCCCGAGCCATGGTACGAATGGTGCTCGGAGGATTTTTTACGCGAATTGCGTTGGCGAATTTTTTCGCGGTAACTGGAAAAACGGCTGCGGCTTGGCTCGATAGGCATACCGTATTGGTAGTCAGGATGGGCAAAATTGGCAACGGGCCTTCCTGGGGGCGAGCCGCCGATTTGCAGCCCGATCTGCTTACGAACTGGCGCTGCGGTAGCTCAAAAGTGCTTTCTTAAACACCCATCGGCTCAGCACCACGCTCAGCACGGTCGCGACGACGGCCCACACCACCAGCATCGATTCCCAATCGGTTCGTGGTTGGATCGGTTTGGCCAACAACCGTGCTGGCACATTGACCACCAGCAACACCGGGATCACAAACGTAAAGAATCCATACAGCGGCGTTCCCCACCCGCGGTTGTAGATTTCCATCGGATAGCGGCTGAAGTTAGTGATGTAGAACCAAAAATTGTAGAGCGTTTGGTTGCGGCCCAGCCAAATGCTCGTCGCACTCAATGAGATCATCAAACTGTACATGATCGCCACGCCGCAGCCGATAAACACCACGTACAGCACCGCGGACAAAAGCGTGGGGACCATCGGATCGACTTCACGCGTGGCGAGCGAATAGAGCGCCGCGACCAAGATCACCAAACCGGCGGCAAAGTTCGACAACGCACTCCAGTCGATTCGCCGGAACGAAATCAGAAACTGAGTGTCGATCGGTTTCAGTAGGGCAAAGTCCAATCCGCCGGTGCGAATCAGTTCACTGAACTCTTCCGCATTGGGCATGAAAAACGCTTGCACCAAGCTGTTGATAAACCAAGTCGTTGCCAGAAAGACGAAAAACTTGTCGCGGTCCCACCCGGATCCTTCGCCAATCGTATTGGTGTACTGGAAAATGATCAAATAGAAGCCGACGTTCATCAGCGTCCAGCCGACACTGCTGATGCACTGCAAAAAGAAATTCATGCGGAACGTCATGTCACGCACAAGCGAATTGCGGGCAAACGTCAGGAACACCTTTCCATAGTGCGGGCTGTGCTTGGGATTCTCGTCAGCAATTGGGGCTGCCATGGTCCTATCCTCCATATCCGCTGTAACGCTTCATGCCACGCGAATAAGCAAAGCGGCACACGAAAATGAAAAACACCAGCCAGGCGAACTGAATGCTCAATTCCATTGGCAACGCGTCCGGTTCCACTTTGCCCAAGAAAATCGCCGCAGGGAAATACGCCAGATACTTGAACGGCAAAAATTGGACAAACGGTTCGATGCTGTCGGGCAGCAGGGTCAACGGAAACATGTGTCCCGACAAAAAGAAGCTGAACAACATGAACACAAACAGCAGCGACGAGACTTCGAGAAACCAAAATCCGATCATCCCGATCGAGGCTTCCATAAAGAAGCCGATCAAGAACCCCATGATCAACGATGCTGAGAAAGCGGCGAACACCGGCAGCGACGGCCAACCCTCGACGAAATAACCGCGGCACAGAAAAAAGACCAAGGCGAACGGGGCGATCGCAACGACGTAATAGGTCAACTTGTGAGCGATCCGCGTCAATAACAAGAAACCAACCAAGTCAATCGGTTGAATCAGATAGCGTTTGATCTCGCCCTCGCGTATCTGCTGGGCAATGCCGGACGCCAAATTGGGCATGCTCGAAAACGCCCGCGCGACCATCGTCAGCAAATAATAGGCAATGATTTCTTTGAAGCCGAACTTGCCGATGGTCACCTCTTCGCCGCTCTGGCTGGCTCCGATCGATTCGAACACCGCGTACCACAAGAAGATTTGCGTGATGATCGGCAGGAACCGCATCAGCGTTCCGAGCGCAAAGTCGCCGCGATAAACCAGACGCTCTTCGAGCGCGGTCCGCAGAATCACCCACCACGTCGACAAACGCCACCCCAAACCGCTGTTGTGATGCGGCGGGCTCCATTGTTCTTCAGCGGTGGTGGACATTGAAAAATCGTAAGGGGTGAAGGTAGACGGTTTGCAAGGCAACACAAAAGAGGGAACCGGCTCGCGTATCCTACCCAAGCAGCCGCGAAAAAATAAGTACGACTGCCTGGTTCCCATCTCGTCCCCCCGCCGGGTGCCGATCGCTCCTGTGATCGATCGTCGTTGATCGCTCCCGCGATCAAAACGTGCTGTAGATGGAAAACGTGCTGGTAGAATGGGAGGTTGCAGATGGATGATTTCGATTCGCTTCACGTGATGATCACGAAGCGATCAACGACGATGGTGATGATTGCGGTGCGATCTGCGACTATACTGCCCTACCCTCCCCCCCCTTTTTTCTTCCTGCAAGGACTCTCCATGACCCGACCTACCCTGTTGCCATCTCTTTCGCTCTTCGTGTTGTGCCTCTCGTTGGTAAACGCTTCGGTCCTTTCCGCCGAACAACCGGCCCATACCAGCGAACCACTTTGGCCCGACGGGATTCCC
The DNA here is from genome assembly GCF_039545035.1 of Novipirellula caenicola. NCBI lineage: Bacteria > Pseudomonadati > Planctomycetota > Planctomycetia > Pirellulales > Pirellulaceae > Novipirellula > Novipirellula caenicola. Next base: position 560,498 of record NZ_BAABRO010000003.1, read on the forward strand.
GGGGTCGAGTTGACCGGCGATGGGGATGTGCCCCAGTTGATCATCACCAAAGCCAATTCGGAAACCCCTACTGCCGCGGTGGTGATCCTGCCAGGCGGCGGGTACGGCGGCCATGCGATGGGACACGAAGGGTATGAATTTGCCGAGTGGTTCCATTCGATGGGAATGTCCTCGGCGATTTGCACCTATCGTTTGCGTGGCAAAGGAAACGATGGCAAGGGTTATGGCCACCCGGCGCCGATGCAAGACGCTCAGCGTGCGATCCAAACGCTGCGGGCTCGCGCCAAGGAATTGAATATCGATCCCAATCGCATCGGCGTGATCGGTTTCTCGGCCGGCGGACATCTCTGTTCCACCGTTTCGACTCATTTTGCTGATGCGGATCCATCCGCATCCGATCCGGTGCAACGTGTTTCTTCGCGTCCTGATTTCAGCATTTTGTGTTACGCCGTGCTGTCACTTGGCAAGCCGCACACCCACAAAGGCAGCCAGCGGAATCTGTTAGGCGAGAACCCCGATCCAGCATTGCTGGCGTCGTTGGACACGCCGACTCAGGTGAGCGAGAAAACACCGCCGACGTTCTTGTTTCATACCGCCAAAGACACCGCAGTGCCGGTCGAAAATAGTCTGTTGTATTACCGTGCGTGTGTCGAACACAAAGTGCCCGTCGAAATGCACTTGTTCAACGACGGAGCACACGGGTTGGGGTTGGCTAAGAAGGTTGACGGCGCGAACCAGTGGCCAAGTTTGTGTCAAACATGGCTGGCACGTCTAGGCATGGTCAAACCTTAACTCGTTGATTGCCATCGTCGCCCCACAACAATCAGCACGATCACGGTCGTCACGGCGACCAATGACGTCATGCCCAGCGGAACTCGCTCGAGCACCAACAGCGGCAACCCGATCGTCAACATTCCGCCGCCGATAAACGGGGCGGAAAGGGGGGCCGCAAGCGCGTAGTTTTCCGCTGCGTCGGTATCCAAATCAGGATCCACGAGACGCAGCAAGACAAACCCGGTTGCGGTCACGCCGGTCGACATCCCGTAGTTGATCAATCCGAGTTCAAACCAATGGTCCCGCGGCAAAACCCAGCGCGAAATCACCAGCAGGCAGACGCCGGTCCAGATCGCTCCGACGATCGCCAGGATCGAAAATGGAACGATCATCGTTGCCACGGCGGCAAGGTTCAGCGACGCAATCGCGGCGACCACCAACACATCCATCGCCGCAGAGGAAAGCCGGCCAATGGAATCGCTGTCGATCCGATCTTCGCACCCTAACAACCGAGTGCAGCGGCGAACGATCAGCCCGCCGAACAAAGTGTAGATGAAAAGCGGAAAGTCAAGGATTCGCGAAAACGACAATCGCGTGGATAGCTGTTGGTTGGCCGCATCACGCAGCGTGTCGCTGGCAAACCAACCGTCCGCCGCGGCGGCGGCCATCAGCACCGCTTGCTGCATCGCCATCCCAATCCCAAACGCGGTCATCAACCACAGCGTTTGCAACAGCAGCGGGTCAAGGGTTTCACCGCGAATGGTGGCATAGCCGATCGGCACGCGAGGCGGCGGCGAGGTTGGCTCGGGGGTAACCGAGTCGAGCTGCAGCGTTTCGTTAGCCAAATGGTCCGCGCGGTTTGTCGGAAACCAACCTCGTCGTGCTCCTAGATTGATCCATCCGATCCCGCTGACCACGCCGTAGACCAGTCCTACCGTGGCCATCAATATGCCCAGGTCGCGGCCGCCGGCCAGTGCGATCGATTCGTGGGCAAACACCTCGCCCATCGCCGCAGCTGTTCCATGCCCGCCAGCGAATCCGGTTTCGATCAGCATTCCGAATGAATTGGGAAGATCGTAAAAAGGTTGGATGAAGATCCACGTGGCAAGCAATCCGAATGCGGTTTGACCAAGCACGATGATCCAAACCATCAACGCTTCACGCCCCACGTTGCTTGCGTTTTCTCGATGTTCGGTCGGTTTGCGTTCCAGCAGCATGCCGGCAAACACGACTGCGATCAACAGATTCGGCCAATCGCTCAGCGTGCCAGCGATCGCTTTGGCGGTGCCGCCGGCCGTGGCCGGAGCAAGTTGAATGATCGCCAATCCGAGCATTCCCGCGATCACGGACGCAGGAATATAGAGCCACTGGAAAATCCCAAACCGGATTCGCAGTGCGACTCCGACCAACAGCAAGAACGTGACAAAAAGTAGTGCGGCAATCATGGCCGCGATTGTATCGACTTTCCAGTGGATGGAGTCCCCGAGGTAGCGAAAGTCGCCAAGACTTTCGTGAAATCAGGTTACATCGCGACGCGTTTCGCCTCTAGGCACTGGCAAACAAACGGCCGCGGCTGCGAGGCGTCGGAGGCGTCTCAATCGGTGTGCCGACGAACCCCTTCTCGGCGGGTTCTTTTTCAAACTCGCGAAGCGTGCTGGCGAAATTGCGTTTCGATTCGCCAATGCACGAAGCGGTCAATTGCAGCACTTCGTTTGGATCGGTGATCTCGGACAACGGGTGAATTCCGGTTGCCGTTTGGGCGACCACGATGATGCGGTTGCCACAGCGAATCATTGACACCTTGGTTCGCGAGTCGATTGAGGTGCTGCCCAGATTTTGAACCACGTCTTTGGGGATCACGCCGTTGGCGGATCCGCCCGTGCTGAAGCGACGCGTCAGCCAGACAAAGCCCGCGAACAATCCGAGCACCACAGCCAAACTCGATGCAACGGTCAATCCAGGGATCGCCAACTGGCTTCCTTTTTCGCCCTCGGATGGCTCATTGGGCTTGTCCGTCGCGGGCGATCGCTGCGACAACGCGGGGAAGCCGCGAGCGATGACTTTGGGCGATGGCTCCACCGCCGAAGTGGGCTCGGCGGTGGGTAGCGTTGACGACGAAACTGGTTCGCTGCCGGCGGCATTGCCAAGCGAATACTGCTGTGCCGACGCGTCAGTGGCACAAAATGCCACCGCGAGTGCGGTCAGTGCAATCAAGTTGGCGGCCGGGCAGAACGTCGAGGCAAGCCGTTGGCAATGATTACGCACTGATCAACTCCGTCACACGAACGCAAAAATTGTCATTCATGACCAGGACTTCGCCGCGAGCGATCAGTTTTCCGTTGACAAAGATGTCGACTGGATCGCCCGCCAATTTGTCCAATGCGACAACCGATCCGCCACGCAGCTGGAGCACTTCTTCGAGCTTCATCTGAGTGCGGCCGAGCTCAATACGCAGATCCAACTCGACTTCGCCTAGCAAGTCAATCGATTGCCGTTCGCCCGAGGAAGGCCCGGGTTCGAGATTGCCAAGGTTGAACGGTTCGGCAGTCCCCGAATTGGCGACTCCCTTGCCAGCGGCCTGATCGAGGTTTCCCGAGGCTTCGGCTAGCAATTTTTCGATATCGTCCATGTCCAGATGTTCTTCGGAACTCTTGGACTTTGGGTCGACCACAGGATCGGTCGAACCAGACGATGACGCGTCTGGCTTGGTAGAGGTAGGCTTGGCAGGGTCTGGCACTGGCTAGGTCCTTCCGTGGACGACGTTGTTTCACAACCTGTTTCACACGCCAAGTGTCGTTTCGAGCCTAAGCGTGTGGGGGGTTACTCCTCGCGTAGCTGGTAGTCGTGAAAACCGACTCCGAGCAGATAATCTTCCGCGAGTAAGTGATTAGATGTCGTCAAAATTCGTCTTTCAAGCAACCCCAATTGGTTTTCTTGCAGTTCGGTCAACGCGCTGGTGCGGATTTTCATCCGAATCGCGTGACGCAAACGCCCCTGTTTTTCCGCCAATTCGGCGTCCATGGCGTCCGAGTTCTTTTTGCGAATCAAACCGTACAGATGCAATTCGATCGTGTATTCACGCTCGGTATCGATCGGGCTGAAGGTTTCACCAAAGGTTCCCAGGTCGATCTCTTTGACTTCGTTTTCGTCATCGGCCTTCTTCTCGGCTTCGACTTCGCCCTCTTGGACCGATTTGATCAGTTTGGCTTCGGCCAATGCACTGACTTCTTCGGCGCTGGGCACCATCAAAAAGAACATGGCGGATTCGATCAGGACGATCACGCCCACAAATGCGATCACAAGTCCTCGGCCAACCGCCGCTTTTTTCGGGACAACGGCTTCGCCATCGCCGTTTTCAGTCGTTTCTTTTTCGTCTGCCATCTAGTGTTCCTCCCCAATGGAGTCGTGCATTTGAATGGTTCGTGCCTTGCGTTCATCGGCAGTTCCGTGCAGATCCTCGACCGTTTCGTCCAACAGAAAGACTTCGACGCGAGGATTGCGAGCGATCGCGACGCTTCCGCCGGCGCGGTGCATCGGTTCGCTGTCGGCTGCGGAAGAAACCCGAAATCGTTCGGCTTCGATCCCCTGTTCCAACACCAATGCGGTGCGGACGGCAATCGCTCGCCGAAACGCCAACTGAACTGCTTCGTCGGTACCCTCGGTGCGAGCGGCATATTCGGCCGAGGTGTGGCCGCGGACTTCGATCTTCTGAGGTTTGCCTCGCAGTTGAGCCGCCAAGTCTTTGATTGCTGCCTTTGCGCTCGGACGCAGTTCGTCCGAACCTATGTCGAAAAAGATCACCGAACCGACCGCGGTGACTTGCCCGGGACGAACGATTCGCACCATCGGGTCTTCGCCGCTAGGAGCCTTCTCGGGAACGCCCCCCTTGGCGGTGTCTTTCTTCTTCGCGCGACCGGTGGTCGACAGCACGCTGAATTTGCTCGATCGAGGACGCGAATCGCCTGGGGTCAACGCATCGATCGTTCGCGCATAGCCAAACTGTTGCTTCATCGAATCGACAAGCGCCTGGTAGGTTTCTTCTTCTTTGATTTCGCTAAGCGAAACCAACATGATGAAAAACGTCAGCAATAGACTCATCATGTCACCGAACGTGACAACCCACTCGGGGATGCCAATTTCATCTGGTTCATCGTCCATCGTTTACTTCTTTTGACATGATTGCGAGGGAATGCACGGGGATGTTCATTTTCGGAGCGAGTCGTCGACGGTTATTCCGCACCACGTTGGTTCGGTGGCAGGAAGGTACGAAGTTTTTGGTCAATCGCTCGAGGGCTTTCGCCTTGTTGGATCGCCATCACACCGCGGATTGCAATTTCCATGCTGACCATTTCGTTACGGCTTAGCAGTCCTAGTTTTTCAGCAAACGGACTGAAGAACACGTTCGCAACGATCGCTCCATAAAGTGTGGTGATCAACGCGACCGCCATCCCCGCACCAATCCCCGATGGGTCACTCATGTCTTGAAGCATCATGATCAACCCCATCAGCGTTCCGATCATTCCATAGGCCGGAGCGAAGCGTCCGAGTTGGTCCATGATGCTTTTGCCTTCGCGATGACGCACGGCAATCGCATTGACTTCGGTGCGAAGCACTTCTTCGACGATCTCAGGCGTGCTGCCGTCGACCGCCATTTGGATGCCGGTTTTGACCAGCGTATTCTTGATGTCCCCAACCTTGGACTCCAACGCTAACAACCCGTCACGTCTGGCCGTTTCCGCGAGTTCAACGATTTGTTTGATCAGTTCCAAGCGGTTTTCGCCTTTGTTCAGCAGTACTTTCAACGCGATCATCGGCGACTTGAGCATGCTGGCCATGGGAAAACAAATCAGTGCCGCAGCAACGGCACCCCCGACAACCACCAACAGGGAGGGGATGTCGATAAAGGCCGAGAACGGCGCGTTGCCTAGCGCGATCGATGCGATGATCAATCCGATGGCGAGTATCAACCCGATAAGGCTGGCGATATCCATGGTGATTCAATTCCGAAGCTTGTTCAGCGAATTTTGATTTTGGTTTGATGCCCGGCGGACGGTCGTCACCCCGCGGAGGGTGACCAACACCGGTGCTAAGACGTGGTTTTTAGGGCGACGTGCGGCGTGGGCATGTAGTGTTTGCGTTGTTGGTACTGCACCGCACGCTCGATGACATCGTCCATCGACTCTTTGACCACAATCCGATCGCCCGACGTTAACGTCACGAACGTATCCGGACGCCGTTCGACGTAGCGAATCAGGTCTGCGTTGAGCACAAATGGCTCGCCGTCAAGTCGCGTCAACTTGATCATCGATGGATTCCCCGTGCGGATTGGTCACGCCCAAGTGGACGATGGGACTCGACGTGAGTCTGTAGAAAGCTAGATCACGTTGTGGCAACAAGACGTCAGTTGCAAAAAAGAAACAGCTCGTTCTGATGAGCGATGTAGGCAACATGTTGACGTAATCGGGATAATCGTCACCGCCGGAACGTCTTACCCGATCGCCACATCGCTAGAGCGCGCAGCCACTCTAGCGGCATCCTTTATTCCAGGGCACGGGACTTGCGGCGGCAAGTCCAATCACTCGCGATGGCGAGGACGTTTACTCGCTGCGGCGAGGCCGATACAGATCCAATGTCTCGCGACCGGCAAGCCCGGCGTACAGGTTGACAATTTCCTGGCGCCCCCGTTTTAGGTCTTCGGCAAGGTCGCCCGTGGACGATTGGCCAATCCGGAAAAAGTAGTCTGCCGGAAGCGAGAATTCCAATGCAATTTCCTCGGAATTGCCAATCGCCAAGATCACGGCTTCCACATCGAGGGGATCCGCTTGGCCATACACGCTGGTCAATTCCAGCCGGAAATCGGGAGGGATCGGATCGTCGTCTTCGGAATCCTCTTCGTCGAGTTCGACTGGGACCGTCGAGATTTTCGTCACGCGTGACGGGCAGCGAAGTCGGCCTTCGAGCAGGTCCCCTGCGACAATTCCCTTCAAGGCTTTTTCGACCCAATCCTCGTACGTCATCGGCAAGGTTTGCGGAAGCAGTTCGGGGTCTTGCGCGTGCAAAGCGGAAACCGCCAGCGGCGATAAACACTCGTGCGGCATGATCGGCAGCGGCGATGCATAGTGCACCCGCTGTGAATGCCCCACGCCGGCCGCTTCGATCAAAGTCACGTTATAGCCAAGGAATCGGCCATACAACGCCGCTTCGACGCCAAGCGGCCCCGCCCCAACAATTGCAATACTGCCAGGCGGATCAAGAGTCGCAGTTTCAGAGCTCATATAAAGAATCTCGAGTAACAAAGGTGTCACGCACCTTTTGTGGGAAGGAAGGTTTTTTGGGTTTGCCTAGGTCGACTTGAAGGTGTCGGACCCCTTTTGTTGTTGCTTGCCGACCCGGAAGGGTTGCAGATCGATCGTTGGCGTTTGGCCGGTGATTACGTCGGCGAGACAGACCGCAGTGGCGGGCGAGAAATGGATGCCGCTGCGATAATGACCCGATGCCACGTACAGACAAGGCTGATCGGGGACGCGGCCAATCATCGGAAACCCGTCGAACGTCAATGGACGTAGCCCTGCGCACTTTTGCACCGTCGCAGCCGAGGCTAGCTCAGGGACCAAGTCGACAGCGAACCGGCGAAGCGTTTCGATCATGTCGTCAGTGGTCGTTTTGTCAAAGCCGACTTCTTCTTCGCACGATCCGATCAACGTCCGTCCATCATCACGACACAGCACGTAACGATTGCCGATGTTGATGACCGAGCGAAGCAGAGGACGTTCCGTTTTGACGACTAAAATTTGGCCTCGAATCGGAATCAAGCTGTGCGTCAGTCGCAATTCCGGCGATACCAGTCCTGTCCAGGATCCGCCACAAACGATCACCATGTCACTGTCGATCCAGCCCTCGGCGGTTTGCACTGCCGCCGAGGTTTCGTCGTTGCGGACATCCAGTACCGCAGTTTGCTGCGAAACCGTGACTCCGGCGGCAAGACACGCTTGGTGTAATGCGTCGATGTAAAGCGGCGAGTCGATTTGGTATTCATCGGGCACCCACCATGGCTGGGTGTCAGGATGCTGCGAAAGCCACCTAGCGAGTGCGGGTTCATTCGCTTGCAGCGAATCGATTGTGCCCCGTTCGCACTGGATCTGCATCTCGCTCCAGTAATCGGACATCCCCAGCATCACCGCTTTTTCGCCCGCGGAACTGGCCAAGTACCAGCCACCACAGCGACGCAGTCCAATGTCGATTCCTGTGATCTGTTTGAGTTGCTCGGCCCACTCGGGAAACAATCGATGACTTAGCCCGCGGAGCTGGTCCAGCGGATCGGTGGCGCGATCGAGATTAGCGGGCGGCAGAATGCCACCGGCAATCGTCGACGTGCTTTCGGCAATCCGGCGTTGCTCGAGCACTCGCGATTGGATGCCTCGCTTGGAAAGTTCCCAGGCCAGGCTGAGTCCGATCGCACCGCCGCCGACGATGGTTGCGGTGGTAGTGGCGGGCATCATGACGCTGGATTTTGGCTCAGAATGGTGTCGATCCGATCTGCAAATTCGGCAAGCGATCGGTTTCGTGCTCGGGATTCGTTTAAATGATCGCGTAAGCGGTCGAGACACTCGATCGTATCAATATCTTCATTTTGGGGAAGCACCGCCAGCGATAATCGAGTCTCCTCGGCGCGTTGTTTCGTGATCGCAAACACGTCACTTGAACTCCATGGCATCTCCTGAAACAGTCGCTCGAATCGGTCCAACCAAGGGCCTCGCAACCCAATCAGGTAGTAGCCACCATCGATCGCCGGGCCCACGACGATATCGTGAGATTCGAGCTGTTTTGCCGCGTTGGCAATGTCGGACGCGCCAAGCAGGGGGCAATCGGCCCCAATCAAGATGACACGCGAAGTAGACGTATCGCGTGACGCTGTGCCCAGCTGGGTTCGAAAGAACCGTGACATTCGGTCCCCCAGATCACCGTCGCCTTGAGGAGTGATCTGCCAGTCGGCGGATCCCAGTTCCTCGCGAACCCACGTCGTGGCAGAGTCGGGAGCGATCGAAAGGACGCGGCGATCTCGCACCGCGGCTAACCGGTTGCACAAATGCAGCACAAATTCGCGGTGGATTTCGGCTGCTGCCTTCATGCCGATGGATTGCCCCAACCGTGTCTTGACGCTTCCTGGGGTCCAGTATTTCGCCATGATCCCCAACGTCAGTTCGGAAGCGGGATGTGGCATTTTGGTTGGGTCGATGGCAAAGAGGGGGTGAAGAGACGTTCGCGGTGTCGACGAACAGGATAGACGAAAGGGAGTGCCGCGTTAAACCAGGGGCGGCGGATATTGCCATGTAGCGGCTCAGCGAGGCGTACCGGTGGGATCACGACCGTTGGGCGGTCGCGGTTGTTTTCGCCGCGACCAAATCTCATCTCGCTACGTGACTTCTGCTCTGCCTCGATAGCGGATCTTGGCAAAATCAAATGTCTTCGCCGGATGGGGGGGGTGTTGTCGGGCTGGCACGTCGCCGCCCACTTTACCGATCCGGCGGTTTCCGGTTTCAGTATAGCGAAGTTCGCTTTGCGGTAGGTAAATGCCCCTAGTTTGGTTGTTTGCGTGGTTTGTGGCGTGTTTAACGGTTTTTCGGATTTTTCCGATTATTAAGTTGACTGGTCCCCCCGGATGGTAGAGACTCACGCGTTCTTAACGGGCTTGCTTGATGAATCTTCATCAAGTGCTCAGGTATTTCTCCCTTCTAGAGATGAGAGTTGAGACAATGAAAAAGTTCAAACTGGAACGTCTTGAAGAACGAATCGCGCCGAGCAAGATTTCCTACGGTGGCGGGGGCTCCGGTAGCAAAAGCGGGTCTGGGAGCAAGAGCGGCTCGGGATCGAAGAGCAAATCGAAATCGAAGAGCAAGTCCAAGTCCAAGTCCAAGTCCAAGTCCAAGTCGAAGTCGAAGAGCAAATCGAAGTCGAAGTCCAAGTCTAAGAGTAAATCGAAGAGCAAGTCCAAGTCGGGATCCAAGAGCAAGAGCAAGTAGATGGCGAGGCAAGGCCCTGGAGACTAGCATGAATGCATCACGCAGCCCTGTTGGTTTGTCTCTGAGCCTTGCCATCTAAAAAATTTGCCATCTCGTTGCTGTTTCAAGGCCTTGCTGTCGGAAAGGTTTGTTGTTGGTCGGAAACGACCTGTCATTTTCAGCGGGGCCTGTCTTTTTCAACCGGGAGGACAGTGAGTTGCGTATTTGCTTCGTCCTCCCAGTTTGTGTTCAATAGTGGATGATCTCGCGTGCGATGGAGCGTCGTCCCACTTACTTCTTCAGCGGTGAGCAGACAATGGGCCAAAAGAAAGGCAAAAAAGCCAAGCAGCGGAAATCAATCGAGTGTTCACGCTGCACTCGCGAAGGAGAAGCATTCTACTGCTTCAAAAAAAACTACGTGTTTGACGTCGATATGGCGAGGGCGTTTGTCAGTGACGGTCGCGAATCGATCGAGCTTGAACCCGAAGATGTCAACTATTCGGTTGACCGCGTGGAGATCAACCAAGGGCATCTAGCGCATGTCGATCCTAGCATTCCCGGGATTGTCGCTCATTTGTACTACCCTGCGGACGATGGGACCCTGGTGCACGCGCACCGGTTGATTGATGGGCATCATCGCGCCAGCCGTTGTCGCCAGGATAAGATGCCGTTTTATGTTTATGTGTTGAGCGAGGAAGAGAGTATCGCGACCCTGATCCGGTCGCCCAAAGGGTCCACTCCGGAGCATCTTGTTGGTGCAAAAGTTCCCGTTTTGGATTGATGACTTGCTTGGCCCGAATGCCATTGTCCACAAGCTCGGTGTCAACTCCGTCCCATGTCTACCGAAACTCCCGTCGCTACTGAGATCCCGCCTTCTCTGAGTGACGATATACGCATGTCGACGCCGGATCGGGACGGGATCCGGGTGATCAAGAATCGACGCAAGAATCGTTACATGCGATTGGGGCCGCAGGAATCATTCCTGTTGTCGATGCTTGACGGCAAAACGACGTATGGGGAAGCCGCGTCGCGGTTCGAGTCCAATTTTCACGAGCCGATTTCGCTCGATGAATTTGGTGACTTTATCGCGTTGGCCAAAAGCGAAGGGTTGCTTCGCAGCACATCCTCTTCGAAGTCGACGTCCGAGCGAGATACCCCTAAGACGCTCGGGGAACTCTATCGCCACTGTGTCAAGGCAGCCAGAAAACAGAGTCTGCTCTTTTTTCGCGTCAAACTGTTTGATCCCAACGAAACGCTGAATTGGTTAGAGCCCAAGACGCGATGGTTGTTCAGCCCCGTGTTGTTTGTGATCGCGTTATGTTGCGGGATGGTTGCATTGGGGACGGTGTGGATTCAACGCGAATTGTTTGTCCAACAATTCGCAGCCAACTTTGGTTGGCAAGCCTTTGTGGTGGCTTGGGGCACCACGATTCTAATCACGATCTGTCATGAATATGGTCATGGGTTGGCCTGCAAACGCTACGGCGGCGATGTCCACGAGATGGGGGCGTTGTCGATTTTTTTCACCCCCTGCTTCTACTGCAACGTTTCGGACGCATGGTTGTTGCCGAATCGTTGGCAGCGATTGTTGATTAGCATGGCGGGAACCTATGTCGATTTTTTGGTGTGGATTGTCGCGGTGGCGGTGTGGCGAGTGACGACGCCCGATGCGGCGCTGAACTTTGCGGCATGGGTGATCGTGTCGGCGTGCGGGTTGCGAGTTGCATTTAATTTAAATCCGTTGATGCGTTTGGATGGTTATTATGCACTGTGCGATTTGCTGCATACCCATAACTTGCGTCGTCGGGCTCGCAAGCGTTTTGTTGGGTACTCGCGGTGGTTTTTATGGGGCGGCGAAAAACCAGAACCAAGTACCGAACATACGATGTTAATGGTGTATGGGGCGGGAAATTGGGTCTTTACCGTCGGCTTTTTGGGGCTGATGAGCTTCCAAGCCTCGGTGTACCTGCAATCGATGATGGGCATCGGCGGGGTCGTGGCCGCGTTGGGTTTCTTTTCGTTGACGACGAAAAGCTATTTCAAAGGAACACTCGGAGAGAATTTCAGTACGATGTTTCGTTCACGTAAACTCCGCGTTTTCTCGGGACTGGCGATCTTCGCTGGCGTCTTGGCCATTCCCATTCACGATCGTGCGGGCGGCGAATTCCATGTTCGTCCGGTGGTTCGCCGCGAGGTGCGGGCGCCGATCGCCGGTTTCTTACGCGAAATCAACGCGGACGAAGGCGATACGGTGGCGGCCGATTCGTTGTTAGCGATGATCGAGGTGCCGGAATTGATCAGCAATATCGCTCGCAAGAAAGCGGAAATCGCCGAATCCGAAGCGCTGCTGCGACGGCTGAACTGTGGACCTCGCGTCGAGCAGATCCGCGATCAACAAGAACGGATCGAGCGGGCGAAACATTGGAAAGAGTTGGCTGAAAGCGATCTTAAACGGGCGCGGCAGAGTTTGGTTCAAGAGTTGGCGGCGTTGGAATTGACGGTCCAGCGCGCCAATGCGCAAGTCAAATATCGCAGCGAAATCCTTGCTCAGATGCAATCGCTGCACGATCGAGGTGGATTGGCGGGACAGCAATTGTTGACACATCAAAAGAACCATCAAGACGCTGTCCTCGATGCGAACCAGGCGGTGGCCGAAATGCGAGCTCGCGAGGCGGAAGGGGTGATTCGTTTCGAAGGCGAATTGGCACGACGCGAGAAAGAGCTCGCTGATGCCGTCGGAGCACTAACGCTGCTCGAGGCGGGTTCGCGGCTTGAAGACATCGATGCCGAAAAAGCACATCTGCAGCGGCTCAATGAAGAACTAAAGCATCTACTGCATCAACAATCGCAGCAGCTTGTGAAATGTCCTGTCGGCGGCACGATCATCACGCCCCGGTTAAAGGAAAAGGTGGGCGTGTTCGTCGAACGCGGCATGCCACTTTGTGTGATCGAGGATCTTCATCAGCTTGAAGCGGAGATTTCCGTTTCCGAAAAGGACGCTCGCGTGTTGGTCGCCGGGCATCCGATCACGCTAAAACCCCGTTCGCTTCCGTTCACCAGCATCCCTGCGACCGTCGATCGTATCGCCCCGGCGGCTCAATCGCTTGTTCCCAACGCACCTCGCACAGTGACCGTGTATTGTGTGGTCGATAACCGCGACGGCATGCTGCGAACCGGGATGACCGGATTTGGACGGATTCGATCCGAACGGCAACCGCTGGGGATCTTGCTGTTTCAAGCCGGCGCACGATTGGTCCGCAGTGAATTCATGTGGTAACACGGTACCGACCGATGATCGGTATTCGTGATCAGGGTCGAGGCCGCGTCTGCGGTTTAGCATTGAGCTGCGTTTCAGCGGTGAGCTGCGATACAGGGTTGGGTTGCGATTCAGGGTTGGGTTGCGATTCAGGGTTGGGTTGCGATTCAGGGGTGGGCTGCGGCTTCGATGAAGCTTTCAAATCCGTCCTCGGTCCACAGATCGTTTTGCAAGGGGCTCATGATCACCGGTTCGCTCTGTTTCGGTAGCGCGATCGATTGGTGGCAAGGGTCGCCCAGGTAGTGGATGGCGAAAAACTCGAGCAGCGTGCCTTTGATCTCTTCGAACTGCACGATCTCGGAGTTGTAATTGGTGAGCGTTTCGGCGACCGCGATCGCAGCGTCGGTACGCGAGCGAATGGCGCGATAGTAGTCATCCAGATAGGGCAGCATCCAATTGTTGTCGCTCGAATCGGGCGCCGGGTTCTGGTAACGCAATTTGGCACCACGGGTCCACTCATCGGCTGCTTCGAGTTGCAGTTTGGCTTGTTCGTATTCTTGGTACGCGTACTCAATTCGCTGGGCCGATTCGCTGATCTCGTGCGAAACCGTAAAGATTTGCTGCTTGAGCAGCTCACTGTCACGCACTAGGTTTACACGGGCTTCTTGCGACAACGCCTTGGCTTGCCGCAATCCCACCGGCATCGTCATGGCGATGCCAAGTTGCAAGTCGGAAAAATCGGCCGAAGCCATTTGCTCAATCGCATCGCCTAAGTTTTCGCCCAAACCGTTCATCCGGTACAAGGCTGTAAAATCGAGATTGGGTTGGCGTTGATTGTTGCGAACCAACAATTCGAGTCGCCGGAGCCCCACGTCGAGTCGCCGCCGCACCACGTCGGGACGGTTGTCGATTGCTTGGAAATAGGCACCCTGCGGATCGACGTGTATTTTTTGGTCAGTCGGCTCGGTGATCGCAACGATCTTGCCTCCGGCGCCAGGCGATAGTTTCAGTAGGTTGCGCAGACGCAGCTCTCGTGAGAGCCGTTCGGACTGCAAACGGATATACTCTTGTTGATACTCATGAAGCTGGGCACGTGCTTTGGCGACATCGGCTTGGATGACCAACTTGGCTGCCAACGATTCTCGTTGGATTCGCACGATCTCTTCGAGTACCGGGATGACTTTGCGATACTCATCGACCGCCACTTGAGCTTGATAGAGATCCCAAAAGGCTTCGGTGACACTGCGTACCGATGCCATCAGCGAGCCTTTGAATTCCCAAGCGGATTGTTCCACTGTGAGTCTTGCGACTTGGATCGGCGCCATGTTGACCTGGGTGCCGGCACCCCGCAGCAGCGGTTGGCGAAGCGAAAACGCCAACTCGCTTGCATACGTTGGATTGAATCCCGAAGTGGTCGAATCGGGCAGAAACAGATAACCGGGATTGGGGTTGTAGGCCGCGGTGACGGATCCGCCGTTGCGAAGCGGTTTGGTCAGCGAAGCGGTTAACGCCCGTTCATCTCGTTGTAGCGGTTCGGACAATCCGGGGCCAAAAAAAGCATTCGGTGGATTGTTGAATTCGTTGCTGTAAAACTGCGATTCAAATTGGGTGTCAAACGCCGCCAGCGCGGCTTGCAGTCGGGCTTCGGACGCCTCGACGTCATAAAAAGTGGTCGCAGATGTGGTGATCTGACCCCCGTCGGCGACGCGAGCGATCCGTGATTGCTGCAGACTTGTCTCGATAGCCTCATGTAGCGACAGTTCGCGATCGCCCCCGTAGGGGTGCAGGTTACTCGGGCCCGCTGCGGGCGGAGTCTCGGCCGCCGGCGTTTCGGTCTCGACGACTTCTTCCGCGACATTCATCGACGCCAACTGCACCGGCGGTTCTGGTAGTGGCGTCGAGTGAACCGTTTCGCGATCCAGCGCTCGGTTTGCGTCTAGTGCATAATGCATACTCACTCGGTCGCGGCGATTGGCCCAGCGATCCGACCAATGACAGCCCGATACGATGATGACCAGCATCAACATGAATGCGGTTTTAGGGCGGAGCATGGCATTAAATGAAGGTAGAATTCACAGACTCAATAATCCGAGGCATCTTTTTGTTTCGAGCGGGGACTGGTACCGGTAGTAGCGAATGAGCCGTTTTTTACGAGATTCATCCAATTCGCAGCGGGATATCCTTGCCCCCTTGCCTAAATTCACTCGGGTTGGTCCAGGGTCGCCCTGGCGGGGCGTGTCAGCGAGGCACGGTTCTTTCCGAAATTCGAGCCTTGCAAAGGAGGTTCGCGAGGTCGTTTTCCGCACACCGACAAGCGATGGCAGAAATGAGGATCGGGCTGGCAAATCCCACTTTGATTTCGAACACGCGACTGGACCGGGATCGTGCCGCACCGCTGGAAATACGGCATTTCCGCATCAAACGAGCCCGTTCGGGGCAAAAAACGCAGCGACACGATCTTGCCCCAACGGAATGCTTGCTCGATGGATTTACGCTGGCGGCTGATCATCTCGGCGGCAGCGACGCTGACGGCTCGATACGAACGGCCACCGCTGGGATTCGGTTTTCAGACAAAGTGTACAGACTTAGCGGCGGTTGAATTCACCGAGTGAAAAATTCGCGTAATGTAGAATTTCGGCTAGGATAAGGTTATTCACGTCATCTAGAAATTGTTATGCTTCTTCGCGCGTGCAATTGACAACCTTCAAGGAAACATCAGGACGGTATGTCCAAGATTTCCACGGAAAAATTTCTCGAGATGGTCGAGAAAAGTGGTCTAGTCGAGCAAGCGACTCTGAAACGCTTGTTAGAGAAGGTGCGCGCAAAGTGTGACGGTCAGCTTCCGTCGGACGCCAATAAGTTGGCGGCTCTTTTCCGGCGTCAGGGATTATTGACCCAGTGGCATCTCGATAAGTTGCTGGTAGGGAAATACAAGGGTTTCTTCCTCGGCAAATACAAACTGCTCGGGCACATCGGTTCGGGGGGGATGAGCAGCGTTTATCTTGCCGAACACATGCGGTTGGGCGACAAACGTGCCATCAAGGTGTTGCCGAAAAAACGCGTCAATGACGCCACCTACTTGGCGAGATTCCAGCTCGAAGCCAAAGCGATCGCGTCGCTGAATCACCCCAACATTGTCTTGGCGTACGACATCGACAACGAAGGCGATGTGCATTACATCGTGATGGAATACGTCGACGGCATCGATCTGCTGATGTTGGTCAAACGCGATGGGCCGCTCGATTTTTCCACCGCGGCTGATCTGATTGCTCAAGCCGCACGCGGCCTCGACCACGCGCATGACAAAGGCGTGGTGCACCGTGACGTCAAACCCGCCAATTTGTTGTTGGATCTCAATGGCAATGTGCGATTGTTGGACATGGGGTTGGCATTGGTCGCATCGGGCGACGACGAATCGTTGACGGTGGCGAACAACGAAAATGTATTAGGAACGGCCGATTACTTGGCGCCCGAACAAGCGCTAAACAGCCACACCGTGGACCATCGCGCAGACATCTACGGGCTTGGGTGCACGTTCTATTATCTGTTGACCGGTCAACCGCCGTTTAACGATGGCACGTTGGCACAGCGGATTGCCAAGCATCAAACCGAGATGCCCAAGTCGATTCGCCAATTGCGTCCAGATTGCCCAGGCGAATTGGAAGGGATCTGCGTCAAGATGATCCAAAAGGATCCCAAGTATCGCTACCAACATGCCGGAGAGGTGGCGGACGTGCTCGAGCGATTTGTCGCTCGTGTTCCTAAGGGAGCCAAGGTGACCTCGGGCTTGGGCGATGCTCCGATGCCGGATGAAGAGTTGGGTTCGTCGATCAATTTCGATGACTCGCAGATTTCGAAAAAGCAAAACGACACGATCTCGAACAAGTCCGGTGACACGATCTCTAGCAGCCGGGCGTCGTTGCTGCTGAACGAAGGGATCAGCAGTAGTGACAGTGGCCGGTTGGTCAACGTGCGTCCGCGTCCCGATTTGGTGGATGGCAGTTTCATCGATCTGCAAGCCGAGTCGGGTTATCGGCCCAGTAGCGGGATCTCGTATCAATCGTCCGAGGAAGGTTTGGGGTCCGGACGTTTCCCCCGTGCCACCTCGGGGCGTTCCAGCGTGCATGTGGGGGGCGATTCGGACATCTACAATAGTTCGACAAGCCAAATCGGAGGAGGCAGCAGTCGCGGCGGCAATGGGTCGCGGCGACGCAACGAGAAATCGGTCGACCCATTGTTACTTGGGGCGTTAGCGTTTGCGTTGTTTGTCGTTGCCATCGCGATCGGGTTTTACTTGGCCCGCATGACGTCGGGGTAAGCGACGGTGAGTCCTTCATTTCGACGATCTGCTCTCACCGGCTGGCGATCGTCACGGCAAGCCGATATGGTTGACGACGCTTTACCGTGCCGCGTGTCTCACGGAAATCCCTTTGCATACTGCAGTAGAGTTTCAACCACGTGACTGTGATTCTCGATCGGCCGTATCAGTTTGTTCCGCCCTGCCGTAACAATCTGTGGCCTGCGTTCATTCAGCAATTTCGGATCGTCGACCGCTATCTCCGCAAAAAAGAAGGCGTCGTTTCATACGAATGCCGCAATCTCGATGTCTTTCGTGACTCACTCGCACGCGGCGATGGAATTCTGCTAGCCCCGAACCATTGTCGCTATGCCGATCCGCTTGTGTTGGGATGGCCTGCTCGGCACGCGAAAACGCCGGTGTATGCGATGGCGTCTTGGCATTTGTTCAACGACGGTTGGCTCGATGCCTTTGCGATCCGGCGGATGGGAGCATTCAGTATTTTTCGCGAAGGTTCCGACCGCAAGGCGCTCGATACCGCGATCGAGATTCTGACCGAAGCCGAACGCCCTTTGATTGTCTTTCCCGAGGGGACCACCAATCGCACCAACGACGTGCTCAAGCCGCTGCTTGATGGAGTGACGTTTATGGCGAGGGCCGCCGCTCGCCGACGTGAAAAACATTACGGCAGCAAGGTGGTCATGCATCCAATCGCCATCAAGTACCTCTGTAAACACAGAATCGATTCGTGGGCGAATCAGCAATTGTCGGTGATCGAATCACATCTCGGTTGGACCAAGTCACTTGGCGGTTCGATCCTTGGTCGCACCATTCGTGTTGCCGAGGCGTTGTTGGCTTTACGCGAGGTTCAGTACCTAGGCTGCACGCGAGAGGGGAATTTGTCGGAGCGTCGTGACCGGCTGATCCAGCATCTGTTGTCCGAGACCGAATCGCGGCTAAAGATGTCGGTGGGGAACGAGGATCTGAGGGCCCGTGTTCGTGCGATTCGCACCAAAGTTTCCTCGATTTGGTTTTCGGAAAATCCAGACGAACAGGAAAAGCTGCGATTGAAAAACGACATCGTGGCTGCGGATCTTGCTCAAGAGCTAGTCTCGTACCCCAATTGCTATCTCGAGTCCGATGACGTTACCGATTCTCGCATCGTAGAAACGATCCAGCGGATGCAGGAATCGCTGTGGGGCAAAGCGGATGTGGGGATCGAATTGCATGCGGTGATCGAGTTTGATTCGGCAATCCCGGTGCCGGCGGCGAAGGCACCGCGAGGCGTCGAGGATCCACTGCTGGTCGAGCTTCGCGATCGTTTGAGCTCGATGATTGGACGATTGTCGAAAGAGGCACGACCGTTGGAGGCTGAATCCGCCACGTAAGGGCAAAAGGTAGGGGGCAATTCGAGACCGGCAAAACATCGCCGCGAGAGAAGCGGTCGACGGACCAAAGGGGCAATCGTACATTGCCTAAAAATCGTCTCGCTTTCTGCCAACTTGTGATTGCGTCCTATGCGACCGATGGCCGGGTTGCCGCTTCAGAACACTATGTTATTTAAAGATCGTGTTCCTTAGCGATTGGGCCGCATCACAGGACATTGCCACACGTTTCGCTGCTATCGAAGGAATCAAAAATGATCATTGGGGTACCCACCGAAGTTAAGTCCGACGAATATCGCGTGGCGTTGTTGCCGGTGGGAGTCGAAGAGTTGGTCGCACGCGGGCATCAAGTTTTGGTCCAATCGGCGGCTGGCGTGGGATCAGGCGTGACCGATGAAGACTACTTGGAATGTGGCGCCGAACTGTGCCAAACGGCCGACGAGGTGTTCGAGCGAGCCGATATGATCATCAAGGTGAAAGAGCCTCAGCCGGACGAGTACGCCAAGGTTCGCCCCGGGCAAATCCTGTTCACCTATTTCCATTTTGCCGCCAGCCGCGATTTGACCGATGGCATGCTGGCTTCGGGAGCGACCTGTATCGCCTACGAAACGTTGCGTGACGACCAGGGACGTTTGCCGCTTTTGACCCCGATGAGCGAAGTGGCGGGGCGGATGAGTATCCAAGAAGGTGCCAAGTACCTCGAAAAACCACAAATGGGCCGCGGCATCTTGCTCAGCGGCGTGCCGGGGGTTGCACCGGCGCACATCACCATCCTCGGCGGCGGGGTGGTCGGAGCGAACGCCGCAAAAATCGCGGCGGGTTTTGGCGCCGATGTGACGATTTTGGATGTCAACCTCGACCGACTTCGTTACCTCGATGACGTGATGCCCGCCAATGTCGATTGTTTGTACAGCAACCGACACAATATTCTTGAACAACTTCAGCGGGCCGATCTGGTGATCGGTGCGGTGCTGATTCCCGGCGCCAAAGCACCTCGGTTGGTACGAGCCGAAGATTTGAAGCGAATGAAACCAGGCAGCGTGGTGATCGACGTCGCAGTGGACCAGGGAGGCTGCATTGAAACCACGCGTCCCACCACGCACCGCAATCCGACTTATATTATCGACGATGTGGTTCACTACTGCGTCGCCAATATGCCAGGGGCTGTGGGACGGACGAGCACATTTGCGCTTTGCAACGCGACGCTACCATGGGTGATCCGCATTGCCAGCGAAGGGGTGATGGAATCGATCAATGCCTCGGCTCCGCTGCGATCGGCGGTGAATATCCATCAAGGCAAAGTGGTTCATCAGCCTGTCGCCGATGCGTTTGGGTTGCCCTGCGAAGCAATTTAGTGACCTGCGAAGCACTTTAACTACCTGCGAAGCACTTTTGCCAGCGAAACCTTTCGTCTTTGATTCCGAGTGACGCTTTGAAGAGGAACAACATGGCTAGCGTCAGCGACATCAAACGACATTGGCAACTCGATCCGCAGCTTGACTTTCTCAACCACGGCTCGTTCGGAGCCGTGCCCACGGTTGTGTTGCAGACGCAACACGCGTTTCGGGATCAATTGGAACGCGATCCAATTCGCTTCTTGGCACCGGAACGCGAATTGGAACCCAAACTCGATCACGTTCGTCGTGTGCTCGCCGAGCTGATCGGTGCGGATGATCGCGACGTGGCGTTTGTGCTCAATGCCACCGACGGGGTGAACGCGGTCCTCCGCTCATTCCCGTTTGCCGAGGGAGATGAGGTGGTTGTCACCAACCACGGATACAACGCCTGCATCAACGCAGCGAAATTTGCCGCCGAGCGTGCGGGGGCGGTGGTGCGAGTGGCTGAGGTGCCTTTTCCGATTCGCGATCCAGGCCAAGTGGTCGAGGCGATCGAACGATCGCTAAACGATCGAACGCGATTGATCATGATCGACCATATCACCAGCCCCACCGGCTTGGTCTTTCCCGTCCAAGCGATCGCGGAACTGGCACAGCGTCGTGGCATTCGGGTGTTGGTCGATGGAGCCCATGGTCCTGGGATGGTTCCGGTCAATCTTCGTGATCTAGGGATCGACTACTACACGGCCAATCATCACAAGTGGCTGTGTGCCCCCAAGGTATCAGGGTTTCTGTGGGTGCATCCCCAGTGGCAGCATGAGGTGCGACCCACGATCATCAGCCATGCGGCCAACCGACCGCGTCCGGGGCGATCGCAGTTCCTAGCGGAATTTGATTGGAAAGGAACGTATGATCCGACACCACTTTTAGCATTGCCCAAAGCGATTGAGTTTTTGAGTTCGTTTTATCCAGGCGGACTGGATGAATGGATGCAGGTCAATCGAAATCTCGCGATCGATGCGTATCAGACGTTGTCCGCTGGATTGGGGATCGACGTCACCACGCCACCGTCGATGATCGGCAGCCTTGTCACGGTGGCATTGCCACGTGGCCACAATTCGAGTGCGGATGAGGGCTACGACACGCTACAATCACGATTGCGTCAAAGGTACCAGATCGAATGTCCGATTTTTCCCGGGAACCAACCGGGGACCTATCTGCTTCGCATTGCACTTCAAGCCTACAACGATCTTGGCCAAGTCCAGCGATTGGTCGGTGCACTTCGCGAGGAATTGGATTTGTAGTGATCGGTTGACGCGGCGCAGCGGACGTCGAGGTTGCTGATTTCGCTTGCTTCGGCACCGTGGGCCAACACACGCATCAATCCATTTTTCCGTTGATTCATTTTCTCGTTGATTTATTCAATCTCTCGTTCACACCGAAAACTTCATGTCGAAAAGTCTTGATACCGAAAATGCCGTCGTCACGCGTTACTCGGCTGCCGCACAGGCCGTCGAACCGGCGCTATGTTGCCCCGTCGACTACAACGCCGACTATTTAAAGGTCATCCCCAGCGAAGTCATCGAGCGTGATTATGGTTGTGGCGATCCATCCAAATACGTTCGTCCGGGCGAGACGGTGTTGGATCTTGGCAGCGGCGGAGGCAAGATTTGTTTCATTGCCTCGCAAGTGGTCGGCGAGTCCGGGCGAGTGATCGGCGTCGATATGAATGACGAAATGTTGGCGTTGGCGAGAAAGAGTCAGCCGGTGGTCGCACAGGCGATTGGCTATGACAACATCAAGTTCTGTAAAGGACGCATTCAAGATATGGCGGTTGATCGCGATGCGGTCGATCGCTATCTGCAGTCCAGTCCGGTCGTCGATGAGGCGAGTCTCCGTCGCCTCGAATCGTTTATTGCCAACGAGCGCCGTGAAAATCCAATGATCCCTGATCGTTCGGTCGACGTGGTGGTTAGCAATTGTGTGCTAAACCTAGTGGACTCGGCGGAAAAACAATCGCTGTTCTCAGAGATTTACCGGGTCCTGAAAAACGGGGGCCGGGCTGTGATTAGCGATATTGTCGCGGATCAAGTCGTCCCCAAACATCTTCAGCAAGATGCCACGTTGTGGAGTGGCTGTATTTCCGGGGCGCTGCGAGACGAGGATTTTGTTCGAGCGTTTGAACAGGCCGGGTTTCACGGTGTCGAAATCGTGGTGATGCAACCCGAGCCGTGGCAGGTCGTCGAAGGGATCGAGTTTCGCTCGGCAACCGTGATCGCTTACAAAGCTGACGCTAGCCGTGAACCCAACGCCGCTTGCGAAGACAAAGTAATGTATCGAGGACCGTTCGCCAGTGTTCGAGACGACGAAGGAAACGAGTATCGCCGAGCTGAAATGACCACGGTCGGTTCTGACGCGGCCGCGGTGCTCGCGGGCGAACCGTATGCGAGTCACTTTATTCGTGTTCCCGCAAAACCGCAAACACCCGCCTCGGGTTTGCCGGTCGCCAATCAGCCGCAAACCTACCAAATGCAAATCGCATCGAATGCGTCTTCGGGCGGATCCGATTCGTGTTGCGATAACGGCGGTTGCTGTTAGCACGTCCTGCGGCGTTCAACCGATCGACGCCGTGGTTCGGTGGGGCAGTTCGTGAACCTGCCCGACACGGGACTAGGCAAAGTTATCAACGACACCAACGCCTTGGATACCCGATTGACGCAGTTGGGCCGACAGGGCGTTGATCTCTTCGTTGGTCGTGTTTTCGATGTCGCGAACAATCATGGCGCTTTCGACAAGGCCTGCGATCAAGCGGGCAACGGGCGTATCGCCCAGCGGACCGTCAATGATCACGAGGTCATAGTTTTGTTTTAGCGTTTCGATCAGCGTCGCGATCTCGGCCGCAGTTGCCTGGGCATGGGGTTCACTGGGGAACAAGGGAAACAGCGTGACATGATCTTCGACTGCATGCACCGCGATCTCGCCAAGCGACAGACCGCCCCGTAGCGCATCGAGCCATCCATATTCAACGTCCAAGCTCAGTTCGTCGACTAGCGTCGGTGTGACCAAGTCGGCGTCGACCAGGGCAACGCGAATGCCGGTTGCCGCCGCGGCCATCGCGACGCCGGTGGCGACGGTGCTGCGGCCTTCTTCGGGATGGACGCTGGTGACCAACACGCAGTCCAATCCGGTTTGTACGGCACTCAGCATCTGCTCGGCGACCATTTGAAAGACCTCGCCATCGAAAAATAGCTTGGCAACGTTGCTGGGAACGTCAAATTGGTCCACTTCCCAAGCCGCTTTCAATTTCACCGCGACGTCACCCGCCACTTTGTCAGCTGCCACTTCGTCTACCAATCGAGACGACGTTTCCACTGGTTCGCTCGCTTCGGCGGTGGGCGTCGTGTCGATGGCCGGAGCAGCCGTCACAGGTGCCACTGCTGCGGCGGTGGCTGTTTTGGGAATGGTTGTTGCCGCCGCTGCAGGTACCGCCGCAGGTGAGGACGTCACGACAGCCGATTGGGATTGCGGCTGGATCGATGCGGTTTCGGTTTGTGGTTTTTGCTGCTGCGCCGTTCGTGCCGCAGCGGTCTTGCTCGACAACAGACGTTGCAACTCGATGATCGACGCTTCATGCGACGTGGGTTTGGCTGCGGACGCTTCGCGATTCGCCTTGGCGTGACCGGCCTGTGGGTTGGTCGGCTGCGTGTTCACTCGCGGTGGGGCGACGTGGGGCGCGGCCGCGATCGGCTTTTCTGCGGTGGGAGCGGACGTTCGCGTGGCTACTTTCGCGGTCGCTGGTTTTGCAGTGTTTTGCGGTTTGGTGGAGGTCGCTGTTTTTTTGACGTTTTCGTCCAACTCGCGTGCAACAAAGGGAGCGAATCCGCCACCGATGATATCGCTGGTACCCGCGTACGATTCGCTGGCAAACGAGGTGATGGTGTGTTGCAGTGATGCCAGCACGTTGGCATCGGGGATCGGATCCGATTCCGGCTCAGGAAACGACTGCATTGCGTCTTCGGTTTCGGCTGCGATTTCATCGCGTTGATTCGTCACGCGAATGTCGTTGGCAAAGTGCGGCGCGGGGACGGGAGTGGTCGCCTCATGATCGGCACGGACTTTTTGGTCATCGGCTTCGTCGATCCACCATGTTGCGGGTGCCGGCGCCGGTGACGGTGACTTCGTTTCCACGCCAGTCGGATTCTGCTGGTGGGACGAATGGGGATCCGCGTTGCGGTTTCGTCGTGCAAAGGCTTTGACAAAGGCCTGGTTGTTAGCAGTCATGGTTCTTACCGAGCGATGAAATTTTGAAGCTTGATGTCGTTTGATGAGGTTGACGCGAGTTCACGACGCGAGTGACTTAGTTCGGAGCCGGCTGCGATGGCAAGTACTGTTCCCAATTGTGGATGCCACGTGGGGTGGCGGATTCTTGGGGCGTTGCCGGTGCCGGAGCCGTGACCGAGGTCGGTTTGGCAGCCGACAAATCAGGTAGCTCGGAATGAGCTGCTGTTCCGCCTGGATTCAGCGTGCCGGAGGGCTCGGAGATCGACGTGGAAACGTTTTCAGTTGCCGCCTTGTGCGAATGAACGGTGGCGTTCAGCGCCGCGATCTCGGGATCGATCCCGCCCGGAGTACTGACCGTATTGGCTGGCGTTCCTGCAGACGATTTTGGATTGTCTTTGGGGGCCGGGATATCAGCAGCGGCGGTTGTGGCAGGCGATGGATCCGGTGACATCAGAGCGACGTTCGGCGTCGCAGCCGGCGGCTTTGATGATGCGGGTTTTCCATGCGCTGCTAATTTGGCGTCCTTCTCTTCAATCAAGGTGTCATCAATGCCCTTGTCTTCCTCGGCAAACACCACCAAATCTTCTGGAGGAAGCAGGTCGGTCATCTGTGAATCCGCGATGGACGGTTCGCTTGTCGATTGCGTCGCTCGGCGGGTTACTTTCACGGCAAAGATGATCACAAGCAGCAGCATCGCAATGACCAATGCATTGGCGCTGATCATTTGTTGCCAACTTCGGCTCTTCGGCGGTTCGGCCAGCGTGACGGTCGGAGCGTTGGGCTTCGCTGCGGGCTCGGGAGCCGCGAAAATCGCGGACGAAATCCCCGCATCCGACGCCATCGTTGGCGTCGAGTTGGAAGCGTTGTACGAGCGGGAAAGGTTGTGCAAGGCCGCATCGGTCGCCACGGTCGCAGCGGGTGTGTCGCCGCTCGTTGCCACGGTCGCACTGGCTGCGGTATCGGTCAAACTGGCTGCGGTATGCAGACCGGCGGTGTTTCGCGGGGCTGCTGTGCTTGTATCGCCTCGATGCGAGGTGTTGGCGGTAGAACTCGGCTGCGACGGCGATCCCGTTGGCAGCACCGCTGCCGCAGACTCCGGCTCGCTAGCGGTCGATGTCGGGGTTGCCAGCTTGCTTGGCGTCAAATTCTTGAGGCTAAACAGCGTCGGTGGCAAAGCGGTCGTGGCGTGCCCGTCGCCCATCGAGCGTTCGTCTGCCGCTCTGACTGGCGAGCGTTTGACGTCTTGCGTGGCTTTTTGCGAGACGGTCATGTGATCTTCCTGATACACGAGTGCGAGGCGTTTCAAGCGTTACGGACAAACATGGCGAGCCGGGTCGGATCCCCTACAGGACTAGATCGGTACGCGACATGGATGATCTTTAGGAATCTGCGGAATAGACAAACTCTGCCGATTGATCAAGATGAAATGACATCTTTTAATGCCAGCAAACCGTAATGCCAGCAAACGAGGGGATTTTGCTTGCTGAACGACGCATCACCTTGTGAAACAGCGAACAGGAAACGAAGATACGTGTCCTGGAAATGCCTCCCCTTGCCATTTTTCGCTAAATAAACGCGGCGCAATGCTTCAATCTGGAACAACTCAATCTGTTATTTCCGAACTCCTCCGCGAGCGGATTCTGCTCCTTGATGGTGCGATGGGGACCATGATCCAACGTCTTGGGTTGGACGAGGCGGGGGTGCGAGGCGAGCGATTTGCCGATCATGATCCCAAAAAAGATTTGAAGAATTTTTCCGATATTCTTTGTTTGACCCATCCCGAGAAGATCACCGCGATCCATGCGGCCTACTACGAAGCGGGCAGCGACATCGTCGAAACCAACTCCTTCGGCGCTTCGCCGGTCGGGATGATCGAGTTCGGGCTGCCGTTGGAATTGGTCGACGAAATCAACCACGCGGCCGTCGCTTGTGCCCGCAAAGCGGCCGACGAGTGGACCGAGCGGACACCGGATAAACCGCGTTTTGTCGCCGGATCGATCGGCCCGACCACCAAACAATTGGCGATCAGCACCGAGGAAGACCCGGCTCACCGTGGGGCGACCTTCGAAGAAATGGTCGACAGTTATCGAGCTCAGGTCAGTTCGCTCGTGGCCGCCGGCGTCGACATCCTGTTGCCCGAAACCGCTATCGACACGCTCAACCTGAAGGCGTGTTTGTTCGCGATCCAAGAGTTCTTTAATGCCGGAGGCCGCCGGGTTCCGGTGATGGCCAGCGGCACGTTCGGCGATGGTGGACGTACGTTCGTCAGTGCTCAAAGCGTCGAAGCGTTTTGGACCGCCATCAATCACTTTCCGCTGCTATCGGTTGGCATGAACTGTGCCCTCGGCCCCGATGTGATGCGGCCTCATATCGAAGAGCTTTCGCACGTCGCCGAGATCCCGATCTCGTGCCATCCCAATGCTGGATTGCCGAACGAGATGGGCGAATTCGATCTTGGTCCCAAGGCGATGGCCGACAAGGTGGGTGAATACGCCGACAATGGTTGGTTGAATATTTTGGGCGGATGTTGTGGCACGACTCCGGATCACATCCGCGCGATGGCGGAACGTGTCAAAGGATGCAAGCCGAAACAGGAAACGCATGGACCGGTTTACACCCGGTTGTCCGGCCAGCTGCCGATGGTGATGCGTCCCGAAATCCCCTTCACCATGATCGGCGAACGAACCAACGTTGCTGGTAGTAAAAAGTTTGCTCGTTTGATCCGCGAAGACAAATTCGAGGAAGCGGTCGACATTGCCCGCGAGCAAGTGGAAAACGGTGCCACGATCATCGACGTCAACTTTGACGAAGGGATGCTCGATGGCGTCGCGTCGATGGAGCGTTTTTTACGGCTGATCGCGGGCGATGGCGTGGTGGCGGCTGTTCCGGTGATGATCGACAGCAGTAAATGGGAAGTGCTCGAAGCGGGACTGCGTAACGTTCAAGGGAAAGCGATCGTCAACTCGATTTCGCTCAAAGACGGCGAGGAAGAGTTCCTGCGTCGGGCGCGTTTGGTTCGCCAATACGGTGCCGCCGCGGTCGTCATGGCATTTGACGAAGAAGGCCAAGCCGCCGACGAAGAGAGCAAGGTGCGGATCTGTAAACGCGCCTACGATCTGCTGACTCAAAAGATCAACTTCCCACCCGAAGACATCATCTTTGACCCGAACATCCTGACCGTTGCGACGGGAATGGAAGAGCACAACAATTACGCCGTTGACTTTATCAACGCCGTTGCGCGAATCAAGAAAGAATGTCCCGGTGCAAAGACGAGCGGCGGAGTTAGTAACATCAGCTTCAGCTTCCGCGGAAACGATCCCGTTCGTGAAGCGATCCACAGCGCGTTCCTGTTCCACGCCATCAAGGCTGGCTTGGACATGGGGATCGTCAATGCGGGACAGTTGGAAGTTTACGAAGAGGTGCCCAAGGATCTGCTCGAGCATGTCGAGGATGTGCTGCTCAATCGTCGTCCCGACGCGACCGACCGGATGCTTGAATTTGCTGAAACTGTCAAAGGCGGCGGCAAAAAGAAATCGGGCGAAGATCTCTCGTGGCGTGAACAGCCGGTCGCCAAGCGGATTGAACACGCACTGATCAAAGGAATCGACAAGTACATCACCGAGGACACCGAAGAGGCTCGGCAGCACTTTGACAAGTGCTTGCAAGTCATCGAGGGACCGTTAATGGACGGCATGAAAATCGTCGGTGATCTGTTTGGTGCGGGCAAGATGTTCTTGCCACAAGTCGTCAAAAGTGCACGTGTGATGAAGAAGGCGGTGGCCTATTTGGAACCGTACATGGACGAGGAAAAACGGCTTGCGGGAACCGAAAATGATGCCGCGCGAGGCAAGTTTTTGATCGCCACGGTCAAGGGCGACGTGCACGATATCGGTAAAAATATCGTCGGCGTGGTGCTGCAGTGCAATAACTACGAAGTCATCGACCTAGGCGTCATGGTGTCGGCCGAAAAGATTCTCGAAGAAGCGGTCAAACAGAACGTGGACATGATTGGGCTGAGCGGTCTGATCACGCCAAGTCTTGATGAGATGACGCACGTCGCACGCGAGATGAAACGAGCCGGAATGACGATGCCGTTGTTGGTCGGGGGTGCCACGACCAGCGCCAAGCATACCGCGGTCAAAATCTGTCCTGCCTACGATGGACCGGTGATCCATGTGCTCGACGCCAGCCGCAGTGTGAATGTCGTTGAACGGTTGCTGAGTAAAGAGCATCGTGACGAGTTTATTGCCAAAAACGTCGAAGAACAGAAGAAGTTGGTCGCCAGTTTCCGCGATCGACAACAAAAATTGGTGCCGTACGCCGAAGCATTCGAGAAACGATTCGCAACCGATTGGGCCAACGTGCAAATCGATAAGCCTTCGTTTACCGGCGTGAAAGTGTTGAAGGACTTTCCGCTCTCCGAGATTCGGCCGTACATCGATTGGTCGCCGTTCTTCATGACCTGGGAATTGAAAGGCAAGTATCCCAAGATTTTCGATGATGCCGTGGTCGGCGAAGAAGCCAAGAAAATCTATGACGATGCGAACGCGTTGATGGATCAAGTCATTGCCGATGGATCGCTAACCGCCAATGCCGCCTATGCGTTCTGGCCTGCGGCCAGCGACGGAGACGACGTGATTCTCTATACCGATGAATCACGCAGCAAGGAATTGTCGCGGTTCCATTTCTTGCGTCAGCAGTGGGAACGCAAGGGGCAAAAAGATTATCGATCGCTGGCCGACTACATCGCGCCGGTCGACAGTGGTCGTGAAGATTACATCGGTGGCTTTGTTGTCACCGCTGGGATTGGCGCCGATGAGTTGGCCAAGAAATTCCGAGCGGAACTGGACGATTACAAAGCGATCATGGTTCAAGCGGTCGCCGACCGATTCGCCGAAGCCTTTGCTGAATTGCTGCACGAACGTGCTCGGGCGGATTGGGGGTTTGGCCAAAACGAAGGGCTTGATAAAGACGACTTGATCAGCGAGAAGTATCGCGGCATTCGTCCGGCCGCCGGCTATCCCGCATGTCCGGATCACACCGAAAAGCGAACGCTGTTTGATTTGCTTGATGCCGAGAAGAACACCGGAGTCGAGTTGACATCGAGCTATGCGATGTACCCCGGTGCGGCGGTCAGTGGTTTGTATTTCGGTCATCCCGAATCGCGATACTTCACGGTCGACCGAATGACCAAGGACCAGATCGAAGCGTACGCCAAGCGAAAAGGCAAGCCACTTTCGGAAATCGAGCGTTGGCTCAGCCCGAACCTTGCCTACGAACCCGAATAAGGTGTCGCCATTCGACGTGGGATATGCTTCGAGCCGGTCATGACAATTGTGGGACTTCAAGCACACTACCTCAACAGGCTGGCAGCCTGTGCTACGGCGATCATTCGCGGACCCAGCGAACTTTTGCGTCGATTTCGCCGCGACTGCTGTCGGGCCAATCGCCTTGGGGGTAACCGAGATAAAACAGGCCCAATGCGTGGTCGTTCTCGTCGAGTCCGATGTAATCACGCATCGCCGTGCTGGTGGCGGCGACATTGGTCGACCAGAAACCGCCCAGTCCATGGGCGGTTGCGGTCAGGTGCATGTTTTGCACCGCACAAGCGACCGCCAATAGTTCATCCAGCAACGAGATCTTTTCGCTCGCTTGGCGTTTCATGCCAATCGCGATCACAACCGGAGCACAGGTGGCGTTGACTCGCATCCCGTCGTATTTCTTCTGCTTGAACGTATCCTCGGTGGTCAGGCTCTTGTAGGTTTCGGCCAGGAACTCGGCCAAGCGAACGCGAGCATCGCCGCTGAACACGGTGAACCGCCAAGGCTCGGTCATCCCATGCGTGGGTGCCCAGTTTGCATTTTCGAGCAATTCGCGAACGATACTCTCGTCCACCTCGCGGTCAGAATATTGCGTCGGTTTAATCGTCCGCCGCTGACGAATCACTTGGCTAACAGGAAGCATCGAAGGGCCGTTCGGTAAGAAAGTCGGTTGTCATTCAGCAAGTCGCCGTTTTACCCGATTTCGCCCGTCGCGTTTAGCTAAGGTGCAATACGTTCTCACCGAAAGTTGGTTACGCAAAGTAAAAAAAACGCAACGTCAAACCCGACACGTCGGGTGGGGATTGAGGCGGATCGGCGTGCGGAGCGAGGATGACAACAGGTCGCTACTTTAGCTTCCATGTTTCGTCGAAGAATCCGGCGTCGACGACCTTGCCGGGCCATAACGCGTCGGCCGGAGTGCGAACGTCGATGATCGCCCAGTCGGGAAGCTTGGGGACTTGGCGTGCGTTGTTTAGATAGGCGTACTCGCGATACGTAAACCCGCTGTTGATGACCACGTAGCGGTCTGGATTCTTGGGGTTGGGATAGATCATTACTGGCGCGTGATGAGCTGCATCAACATGTTTGTCTTGCCCAACCTTCACGCTGCTTTGGTCTTCGCTCCACTGGATGGGAAGTTCGTGGTGGATCGATTTCAGAAACGCGTTGCTTGAAGGATCTCCGAACACGATCAAGTGGCTGGTCGCGATATCCTCGTCGCTGATTTCAGTGTCTTGCTTGACGATCGCATCGCCGCGGAATTGGCGACGCCACTCACGCACCAAATGATCGAGTTCCGATTTTGCCCAGGCATCGGTCACGGGGTGAAGTCCTTTGCCGCTGGGGGCAACAATAATAAATCGATCCATGAACGCGTCATCGATTGGTCCTTGTACCCCATGTCGTTTTGCGATGCTTGAGGTGGTGGGACGTGATCCAATTTTCCACTGATCGCCATCGCGATGGATTTGACAGTGCCACGAGCGGTCGGATTCCGGTCGCGGGGCCACCAGGATTTGCCGGTTCGCCCCGGTTTCGCTGTCATTGTCCGTGCTGAAGTCGACGATCTCGATTTGCACCGGTTGTCGAGGATGAAACGGAGCGTCGCCTGCGGCCAGATCAAACCGAATCCCTCGCACGCCATCAACGGTGACGCGAACGGTGTTTTCCGAAGCGGATAACTTGGCGGTGACGGTTGCCTGGTTCCAGTGCTCAGCTAGTTCATCAACGGTCAGCCAGAACGAGCGGTTGTAACGAAGTGTGTAGGTGGTGAAGTCGATTGCGGTAGGGACCCGGTCACGCCCTCGATCCGCAAGATTGGCAAGTTTGCTCTCGATGGTCGTTAGCGAATCCGGGTGAATTGCGTGCTTGGTTTGAGGGCCAATCAAGTGCGTTAGCTTCAATCCTTGCTCGCCCATCGCTTGTTCCATCATGTCGGCGGCTTGTTTCTGGATATCCAGTTCACCGCTGTAAGCGATCGTTGGCACGTTGAACAGGTTGTTCGCGTAACCGGTGCAATCATACAATTGCCACAGCTTTTTCTCGTACCAAGTCGGCGTCAAGGTTTCACCTTGGAACGATTTCAAGAATTCCGGAGTTTCGGAGAATCCGGCACCAGGCGTAGCAGCAAAAAATCGGCCGGGATAGTGCACCGCGAATTGCCAACAGCCTGCTCCGCCCATCGAGAATCCACGAATGCTGATGCGGTCTTCGTCGACTCGATATTGCGATTTCGCGTGCTCAAGGGCTTCGAGTACATCAATTTCGCCAGCGAACTTGAATGCGTTGCTGTAGCGACCATAGGGATGCACAACGAGCGTATCAGCGGGCGAGATACGGCCGACGCGGTTCATTCGTTCGTGAATGAAGAGCGATTCGGTGGATCGTTCACCGCGTCCGTGTAACCACACGTCGGTCCGATACTCGGCGGCTCCGGTGAATGAATACGACTCGGGGACGACGACCCCATAGGGCTGGACCGTGTCGTCGATTCGCGATTGGAATCCTCGTACGACCAAGCCGGTTTGCTGCGTCCACGGAGCGTCTCCGTTTTGCAACGCCTCAGCACGAGCATGTCCTTCGGCCAAGACTTCCTTTGCTTTGGCAACGTCATTTTTGTGGAACAGTTCACGGTGAGAGATGGCATCGCGGATGGCTCGCGAGAAAATCTCGACATCCGGTATCAGCGATTGCGTTTTTGTGTCTTTCGATTTGCGAAGCTGGTCGATTTTTGCATTTAGCTTTGCCAAGCCGTCTTCGAGTTCGTTTCGATCGGGCTGGCTCAGTTCGATCCCAACGGGAGGAACCGGACGAACTTGGTCGGCGACGTTATCGCCGGGACCATCGGCGAGGGCGGTGGAGATCAGTAGCAAGAGGACCAGAAAGAGAGCGGTGCTTCGCATGGGGGGCATTGGGTGGGAGAGTGGGAGAGTGGGAGAGTGGGAGAGTGGGAGGCAATTGTAATCCAACGTGATCGCGTCTTCAGCCGTGGGGGGCATGGTCGGCTGCGTAAAAAAAGTGAACCATTTGGCGAGTCGCTGCGTCTAAGTTCTCAATCCCCAGGCTCTGACCGCGCGGTATTGCTGTTGTATGGCTGCCGCATTCCACGATTTCTCTTAAAATCGCAAGCGGTATTTGGTGCGTTTCAGCCCAATCGGATGCCTGACGAGCACTTTCTGTGTCGTAAGAGACCGCCGGTCTCCACAGATGGAGTGTTCGGAACCTATCAATCGGATATTCTTTTCTGAATGGATGTATCACCCGAATTAACCGACCAGCTGCTTCGTCATATCAGCTCGTCTGTCTACCGCCCCAGCAAACCCAAGCAGATCGCCAAGGCGTTGAAGCTGGATTCCGATGGCTATCGCGAGCTTCGGCGAGTTGTCAAACAGCTCGTGATCGAAGGCCGCGTGGTTTACGGATCGAATCATTTGGTGATTCCTGCCGGGGCTTTCGAAGGAGGCAGCGATTATGTTCGCGGCACCTTCCGTCGCGCGATGGGCGGCGGCTTTGGTTTCGTTCGCCCCGGCGAACATGATGACGAAAGCGAGATTGCCGAGCATCTCTTTGTCCCTCCGGGATCGACCCACGGGGCGCTCGAAGGCGACGTGGTCGAAGTCAAGGTCCAACCGAGTCGCAAGGGAGGCCAAGAGGGCGTCGTCGTCAAAATCCTGCAGCGTGCTCGGCGCCAATTCACCGGGACGTTTCGCATGATCCGCGGCGAGCCCGCAGTGTTCCTTGACGGGACGCCCTACAGCCAGCCGGTTTCGATCGGTGACGTTCGTGGGCTGCCGCTCAGCGACGATGACAAAGTGTTTGTCGAGATGGTCGAGTTCCCCGACGACGACGGCCATGGTGGCGAAGCGGTGCTGTTGGAGCGATTGGGCAGCAGTACCAATCCAGCGATCGATACGTTGACGATCATGCGTCAATACGGATTGCCCGACCACTTTCCCGAAAACGTGCTGGATGAAGCTCGCGAGCAAGCCGATGCGTTCAACGACGAGGTGGTGCCGGAGGGACGCAAGGATCTGACCCAATTGCTGACGATCACGATCGACCCGTTTGACGCACGTGATTTTGACGATGCGATTTCGCTCGAGCGTGAAGAAGGACGTTGGCGTTTGTGGGTGCATATCGCCGACGTCAGCAGCTTTATTCCCGAAGGAAGTGTGCTGGACGAAGAAGCGAAAAACCGGGCGACCAGCGTCTATTTGCCTGATCGCGTCGTGCCGATGATTCCAGAAATCATCAGCAATCACTTGGCCAGTCTGCAGCCGGACCGCATTCGATTGACCAAGACCGTCGAAATTGAAATGCTCGATGATCTGACGATCACGCACGTGGAAGTCCACAATGCAGCGATCCTCAGTGACAAACGGTTTACCTACGAGCAAGTCGACAAGTTTCTTGCGGATCCCGAAGCTCAGCGTGAGCCGTGGGGCGATGCGATTTGCGATCTGCTTTCCCGGATGCACACCCTTGCAATGCAGATGCGAAAAGCTCGTTTCAAGGGTGGTTCGTTGTCGTTGGACATGCCGGACGTCAAATTGGACTTTGACAAATCAGGAAAAGTTCGCGGTGCCCATTTGTCCGAGAACACTGAGAGCCATCAGATCATCGAAGAGTTCATGTTGGCTGGCAATCAAGCCGTGGCTTCGTGGTTGGATGATTTGGAATTGAATTTCCTGCATCGCATCCACGAGCCGCCGCAGCGACGGAAGATTCGTGATTTGCAGGTGTTTGTCCGCGATTTAGGGATCAACGTTGAATCGCTCGAAAGTCGCTTTGAAATCCAACGGGTGCTCGACCAAGTCGCTGGCACGACGCTAGAGCAAGCGGTCAACTTTTCCGTTCTGAAGGCGATGAACAAGGCCGTCTATGGGCCTCAGCGCGAAGGCCACTACGCGCTCGACATGGAGCATTATTGTCACTTCACCAGTCCGATTCGTCGGTATCCCGATTTGTCGGTGCATCGGTTGGTGCAAAAACTGCTTGACGGACAAAAAACGCCTGATGATTCGTTCCAAGTGCTGCTGCGGCTTGGCCATCACTGCAGCGACATGGAACGCAATGCGCAGCAAGCCGAACGTGATTTGATCGAGTTGAAACTGCTTCACTTTTTGAAAAAGAAGGTGGGCGAGAAACTCGATGCGGTGGTCAGCCGGGTATTTGCCGACGGCATCCACGCACGCTGTATCAAACTGCCTGTCGATGGATTCTTGCCGGTCTCGGCATTGCCCTCGGACCGCTACCGTTTTGAGCGTCAGGGGCAACAATTGGTCGGGTTCCGCGATGGAAATCGATTCCGGCTCGGAGATTTATTGACGGTCCAGATTGCGAAAATCGACCTGCAAGAACGCCAGCTGTTTTTTGATTTGGTTAAAAACCACTCCTCAGAACCGAGCGTTGCGGGTTCACGACGTCCGAAACACACCAAGGAACGGGTGGGGACAAAACGCAAGAACGAAGCGCGACAAAAGAAGAAGCGGCGAAAGCGATAGCGCAATGGCCGCTTGGGGCTTTTCGAGCGTGGGGTTCTGTATAAACTGACGCGTGTTGATCGGCGTCTGCCGGTCACACACTGATCGTTGACATCACGGCCGCCTTTCCCCTGACTAACGCATCCGCGGTAGCTATCTGTGCTGCTTTGCCGGTGCTGAAAAATCGATGGACACTCCTGCCCCTAGCGGACTTGCCATGAATACCTCGCTTTCCACCACCCCGTTGGATGCATGGCACCGGTCCGCCGGTGCAAAAATGGTCCCCTTTGCGGGCTATGAGATGCCGATCCAGTATTCCTCGATCGTCACCGAGCACCAAGCGTGTCGAACCTCGGCGGCCCTCTTTGACGTCTCGCACATGGGACGGATTCGCTTTGATGGAGATGGCAGCGAACAACTGCTCGATCATCTGTTGACCCGTCGAGTTTCGGATTTGCCGGTTGGCGGCGTTCGCTACGGATTGATGTGCAACGCCGAAGGCGGCGTGTTGGACGACGTCTTGGTCTCTCATTTGAAGACGCCCTCGGATCGACGATTTCATTTGTTGGTCGTCAATGCATCGAATCATCAGAAAATCGTGGACTGGATCACTCCGCATCTGCCCGATTTTCCCACGGTGACAATGTCTGACCGCACCGAATTGACGGCGATGATCGCCGTCCAAGGTCCCAAGGCGATCGATGTTTGTAAGAAATTGTTTGCGTTTGATCCAAGCCGCTTGAAATATTACCAAGCCACCATCACCGATCAGTTCAAAAAGCCAGTGATTGTCAGCCGAACCGGCTATACTGGCGAAGACGGGTTCGAGTTGATCGTTCGCGCCGAAGAAGCCAACCGGATTTGGGAAAACATCATGCTTGCCGGTCGTGACGAAGGCTTTGCCGCCGCCGGGCTGGGGGCTCGCGACACGTTGCGAATGGAAGCGGGGATGCCGCTGTACGGTCATGAGTTAAACGAATCGATTGATCCAATTTCGGCTGGGGTGTCGTTTGCGTGTAATTTAAAAGACCGTTCGTTCATTGGCGACGACGCGCTGCGGGCAGTGAAGGCGGCAGGGCCAAAGCAAGTTCGCGTGGGAATGATTCCCGAAGGCAAACGGCCGGCTCGCGAAGGCTGTGACGTGCTCGATGCCGATGGAAAGAAAATCGGTTTTGTCACCAGTGGCGGTCCATCACCGACGCTCGGTCATCCGATTGTGATGGCCTACGTTGATGCCGAGTATGCTGATGCAAAACAGTTTCAAATTGATATTCGCGGGAAGACCGTGGTTGCAAACGTAACCCCCCTTCCCTTTTACAAACGTCCTACCAAGGCTTGATCGTCCAAGCCGTTCGATCGTCAGAGAAGGAATTTTTGCATGGCCCGTGATCCAGAAAAATTGTTGTATGCCGAGTCACATGAGTGGTGTGATGTGGCCGAAGAAGGTGGCGAGAAAGTCGCAACCATCGGGATTTCCGCGTTTGCGATCGAGCAACTCAACGACCTCGTCTATATGGACCTTCCCGAAGTCGGCAAACAGGTCACCGCAGGCGAAGAATTCGGCGAAGTCGAGTCGGTCAAAGCGGTCAGCCCGTTGTACAGCCCGATCACCGGCGAAGTTGTCGAAGTTCATAGTGAATTGCCTGATAACTTGGACCAATTGAATGACGACCCTTACGACTTCGGTTGGGTGATCAAGGTCAAAGTCAGCGACGACTCGAATCTTTCATCGTTGATGGATGCAGCCGCCTACAAAAAGCAATGCGCCGAATCCGGTTAATGCTCCGCATGCGAGCGGTTGATTACTCGAATCCAGATAAGGGAGCGTGTTGCAAGCGAGATTGATCGAGGTTGCCGCCGGGGGGGCTGCAGAGAACATGGCGATCGACCAGGCGCTGTTAGAGTCGGTCGACCGTGATGCCGTTCCGACGCTCCGTTTCTACACCTGGTCCGAACCAACCGTTTCACTCGGCTATTTTCAAAAGGCGAGGGATCGGTTGGCTCATTCGCCCAGCGCGAATTGCGCCTTTGTGCGTCGCGCGACCGGTGGCGGTGCGATCGTGCATCACAACGAA
Organism: Novipirellula caenicola; assembly: GCF_039545035.1. Classification (NCBI taxonomy): domain Bacteria; kingdom Pseudomonadati; phylum Planctomycetota; class Planctomycetia; order Pirellulales; family Pirellulaceae; genus Novipirellula; species Novipirellula caenicola. The sequence continues at coordinate 597,706 of NZ_BAABRO010000003.1, forward strand.
TTGACGTACAGCTTTGTGTGGCCGTTGGAAAATGTGCCAGCGGGGGCGAAATCGGATCTTTACCAGCGAATCCATCTCGCCATCATCGAGTCGCTCGGGCGGTTCGGCGTCTCGGCGTCTCGGTATGCTGATTTGGGGGCCCAGGCGGTCCAAACGGTTGCGTCAGGCGAAAAACGCGACGAGCCGTTCCTCTGTTTTCAGCGACGCACCGACGAGGATTTGGTGGTAGCGGGCTACAAAGTGTGCGGAAGTGCCCAGCGGACCAGTCGTAAGGCGGTTCTGCAGCACGGCAGTATCTTGATGGACGTCAGCCCCCACTCCCCCGAATTACCGGGGGTGGTAAGTCTGACGCCGCAGAAAATTTCGCTGCAAGAGCTCTCAACGGAACTGACTTCGGCGATGGCGGAGGCGTTTGGTATGAAATTTGTTAAGTTTGCATTGGATGAGACGCTGATCGAGCGATCGCACCAGATCCAAGCGAGTCGGTTTGGTCAGGTCGATTGGAATGAAAAGCGTTAAATGGTAGTCGCAGGGACAAACGGTCGGGAAGCAGCATCGTTATATTCAACCCAGGTGGAAACGGTGTCGTTAAGGCGTCTGGACTTGCTTTAAAAACAAAATAAAGGCATGATCCGTTCCTTGCGACGGTTTAGAATCAGAGCTGTGGTGGTAGACTGACAAGGATGTACATCAGTTCTCTATTGCAGATGTGGCACTCGCTGACCTTGGACACGACTCTAGACGGGGGGTGAGCTGCCGCAAAATGCGAGAGGGTAGAGAAAAAAAAGGGGGCGCCTGTTGGAATGGGCGCTGCCAGCTGCGTGCGGGGTGAATAGGCTTGTCATGAGTCGTTCCGAACCGTACGTCCTGCGTCGAAGCACTATCGTGCTAGATAGCCTGCGGAGAGTGATGTTGGAAAAAACGATTGGGAATCCTTTCGCAACCCAATTGTGATCAGGCGGAGCGAAAATGATTCTTGGCGAACGAGCGTCCAAGAGTATTTTGTGGCCGAGTGAGGTGGGATGATCGTTCTCGCGACGCGGACGTCAGCCATCAATTGAGAGGTGCTTCATGAAAGTTATGTTGAAAGTTCTGACGGGAAGTCACGCCGGCAAGGAGATTGCCGTTGCCAGCGAGAAATTTCTGATTGGGCGAAGCGATTCCTGTTCGCTGCGTCCCAAGAGCGAATCGGTCAGCCGCAAGCATTGCATCATTGTCTTGAAGGATGGCCGCGTTCTTGTCCAGGACTTGAAGAGTCGCAATGGCACCTTGGTCAACGGCAAGCGTTTGCCCACCGATATGGCAAAAGTGCTCAAGCCGGGCGACAAGCTGACGATCGGCAAGTTGGAATTCGAAGTGCTGATCGAGCATGGGTTGCAGGCGGCTAAGAAACCGCAAGTCGCGAACGTCGAAGACGCCGCCGCACGGGTGGTTCAAGCCGGATCGGGTGACAGCAAGTTCGAAGAGGTCGATGTCAATTCATGGTTGGACGAAGCCGATCAAATCGATCGCGTCCGCAAAATCTCGGATCCTGAAACACGACAATTGCGGCTCGACCATCCCGCCGAAGCGAAAAACGACACCGATTCCGATAGCACCGAGCTGTCAGTCAACGAAGAGGACTCAACAACGCGGAAACGCAAAATTCCTGAAAAGCAGAAACCGAAGAAGCTGCCTGAGGGAATGAAAAAGAACATGAAAGAGAGTTCACGCGACGCCGCCGATGATGCACTGAAACGATTCTTTAGCGGTCGCTAGGAAAATGGCATGGAAGAATCGACTGCGTTTCTAATCGAACGTCACCGTCAAAACGATCCTGCCGCGTTCGAAAAGCTCGTCGGACGCTACCATTCGCTTGTCTTTGGCGTCTGTATGCGGTTCATGCGTCACCGCCAAGACGCCGAGGACATGACCCAGGAAACCTTTTCTCGTTTGGCGCGGTATCTGTCGCGTTGGGATTCGAAACGCCCGATCGAACCGTGGTTGGTCACGATTGCAGGGAATCGTTGCCGAACCGTTTTGTCGCGACATCGCCACGAAGTCGCCACCGGGGTTCCAGTCGAACCGGCGGCGGATCGAGTCCAAGAGAAAATCGCCGCCGACTCGTTGCGTGAAGAAGTCCGGTTGGCACTCGCCTCACAACCCGCAAACCATCGACAAGCGTTCGAGCTATTTCACGAACAATCGATGAGTTATGCCGAAATCGCAAACCAGCTCGGTTGTCCGCTGGGCACGGCGAAAACATGGGTTCATCGCGCTCGTGTGGCCATCATGGACCAACTGCTTCAACGCGAAGTCGTCGTGGCTGCCAAAAGTCTCGTTGCCGCGGAGGTGAAACGATGACTTGCGACGAATTTTTGCGGACGCTTCAGCATCAGATCGACCAGCGGCAATCGCTCGATGGCGACGACCTTCTGCAGTCGCATGCTTCGCAATGTCGATCCTGTCATCAGCGTCTGGTCGCTTGGCAACAAATCGCATCGGTGCTGCGTTGTGGCGAGCCACGCGGTGATGCTTTGATCGGCGCAGCGAATGCGAATGTCGATGGTCGCGAATCCTTCCTCGGCGAAGCGGAACCTCGGGTTTGGCCGTCACGTACTACCGCAGCGATGGTTCTCGTGGCAGCCGCGGTGATGGTCATTGCGTTTCGATGGCCTTCGGCACCCTCAACAACGCCGGTCGCCGAATCGTCGATTGCCTCGTCCGCTGTCCCATCGTCGGGCGAAGTCCCTTCGTCCGAAAACACGCTGTCGATGTTGACGTCGGAAAAGATTCTGGCTGCTGAAAACTTGGCGGTGGAGAGCTTGGCCGTTAAAAGATTGGGGGGCGAGGGCCCGGCCAATGGAATGCGGGGCAACCCGGTGGCGTGGTTTCATAGCGTTCAGCCGCAGAATTGGTTGGGCCAGACGATGCCGACCGTCGAATCGTTTCGTGAGGGGGTGGCTCCGATCGGCCGTTCGTTGTTGCGGGCGGTAACGATTTTGACGACCGCGGGCAAAGATCAGCCGTCTTAAGTAAAATAGAGTCGCCGAACGACTGCCCCAGCTTGGCAGCGTGTCGAATGCTTGTAACGGACTGTTTGCAATCGACTTTTGTTGCAGGCTGTTTGCAGCGGACTGTTTGCTGTGGAGCGTGTGTGTGGGTCGGAAATTGAGAACGAGGGTCGTTTGAACACTTGGTTGCGTCTGAAAATTGGCTTCGCTGTGCGGGTGGTTGTCGTGGCGATGACCTGCGGCTTGGCGTCCGGTGTATCGGCCGAGGAATTGTTTCAGCTTCGCAACGGGATGACGTTGCGGGGATCCAAGGCCGAGATTGCTTCGCTCAACGCCAATGCATTTTCAGCGGCCGCCGCAGGTGAGATCAAACTGCGGCCAATTTGGGTGATCGATGACGGTTTGACGCGGATCTATTTGCATGGCAACGGGATGTCGGCCGCCCCGCCGGTCGCCGTTCGCGATATCGAACAATCGATTGAATTTTGGCAGCCAACACCGCTTGGTGGCAAGGAAATTTCGGCGATTGGCAGCATTCTTGGCGTTTCGCCGTTTAATGAATTCGGCCGCCGCGTGATGACGGTTCGCGGGGTTGATGGGTCGCCGATGCGTTTGGTCCAAGGGATCACCGAGATCAATGGCCGCTATGCCAGAGTCCAGGGGCTCAAAGGCGAAAAATCGTATGTATGGGATATGCGATTGGCGACCAGTTCGCTGAAGTCGGAGACGCTGAAGTCGATCTTCCGCCGGCGAATGGATTGGGACAATCTCGACAAACGGCTTGAGGCGGTTCGCTTTTTTATGGAAGCCGGTCGCAACGGCGACGCGATCGATGTGCTGCGTGAAGCGATCGATACGTTTCCAGAGGCTGCAAAAATGCAGCGGCAAGTCGTGGTTTTGATCGAACGTCAAGCGAATCAGTTGCTCGACGAGGCCAAGTTGCGTGCGGAGTCGGGGCAGGAGGATTTGGCGTTACAAATTCTCGAACAATTTCCCACCGACCAACTCGGCCGTGTGACCCGATTGCAAGTCGAAGATGCAAAGCAAAAGATTCGGGATTCGCAGCGTCAAGCCGAGGCGTTGATCGCACAGCTCGATGGCCAGATTCAGCAGCTAAAACAAGCCGAAGACTTGCAGCCCATTTTCACGGAGATCAAACAAGGACTCTCGTCGGCGACGATGATCCGTTTGAGCGACTACATCCGTTTGGGGCAATCCGAAGCGGTGCCGCTCGAAAACCGCGTCGCGTTGGCCGTTGCCGGTTGGTTGCTCGGTAGCGGATCTGGCGAGCAAAACCTGACCATCACGATCTCGCTGGTCAAGGTGCGCGATTTGGTGGCGGAGTATTTGGGCACCTCCGATGCCGGGCGTCGTCAAGCGATTTTGGCAGAGCTTCAAAATCTAGAAGGTGCCGAAGCCGAGTATGTTGATCGCATGTTGCCGCTGCTGACGCCGGCGCTCGATTGGCCCGAGGGGGCAGCGCACGCGACGATTCCTGGGATGTACTTGGTCGGCGACGAAACCGAGCAATTGGATCAGCCGCCGCGGCCTCGCTACGTGGTGCAATTGCCACCGAATTACAACCCGCTTCGCGAGTACCCCTGTGTGCTTGCCTTGCATCCGGTTCGAGGCACTCCGGTGTCCGAGATTGATTGGTGGAGCGGGGTTTACAACGAAGAGATGCAGGCTCGTCTAGGGCACGCGTCTCGTTACGGATTCATCGTCGTCGCGCCGCTGTGGACTCGCGATTCGCAGCGGGATTACGAATACAGTGCACGAGAACATGAACGCGTCCTCGTTTCACTTCGCGATGCAATGCGTCGCAGCTCGATCGATGCCGATCGCATTTTCATTGCCGGGCATGGCGAAGGGGGCGCCGCTGCATGGGACATCGCCTATTCGCATCCTGATCTGTGGGCTGGCATGATTTCGATCAGTGGTGAACCGGCGAAGACCATTGCCCATTACCATCCCAACGCTCCCTATGTGCCGATGTACTTGGTGATGGGAGAACGCGACGGAGCCCCCACGCCGCTGGTCCGTAACGGACCGATCATGGACGATTACGTCAAATTCAAAAGCGACGCGATGGTGGTGATGTACAAAGGCCGTGGACGCGAATTTTTCTATGAAGAGATTCATCGCTTGTTCGAGTGGATGCGTTTGCCGTCACACGTTCGCAAAGAGGCTCCGGATGACATCGATGCGGTCACGATGCGCGCGGGCGACAATTTCTTTTGGTGGTTAGAGCTCGGCGCGATCAAGTCGGATGTCGCCGTGGATCCATTGTTGTGGGAGCAATCCGAACGGCTTCGTGCAGCATCGGTTTCGGCGTCGATTGGCAGCGACAACCAGATTCGCATCATCCAAGGCCCGGCCGAGCAATTTATGGTCTGGCTGCGTCCGATGCGGAACGTCGATATGAGCAAACCGTTGACGATTCGTTACCGTTCGCGTCGGGTGATGTTTGACTTTGACGGTTCGCTCGAAACGTTGCTCGAAGACGCCCGCCGCCGGGCGGATCGAAAACGTCCTTTCTGGGCCGGCGTCGCGGTTCCTTAGCTCGCTGCTTCTGCGGGAGCCCTGCTTCCACGGGAGCCCTGCCATTTCGATCGCGGGTGTCGTGTTTCGTGGGGGTTGCCGTCCATTTCTTTCGCTTTGCTGCTAAATGGCTAAGGGAACGGTGTCTCACGCAAAGCTGCGTTTAGGGTTTTTTCGGCGATGTGACGAACTTTCCTCGCCCCCAACCCGTCCAAATTGGGCATATCCCGAGTTGGGCATCGTCTACAATGGCGTGTCACTCCCCCCAACCACTGATTCGCTGCCCAAGGAGCGTGCCCCGTGAAGAGACGTGATTTTTTGACAACTCAGGCTTTGCTTGCAGGCACGGCATTCTCGATGGCGAGCGGAACCATGTGTCACGCTCAAACCACGCCTGCGGACTCAGCAAAATCCGACGATGCCGCTGACACCACCGACGGGAAAACACGGCGTGTTCATCAATCGGTGATGGGGTGGTGCTTCAGCGACATCGATCCGGTGACCTTGGCAAAGCACTGCAAGCGGATAGGGTTCGAAGCAATCGAGGGGATTCCGGCGTCCAGTTACGACGCGGTGACGAAGATTGGGCTTAAAATCGCTCTCACCGGCAGTCATGGATTTGCCAATGGGCCTCTCGATCCTGAAAATCACGCCGAAGTGGAAAGAAAGCTGCGTCAAGGAATTGATCTCGCCGTGCAGTATGGTGCGCCGAACGTCATTACCTTTACCGGAATGGCAAAGAAAGGAATCAGTGATGCGTCAGCACGTCGCAACTGTTTGGAATGTTGGAAACGTGTACTACCTTATGCCGAAGAAAAGAACGTCGGCATCGTGCTGGAACACCTCAACAGTCGCGATAATTCACACCCCATGAAGGGGCACCCCGGATATTGGGGCGATGATTTACACCTTTGTGCCGATTTGGTTCACGCGATGGATTCGCCCAAGTTCAAACTGCTATTTGATATCTATCACGTGCAGATCATGAACGGGGATCTGATCCGGAATATTCGCCAGTATCATCCGATTGTGGGGCATTATCACACAGCCGGAAATCCAGGGCGTGGCGAGCTAGACGAGAACCAAGAAATCAACTACCCAGGGGTTGTTCGAGCGATCGTCGCAACGGGATATCAGGGCTATATCGCCCAAGAATTTATTCCCACCGCCGACGATCCGATCGATTCTTTGGAAAAAGCGTTTCATCTTTGCGACGTTTGAATTTCCGAAAAATCGATACATGCACCGCAGAAGATGCGACGCAGCGGAGAAACGGCACGAAACGACATTCCACTGAGAACCCGCCCCGGCACCGATGTGTCGGATTAGAACCGTTTGATAACAATTCGGTTTGTGGGACGAAAGTACAGAAAACAGAAACGTACAGACAACAGAAACAACGCCGGATCGAAACAACACCGGATCGGTTTGAGTAAAGGTTTTTTTGAGAGTTGATGCAACGCACGAACATCGAAACGAGCGAGTTGAGTGTCGAAGAATTTCGACGTCTCGGCTTACGTCTGAACGAATGCCGATTGCCGGTCATTCGCCAGGCGGTTGCGCGGGGTGGTAAATTGCTTGCTGACCAACAACTCACGTCGCCCTCACCCCAACGCGAACGTGAATTGTCGCGGCTGGTGACGGCGGCTTACCGAGTGCTCGATCCTCGAAACCGCAACGACTTTGTTCAGCGAATCCTGGTGGGGCGTTTGCTTCCCGAGGGAACGCTGTGGTCGGAACAGCAGACCTTTCGTATCGGTGTGGCTGGATCGGTTGGCAATCCAAGCAACGCCGATGCAGCATCGGATGACGATCCCTTTGACTTTGATCTTTCGAGCTCGAGTCAGACTCCGTTTATGGTCCAAACGCGAGCTTCGATTGCCAATTGGACGCAGAGCCTCGATTCGCAAGATCTGATCGAAGCAGGCGTGCGGCGACGTCGACTCGTCAACATGCGGAATTCGATTCAACATCCTTGGATGTTGCTTTCGTTGTTCGGGTTGCTTGTTGCGACGCTGTTTGGAGTTGCCAACCTGGATCTCGGTCCCGAAGAATATTTGGGGCCTGAATCGTATCAGGCGTTCAATGGTGAGTTTGCGGACGCGCCTGCGATAGCGGACGCCGACACCACGGACGCCGTGCCCGGCAAGGCGTCGGTGGCAGACGCGTTGCCCGGCACGGATCCAAAGGTTGCCCCCGAGGCAATGGTTGCTGTCGTGCCAAAGGTTGCTGCCGCAGCGGTTAGCGTTCCTCTGGCGACCGCAGTTACCGCGTCCGATCCCCAGGCCACGGTCTCGACTGAACCGTCCACCCCAGCGAACACGAACGCCATTGCAGCATCCAAGTCGGTTCCGACGACCACTGAAAACGCGATGGATATTCCGGCGACATCGGTTGCAGTCGCAGCGGATCCAGCGGCGGCCGCCCCGATGACTGCCGGCCCGTTGACTTCGGAGTCGAGTGCCAAGGCCGAGTCCGAGATCGATCCATTGGATGTAGCTATCGACGCATCGTTGGCCGCGCTTTCATCGGTGCCTTCGTTGGCCCCTAGCGAGGTTTCGCCGAGCAAGTCTTCGGCATCGGTGGTGATGGCGGGCTCGCTCGAAGCCAACTCGAACTTCAATTCCGCGTCCGAATTTTTGCCCGATCCTTTCGCCATCGTAACCTCCGATACGGACGATCTTCAGTGGATCGACTCGCTCGATCGTTTGAGCCAGATCGATGGGATGAACGACGCGATCACTGAAATGGGCGACGTAAACGAAGATCATCCTAAACGCATTGCCGTTCCCACGTTGGCGCAGCAGGCGGCGGCTCGCGAAAAGTTGAAATCGCGTTTTCCTGGACTCGGCACGCGGATGCTGCCCGCAGCGGTCGAAGAGTTGATCGAACAGTTGCAAGACGCCTTGCTTGACGCGGCTAACAGCGACGATGCCTACGTGATTCAGCGAACCGTTGCCGAGCATGCTTGGTTGGTTCAAGACGTGGCAAAGGTCGAAGCTTTGGTTCATGAGCTGACTCGCACTTTTGAATTGGACAATGACGAGACATTGGTGCAGACGTACTTGGCTTCCTTGTCGATCGTGGATCTCGACGAAACCAAGCGTTTTTTAGCACGCAATGGTTTTGTGTTGGCCGAACGTTTATTGACGAGCGAATCGCTTGAAAAGAGTAACCAAGTCGCCCGCGGCGCCGCCAGTTTGGCTAACGCGGTGGACGACGAACCGCTTTGGATCGACGCACAGCGGTTGACCCAAGCGATTGAATTGTCCACCAAAATGTCGGAAACGGTGGTCCGCCCCGATGCCATTCCCTTTGCTTCAGATTTGGATCTGGGGGTCGCAGGCCGATATTACTGTTTGATGCTTCGCAATTGGGACCAAGGATTGCCTTGGTTAGCCAAAGTCAGCGATGCTCGGATTGCGAGTTTGGTCAAACAAGAGTTGGCGTTGTCGAAGACCTCGTCGATCGCCGAGTGGAATGCGTTGGCCGATCGATGGAAGATTGCAGCCGATCGAGCGGACGGACGTTCGGCCGATTCGATTCGTTCTCATGTGATCGCGATCAAACGCCGAATCGAAGCCGATGCCGAAGGCTTGCAGCGGCTCGAACTGCAACGCGAGATCCGCAGCTTGGAATCGGAGTTGCCGTTCTACATTGTCAAACTCGGCGAGTGGGACAACGTCAAACCGGCCGCAGTGCCCGAGTCACGCAACGTGGTCCCCGGGCCTGCGTTGGTCGATAGCGCGACGGGGATGATCGGGCGAGTGAAGATCGACGGACGACCGACTCATTTTCGCATCGTCTATATGCCTGGTGGCTTGGTCACACCCGAGACGCTGACTCAATATTCGGCAATTTATAGCTTGCAAGAGCAAGTCGTTGAAATTGAATTTTCGGGGCAATTGCAACTGTCCACTCCGATGGAAGTTCGCTTGATGTCTTCTTCGGCGGGACGCCATCGTTATGGCGAGGTTCGAGTCGATGGCGAGATTGTCTCGCTCGATGCCGACTCGGAATACGTCGATCTTTGGCTTGGCTCGGGAAGCCATCAGCTCCAATGGCATGTGCGGGTAACCCCGCTAGCGAACGAGTATTTTCGAGTTCAAGATGTGCTGACTCGGGGCGAACTGAATCTAACTCATTCAAAAGTCATGCAATAACGCTCGCCAAGCTCGTACAATGTCTGCACAGAGAATGTGTGCACAGAGATGGTACGTCACAAAACCTTGGACTGAGAGTTTATGAACGTTGCGAGTGAACGCCCCCGCGTGTCGACGCTGAGCGAGTTACGCGAGTCCGGTTGGACTTCGAAAAGCGTCAAGCAAGAGATGCAGGACAATTTTGTTCGGATGCTGGAAAGCGGCGAGCCGTTGTTTCCTGGGATCGTCGGCTACGAAGATACCGTGATTCCGGAAATCAATTTGGCGCTGCTCGCCGGGCACGACATGTTGTTTCTGGGGGAAAAGGGGCAAGCCAAAAGCCGCATCATGCGGATGTTGACCCGTTTTCTTGACCCGTGGGTGCCCTACATTGACCATCCTGAGCTGCCTGTCCACGAGGATCCCGAGAAACCGATCTCTGCGGCTGGCAAGCGTTTGTGTCGCGACACCCCGGCCGACCAGATCCGCATCGCTTGGTGGCACCGCAGCGAGCGTTACGCCGAACGGCTGAGTCCGGGAACAAAGTTTGCCGACATCATTGGCGAAATCGACCCCGCCAAGCTAACCGGTGGCGTCAGCATGAGTACCGAAGAGGCGCTGTCGTTTGGTTTGATTCCGCGGATGCATCGCGGCATTTTTGCGATGAACGAATTGCCCGAGTTGGACGATCTGGTCCAAGTCGGTCTGTTCAATATCCTCGAAGAACGTGACGTGCAAATTCGTGGCTATCCCATTCAATTCGACATTGATTTGGTGATTTTGTTTTCAGCCAACCCGTCGACTTACAATCGCAGCGGCAAAGTCATCCCGCAACTCAAGGACCGAATCGGCTCGATCGTCCAGACTCACTATCCCAGCGAACGTGATCAAGGAATCGAGATTTTACAGCAGGAAGTCGGGGACGATCTTGACGGAAACTACCCCGTCCAAGTGCCGTACTTTATGTATCAAATCGTCGAGGAAATCACGAACCAGGCGCGTCGCAGCAAGTACATCGATCAAGCCTCGGGTGTATCGGCAAGATTCTCGCTGGCGAACTTCCGCACGCTGATTGCTTCGGCACGTCAACGAGGCGTGCTGCATGGTGAGAAACCTGCGGTGCCGCGAATCAGTGATCTCGGCCATATCTATTCCAGTTCACTCGGCAAGTTAGAACTTGATTTGATGGGAACCCATCAGATGAGTGAGCGGCAAGTCTTGGATGCGGTGGTCGCGCAGGCGATTGAAGTTGTTTTCAAAGAGTATGTCGAAGAGCACGGATTGTCGGATATCGCCGAGATCTTTCGCGGTGGTGTGCGTGTCGAAGTCGGCGACATGCTGCCGAGCAGCCATTATGCCGAACGACTTCGCCAAGTGCCTCCGGCTTGGAATAAGGCGTTCGAATTGAATGCCAGCGAAAACGATGCGGTCCGCGCCAGTTGTGTCGAGTTTGTCTTGGCAGGTCTGTACAGCATGGAACGAATCAGTCGCTCGCAGCGATTTGGAAAAATCCAATACGAGTTCTAAGCAGCCCCGTCACACAGGCTGCTAACGCATAGGCTTCTAGCCTGTGTTCGCTGAACCGATCACCGATATGACTGGCTCGAAGCTTTTTCCTCAAATCATTTCATTCTCAGGAAATCCGAATGGACCGTCGACTCGGGGGCGTGATTCACGCCTATCAAAAATACGACCCGACCAAGTTTCCATCGCCGACTCAGCCTCCGCCGGATCTCGTTTCTTCGGCGTTCGAGCAGGCGTTGATGTACGGCAACTATCACGAGTTGACCGAAGAGGAACTTGCTCGAGCGATTCGATTGGACGCCAGTCAGATGGCTGGACTGGGGCCAAGTTTGGAGATGCTGCGAGCGATTCTCGAGGAACGCAAACGCAAAATCTTAGAGACTTACGAATGTGAAACGGTCCAGAAAAAAGCACGCCGTGCGTTTCAGCAATCGACCAAAGAAGTGCGATTGCCAAAGGAGCTTGACAAGTTCTTTCGCCGCGCCGTAATGCAAGAACAACCGTACCTGTTGGAATCGTTATGGTACCAAGCAGGGGACGACAACAGCCAAAATGCGCGGAACCTCTTGAAGGTTACTCAGCGGATGAGTGACAAGCATAACATCGAAGAACTGGCCTCGAAGTACCATTTCACCGGTATCGAGTCGATGACGATCACCAAGGCGCTCGAGGTCAAAGAGGAACTCGAAAAGATTGACGAGTTATTGAAACAACTCGAAGAGGCCGCGAAAACCGCTCAGATCGCGATCATCGATATGGAGATGTTAAGCGAGTTCACGCAGCCCGGCGACATGCAGCAGCTCGAAGAGATGCGGCGTCATCTCGAAAACCTGGCTCGCGAACAGGCCGAACGCCAAGGGTTAGAGAAGGATCCGAACAACAAAGGCGGCTTTCGGCTGACCCCCAAGGCCTACAAGATCTTTCAAGGTCGGCTGCTCGAGCGAATCTTTAGCCAATTGGCACCCTCGCGATCAGGGCGTCACCACGGCGACGTCGTGGGCGAAGGGGCGGTCGAGTTACAGCAAACCAAGCCGTACGAATTTGGCGACAGTGTTGCGAACATCGATTTGCCGCAAACGATCATCAATGCGCTGTTGCGGCATGGCGATGAGCGGCCTCTGCGACTGCATGGCGACGACATCGTTGTTCACAAGACACGCAATCACCCCAAATGTGCGACCTGCGTGATCATGGATATGAGCGGGTCGATGCGGTACGACGGTCAATACATCAATGTCAAACGCATGGCGCTGGCGATGCAAGGGTTGATCCAGTCGGAGTACCCGGGAGATTTCTTGCGGTTTATTGAAATGTACACGTTCGCCAAGCTCATCTCGCCCGGTGAAATCATCGAGCTGATGCCCAAGAACGTGACCATTCATGACCCCTGGGTGCGGCTCAAAGCCGACATGAGTGACAATGAAATTAGCGAGCACCAAGTCCATCCCCATTTCACCAATATCCAGCACTCGCTGAAACTCGCGAGGCAGAATCTTGTCAACAGCGATACTCCGAATCGACAAATTGTGTTGATTACCGATGGGTTGCCAACGGCGCATTTCGAAGACGAATGGTTGTACATGCTGTATCCACCCGATCCGATGACCGAGCAAGCGACGATGCGCGAAGCTCGGTTGTGCCAAAAGGAAGGGATCACGATCAACATCTTTCTGGTCCCAAGTTGGTCACAGAGCGAAGAAGACATCCGCTTCGCCTACCGGCTTGCCGAAACCACCAAAGGCCGCGTGTTCTTTACCAGCGGCCGAGACCTCGATCGCTTCGTGGTTTGGGACTATGTACAAAACCGCCGCGACATTATTTCGTAGTCCGTCGACCACGTTTGGGGTGGCTCGGCGGTCCCGGATAGCGGCCCCGGTGGGATCATTCGTCTTTTGGGGTTTGGGACGCATGCGAACGAACGTTGATCATGATCGGCAAGTGGTCGCTAGCGAAACGGCCGTTCTCGGTTTTCGGGTCGAGTGTTTGGTGGTTTACTACATCAATTCGTCGATCACTCAATAGAATGAAATCGATCTTGAAGTCGGCGCGAATCGCCTTGAAACCGTTGAACGTCCCCCGCGGGCCGGTTGGTTCGGATTTGCTGAGTTTGCTCGCATCTAGGAACGTCACGCCTTCGCCGGTTTCGGCAAGCAGGTTTTTTAAAGGGGGCGAGTCCGGAGTCGCATTCAGGTCTCCCATCATCACCACGGGCAGTTGGCCACGCAGCTCGGCAGCTTTGGTTCGCATCAACTTGGCCGAGTTTTCTCGCGCCGTCGCACTTTGATGATCAAAGTGAGTGTTCATCAGCAACATCTGAGTGGCGTTGTGTTTGGATTGGATTTCGACCCACGAGCAAATTCGGGGCAGATTCGCGCCCCACGCGTTTTTACCTACGGCCTGTGGATCGGGACCGAGCCAAAAGGTTCCTTTTCGCGTCACGTCGAATTGGTCGCGTCGCCAAAACACGGGCGAGAACTCGCCACCATCCTTGCCATCGCTGCGTCCAACACCATACCACTGGAATTCCGGCAGTCGATTCGCGAGATCATCGATCTGTTTTCGCGTCGCTTCCTGCAACCCGATGATATCGGCGCTTTTGATGGTTTCCGCCACGGCATCGACGCGATGATCCCAGTGGTCGGGGCCATCATTGGGATTCAAGTAGCGAATGTTGTAGGTCATCAATCGTGTCATGTCGTCGGCAAAAGCGGGAGAGACGATCAGGCAGGCAAGGAGGACGAGGCAACCGATTTTCATGTTTCGAGGTTCCGGAAAGAGGGAGAGGGAATCGTCGTGGTTCGCTCGGATAACCTGCGTATTACGTCGCGATCACGACAATCGGTGTTGACGACGGAATCGTGACGGGGTGACCCCGATATGTTTGCGGAATTGTTGCGTGAACGCGCTTTGGTCGCAGAACCCAAGTTGGTTGGCGATGTCGACAATCGAAGTGTGCGTGTGGATCAGTTCATCGCATGCCGCTTGCATCCGAGTCTTCATCAGAAAGTCTTGCACACTCATTCCAAACACGTCCATGAATTTTCGATGTAATTGACGTGTCGAAAGATTGGCTCGTTGAGCAAGTTCTGCGACGGTGATGCGTCCGCGATGATTTTCGCGGATATGTTCGACCACTCCGCTGATTTGACTGTACGGCAACGCGGTTTTGCGATGCCCTTCGTAGCTGCGGATCACTCCCATGATCCCGATCACCGCCCGCTGTTTGCCATAAACCGGTAGCTTGGTGGTCACAAACCAATCCAACATCCGCTGCTCGGTGTACCAAATTTCGACACGATCAATCATCGGCTCGCCGGTGCGAATCACCTGTTGGTCGTCGCGAACAAAGCTGTCGGCGATATGAGCCGGGAAAAAGTCATAGTCGGTGCGGCCGATCACCTCATCTTCGTGTTCAAACCCAAATCGATCGACAATCGATTGGCTGACGCTAACCATACGGCTCTGCTCGTCTTTCACAAAAAACGAGATGCCAGGCACGTAGTCGAAAAGGGTTTGAATTTGATCCGAGGGCTCCATCTGGTTAAAAAAATTGCTTTTAAAGCTGTTTTCGTTGCCGTTCGTGCCCCGTATGGATTCCGCTTGTATCATAATGGGTTCTTGTGGAACGGGGGTGTTGTGTCGGATAATTGATAAAGGATGTCTGAATGATACAAGATATTTCAAGTCCCGTGGTACAGGATGGGGCGCAGCGAGCGGTTGACTAAGAACCATTGCAACCTCGGACGCTGCACCCTGCCCCGCCCTACCCTACCCTCACCTACCCCATTACGCGTTACGCTCCCCTATCACCTTTCCTTCCCCGCACACGCTTGCGTTTCCATTTGTCTGTCACTGCGAACTACCACCTCCCATTTCTCCGTGTATGATCGGAACCCCTCCATGTGGATGTGCCCCTCGATGTGGATGTGATTGTTTGCAATGCAGCGTTTGTCCAGCGAACGCGAACGTCTAGAAAACCATTCGGAGAATAAAAACCTGATGCAAAAATATACGAAATACCTCGTTGCTCTCATGCTTTACGGCGTGAGTTTGACGGTGGCACCGACGCCATGCAGTGCGGCCGAAGTGGAACTGCAGAAAGGCGACCACATCTGTTTAGTGGGTAACGCACTCGGCGAGCGTTTGCAGACTGAAAACAATTGGGAGAGTTTGCTGCATCAACGCTTCGCCGACTTGGAGTTGGTGGTTCGTAATTTGTGTTTTCCAGGCGATGAACCTTACGAGCGAATTCGTTCGCAGAATTTTGGTGATCCCGACAAACACCTCGCTCACAGCCAAGCGTCCGTGATCTTCTACTTCTTTGGCTTCAACGAATCGTTTGACGGAAAAAAAGGGCTCGGCAAATTCACCGAGCAGATGACCCAGTTGGTCAAGGAAACTCAGGGCAAAGATTACGGCAAGGGAAACCCACGGATTGTGCTGATTTCGCCGATCGCATTCGAAGACGTCGGAGATCCCAACGTCACCTCGGGCGAAGAACAAAACAAAAACCTTGCCCTCTATACCAATGCCCTTGAAAGTGTTGCCAAAGAAACCGGTGTGGGGTTTGTCGACCTTTATTCGCCAACGAAAGAACTGTTCGAAAAATCGGACGAGCGACTGACGATCAACGGTGCTCACTTAAACGCAAACGGTTATGCGGCATTGGCTCCGATCTTGGACCGAGGGCTGTTTGGGGATGGAGGGCCGACAAGCGTCGATGCGGCGGTCAAAGAACAGGTGGAAGACAAGAATTTCCATTGGTTCCATCGCTATCGTGCCGTCAACGGTTATTCGATCTATGGGGCTCGCGGCAAAGCGGGCAGCGATGGGACGTACAACAACACCGATGTGATGGAACGCGAACGCGAGATTTTGGACCAGATGACGGCCAATCGCGACGCACGGATCTGGGCGGTTGCACAAGGGAAATCGGTTCCCGATCAGGTGGACGATTCGAACACCCTTGCCTTTATCAATCCCAAAACCAACGTCGGCGGCCCCGATGACCCCAATGCCAAACGTGGAAAGCTGGGCTCGCTCGATTATCTCAATGCCGCTGAACAACAAAAATTGTTTACGTTGCCCAAGGGCTACCAAATCCAATTGGTTGCCTCGGAAGAAGAGTTCCCTGAATTGGCCAATCCGGTTGCACTGAATTTTGACAACCAAGGCCGGTTGTGGGTCGCGACGATGGCGTCCTATCCACACTGGAAACCCAAGACGCCGATGGATGACAAACTGCTGATTTTCGAGGACCACGATTCCGATGGCACCGCGGACGAGTGCAAAGTGTTCGCCGGTGGTTTGCACCAACCGACGGGCTTCGAGATCGGTCGAGGCGGCGTTTATTGTGCACAACAACCCGATGTGTTGTTGTTGAAGGACACCGACGGTGACGACAAAGCGGACACGCGAGTGCGTCAATTGATCGGATTCGATTCTGCCGACTCGCACCACGGGCTTGCCGCATTCGAATGGGGGCCTGATGGAGGGCTGTACTTCCAAGAAGGAACGTTCAAGTATTCTCAGGTCGAATCGCCTCACGGGTTGGTCCGTTTGGCCGAAGGCGGAATTTGGCGATACGATCCGACGACCGAAAAATTCGGAGTCCATGTTTCGATGGCGTTTTCGAACCCGTGGGGACACGTGTTTGATCGCTGGGGCCAAAACTTTATCGGCGATGCGTCGCCAGGGTTTGGTTATTGGGCAACGCCGATTTCGGGACACATCGAGTATCCCCTGAAACACCCTGGCGGATCTCAACACCGCCGATTGGCAAGCATTACCGGGGGCGATCCGAATTACAGCTACCCTCGTTTCTATCCCAAACGCACGCGTCCATTGGCTGGATGTGCGATGATGTCGAGCCGGCATTTTCCCGAGGACATGCAAGGCAATTTCTTGGTGACCAATTGCATCGGTGATCGGATGGTGATGAGCCACAAAGTAACCGAACAAGGCAGCGGTTTTGTGGGCGTCGAAGTCGAGCCGATCGTTTCGTGCGAAGATGGCAACTTTCGGCCCGTCGACGTGCAAATCGCTCCTGATGGATCGCTCTACATCGTCGATTGGCACAATGCGTTGATCGGTCACTTGCAACACAATTTGCGTGACCCCAGTCGTGATCATTCGCACGGACGTATTTGGCGAATCACGCATCAAACGCGACCGTTGGTCGAGCCGGCCAAGATCGCCGGAGAACCGATTGCCAATCTGTTGGAACTGTTGAAGTTGCCTGAGGATCGCACGCGTTACCGGGCGCGTCGTGAACTCGCCGAACGTGATGCCGACGAGGTCGCTGCGGCGCTGAAAACTTGGGTCGCATCGCTCGACACCCGCGATGAAGACTACGAACATCACCTGCTCGAAGCATTGTGGGTTCATCAAAGTCACAATCAAGTTGACGAAACGCTGCTGGCAAAGGTCCTTGCGGCCAAAGATCATCGTGCTCGGGCGGCTGCGACTCGCGTCGTTTCGTTCATGATGGACCAACTTCCCAATCATCGCGATTTGATTGAAAAGTCGATCCACGACAAACATCCTCGCGTTCGTCTGGAAGCGGTGCGGGCGGTTAGTTTCCTCGAGGGCGACGAAGCGATCGAACTCGCCCTCGGTGTGCTAGAGTACGACATGGACGAATACTTGCAGTACACGCTCGATGAAACCATGCGAGCCCTCGAACAATAGGGATCGCGGCAGTAGGGCCCGCGGTAGTAGAGGCTGCGGCAGTAATAAGTATGGCCCGCGGCAGTAGCGGTCGCCGCCGGTGCGGGCCGCGGCAACCGTGTCGGTGATTGTGAACGAGTGCGTTGCCCATCTTCGGGCGACGGACTCCTTTTTGTGTCTGTTTCTTCTCGTGTTGATGTTCCGTTGGGTGGTTTGGAAATGCGTTTCTTCGTTGTTTTGGCGTTTAGCGTTTGTGCACCGTCGTTGGTTTGTTTTGCCGACGATCATTCGCACGGCACGACCGAGCGTTCGGTCCAACCACCGACGGTTTTCTTGGACAAAAGTCCACGGATTGTGGCCTATCAACTAAACCGGCTCGATAGCGAGCGGTTGCTGATGGTGCCACGGCAAACCGACGATGTGAAATACATTCCTGTCTACGAAGCCATTCTCAGTCGCGATGGAATGTCGCCTCAGTTCCGGCACGAATCGGTGGCGGCGTTGGCAAAACTGCGTGAAACCAGTATTGCCGAGGAAACCTTGGCCGCGCTAGGGAAGATCAAATTGGATGATCGGCAAGGCAAACGGACTGCCAAGGTGCTTGCCGAGATGTTGCTTGATCAGCCCGTTGCCACCTTGTCAAAAAACAAGTCGATGCTTCAAGAAACCGCGAGTGATGCTAAAGATCCTTTCCTGCGTGCGGTGGGGCTAGCGGCCTTGATTCACATCGGGGATGCCGAGTCAGCATGGGCGATTGCATCGACCGACGATGCATCCACTTTGGCGTGGATTGACGCAGTGGGGTTGGTTCCCGACCTTTCGCAGCGTGACGCGTTGCGAGATCATGTCGTCGAGCTGATCCAAAATACGGAATCCGAAAAGGTTCGTAATCGTGCGATCACCGCGATGGCAGCGATTTCGTCGCAACCGTCCGAAACGTTTGATTTGATCGCCCCGTTTGTTGCGGACCCCGAGTATCGATCGGCTGCGGTGCGAACGCTATTGCGTGTGCCAACGAAACAAAGACCGGCAAAGACCAGCCAAGCATTGGTGGCGACGCTTGTCGATTTGGCTGAATCCACCGCACCGGCTCAGCGAACGACGGCTGAATTTGTCGATGCGATGCAATTGGCCGATCAATTGATGGCTGCGGTATCCGCCGAACAAGTCAAATCGTATCGGAGCCGATTGCGTGAAGTCTCAGTTCGCGTGGTGCGAATTCGAGCGGTCGAGGAAGAGATGCGATATGACATCCCCTACTTTGCCGTCGAAGCCGGCCGCCCCGTGCAAATCGTGCTCGAGAACCACGACTTGATGCCTCACAATTTGGTCGTGACCGCACCTGGGGCGCTCAAAGAAGTGGCTCAAGCAGGTGCCGTTGTCGGATCAGCGGGCGGTTGGAACGATTTGCCGTTTGTTCCCGAACTCGACAGCGTGTTGGCAGCGAGCCAAATGGTTCAGCCCGATCAAATCGATCGAATCACCTTCGATGCGCCGACCGAACCGGGCGAATATCCCTACGTTTGTACCTTTCCTCAGCACTGGTACCGCATGTACGGCGTGATGGTGGTGGTCAAGGATTTGGATGCGTGGATGAAAAATCCCGTCGAACCGGCTAACCCCATCGGTAGCAACCGCACGTTTGTGCAAGCATGGAAAATGGATGACCTATTGGGCGAGATCGAAAATGGCATGAAAGGACGTTCTCCGGATATCGGAGCTCGCATCTTTGCCGAAGCTTCATGCCAAGGGTGTCATCAAGTCCGTGGCGAAGGTGGCACGATCGGACCGGATTTGACCGAGGTCTTCAGCCGATTCAAAGGAGACCGAGCTGCGGTATTGCGAGAGATCATCGATCCGTCGCACAAAGTAGACGCCAAGTACGCGATGCACCAAATTTTGACCGTTCAAGGCCGCGTCGTCACGGGGATCATCCTAAACGAAGACAAAGACAACGTGACGGTGTTGGAAAACCCCGAAGCCAAATCGCCGACGGTGATCGCACAAGATGATATCGAAGAGATGGTGCAGTCGCCCAATTCGATGATGCCCAAAGGTTTGATGGACCAGTACACTCAGGACGAGATTTTTGAGATGTTATGGTTCCTGGAAACCGCGGATCCCAACAAGACACCTGCTCCGTAGCGTTATGGCATCGCGACGACATCGTAGTCGTTCAAGGTTTTGCCGGTTTGCGAATCGACTTCGACCAATCGCACGCGATAGCCCCACAAATTGGCGATGTGGCATAGCGTGCGATTGCAGTCATTTTTTGACAACAGCCGTCCACCACGAACGCGGTGAGTCAGCACTAAACGACGATTGCCCGTCAAATCGGCTTCGGTGACCTCGATTTCCGGTTCATGTTTGAGCATGTCATATTGTTCGGCCAACCGTTGACGGACTTCACGATATCCTGATTCATCGTGGATCGCTTCGACCGCCAAATAAGGCAACCCGCTCTCGTCGCCAACGGCGAACAAGTGCATGTCGCGGATCAGCCGTGGGCTGAGGAACTGCAAGATAAAGCTTTCGTCGCGATATTCGGACCATGCGTCTCGCAGCGTTGCCATCGCTTGGCCGTTGCCAGCAAACTCGGGGAACCATTGCCGATCCTCGTCACTGGGATCCTCACAAATTCGTGCAATGTCCCGCATCATGGCAAAACCAATCGCATACGGATTCATACCACTGAACCGACGATCGTCAAAACGAGGCTGCGTGACGACGGCCGAGTGCATGTGCAGAAACTCGAGCATCGATCCCTCTTCGATCCTGCCGGCGTCGTACAAACGGTTCATGATTTGGTAATGCACATAGGTGGCACAACCCTCGTTCATCATCTTGGTCTGACGCTGAGGATAAAAATACTGCGCCATGCGACGAACGATGTGCAAGATCTCACGTTGCCAATCCTTTAGCTTCGGTGCATGATTAGCAAGAAAGGCCAACACGTTCTCTTCGGGCAGACTCAGTGAATTGGCCACCCCGTTATCGAGTTCTTCGTTTCCCGTGGCGGCAGTCTTGCCTTTATTGGGCAGGGTCCGCCAAAGGTCGTTGTAGGTCGATTGTTCGTGTTGTCGACGTGATTCCGCCTTGGCGATTCGGTCCTTGGTGGTGGCGGCACGTTTGGGAGCGTACCGGCTGACGCCATACCCCATTAACGCATGCGCGGCATCCAGGATGCTTTCGACCGCCTGCAGCCCATAGCGCTGCTCGCAATCCGAGATGTAGTGTTTGGCATAGGCAAGATCGTCCAAGACACGATCCGCCCGCGTCCATTGGCGGAACAGGTGATTGTTTTTGAAGAAATGGTTGTGTCCGAACGCCGCATGCGCGATCACCAACGCCTGCATTGTCATCGTATTTTCTTCCATCACGTACGAGACACATGGGTTCGAGTTGATGACTAACTCGTACGCCAACGCACGTGCTCCTTTGCGATACAGCAGTTCTTCGCGAGCAAAGTGTTTTCCAAAGGACCAGTGGTGATACATCAGCGGCATGCCAATCGCGGCATAGGCATCAAGCATCTGTTCGCTGGTGATCACCTCGATTTGGTTGGGATAGACATCAAGCCCCAACTCGCCGAGTGCGATTTCTTCGATCGCCTCGTGAGCGCGGTGCAGCGACTCGAAATCCCATTCCGAGCCACGATAGATCAGATTCGTTCCGGTCATCGCGTGAGCATCCCTCAATTGGTTCTTTCTCAATTGTCAGCTTGCGGAGGATCCTCCGCTTAGCCAGCCGCCGTTTGAGACTGTTGACGTTTGTCGCTGGAAAACAGTTTGTGGAAAACGGGGTAGATGTCGGCGGGTTCGCTGACCTTGGCACGCTGGAAATGCGAAATCCTTGCGACCAACGACTCATAGTTTTTCCACAGCACGCTGTCGCTCGTCAGCGGCTCGTCTCCGACTTCGATATACGCGTAATACTGGCACATCGGCAGGATTGATTTTTCCAATAGCGACATCGTTTGAGGCATGTCATGGTCAAAGTTATGACCGTCCGAAGCCTGCGCGGCATAGATATTCCAATCCTCGACCGGATAACGCTCTTTGACGATTCGCTCCATTTCGATCAACGCCGACGAAACCACCGTGCCGCCGGTTTCGCGTCCGTAAAAGAACGTATGTTCGTCGACTTCGGTGGCAGTGTAGGTGTGCCGAATGAAGACAATCTCTACCGCTTGATAGTAGCGAGTCAGAAACAGATGCAGCAGCATGTAGAATCGCTTGGCCAAATCCTTGAGGTCTTCGGTCATCGACGCGGACGTGTCCATCAAACAAAACATCACCGCTTGCGTTGTCGGTTTGCTCCGCGTTTCGAATCGGTTGTACCGCAAATCGACCGTGTCGAGGTAACTGACGCGTTTCATCCGCCGCTGGGTGACTGCGACCAATTCGGTCAACCGTTTGATCTCTTCCTCGTCGTCTTGTTCCTTGGCTTGTTCCAATTCCGCCAGCAATGCGTCGAGTTCGGAAGTCTTGGGGCGACGCAGCGCGATCCGTCGCGACAACGAATGCCGCATGGTTTCACGCAGATTCAGCCGCTGAGGGGCGCCGTCGACCGAATATCCCGCCCGCACTCGCGAGGTCGTCGTCATCGATTTCAATTTGCGTTTGGCGAGATTCGGCAGCTCGAGATCGTCGAAGAACATGTCCATGAATTCTTCGCGAGTCAGCAGAAAGACAAACATGTCTTCGCCATCACCATCGGGGCTACCCGATGCACCGCTGCCCCCTGCTCCGCCGCTCGGTTTGCGGATGCGGTCACCACGTTGGTAACCGCGGTTTCCGGGCAGCACGTAGTTGCGATTTCCGACGCCCGATTCGAAGTTGAAATTGGGTTCGCTGACGTCGTTGGCATTGATCGAAATTTTCTCACTGCCTTCGAGATCCGCGACCTTACGGTGCCGTATCGCTTCTTTGACCGCTTTGCGAATATGCGATTTGACCCGGCGGACGAACCGTTGCCGGTTCCCCAGGCTTTTAGCATTTGGATTCTGACGACGGTCGATGACGTGCATAATTCAAAACTACCCTGATTTGCTGACTCGCATGTACCAATCGACCAAGCGACGAACTTGGTGTTCGGTGTAGCCTCGTTTGGTTAATCGTTCAACGAATTCGTTGTGCTTCTGTTCCGCTTCGCTGTCTTTCTTGGCACCGAAACTGATGACCGGAAGCAATTCTTCGATTTGGCCGAACATTCGTTTCTCGATCACATCCCGGATTTTTTCATACGAGGTCCAAGCCGGGTTCCGTCCTTCGTTTTTCGCGCGGGCACGCAATGCGAACTTGACGACCTCGTAACGGAAATCTTTGGCGTTCGAGATGCCTGCTGGATGTTCAATCTTTTCAAGTTCCTCGTTCAAGATTTCTCGATCCATCAATTGACCCGTATCGGGGTCCTTGTAATCGGTGTCGTCGATCCAAGCATCGGCATAGGCGATGTAACGATCGAAGATGTTTTGCCCATAGGCATGATACGACTCGAGATACGCTTTGCGAATTTCGTTGCCGATGAATTCAGCATACCGCGATGCCAATTCCTCTTTGACAAACTCTAAATATCGCTGTTCGGTATCTTCGGGCAACTGTTCACGCCGAATCGATTGCTCCAACACGTACATCAAGTGAACCGGATCGGCGGCCACTTCGTGGGTGTCAAAGTTGAATGTTTCAGACAAAATTTTGTAAGCAAAGCGGGTGGAAACGCCGTCCATCCCTTCGCTCACCCCTGCCGCGTCGTGGTATTCGCCCACCGTGCGGGCATGCGGATCGGTGTCCTTCAGCGATTCTCCGTCATAGACACGCATCTTCGAATAAAGGCTCGAATTTTCGTGTTCCTTCAGCCGGGTCAGCACCGAGAACCGTGCCATCATTTCCAACGTGTCGGGGGCGCAGGGCGCGTTACCCAGTTCCGAGTTGTGGATCAATTTGTCATAGATCATCTTCTCTTCGGTGACCCGCAAGCAGTACGGAACCTTGACGACACAGATCCGGTCCAAGAACGCTTCGTTGTTACGATTCGATTTAAACGACTCCCACTCGGACTCGTTCGAATGGGCAACGATCGTTCCTTGGTAAGGCATCGCTCCAACGTTTTCAGTCCCCACGTAGGAACCGTCTTGCGTGGCGGTCAACAGTGGATGCAACATCTTCAGCGGAGCTTTGAACATTTCGACAAATTCGAGCAGCCCCTGCGTCGTGCGGTTCAGTCCGCCTGAATACGAATAGGCATCTGCATCGTCCTGGCCAAAGTGCTCAAGTTTGCGGATGTCGACTTTGCCGACCAACGACGAGATGTCTTGGTTGTTCTCGTCGCCCGGTTCCGTCTTGGCGACCAAGCAGCGACGTTGCTCGGAAGGCATCACACGGACGACCGAAAATTTCGAGATGTCGCCACCGAATTCGTCCAACCGTTTCAACGCCCACGGCGACATGTATCCCGGCAATCGTCGTGTGGGGATACCGTAGTCCTCTTCCAAAACATGTCCCATCGTTTTGGGGTCGAACAAGCCCAGCGGACTTTCAAAGATCGGACTGATCTCATCATCGGCGCACAGCACGTAGACCGGTCGCGCCTGCATCAATTTTTTAAGTTGATCGGCAAGCGAGCTTTTGCCGCCTCCGACCGGACCGAGCAGATACAAGATTTGCTTGCGTTCTTCGAGGCCTTGCGCGGCATGTCGAAAGTAACCTACGATGCGTTCGATTGTTTCTTCGAGTCCAAAGAACTGACGAAACGCAGGGTAAGTCTTGATCGTGCGATTCATAAAGATCCGGCCCAGCCGGGAATCGTTCGATGTGTCCACGTGGATCGGTTCGCCGATCGCCTCGACCATTCGTTCGGCTGCGGAACTGTATAACGACGGATCGCTACCCGCCGCTTCAAGGTACTCCTTGAGCGTTAGCTTGATTTGCTTCGCTTTTTCGTAAGTTTCCGAATACAGACGCAGAATGTCAGTGGGGTTATCAGTCATGGATATCCAGCTCCAAAGGAGAACGCAACCAAGAACGACGAACAGTCGCCAGTAGAACCAGGAGATTGCCATCGCCAACTTTAGCTTAGTCAGACGACAGGGATCCGGCGCGTGGTGAGGCAAGAAGCATTCTTGCGTTTCGTCGGGAT
Source organism: Novipirellula caenicola (assembly GCF_039545035.1). Classification (NCBI taxonomy): domain Bacteria; kingdom Pseudomonadati; phylum Planctomycetota; class Planctomycetia; order Pirellulales; family Pirellulaceae; genus Novipirellula; species Novipirellula caenicola. Next base: position 622,712 of record NZ_BAABRO010000003.1, read on the forward strand.
AAAAAAGATCAAGAGAACAAGGTCCCATTCATTATAAAGGCAGAGAGCCCGGTTGAGCCAAGAAATTTGACATCATGCAAATTCTGTTCAATAGCCGAAGTCGTTTGGCTACAAAGAGTTGTAGCGAAAATGGGCTGGCGGAGACGCCGAAATGAGCAGGATTGATATCACAGGGTCGACGAATTGTCCCCCGTAAATTCGCCAACGATTTTCCCCGTCATGCCGCCAGGATGCTAGCGAATCATTGTTTCGCTAATCCGTATTTCCAGCCGTTGCATGCTGCTTCACGGCAGCAAGGCCACCGCACGACTGCAAAGCCACCGCGGTCACCCGCGGCGTTTGGCCAGTCGGCGGCGCCGTTTTCGCTTGCGTCGTTTGCGATCTTCCGCTTGCGTTTCGCGACGTTCCGCCTGGGAATGGGACACGTCGCGGCGGAGGGGCGTGCTGCGGGGGTGGATGCCGTGGACACTTGCCGGAATGATGGGAACCGCAATCGCCAACACGCTCACGGCGTACCAGGGGTGATCGATGACCCACGCACTACAGATGCAGAAACAGGCCAATGTGATGGCGACCGAAGCTGCGATCCGCCATCGCTGCAGTTCAGTGATCCTGGTCAAAAATGCATAAGGATTGATCCACCGCGATCCTAGCCGCAGCAGCAAGTACAGCGACACCATCATTATCGTGGTTACGATCAAACGGCCGCCCCATGCCGAACGTGTTGTCGTCCCGCGGACCTGTTGGATCATCGCGTCCGGCGTGACGGTGCCCACCGACAACAGCTCGATTTGGGTGCCTTTGGCGGTACGAAACGGGACCAACGAATCACCGCGTTGCTGCGAGATCACACTGACGGTACTGCACGGACGCATCGTAAAGTACACCCGCGCATCACCAATCTGAGCGTCGCGTTTCGCTCGCCCACGTCCAGCCGACCAATACAGTCGCGGGGATTGGTTAGGGGCATCATGATGGATGAACGCGTCACGGGCGATTTCCGGCGGCAGATCCGCAAGTTGGAAGTCTAGCGGATCGCTGGGCGGGATTTGATCGGTGAGCGAATCGGACAACCGGAAACCGCCGAGTTGCACCACGTCGGCTTGGACGCTGTGATTTGCAAACGGCATCGTCGTGGGATTGTCGTGGCCAGAGTGCCGAAACGTCGAGGAATCGATCCGTTGTTTGGACCAAATTTTCTCGTAGCGATAAACCTTTCGGCGTCTGCCGATCGAGCGATCGTTCGACAGCGAGTTGCGGCGTTTTTCAACTTCACGCCATTGGAACATTTCCACGTGGCGTTCCAAGCGAACTGCGTTGACTTCAAGTGCGAAGGTTTCGTCTCGGATCGGCGCGGATGTTTTTAAGCGACCGGTAACGTAGACCAGTTTGCCATCGTGCTTGGGGTGAGGCTCGGCCGCATTGATTTCGATCACCGCCGCTGCGGCTTGGTCCAATCCGCCTGCGGTTTGCACAAGGCTTTTTTCGCTCTTATGAAGCGACAAGATGGCGCCCAGCAACAACAGGCCGGCGAACAGGAAAACAAGGACGCGGCCGCTGCTGATCAACGAAGCATGATGCGATTGGTTGCCGTACATGGCGCCCCGGCGGATGGATGCGAGCGACGTGAATGCAAATCAAGGAATCGCATTATAGCCGACGAACAAAGGGGGCGCGGACGCAACCCGCATCACCGATATTGTTTGATCGGTGCGAGCTCGGCCACGTTCACGCCGAACCGCTTCAGATAGCGGTCGGTTTCGTTGGTGAAATTGACTTCGGCATCACGGTTTTCGAAGCGAAATCGTTCGATCGGTGGCGGAGCAATTTGACGAATCGAATAGAGTTCGACCAGCGAAATCAGCCGTTCGGCTTGAGGAATTTCCTCGGGTTCGGGACCCGAGGGTGGATCCATCTCACGGCTCCAATGTTCGATCCGCAAGGGCATGAATTTTCCAAAGCCTGTTTCTTGATTGCCGACTTTGGAAATCACCACACACACTTTGACGGGATATAGCGTGGGCCATTGATCACGCCCGGAGGTTTGCAAAATGTGATCTTGTTTGCTTTGGGGCAGCGTGGCGGTGACGACCCAAACCGGTTGCCCCTGCAACTTGCCACTGGCGATCTGCAATTGATGGTCGAGTTGAATTTGTTCGAGCAATTCGATCCATCCGCCCACCCGCACTCGCAGCGGCAACATGCCGTCGTGTTGCGACGATGCCGACCATTCGTCCAAGCGGGCGACATCGACTCGCCGCAGTGAAATTTCGCCTGCCACTTCGGTCCGCGTCCAGGCCAAGCGGCCGTCGCTCATCTGTTGCAGCGTGTGTTTGCCTTCGCCATCGTGCATCGTCATTTGGAAATTGAACTGGCCTGACGTGTGGCCGGACTGTTCATACGTTCCCACGCCGACGACTTCGCGACCGGTGGTCCAGACGCGTTGACGCACTTTGGATTCAAAAGCAGGTCCGCTGGCGAGTTGAAAGATGACCCGTCGCAAAAGTTTTTTTGCCGCGTCTTCATTTTCCATCACCGCGGCTTGGTCACTTGGGGCAGCCGCTGCCGCGGTTTCGTCGTAGGGCGTGTCGGCGACGGTGATTTGCCAATCGAGTGCGGAAAACGTGAGGAAAACGATACACAGACAAACCAGCACGATCCCCTTGGATCCGCCATGACGACGCGTGAAACTCGCAGGGAAACTCCAAGCGAATTTGCTATCGCGGATCACACGGTTGTAGCGGTCAATCTTCATAGTCCGGTTATGTCGATTTTTCCAAAGATAATACCCTCCGCGTGCCGATGACCAACTACGAAGAAGGTCTGGCCGAATGCCGAACGGATCGTAGTTGGATTCCCGGTCACGCGTCCACCCAGATCGTTCACACTTACAAAACATTTATTGGATGTGTTTAGGTTGATGGAATCGCAACGCCGCGAGCCCCAACGCCAACGACACATCTCCCAAGGAACGAGGGGAAAGATGAAACGAATCGTCACTCATATGTCGCTGCTGGCGGCCACGGCGGTCCTCGCCACCGGGTGCGTGCCGGTTCGCCACAACTTGCCGCCCGAACAGCGTATGCTCGAACCGGGTCCAGGAGTTGGCGGACCCGGTCCCGGAGTCATGGGACCAATGCCAATGGCTGCTGGAATGGGCGGGGGAATGCCCATGATGGGAGCGGCAGGTATGATGGGAGCCGGTGGAATGATGTGCGGCGGGCCAATGCCAGAGGGCGCGATTGGGCAAGCCGGACCTGATGTCATGCGAAGTGCTCCGCTCGGCCCCGAGGCAGGCGGTCAAGGCAACTTCCAACTCGCCAGCATGCGGACCGGCGCGGCCTGTGCCGACTGCAACGGCGGCGCATCCGGCGGAATCGGTCAAGGCGGCGGGGCCGTCCAAGGCGGCGGGGCTGCAATGATGCCCATGATGCCAGGTGTTCCCTCGACCGTGCAAGTCACGATGAGCCAACCCGAAGGGATGCAGGTTCGCTACGATGCGTCCGGTGGCGGTATGTTCGACAGCGAACCGCTCGTCGTTCCTGCTCGCCAAAACTTTCCTCAGGGAGGATTGTATCGGTTGAAGCTGACCAACATTCCAAACCGTGAAGGTGTTGAGTTGTACCCCACCGTGGAATTGGCCTATGCCAACCCACGTACCGGAGCCTACTTGGCCCACAACTCGGTGCCAATCCAGTTCACTGCGGAAGATTTTGACCAAGTCTTGACGGGCAACTTCGTCACCAAAGTGATCTACCTACCCGATCCCGATTTCCAAGGTCCTGCACTGGCAGGAATCGATACGCTGGTCAGCACTCGGCTTGATCCAGGAATCGATCCGATCGTGGAAGCCGATCGTCGGGGATCAATCCTTGCAATCATTCGCCTAGGTGACAAAGACATCGAAATGATGGGAGCCGGTGGAAGTGGCGGAGTGATGGGCGGAATGATGGGGCCACCGATCGCAGGTTTGCCAGCTCCGTTCGCGGCGGCCATGACCGAAGGTTGTGGTGGACCCGCAGGCGGCGGTGCTTCACTGCCGATGGGATTGCCCGGAATGATCGCCGGTGTCAACGCTCCGCAATACGGAATGCCAATCTCCGGCACACCGATCGGATTGCCTGGACCACCACACATTCCATTGGGAAGCCCCGCCGGATTGAAGAAACACGTGATGCGTAACCACACCCCGATGCACATGCCACAACCAGTGGACAAGGTCAAAATCGGAGTGCGAATGCAACCCGGATACAGCTATCCCAACCCGGTTAGCAACATCAATATCACCGAGCAGAACATCCACCCGGGTGTTCCTAACGCACGGCCGCTGTACCAACACGCCAGCGAAGAAGTGCATTGAAATCACAACCAGTAATTTGGTTTTGATTCGGGCAACCAACGCTCGACCTTCGGGTCGAGTGTTGCCTTTCCCCTCGCGAGCAAGTTTGCAGCATCGCGATGCGAAAGGCGACACTCACTGTCATATTCTCTAAAACGCGATCCGTCCCGGTTCTTCATGATGACTCGCCCAACCCGCTCTCGAACCAACGTTGCGTTATCCACCACGATGCTCGCGTTGGCAACGTTGTCGTGCCATGTTTTGATTAGCAACACGGCAATGGCGGCGGATCCGAGCGACTATCTCGGCAGCGGCGAAAGGCACCACATCCTTCGCGGCGACATGCCTGCCGGCGTGATCGGACAAGCCCGCTTGGCGGGTCGCGGTCCGGTGCAAAACTACTTTCAGCCGGTGGCATTTTCAGGCCCCGCAGGGGTCGGTTTTTCGATGCCTCAGGGAAGCGAGTTGTTCGGTACCGAAGAAGAATCGCTGCAAGTCGGGTTGTTGATTGGGGGTGTCTATCGTTTTCGAATCACCGGCATTCCGGATGCAGAAGGTGCCGAGTTGTACCCCACGGTCGAATTGATCGATCGCATCTACCCACCACCGGGATTGGCGACAAGTTATCCGATTCCAATCAATTTGGACCGCGATGATCTCGAAGCCGCACTCGAAGGCCGGCTGGTCACTCGGGTGATCTATTTGGAAGATCCGACAACCGCATTTCCCATTGCGGAAACGCCACAGACCTCGCGCGCCATCGAGCTTTCAGAGCACCAGGATGCGTTGGAAGTGGCCGATCGGATGGGACGGCCCGTCGCCATCGTTCGCATCGGCTCGGTGGCCCCGCCGTCGGCTGCTGCATTGATGCCTCAATTTTTCTTTGGCTACCCCGCTTGGACGCCGATTTATCAACCCGAGCAAGGAGCGCAGCGATGATGCGGACTCCGAAAGCAAACGCTCTGATGAACCAACGCAATTCCGCTCACCGTCGCCAACGTGCCAGCTTGGTAATGCTGGTCGTCACCCTGTTGGCGGGATTTGTGTTGACCGGATGTCAATTGCCGCAAAACAAATCAATGCCGACGCAGCCCGGCTATGCCGCGCAAAATCCCGCGACGCATCCGACACAACCGATGCCCGTTCCAGCGGCAACGGCGATGCAAAACACGCAGCCTCGGCCGAACCCAGCGGTCCAACAGGTCGCTTGGCAGCATCAACCGCACGCCCAAAGTGTGGCGGCCTGCGGTTGCGGTGGATGTGCTGCGGGCAATGCCAACGCATGTCAAAGTGGCCCGCAAGGCTACGCGACCTATGGTGCCGGCGGTTGGAATGCCCACGGCATCGACCCCAACGAATTTCTGTGTGACGGCGGCGATCATCACCAAGATGTTGCCGTTCGTCGCAACAATACGTTGGCCGGGCTGGATCCCGAAGACACGGTGGTTCACTACATGACCGAAGCGGGCGATACCGAGGTCAAAGCCAGCAATCGCGTTTGCGTTTACGCTCCGAGGTTTGCCTCGGTACGCAAGATCACCGGTGCCGCCTCTGGCGGACATGTGGTTGGGGTCGCCGGCGTCAAACACGACGTTGGACTCAATCGAATTCAAGACGAATTGCCTGGGTTAGTGATCAACGACACCCAAGGGCTCGCCCATGCCGACGTGACCCGGCGGATCGACGCGATGCGAGACCGCAATCGTGGCGTTCGTATCGAAAATGTACTGCAGCCTGAAATGACCGAAGACGTGCTGGCCGCATTGGCTGGATTGTCGGTACTCGATTTGGCACAGCTACAAGAAAACCAACTGGCCCTGCTGCAGGAATCCGCCAACGCGGCCGTCTCGTGGAGCGTCGAAGAGTCGATCGAAGTGGCGATCGAAGATTTGAAGCCACCAACGTTGACGCGGGATTTGCGTGTCGAAGAGATTCGCGTCTACGATTTTCCCGATGCAGGCCGATTGCAGATTGGCAAGTTTGCCGATCGTCAACATGCTCAGCCCGGCGAAGTGGTTTCGTTCGCGATTCGCGTCGAAAACGTAGGCGATTCGGCGGTCAATCACGTCACCTTGACCGACAACCTGACCACTCGACTTGAGTACGTGCCGGATAGCCAAACATGCAGCGGTGGAGCGGTGTTCTCGACAAAACGAAACGAAGCCGAATCGTTGATGTTGCAGTGGAAATTGACGGACGAATTGAAGGTCGGCGAAAGCGTGACCATTCGCTTCCGCTGCAAGGTTCGCTAAACGCTGCTGCCCTTAGCGGCGGCGAAGAATAACTGGCGGCGTCTTCCGTAGTGGACGAGGCAACGAGTCCTTTTTGGCTGGATAAAGCTGCAGGACTCGTAGCCTCGTCCACTACCGCCTGCCATCAAACCATTGTGCTCGGGCACTGGGACATGGTGGGATTCTCGTGGTCAGAACAAGCGATTCGCTACGACCTGCACCGCGGATGCTGCCCTACGGATTCCGCTGCGTTGCGATCTCGCCAATCTGAGATCCAATGTGATCGACGAGCGCCGCTCGGTCTTCGCACAAATACGCAACATGATCCATCGCAGGATGAAAGCACATCGAAACTTCCTCGCGTCCCTCGAGTTCAGGGAACATGTCGTAGAACTGTCGAGCATAACAATAGTACATTCCCACGCCGCCGGTGTAGACAAAGTGCAGCCGCGTCTTGCGATCGGCGAGTTTACTTAATTCCGCGACTGCAGTTTCTCGCGACGGAAACTCGCGGATGTCGTTGCCCTGTTGTAGCGATGGAGGTGCAGTGGTATTTCGCCCAATCATCCGCTGAGCTACTTCCCACCACTTTTGCGGACGCATGATCCGGTGCAAGTGATGGCCGCGGAAACGGTGCCAATAGTACGCAGGCGTTCGGTATCCACAGCCGTCCATCGGCACCACAGCGGTGACGCGATTATCGCGAACCGCGGCGTGCAATGAGTCGTCGGCGCCACTGCACAAACCGAATAGCACAATCTTTTTGAGCTTACTGTTTTGATGGATCCAATCGATTGCTTGACTGATTTCGTCTGCGGCACGATCAATCGATCGGCCTCCAACGCCGACGCCGAAACTTTCTCCGATCCCAGATATATCAAAACGCAGTGATGCGATCCCACGGGCAGCCAAGTCGTTGGCGATGTCCACATGCAAACGAAATGGGCCGACGTGATGCAGCATCCCAGGGGTTACCAGGATGACGGCGGTATCGCAATCGAGTGTCGTGGTGGGTGGCTGCCAGACGCCAAGCAGGTGTTCGTAGTTGCCAAACACGACTGCGGCTTTTGAGTGCGTGGTGGGGGAGGCAACGGACGCGGTTGGGGACGCAGACGTAGGTCGCGTGCAGGCTGCCCCGCTGCTGTCACACTTTCTCAGCAGCCGATTCACGATCGCTGTGGCACTTTCGGGCGACGAAAATGCGCTTTCGGTGTACCGCTTCGAATCCCAATAAATGGCGTCGGCAACATGAATGACGTCGGATTGCGACGCCAACCACGACTGCTCTTCAAGCGAAGTCAGGCTGTTCTCACTGAGCACCACCGAAACGTCTTTGCGATTTACCGGCACCTTCAGTGCCGACAAACTGGCTCGCTTCGCTGCCGACATCGCATGTCCGTAACTTTGGTCGATCTCGCTGGATTGGCGAATCGTGCTAAAGCGACGCAGTTCCGTCAATTGACGTTGATGCCATTGGTCCAACATTTCAACAAAACGGCGACCATCGACGATTGGATCCCACAACACGACGTCATCAAACGTGCCCTCCGGTAATGTGCCCGCGATTGTGGCCCCAAGTCGCAGTCCAATCACCGCAATCGGTTTTGCACCGCTTTGTGCGATCAAGTAATCACGTGCATCGATCACGTTGCGTTGCATTCGCTCGGCGGTCAACTCGGCACATCCACCTTCGGAATTGCCCGTGTTGGCGTAATCGAACCGCAGCACATTAAAACCAACGCGACACAACTGGACCGCCAATTGTTGCAAGTTGCGGTAGCCGCGAGCATATTCGTGACCGATCGGATGACAGATGACCACCCCACGTCCGAGCGAGTTTTCGCGGGGACGATAATGAACCGCATAGATCGATTGTCCGCCGCTGGAAAAGAACGACGCATGTACGTCGGGCAAGCGGTCTCGCAGGGCACGGATGTCATCATCGATCGACGACGTGATGGTTTCCCCAAGCAATTCACGCAGATGCCTTGCCGAGGTCGCAACCGTCGGATTGGCAAAGAAATCACGTACGGGCAAATCGATGTCCATGTCGCTGGTCAATCGAGCGACCACTTGCGTGACCAATAACGAGCTACCGCCAAGCAAGAAGAAATCGTCGTGAATTCCGATCTCGGGCACATTCAAAACGTCCTGCCAAAGTTCGACCAATCGTTTTTCCAGATCATCGCGAGGCGGCACGTAGGTTTCATCGCGAGCGACGACGCCTTGGCTGGCCGGTGGCAGCGCGCGTCGATCGATCTTGCCGTTGATCGTGTGCGGAAACGATTCCAGGAACACATAGCGTGCCGGGATCATGTATGCCGGCAACACACTGCGCAGATACGTCGAGATCGCGTTCGCCGAAACGTCATGCTTGCCATGAGCGATATAGGCGACAAGGTATTTTTTGCCGTCCACTTCATCAAAGCTGGCCAGCGACCCGAGTACGCCGGGGGCCTGGTCGATCGCGGCTTCGATTTCGCCGGGTTCAATGCGGTACGATCCCAATTTGATTTGGTGATCGACGCGGCCGGCAAAGTCGATGTTCCCATCGGGCAACCAGCGGGCTAAATCGCCAGTGCGATACACACGCTGTGTCTTGCCGTCGATTTCGACGTTTAAAAACGCCGCTGCGGTCAATTCAGGTCGGTTCAGGTAGCCTAAGGCCAATGCGGGACCGCCAATAAACAAATGTCCCGTTTCACCCTCGCCGACCGGTTTTAAATCGTCGTCTAAAATGTGGGCCGTGTAGCGTTTCAGCGGTTTGCCAATCGGCATATTCGCTGCATCAAACGAATCGTCCGGGATGTAAACGGTCGACGTCACGGTCGCTTCGGTGGGACCGTAGGCGTTACAGAACATCACGTCGTGATCACATAACGATTGCCATCGTCGATAGTGCTCGACCGAGACTTTTTCGCCCGTCGGGATGATCAATCGCAGCGAACGCGGAACGCGTTCTTTTGACGCGACCATCAAATCGACCCATTGGTGCCAATAAGCCGCGGCGATGTGAACGGACGAGATTTTAAAACGATCGATCAGCGTGGACAATTCGTTGCGGTGGTTGGCTCGGTCGCGAGGGCGAACCACCACGCAGCCGCCCGTCAGCAGCGGTGGGAAAATTTCTTCGATCGCGATGTCAAAACACAGCGTCGAAAATTGCAGCGTGCGATCCGTCTCAGTCAATTGAAAAACTTCGATGTCGGCAAAACAGTAGGTTGCCAACGCCGAATGCTGGATTTGCACCCCTTTGGGTTTCCCGGTTGATCCCGATGTGTACATGATGTACGCCAAATCACTCGGTGCGATCGAGACGTTTGGACACGTCGTCAATCGAACCGCGTCGGATTCGTCGGGGACGCAGTCAACCCAGCGGATTTTTGACGCGGCCGTTGGGTTGTCCGCGCCGTGATCGATCAGCGGAATGCCAATCGAATCGTAGTAACTGCGGTGACCAACGATCGTCGTGATGGCTGCGTCTTCGACCATATATCGCAGACGTTCCACCGGGTAATCGGGATCCAGCGGAACAAACACGGCCCCCAGTTTCATGATCCCCAGCATCGCCGCAATCGCTTCGGGAGACCGATCCACGCACAAGCCGACACGGCAACCATGGTGGATTCCCAGCGAGACCAACGTATTGGCGATCCCGTTGGATTGATGTTCAAGATCCCGATACGTCCACTCGGCGTCCTCGCAAACGATCGCCACCTGGTGGGGAGTTTGCTGGAGCTGACGGGCCCATAGTTCTGGGAACGAAATCAGTTCTTCGATCGTTTCGCGGCTAGAAGATTTAGGCATGGAAGACATACGGGATCAACGTCTGTAGTTTTAGAGCGGCGGGCGTTGTACAAACGTTCTAGTTCACGGTGGTAGGCACGGCAGACGGGCGATGCGTGGTATTAGCGACCGCGGCATCCACTGCGGATTCGAGGATTTGCAGTCCCTGATTCAGCAATGCGGTATCGATCGTCAATGCGGGCATCACCTTCAAAACCTGGTCAAATGCACCCGATCCCTCGATCAACAACCCTTCTTTAAACGCGTTTTGAATCGCTCGGCTCGCCAAGTCACCACAACGCAAATCCAATCCCCAGATTAACCCACGGCCGCGAACGCTCATCGCATGATCGGCGTGTTTGGCGCAAATCGCTCTCAATTTCGCTTGCACAATTTGGCTGCGTTCGTCGATTTGATTTTCGAAGGCTGGTTCGGTCCAGTATTCGAGCACGGCGCGAGCCGAGACGAATGCCAAGTTGTTGCCACGGAACGTGCCGGTGTGTTCGCCCGGTTTCCAGGTGTCGATTTCTGGACGGATCAAGACGATCGACATCGGCATGCCGCTACCAATCGACTTTGAAACACACACGATGTCAGGAGTGATGCCGGCGTGCTCAAAGCTAAAAAACTTTCCGCTGCGACCATTTCCGACTTGGATGTCATCGACAATCAAGCGAATGTCGTGCTCTTGGCAAAGGGATGCAATCCGCTGAAGCCAGCGATCGCTGGCAACGTTAATGCCCCCTTCGCCTTGGATGGTTTCAAGGATCACGGCGGCCGGTTTCGGCAATCCGCTGCTCGGGTCGCGGAGCATTTTTTCCAGCAGCAGCGATGTGTCGTATTCACCCATGTAGCCATCGTATGGCAGATGAGTGACGTTGTTGTGCGAGCCGTAAAACTGGCTGTGGTAGAACTGGTTCCCCGTCAATGCCAACGCGCCAAGTGAGTGGCCATGATAGGCATTGGTGAACGCAACGACATGCGAACGCTGGGTCTGTTTGCGAGCAAGTTTGACGGCGGCTTCGACTGCGTTGGTTCCGGTGGGGCCGGTGAACTGAACGCGATAATCGAGCGCGCGAGGCGTGAGGATGATTCGTTTAAAGGCCTCTAGAAAGTCAACCTTTGCCGCGGTAACGGTATCGAGCGAATGCTGGATCCCGTCCGCTTGGATGTACGCGAGTAGCGCCGCTTTGGCTCGCCGATTGTTGTGTCCGTAGTTCAGAGACCCCGCACCACAGAAGAAATCGATGAAATCGTTTCCCTCCATGTCGGTAATGGTCGAGCCCACGGCTTTGTTAAACACCGCTGGGAATAGTCGCGCGTAACCACGCACGTTTGATTCGATTTGTACAAGGGGATCCTGCATCGGGAGCGCTTCTTCCTGACCGGGAATTGAAATAGGGCGAACGATGGCGATGGAGCTATTTGCCATCGGGCGCACCGTACGAGGCAAGCTTAGGTTTGGCTTAGCTGGCAGCGATCAAGCGGTGTGATTTGAGACACCCTCGGGGGTAAAGATCGCCTAACCGCTTCGCTTGTTGCGGGTTATGACGATTGTTTTCGTTAGCATCGTCGTTACGGTTCCTGGACGCCGCAAGAGGGGGTGGCTAGGTAAATCGCGAGCGGGATGGGGGCTGGTTGGCCCGGGTGAAAAAATTTTCGAGTTTAGGGGGCGGCGTCCGATTTTTGCTAAAATGATCCTAATGGGCAATCTGCCCCCAGCCCACCTTGCCCGCGTATTCCGCGATTTGTTCCCTTCCCGCCTCTCCGTTTCGTCCTTCCCGAGCTTGTTTCTTGAGGGCGGCTCCGCAAATCGTGATCGACTGATCGACGCTACCTGCACCCTCCCTGTCCTCTTGCAATTTGCAATAAATCGATGCTTTCACTTCTCCGCTACCTTGTCCCAATCGTTTGCGGTCTTTGCGCCGCAGCGGTCGGTACCGCAGACGAGCCTGTCGATTTTAATCGCGACATTCGCTCGATTCTGTTTGGACGCTGTGTCGCCTGTCATGGGCCTGACGAAGACGAACGGGCCGCCGGATTGAGACTTGATACCGAAGCCGGTTCACGCGAAGACCTCGGTGGCTATTTCGCGATCAAGCCGGGCGATCCCGACGAAAGCGAGTTGATCGAGCGGCTGACGACGGACGACGAAGACATGCGGATGCCGCCCGAAGGAAAAGGCAAGCCGCTAACCAAGGACGAGGTCGAATTGATCCGTCGCTGGATTGCACAAGGCGGTAGCTACGCCAAGCATTGGTCCTACGAAAAACCGATCCGCCCTGCCCTGCCCTCGATCGACCTGCCCTCAGTCGAACAACATGTCGATCAAACCGACTGGGTGCGGAATCCGATCGACGCGTTCGTGCTTTCCAAACTGATCGCCAACCAATTGAAACCGTCGCCCGAGGCGGACCGTTTGACGCTGGCTCGCCGATTGGCGATCGATCTAACCGGAGTCCCACCGACATGGCAAGAAGCACAGGCGTTTGTCAACGATCACGCCCCCGACGCGTATGAAAAGTATGTCGATCAACAGCTGGCCAAGCCTTCCTTTGGTATTCGCTGGGCCCGTGTGTGGCTCGATTTAGCTCGCTACGCTGATTCCGCCGGGTACGCCGATGACCCGCTAAGGACGATTTGGGCCTATCGCGATTACGTCATCGATTCGCTGAACGATAACAAGCCGTTTGACCAATTTACGATTGAACAAATCGCGGGTGATCTGCTCGAAAACCCCACAGATGAACAATTGATCGCCACCGCGTTTCATCGCAACACGATGACCAACAACGAAGGGGGGACCAACGACGAAGAATTCCGCAACGTCGCGGTCGTCGATCGAGTCAATACGACGATGGCCGTTTGGATGGGAACCACGATGGCATGTGCACAGTGCCATACCCACAAATATGACCCGATTACGCAAGACGAGTATTTTCAATTCTTCGCGTTCTTTAACCAGTCCGCGGATCGTGATCGACGAGATGAAAGCCCCATACACGAAATATGGTCTCGCGAACAACTCGAGTTGAAACAATCGCTGCAGACGCAAATCACCGAGCTCGCATCGCAATTGAATCAAACGACTCCCGAGCTTGAAACGCAGCAAGAGGAGTGGATGAAATCAATTCGCGAGCAACCCGTGTGGTCGCCGCTGGTGCCATCGGACCTTGCTGCTGGTCACCGGCAACTTTCCACCGACAGCGAAGGCTGGGTTACCGCGACGGGAGATAAAGCAGACCGGGATGTCTATACGCTGCAATTTCCAATCACCCCTTCGCTGCTGGCGGAACCAAGTCAAAGCAACGAAGAAGAAACATCCAGCCCGCGGTCGCTTGTCGGTTTGAAATTAGAGGTCGGTGAGGGCCAGGCCGAGAATTTTGTCCTTTCCAAAGTCTCGGCAACCTGGACGCCCAGCGATATCAAGCCGATTGATGCCAGGTTTGTTCGCTTGGAACTTCCCGGAAAGCAGCGGATCTTGCATATTGCCGAGTTGCAAGTGTTCAGAGGCGACCAGAATGTTGCTCTCTCGGGTACCGCGACCCAAAGTTCCACAGGCTACAACGCGACCGCCGATTTTGCGATCGATGGTAACACCAGCGGCAATTTCCAAGACAACACGGTCACGCATACCCAAACCGAAAACAGCCCATGGTGGGAAGTGGATCTTGGGGCTCTGTACCCGGTGGACCGCATTGCTTTGTGGAATCGCACCGATGGTGGCGGTGGCATTTCAGGACGCTTGGCGGGATACACGCTGCAATTGCTCGATCAAAACCGGAACGTGATTTGGCAGCAGTCGCCCGAAGCGTTGCCGACGCCAAGTTTGGAACTCAGCACCTCCGGAAAGGCCTCGCTTCGGTTTGCTGCCGCGTTCGCCGATTATGAACAACCCAAATTTGCGGCCGCCAGCATCCTGGGCGACAAGATCGACGATAAACAAGGGTGGGCCATCGCAGGCGGAATCGGTTCGGCTCACGAATTGACTCTGGTGCTCGACCGCCCCTTGAAACTGACCAACGGATCATTGACGCTGACTTTGGATCAACAATCAATCCATGCAAAACATCTGCTCAATGAGTTTCGGATCTCGATGACGTTTGACCAGGATGTGGCTCGCTGGGCCGCGCTGCCGCCAAAGATCCAAACGTTGTTGGCGGACCGGACGCGATCGCATTCCGCAGCTGAGCAAGAAACGCTAGCCGCCTACTATCGCGGCATCGCGCCCTCGCTGGATCCGATTCGCAAACAACACGCAAGATTGGAAAAACAGCTTCGCGAGATGAAACCGGTGACCACCGCGCCGATCATGCAGCAGCTTCCCGAGAACCAACGACGAAAAACGCATGTGCAGCTGCGGGGAAATTACACCAGTCTTGGTAACGAGGTCAGCGAAGGAACACCCGCTGCGTTTCACCCGCTGCGAAACAGTGACTCGCCTGATCGTTTGGATCTGGCGCGATGGTTGGTCGACGAAGACAATCCGTTGACGGCGCGGGTGATCGCAAACCGACACTGGGAACAGATCTTTGGGATCGGAATCGTCGAATCGAGCGAAGAGTTTGGTTCGCAAGGCGAATTGCCCTCGCATCCCGAGTTGTTGGATTGGTTGGCGACCGAGTTGCAGCAAAATGGTTGGGATATCAAGGCGTTTCTAAAGTTGTTGGTGATGTCATCCACCTATCGACAAAGTTCGGTGACGAGTGTGCAACAGCAAGAAAACGATCCGATGAACCGGATGCTCGCTCGTGGTCCTCGGTTCCGCATCGCGGCCGAAATGGTGCGTGATCAAGCTCTTTTTGTGGCTGGATTGTTGAGCGATAAAATGGGCGGTCCGCCCGTCAATCCACCGCAACCCGAATTGGGACTTCGAGCGGCGTTTGGCGGCGACACCGATTGGAAAACAAGCGAAGGTGATGACCGATATCGAGCCGGGATTTACACGTCGTGGCGACGATCAAGTCCCTATCCATCGATGTCTCAGTTCGATGCACCTGATCGCGACGTTTGCACGGTTCGGCGAATTCGCACGAACACGCCGCTACAGGCACTCGTGACGCTGAACGACCCGGTCTATATCGAAGCCGCTCAAGCGTTGGCACGCCGTACCGTGGCAGCGGCAGAAACAACCGAATCGCGTATTCGATTTATTTTTCAAACCACGTTGATTCGCAACCCCTACCCTGCTGAGATCACGCGAATCGCTCAGTTGGTCGAGGAAGTGCGATCTGCGTTTTCAGACGACCCCGATGCCGCCAAACAAATGGCGACCGACCCGATCGGTGCCGTGCCCGAGGGAGTCGACGTTGTCGACCTTGCGGCCTGGACCGTGGTCGGAAACGTGATGCTAAACCTCGACGAATTGTTGATGAAACGATAGGAAGAACGATGCACCCCAAACTCAAACAACTGCAGATTCAAACCCGTCGTCACTTCCTTCAGCAATCCGCCGCGGGCCTAGGCGGGATCGCGCTGGCGTCGTTGATGGGCGATACCAAGGCCGCCGACATTTCCGCGGCGAAGCCCGCTGCTGATCCTTTGACGCAGCGGCAGCCTCATTTTCCAGCCAAAGCCAAACGCGTGATCTATTTGCACATGACCGGTTCGCCACCGAATTTGGACATGTTTGATTACAAGCCTCGTTTGATCCAAAATTCCGACCAAGATTGTCCGGACGAATTTTTAGCGGGACGTGAATTTGCCTTCACCAGCGGTACACCCAAGTTGATGGGGTCGCCGCGGACCTGGTCTCAAGTCGGCAAGCATGGAACGTGGATGTCCGATGCGGTTCCTCATTTTCATGGCATTGCCGACGATCTTTGTATGGTTCATTCGATGTACACCGATCAATTCAATCACGCTCCGGCGGAATTGTTGGTTTACACCGGTTCGCCTCGATCCGGCCGTCCGTCGATGGGATCGTGGGTGACGTATGGATTAGGCAGCGAGAATGAAAATCTGCCCGGCTTTGTGGTGTTGATCTCCAGCGGGGTTCAGCCCAACGGCGGCAAAGCATCGTTTGGAAGCGGGTTTCTGCCCTCGGTCTACCAAGGCGTTCAGTGCCGATCCAAAGGCGACCCGGTGCTCTATGCATCGGACCCCAATGGGATGGATCGCTCGATGCGTCGCAAAACGCTTGACGCGCTTCAGGATTTGAATGAACTGCAGGCGGCCGAGATGGGGCACCCTGAAACTCTAACGCGTATCTCACAATACGAGCTTGCGTTTCGCATGCAGACTGCGGTTCCCGAGGTGATGGATATCTCGCAAGAGAGCCAGAAGACGTTGGAGGCATACGGAGCGAAACCAGGCGAATCGAGTCTGGCGAACAATTGCTTGCTTGCTCGACGATTGGTCGAGTCGGGGGTCCGTTTTGTCCAGTTGTTTGATTGGGGCTGGGATTTCCATGGCACCGGAGCCGATACGGGAATCACCGACGGATTGACCAAGAAATGTGCCACGATGGACAAGCCGATCGCCGCGTTGATCAACGATTTGAAGCAGCGTGGATTGTTCGAAGACACGTTGATTGTGTGGGGAGGCGAGTTTGGTCGCACTCCGTTCCGTGAAGGCCGAACGGCTGGCAGCAAGGTGCTCGGCCGTGACCACTACCCCGACGCGTTCACGATGTGGATGGCCGGCGCCGGAGTCAAAGGCGGATTTGATTACGGTCAATCCGATGAACTCGGATTTTCGCTTGCCGAAAATCCGGTGCACATCCATGACTTGCAGGCCACGATCCTGCACTTATTGGGCTTCGATCATGAACAGCTAACGTACCGTTTCCAAGGCCGCGATTTCCGGCTGACCGATGTGCACGGCCACGTCGTACACGATCTATTAGCGTAAGCCGCACCGCCCGATCCTTCGTAGTGGATCTTGCTAAAGATCCCGCGTCGAGGTCTTCCGGTCGCATCTCGCACCAAAGCTCCATCGACACTCCATCCCCGTAGTGGATCTTGCCAAAGATCCCGCATCCAGGTCATCCGGTCGCCTCTCGTACCAAAACTCCATCGACACTCCGCCTTCGTAGTGGATCTTGCTAAAGATCCCGCGTTAAGATCTTCCGGTCGCCTCTCGTACCAAAGCCCCATCGACACTCCGCCCCGTAGTGGATCTTGCTAAAGATCCCGCATCCAGGTCATCCGTTCGCATCTCGTACCAAAGCCCCATCGACATTCCGTTCCCGTAGTGGATCTTGCCAAAGATCCCGCGTCGAGGTCATCCGGTCACATCTCGCACCCAAGCCCCATCGACACTCCATCCCCGTAGTGGATCTTGCTAAAGATCCCGCGCTTAGGTTATCCGTTCGCATCTCGCACCAAAGCCCCATCGACACTCCATTCCCGTAGTGGATCTTGCCAAAGATCCCACGCCGAGGTCTTCCGTTCACATCTCGTACCCAAGCCCCATCGACACCCCATCCTCGTAGTGGATCTTGCTAAAGATCCCGCGTCGAGGTCATCCGTTCGCATCTCGCACCAAAGCCCCATCAACACTCCATCCCCGTAGTGGATCTTGCTAAAGATCCCGCGTTTAGGTCATCCGTTCGCCTCTCGCACCAAAGCCCCATCAACACCCCATCCCCGTAGTGGATCTTGCTAAAGATCCCGCGTCGAGGTCATCCGTTCGCATCTCGTACCCAAGCCCCATCGACACTCCGCCCCGTAGTGGATCTTGCTAAAGATCCCGCGTCGAGGTCATCCGTTCGCATCTCGCACCAAAGCCCCATCAACACCCCGTCCCCGTAGTGGATTTTGCTAAAGATCCCGCGTCGAGGTCATCCGTTCGCATCTCGCACCAAAGCCCCATCAACACTCCGCCCCGTAGTGGATCTTGCTAAAGATCCCGCGTTTAGGTTATCCGTTCGCATCTCGCCCCAATGCTCCATCAACACCCCATCCCCGTAATGGATCTTGCTAAAGATCCCGCATCCTTTCGGGCATTATTCAGCGTGATTATCAGCATCCTTCCAGCGAGCTTGTCTCGGCGGAGGGAAACACGTGATGGCTACCGAGCGAAAGCATAAGACAGCCGTACTCCGCTTCGGGCTTGCCCCGGAGGGCACACGACTCGATCCGTCGATCCCGCCAGGACAACCCCGCCGGAGATCCAATGGGATTGGGAGGTTGCCTTGGTAGCTTCCCGATGCCCGCCCGGGCAAGCAGGATGCAAGCAATGCGTTACTGAGGACGCCATGCGTTGTTGCACCCTCCAACACGAAGTGGTGACATGTTGTAGACACGGGCGTCAGCCTATCGAACGCGAGTCGCCTGAGTCCCGAAGGACGACAGGAGATGCCGCTAAGAATCTCTCGTGATTCCAATGCCATCGCATCCGGTTTGCGGACGCTTGCTAGCGAAGTGTGTAGACTATAGGATTTTGGTCTGTTGCAAGGCGATACTACGGAAGTGGTCACGTTTGTGACGCCCCATTCATTCTTTTGGCCCCCTGCGCAAATGACTAATGGCAAATTCGGATACGCAGCAATTCTCGACAAGCCTCAGCTGGAAGGGTTTGACCGTGAATGATCGGCAGCCACTTTTAGCCACGAAGTGGCGACATGCTGTAGCCATGGGCGTCAGCCCATGGAACCAGAATCTCCACCACGCCACCAGTCCCAAAGGGACGACAGGAAGCGTCACGCAATTAATTCATATCGCCCCTACGGGGCTTTGCGATCGTCGTCGTCCATCCGTCCCCGGGTTGGCACACGTGGCTAAATCATGCTGTCCCTTCGGGACTAACATGCTCACGCCCGGTCGCTACGTCGGAGCCGAAGAGGTGGAAGACGACGGCGTCCCCTTCGCCGAAAAGGTTGCGACCACGAAACATTATCCCATCGCAACTGAAGATTCAACGTTGCCCGATCGAACCTCAACTTTAGGGGTAGCCACTTGAGCAACAGTCACGAAATCCCCACACCGTTTTTAGATGCCCGCGTGCACGACGTGTCCTCTGACCCCGGCTTTACGGGACTTTGTGCGGGTTTCGAGAAAGGCGCTTGGCGTTCGGATCAACTGGCCAGCCATTTGATTGAGTGGCTACCAGATTTCTCGCTAACTGAGAAAGAGAAGGAGTCCCTTGGAATCGGCAACATCGCGAGATTACTAAACCGAGCCGCTCAAGTTATCTACGACACAAAGACCGCGTCGTCTACGAGCAGAAACAAACGAGGTGAGATTGGCGAAATCCTTCTCCATGCGTGTTTGCGGAACCTTTTTGGCACCTTGCCTGCAATTTCAAAGTTCTATTACAAAGACGCCATGAATGTCACTGTAAAGGGATTCGACGCCGTACACGTTGTCGCTACCGATGATTCACTTGAACTTTGGCTTGGCGAAGTCAAATTTTATAGCAACGTGAAGCAGGCAATCCGAGACGCAATCAAAGAGATTGAAGAGCATACGCAAAGAGACTACTTGAGATCGGAATTCGCGCTCATAACCAACAAGATTGATGACCGATGGTGTCACGCCGATCGGTTAAAAAAACTCATGGACAAAAACACGTCGCTTGATGACGTGTTCGATTGTTTAACAATCCCTGTGTTCGTGACGTATGAAAGTAAAGCAATTGGTAGGCACAAGAAAATAAGTGACGCGTACGCTAAAGAGTTTGAGGCGGAGATTTCGGTCGCATATGACTACTTTGTTTCAAAAGGCCTTCCGACGGATATTCGTTTTCACCTTTTTATGCTGCCGATGGCGAAGAAGAAACTGTTAGTTGAATCGTTCGACAGGAGATTGGAAGCATGCCAATTGATAGGAAACTAGCAGACAGCTTGTTTGAACGAATTCCGGTTGAAGGTCAAATTCAAGCAGACGTATTTGAGGTCGCGTCTGACCTTTGCACAATTGTCAACCAAGACGCGGAGTCTGCTGATGCCCACGAATTAGTGTTGCGGGCGATGGAACACCGTGGTGAATTTGGAGAGTTTGACGGAATCATTGACGGATTGGTTCGTAGACTAGGCCTATTTCCTTATCTTGACCCGACCGATCTATCCAT
Source organism: Novipirellula caenicola (assembly GCF_039545035.1). NCBI lineage: Bacteria > Pseudomonadati > Planctomycetota > Planctomycetia > Pirellulales > Pirellulaceae > Novipirellula > Novipirellula caenicola. The sequence goes on from NZ_BAABRO010000003.1 coordinate 643,082, forward strand.
TGCGGATTTACTCGCGTACGAAGCGCACCGCCCGGACAATATGGAGAAGAAATTGGTCTTCCATAGGGCCCAAGCGCATGTATACCACCTTCTAATGTCAGGTGAGAACGTTGCGCTCAGCGCACCGACAAGCTTTGGCAAAAGCTTGATAATTGATGCCGCAATAGCGTCGGGGAAATACGACAACATAGTCATTGTCGTTCCAACATTAGCCCTCATCGACGAAACCAGACGTCGATTGACCAAGAAGTTCGCAGGCGAATTCAAAGTCATTACTCGTTCGTCACAAGCCCAGACAAAACGAAATATTTTCGTCATGACGCAAGAACGCGTTTTGGAATCGGAAGATTGGTCGTTCGTTGATTTTTTCGTGATTGACGAGTTCTACAAGCTCTTCCCAAGAGATGGAAACGATGACCGGGCGGGGCTATTGAATCAAGCGTTTTACGTTCTCGCAAAGAGTGGCGCGCAGTTTTACATGCTTGGTCCCGACATCCGCGGTGTGACGGACCAAGATCACATTGGGGTCGAATTGAAAGTTGTTCATCACCCGAACTATCACACCGTTGCAACGCAGATTCATCGCATGCAGTTTGGTGAAGATGAGAATGCTTCGTTGGTAGAACTCTGTCGTCAGCTCGACTCAAAAACGATTATCTTTTGTAGTTCGCCGAATCGTGCATCACGCGTCGCGCGGGCATTGGTCGAAGCTGGATTAGGCAACACGAGCGACGAAACTAAAGAAGCTGCAAAGTGGATCGGCGAGAATTTCCACCCAGAGTGGCATTTTCCGATTGCATTGGCCAATGGCATCGGTATTCATCATGGACGGGTTCCACGTGCATTGGCGCAGTATGTTGTCCGCAAATTCAATGAAGGAGAACTCGACTTTCTTGTGTGCACCTCGACCTTGATCGAGGGAGTAAATACGAAAGCAAAAAACATCGTAATACTTGACAATCAGATTAATCGTGTAGACATCGACCGGTTTACTTTCAACAACATTATGGGCAGGTCGGGGAGAATGTTTGAATTTTTTGTAGGGCACGTCTACGTGTTTCATGATGACCCGCAAACCCAATTGCCATTTGTGGATGTTCCTGCTTTGTCGCAGTCGGAGGCGGCGTCCGACTCATTGATCGTTCAGATGGATGACGATGATCTCACTGAGGTATCGCGTGCACGCGTTCAACGATTCGTCGATGATCCCTATTTAAGCTTTGAGGTCATACAACAAAACAAAGGTGTTGACCCACAACAGCAGATAAATGCAGCACAATTGATCGCGGAGTCCGGTGACGAATACAAGGCGAACTTATCATGGACGCGATGGCCGACGTACCAGCAACTACGCCAAATCTGTGAGCTGATTTTTTCGGAGTTCAATGGTCATCGGCTGGGTAGCGGCTCTGCTGTGTCAGCGAGCCAGTTAACATTTTTGACTTGGAGATTGCGCGATAGGCCATCTATCCGAGAATTGATCGAAGCTCAGTTAAAACGAGACGAACCAGACGTAGCAGTTCAGAAGGTCCTAGATTTTTTGCGACTCTGGGCGAATTTTCATCTGCCGCGACTTTTGCGAACGATTAGCTTGATTCAGGAAGACGTGTTGGAACGCGAAGGACTTGAAACGGGCAACTATTTCTGGTTCGCGGCTCAAGTGGAGAACTATTTCGTTGACGCCGGATTGGTCGCGCTCGAAGAATTTGGTGTTCCGATACAAACGGCATTACAACTTGAAAACGAAATAGCGGCCGAAGGCGATCTTGATGCGACGCTAGAAAACTTGAAGGATTTGGATGTCGATATCCTGCCAATATCCGAGTTCGAGAAAGAACTTTTAGAAGACAGCATTTCTCACCTTTGATCGATTCGAGCTGAAGAACCCGGCGGATGAATCGGCCGATGTGTGGAAGGCTTACTCGCAACTGCAAACTTACAACGACGAAATCTCGGACCTGCTGGCCTATAACGTGGCCTTGGTCATCAGCGATGTGCTCACGGCACGCGTCGGTTCGCTGACAGCCAACCAAGAACGGTTCATACCGTGGGAGACGATCAAGAACGAAGACGATCGGCCGCTACTGGAATGCCAGTTGGAGAAAGTCGTTCGCGGCGTCTTCGATCCTGAGCTGTTTCTGGATTACATGCGGTCCTTCGTCCTGTTTGAAGATGATGAGCGACTCGCTGATCAAAAAGATCGCCGCGTACCAGACGTTCCGCTGAGTTGGTGAACATAGCGGCGCGGGTGGACAAGGGGCCGCTGCTTTGGATGGACGAGGTGTTTCGGCTAGAATCATGAAACGCTGTCGGTGGCTTACAATCATCCTCAGCTGCGATCAATTTCTCGCGGTGCTTCCTCTACAATGCGATATGACCCATGACTGGCAGAATCTTCAATATCCAGGATAGCGGCGAACTGGTTGAAATGGTGGAATCCGGATTTGTCAGCGAAGACGATTTTCAAACGTTGGTGGAAAAGTATCCCGATCTGCTCGCAGGCGACCAAATACGCAGTGACGATCCGCGGCATTGGCTGTTGATCCGCCGTGAAATGGGAGTCGCTGACCTGCCATCAGGCTATGACCGCTGGTCTCTCGACCATTTGTTCATCGATCAAGACAGCGTTCCGACTCTGGTCGAGATCAAACGTAGTACCGACACGCGTCTGCGGCGCGAGGTGGTCGGCCAGATACTCGATTACGCTGCCAACGCGGTGGTGCATTGGTCGCTGGAACAAATTCAAGTCGAGTATCAAGCACAGTGCGAGCGAGACGATGTCGATCCGGACGAACGTCTCGGTGTGTTTCTTGGCGCCGATGGAGACGTCAGCGGGTTTTGGCAACAAGTAAAAACCAATCTACAAGCAGGCCGCTTGCGACTCATGATTGTTGCCGATGTCATTCCAATGGAACTGCGACGGATTGTGGAGTTCTTGAATGAGCAAATGGACCCCGCCGAAGTGTTGGCCGTTGAGATCAAGCACTATGTTGGGCAGGGCATCAAAACATTGGTACCTCGCGTGATTGGCCAGACCGCAGAGGCTGAGAGCCGGAAGGGAGCGAGTGGTTCGGCGGGGCGACGGCGGCCGCGAACCGAACAAGAGCTGCAGGAAATCGCAGATGCGAAACAAGTTGGTGAAGTGTACTCGCTGTTGGTGAGTCAGATGAGAGCGTTGTTCGATAGCATGACTACCACCCGCAGCAACGTTGCCTTCAACGGAAAAATTGCTCCTTTCAAATCGGGGGCCGTGTTGGCGGCGCTCTCGCCGGTCGATAGCTCTGTGGACAAAGGGCTGTCGTACGGAGTCTACGTCGACCGCTGTGCTGATTTCTTTCGCGTCACCCGAGACGAGATCATTCAAGCGATTCCCAATTTCGAAAGAGTCGAGGAAACGGGCGATTGGGCCGGTGACATTTACCGCGGACATGTGCGGACCGCGTCCGATTTCGATGCATTGATTTCATTGATGCGGCAAGCAAAAACGCAAGCTTAAAAACGATCTGTCGATCCCGCCGGGACAGGCCCAACAGAGATCCAATGGGAGTGGGAGGGCCTTGGTAGCTTCCAGTTGCCCGCCCCGCCCGGGCAAGCCGGACGGAAGCGATGGTGTGCCGGGGTGTACTATTACGTCCACAGCCTCGAAGTGGCTGCATCCTTTCCGCCGAGTTCGCACGACGCAGGGTTTATCGCAGGCGGTCGATCCAGGCGTCCGTCGCGATCACTTCGCTGATGAACATCTGCTGAGATACCAGGATCGAATCTTGTAACTGCTTCGCGGTCACCGAGCCTGCTTCGTTTTCGACGTCAAGTGTTCCGGTGGCATCACGCAGGAACTCGACTTTGTAGCCGCGATGAAATGCTTGGCGGGCCGTGGTGTCACAGCACATTTGCGTCATGTAACCCGCAATGGCGACCGTGTCGGCATCGACTTTCTTCAGCCACTCGGCAAGATTTGTGTTGGTAAACGAGCCAGGCAATTGTTTATCGATCAACACATCGCGATGTCGTTTTTCAACCTCGGGATGCAGTTGCCATGCGTCAGAGTTGAGCCGGAAGATGGGGGAATCGGGATCGGGTTGGTGGTGCCGAATCACAGCGGTTGGAACCCCCGCCTGTTTCGCCTCGTCCATCACTCGCAAGATTTGATCGAGATGACCGGCGGGATAAGTCACTGGCAAGGCACCCGAAAAATATTCTTGCTGAACATCAATCACCAATAGCGCACGGCTCATCGTATTAAATCCAATTCAATCTCAAGTCAGAAGTTCAGGGAACGGTTATCCCCAGTCTATCGCAGTTTCCGTTGGGGGCATACACAGTCGCCCGCCGCCTCTGACGTCGGATCATTCCTTCGCGAGCCCCGTAGTGGATCTTGCTAAAGATCCCGCGTCTAAGTTCTCCGCTCGCATCTCGTACCAAAGCTCCCACGACACACATCTCGTAGTGGATCTTGCTAAAGATCCTGCATCCGCGAATTTCCTTTAAAAAATCTTGCTAAAGATCCCACCCATCAGCTCGCCAGCAGCCCCCGTGTTGGGGCCGCCCTCCCCTTTGACGCAACGTCGATGGACGTCGGAGATGTCCGAATGTCGTTGACGAAAAAATAGGAACAAACGCAATCCTCTTCGGAGAGGTAAGACGCTCAGGTGAAAATGGCTGTTGACAGCGTCAACGGTTTCTGTCGCCAAGTCGTGACATGAAAATCATGTCAACGCTGATCATCGTTCGCTGCGATTGAAATCCTGAAATGTTTTTGAACCCGGAAAACACGGGTTTTCGCGTTGCCTAACATGCTTTCGACGTTTGTGATTTGGGGATTGGCACTGCCCGTGCGATAGAGCGACTCCGTTCCCGAGCATGAGGCTTGGGAAGACAACCAACTCTATACCTTTGAGGTATCCAATATGTTCAAACAAGCTCAGTACGCATTGATAGCCGCAATCGCTTTCAGTTTCGTCGGTGGAGCTTCGCTTGCCGAAGCAGGAAAGATTCGCAGCACCGTCGAGCGTCGTCATAGTCCCGAAAAAGGATTTTGGGACTCGAGCCATCACTCAAAGAACGTCGTTCGTCATCACGCAAGTCCGCGTGTGCATCACACACCGAAGACTCACAAGAGCAACAGCGGCAAGTCTTGGGGTTGGCAACGCAGCAGTCGCGCCGAACTGCATCACCCTGGTCCGCGGAAGACACGCGGATCAAGCAATACCTCGAACCCCGGTGCTTTGTTCAACCTGTTTCGGTAACCTTGCACCACCCGCTTCGCCGATGAAAGGAGCGAGTTTCCGATTCCCCAGTTGACATCAAGAGCCGGCTTGCCACAAATGAACTTTGGTTTGTGGTAAGTCGGTTTTTCTATGCGCTAGCGAAAGTGTCAACCGGCGTCGACAGTGGAAGCAGCAGGTGACATAGGTTGACGTCGCGACGCGTCAATGATTAGAAAAACGTCGGTCAATCTTCGTCGGCACAGTTCCTGCTTTGCGTGTCGTCGAACGTTTCCAAGCGTCAACCGGGATCAACGCTTATTGGCAATCCGTTTCCGCCGCAATCATCGTCATGCCGTACCGACACCTTCGCGACCCCAATATCAACGAAACGATGTTTCGCACCGTCGCCAATTACACCTACGACTGGGAAAGCTGGCACGACCCGTTGGGAAAGCCTGTTTGGATTAACGATGCCGTGCGGCGCATGACGGGCTACTCGCCTGATGAATGTTTGGCGATGCCTGAATATCCGTTGCCAATCGTAGCAGAGCGGCATCAGGCTCGGATGCGTAAGATGCTCAAGGATGCGATCGACAAGAAATCAAACAACGATTTGGAGTTCGAAATCGTCAATCGGAATGGCAACGCTCGTTGGATGGCCATTTCCTGGCAACCGATGTATGACGACGCGGGAACGCATCAAGGTTTTCGCACCAGCGTTCGCGACATCACCGACCGACAGGGGTTGAAAGAACAACTGCGACTGTACACCGAGCATCTTGAGCAACTGGTTCAAGAACGCACCGTTCGGATCACGCAGCTTGAGAAGCACCGTCAGCAGATGGAAAAACTTGCCGCCCTCGGTGAACTGGCCGCCGGCGTCGCTCACGAGGTCAACAATCCTTTGGCGGGGATCCGCAACGCGTTCGCGTTGTTCAAGGATTCGCTGGAACCGACGCACGAGCACTACGACCTTTTGGATCTGGTCGACAAGGAAATCGAACGGATCAGTTCGATCATCCATCAGATGTACCAGCTTTACAAGCGAGGTCCGCTGGCCGCTACCGAATTGACGATCGAAAAAACAATCCGCGATTGCGTGTGCTTGCTTGAACCGATCGCGCGCCGCCACGGAGTGACATTGCAGGTCATTCCCGAGCGTTCCACCACATCGGCACGTCTGCCCGAGAACGAGCTGAAGCAGATCCTGTTCAACATCGTTCGCAACGCCATTCAGGCATCGCCGACCGGTGCGACGGTTCGCATTGAAATCGATGCCAAAGACGAACGGGTTGCCGTTCTGGTCGCTGATCAAGGTAGCGGGATCAGCGATGACGTGCTTCCGCATATTTTTGAACCGTTCTTCAGCACCAAAGGCGAACTCAAAGAAGGGATGGGGTTGGGGTTATCCGTAACACGCAACCTGATCGAATCGATGGACGGAGAAATCAACGTTGCCACCGAAGTTGGAGAAGGAACGACGTTTCGAGTCATGCTGCCCAGGTGGAGACGCGACTAATGGCCCATCGAATTCTCGTTGCCGACGATGAACCGCTTTACCTTCGCACGACCGGCGAGCTATTGCGAAAGAACGGTTACGAATGCGTGTGTGTTCCCGACGCCAATCTAGCGATGCAGGCATTGCAGCGTGAGGATTTTGATCTCGTCTTGTCAGACCTCAACATGCCGGGCAATTTGAAGCTTGAATTGCTTCACGATCACAACCGGCTGCGCAAACACGTTCCCATCATCGTCGTCACTGGCGTCCCCAGCTTGCCGACTGCGATCGAGAGCATTCGCCTTGGAATCGCCGATTACTTGATGAAACCGGTGAAATTCGAGGATTTGTTGCGGAGCGTTCAGCATGCGATCGAACACGCAAATCAAACCCGCAAGGCCGCAGAGATACCGATTCGGCCCGCATCGGAACTTCAACACTTGTTTCCCCGCCTCATTGGTGCCAGCGCACCGATGATGGAGCTATTCGAAATCATCGATCGCGTCGCCGGCACGGACACAAACATTTTGATCACCGGTGAAAGCGGCACCGGCAAGGAAGTCGTTGCCAAAACCATTCATGAGCACAGCCATCGTTGTGAGGGTTCCTATCAAGTTATCGACTGCACCGCGGTCCCCGATTCGTTGTTCGAATCGATGTTGTTCGGCCACAAGAAAGGATCATTCACCGGAGCGGTATCGGATCAAGACGGCTTGTTAAAACAATGTGACGGCGGCACGGCGTTCTTAGACGAAATCGGGGAGCTGCCGATGCCAATGCAAGCGAAATTGTTGCGAGCGGTACAGGAGCAAACTTTCACGCCGGTTGGCAGCCACACGCAGGTCAAAGTCGACACCCGATTCATCTGCGCCACCAACCGCGACCTCCACGCCGAAGTCAATGCGGGACGGTTCCGCCAAGACCTGTTCTATCGACTCGGTGTTATCCACGTCGAATTGCCACCGCTCCGCCGCCGCGAAGATGATGTTTTGCTGCTCGCTGATCACTTCTTGAAGCTGCTGACCAAGAACAATTCACGGGTTTACGGATTTGCCGAGTCCACACTCGAAGTCTTCAAGGCGTACTCGTGGCCAGGAAACATTCGTGAGCTGCGAAACGTGATCGAGCGTTCGATCGCCCTTTCCAAAGGCAACTTGATCCAGCCGGCGGATCTGCCCAAGAACGTACAAGGGGATACAAATGCAACTGAGCCACGCTGGGCTGGCAGTGACATTCATGCCGATGCCGCCACGTCGACACCGGGTTCCGGTGGGCAGTTGCCCAGCTTCGCCAGTATCACTGCGGGAGTTTCGCGAGACGAAGCCTTGAAAGCAGCCGAGTATCAGTACTTGGTCGCGTTGATGCAAACGAACGCTGGGAATGTTTCCGAAGCGGCGCGTCAAGCTGGTTTGTCACGTCAAGGATTACATAAGCTTCTGAAGACGCATGAAATCTACGCCGCCGATTTTCGTCGCTAATTCGCCACGTGTTTTGACAGTGTCTTTGCGCGGCGTCGCTATCCGTCGCTCATTTTTGTCGCATCTGATTTGCGGCGTGTGGTACCGGGATTGCTCCAGTGGTCAGGCTTTGCCACTGCGTTTGATTCACCCAAAGGACGACACTCTCTCATGCCACACCGCAAACCCATCATCACCGAGCACGATCAAACGGAATTGCTGCAGCTAATCGAGGATGAATCCGTCGCCGTCATCGCGGATCATCGCAGCGTCGATACATTGAAAAGCCGGCTCCGCTCCGCGATTTGCTTGCCGGATGACCGAGTTCCCGACACGGTCATTCGTTTGGGGTGTCACGTGACGTTGTCGGATGTGACAACGGGCAATATCGATATGTTCACACTGGTTGACCCAGCACAAGCGGACATTGCCCGCGGAAAGCTATCGGTGCTATCGCCGCTGGGCACCGCGATCCTCGGACGTCATCTCGGCCAGCAAGTGCGTGTCATGATCCCCAGTGGCTGCCGCACCGTCACCATTGAAGCGATCGAGTACCGTTGTCAACAATCGGCGACAGCAACGGGCGCGAACACTGTCGCTAGCGTTTGACAGAGCGGGGGTGGAGGCTTCGAACCCGAAGAGTCGTTAACAAAATTCTTCTGAATTGTTTCCTATTAAAAACCTCCGGATATCCTTTTGTTTTCTTCAGTCCCGCGGATGGATTCGAGGTTTTTTTTAGAGCTTCACTCTACGATTGGTACGCTCCTCGCTTAGACGTTTCATCAAGATCATCAGCGAATGTTTGGTGCTTGCACCGGAGTCGCGGATTTGTCTAAGTCGGTCTTTCGCCAAGGCATCGAAGTTGATGTCTGTGATGATCGGGCCGCTGAACACCGAAAGGGTTTTGAAGATGTCACGCTATTTCACCAGTGCTTTTGCCATCGCCGCCTTGCTGGGCAGCTTCCTGATTGCTGACACCGCCGAGGCCGCAAAGGCGCGTTCGACGGTCGAACGACGCCACCGTGCGAATAAGGGATACTTCGCTCCCAAGACGTCGACCAATCGCAGCTATAGCAGCAACCGGTCGATGTTCCGCAGCACGCCGCGTTACACCACGCCAAGCTACGTCGCACCGCGAACCTACACGCCAGCACCCTCCTACGTCCCGTCCTCGGCACCGGTCGTGCAGCAGAGCTACACCTTGCCCAGCAACGTCGTCACCGCACCTCGCGTGATTTCGAGTTCGCCCGTCGTCACCTCGCAACCGCGAGTGATCTACAGTTCTCCCGGCGTGACGTCGCAGCCGCAGGTCATCTCGGAACGAGTGATCACTCCTGCGACGCCGGCAGCAAATTCGTCGAACGTTCCGCACGTTGGCCAAGGTCAGCCTGCCAACGTACGATAAGATGATTCGCTTACCAGCGATTTTTTGTTAAGACGCTGAGTGTCAAGCATCGCAGGCCACTCAGCGTCTGTTTTCGTGTCAAACCACGTGCGGGCCTCGGTGTCTAGCGGTTGTCATTGTTTTGTGATTCTCCTGGCCTTGCCAGTCGCAACGCGACGGCAGATGTTGCTGTCTGCAACCCGATGCCACGCAACTGGGACGCAGTGAAAGGTTAAAAGATGGGAGGTTAGAAAATGGGGAAGCCCTGGCCGATTAAACCCAATCGCGAAACGCCATGGCAGTCTCCTCGTTCTGTCGACTTCATACCACGACGGTAGTCGAATGATACTTGTGGGATGTCTTGTCGTATCTCGCGTTTTCGCAGTCTCTGAGACGAGCTTGTGCCGCCGTAACAAATTGCTCATACCCAATGTGACGACAGAAAAATTGGTGCGACAGAAAGATTTCTAGGACGGTATGCTGGACAGCTGATCTCGAAATCGCATCGAACTCGCCGCGTGATGGCTGGTTCGCTCTGTGCAACCAGAGGCTGGGCAGGAAGATGGGGAGGGGCAGGGAAATTTGAGACCGGTAAACTTGATAGCCTGCACTGCGGCCATCAGAGATAAACTCTCCCTGCAGTCGCAACGCGACGGCAGGTGTCTCGTGAAGCAACCGGCTGCGGGAATAAAAAAGGTGTCCGGGCCTCCGATCCGGTGTCAGTACTTGTTTCTTGGGGTTTCCGCCGGCGGAGGGTGGATTCGAGGTCGCGTGCACCGTTGACTCGCCTAAGCCAGTTCGTCTTGGGGCGGGATCTTTAGCAAGATCCACTACGGGAGGGTGGGGCTAGCCAGACAGACACGGAATTGATGGGCGGTGCGGAGATTGGAAAGGTGTTGTGGGGGCGGGAGCTTGGCCTAGGTTGAGGGCGTTAGAAGAGAGCAAGCTTTCGCGTTAATTCGCGTCGATTCGCGGGCCCTTTGTTTTCTGACGGCGCTGTGGTTGCGCGAGTGCAAGATAACTGGTCCGATCGCGGTAGACGTCGGTCTTTCCTGTCGCCCCTTCGGGGCTTTCAGATTTGGGTTGCGTTGTAACCCACGGCTCACGCCGTGGGCTACAGCATGCCGTCCCTTTCGGGACTTGGGGATGATGGTTGTCGCCCTTGCTGCGCACTGCGATTGCTAGTCGCTTGCAGCGATGTTGGGGAGGGAGTGCGAATTGAAAAAGTTAAATTGACAATTGTAAATTTTAAAATGGATGAAGCTGACGACTCGATACGAGTGCGGAAGAAGTCATTGAACAGATGGAAAGGGAGGTAACGGAGATGAGGCGACTTGTAACTCTGTTCCCTCTGTTTGCTCCTGTTCAAATTGTCCGAGCAATCTACGTTCAGGTCCGCGGCGTGGGCATCTGCTGTGATGCGGAGTCGTCATTGAATGAGGCCGGCTGAGAGTGGTTGACGGTTGTCCTGAGGCGGGATCTTTAGCAAAATCCACTACGGGAGGGTGGGGCTAGCCGGATAGACGCGGAATTGATGGACGGTGCGAGTGAGCTGGTGACAAGCCCTCACCCGGACGAGGCCTTGAGGGCCCGTCCGACCTCTCCCGTGCTGCGCTCGGGAGAGGTGGCTGATGGAGACGGTGAGACTGAAGAAACAGCGCCGGCACCAGGGAACCTTCACCACGATCGCCAGTCAACAGTGAACCGCCTTAGCTACCTACCTCCATGTTCCTACCAGAATTTTTCTCGCATGCGAATTCGGTTGGCTGGGGACGCAGCCAACACCATCGGATTGTGGATTGCCTGCGAGGTGGCGAAGATTGAAAAGACGGCGTGGGGGCGGGAGTTTGGCTTAGGCTGAGGCCGTTGAGACGGAGCAAGTATTCGCGTTGATTTGCGTCGATTCGCGGGCCTTTTTTTCTGACGCCGCTGCGTTTGCGCGAGTGCAGAATGACTCATCCGATCGCCGTAGACGTCTGTCTTTCCTGTCGCCCTTTTGGGGACTTGGGGATGCTGGTTGATGCGTGTGTTGTTTGCAGGGGGGGCTAATGCTTGCAGCGATGGCGAGGCGGGGGGGCGAATTGAAAAAGTTAAATTGACAATTGCAAATCTTAAAATGGTTGAAGGTGACGACTCGATGCGATTGCGGAAGAAGTCATTGAACAGGAGGAAAGGGAGGCAGCGGAGATGAGACGACTTGTCGCTCTGTTCCCTCTGTTTGCTCCTGTTCAAATAAGACCGCGCAATTTACGTTCAGGTCTGCGGCGGGGGCATTTGCTTTGATGCGGAGTCGTCATTGAATGAGGTCGACTGAGTGTGGTTGACGTTTGTCCTGAGGCGGGATCTTTAGCAAGATCCACTACGGGAGGGTGGGGTTGGCCGGACAGACGCGGAGTGGATGGGGGAGGTCGAGGGCTTCGTTGACTCGCCTAAGTCTGTTCGGCGTGGGGCGGATCGGCCTGGGTGAGAGTAACGTTGGCAGCGGTTCAATGGAGGCATTACCAAGTGCCAATGATTGGGCAGCAATTGGTTGGCCAGGATTCGGCAGGGATAGAGCTGCAATCCCTCGGACAAGATGTTTTTGAATGCCTTGTGTCGGCGTTTTTGTGAATGATGGTCACGGCGTCCATCACGCCGGTTCAAGGCGTGGTAAATCACATCTTTCTAGCCCGTGCGTTTCAAGCGAGGCATTTTGCCTGCCCAACGGTCGCCTGGGAGCCGGGAAGCAGTCCTGCATCTTTTCCTCACCGTGCTACTTATGGGCCGAGTGAGAGGGCTACATGGTCATCCGGCAAGCGATAACAAATCACCGCTTGCCCAAACCCGACTTCGCTATTGGTTATGGACACGGAAGCGTGCCAGGGGTGTCATCCAGCGGAGTGCCGAATAGTCCCGTGTTTTGCAGCAGAAGCAGTTGATCGGGGGCCTTGAGCGTGGCACCATCGACACTGATAAATTCGGCGGCCGAGACGACGATGTCACCCGTGCCGGCTCGTGTGATGCCGATGCTGGTATGGTCCAAAATCACAAAACTAATCATGCTAGAGATGTCGATCCGCAATCCAGCACGAACCAGAGCATCCTCAAGTAAGGCCTGGTTATTAGCGCTGATCGTCACCACACTGGTCGGGCTCACGCAAGCCAGGATTTCGGCTCCAACCGCATTGATCAACCCGCCGGTCGATTCAATGTTCACTGTCTTCCCTGCATGCACCGTTGCGTCACCGATTAAGAGATTGTCGCCTGCACTGAGGTTGACCCTCCCATCACTTTTGACTGCCTCGAACAGGGCGTTTCCAAATGCCTCCAAGAATCCTTCGGCTTCCAGTTCGGCCATCGCGCGTGCGTGCACCTGGATTCCATTGGCTGTAATGTTGCCCATCGCCTTGACCGACACCGAGGCGTCGGCTGTCGTGTCAGCCTTAAGCACGGCACCGTTGGCCATTACGGAAATGCCGGCGCTGACATTCACTTTCTGGCTGGCATTGACAACGGAGCCACTCATTTCGACATTACCGTGCGAAATCAGGTCGACAGTCGTTGCTCCAGCTCCCACCGCTTTGATCGTGGATCCATTTGCAGAGAGTCCTGTCGCAGCCACAGCGTATGTTTCGGCCGTGACCGCCTTGCTGGCTGTTAGCGTCGATCCGTCAACTGCGACCAAATCGTTCCCATGCACGTTGATGATACCCTGGCTGTTCGCAGTTGCAGTCATCGTACTTCCAAAAATCGTCACCTCGTCGCCGTCGATCACGAAGTCCTTGCGTGCTATCGCCGAGACATCGCGTAGTTCGACGATCGCCGCGTTCAGGTCGATCTTGCCAACGCTGCTGACCGTGGCGGTCAATGTGGTCGGATCAACGCCGTCCCGCTTAACCAACGTGATCTTCGACGCATCCATCTCGATGACACTGCCCCCGACCACATCGGTGCCGTTGAGGAAGATCAATCCGCCTGCATCAATGTCGACTCGGGATCCCGCACTGGTCGCACGCAAGCTGTCGTCTTCGCTGAGTACATCGCCAGCAGCATTGATGACCAGATCGCCAACTGCGGTGACCGTCGGATCATCAAACAGCACGTCATCGCTGCGGGATGTCAGTTCCAGTACGCCTCCCCGCTTCGTCGCTGTCAGATCGGTATTGACCGTCAGATCAAGGTCGGCGCTGTAGTTGATTGTCAGAGCTGAGATTGCCGGACCATTGATAACCAGACCCGCTGGGCCAGCGGGAGGCACATAATCGCCTTCGGCAACGGCGGTGTCGAACACACCATCCTCCAACTCACCACTCAGCAACGACACATCACCATCGGCGGGATCAAATATCTTGTCGTTGTTAGCGTCGACGTAGGAGAAACCAGGGTCCTTCAATCCGGCGACGAACGTGGTCAGCGGGGTCATGCTAAACACTGTCATTGGTGGCGCAACACCAACAAAGTTCAAGCCAGTTTGGAAGGCAGCCTCATTGGTTGGGTCAACATTCGCCTCCGGTTCAATGCCCTGGATTTGGAACGCCGATAGACCCGAAGGATCGATCGTCAGCAGATCGAAGGGAACGCCCCCGGTGAGATTCGCGACGGCGGGGCCTGCTTGAATGCCTGGGGCAACGGCATCCGTGTCGAGATGCAAGGTGTACATCCCATCGGTCAGCCCTGGAGGCAACTCGACGGTTGCGAAGTTCGCCCCAGCGGAGATCTCGTAATCGTAGCCAATCGCCACGTCGGGGTCATAAATCACCAGTGGCTCGCCTTGACCGGGTGGATTGAAGACCTCAAAAATGAAACTGCCGTTGATGTTGAAGTCGGGAAGCACAATGGCGTCATTGATGCTACTGAAACTCCCCGCTCGGATAAACACATTCGAATCATAGCTTGAGTCACCCGTATCGGCGATAGCGAGCTTGATGTGATTCGATACACCCGGGACGACGGCGGCCTGCACTGTGAACAACACTTGGGTCAGTCCATCCATCTCAGTGTCGACCAAACCGAGATTGTCGTTGTTGCGAAATAGTGCCGGATTGTCGACCAAGTTAACATTGTTAATGCTAACCGGGCTGGCGTCAGGCAGTAACGCAATGTTGGATCCGTTTAGAAAGAAACCAAATACATCATTGAAATTCGAATTGGCAAACTCGTTGTATTCGTCCGAAGATAGCACGTACTGAAAGATGATCGTGTTCTCGGTGGGGACAAAGTCAAACTCGAGAATGGTGGCGTCATGGGTTGCCCCACTGACCAAAACATCCAAGTCAGCGTCGCCTGCTAACCCGTTAAATTGGCTAATCGAATCGGAAACGTTTGGACCGATGACATTCTGGACCCCGCCGCTGCTGAGGACAATTCCACTCTCGAACCCAATGATTCCCGTTCCGCCAGTAAAACTTCCGGCTGACGAACTATCCCCTTCTTTCACATCGTTTGTACCGATGTGCCCTGTAAACTCGACATTGGACGTTATGACACCTGGGCCCAACAGTTGCTCAACCAATGCGTTGGCTCCCGCAGCAGAAGCCAACGACGTGACATCCAAGGCGAGCAGGCGACGGTCCTCAAGACGCTCGACTCGCGGGCTCGTGTTTCTACTGAACCGACGCCGTCTCGCCAGCGTTTCCCGTTGAGTCCTTTTGGCAGCCGATCGGAAACGGCGGTCGATAAAATGCTGTGTCCATAACATGGGATCATCTCCTCAGGGGAAGTCCGCTGACGTAACCAGCGAATCGGAAACGGGCAAACAGTCGATTTGGGGGTGGATTAGATGCTCGATCTGCGAGCAAAGCTAATGTCTCCATAGGGTGAAGTGCTTGCAGCGGGGGCTCTGCAACGCCGCGGTCATCGTTCCTGTGCTTGGCTCACATAGACGCTTGGGGTCGAACTGTGGCAAAGGTGTAAGGCACTGTTTTCTGAGCCATCAGTCTGGGGGATTGGTGCCGGTGATCAACGGGAGCCGCGCGGCAACCTATCGGAACACCATGGGAAGCAAAGAATTGCTTCCACTCTGAGAGCCGAGCCCGGCTACGGTGACGCAACAACCAATCGAAATCGCTTTCGGTGAACGCGGCGGTGTGGATGCCGCCGACTCCTGAACTGAACAAAAGTGAGCTGAACAAAGGAGTCAAGGACCGATGGTGTCAAAAAGGTGTCAGGGCCGAGGAAGAGTCTTGACACGTTTTCCTCGTTCTTCCTCGCGGCTAACGCATGGATTGCGGATCGTGCCTGCTGTGAAGCGGGTTGACGGAGATCGCATAAGTTTGGATGGGAGTGTGTGCCGTTTGTCGTGGGGCGGGATCTTTAGCAAGATCCACTACGGGAGGGTGAGGCTAGCCGGATAGACGCGGAATTGATGGGCGGTGCGAGTGAGCCGGAGACAGGCCCTCACCCGGACGAGGCCTCGACGGCCCGTCCGACCTCTTCCGTGCTGCGCTCGGGAGAGGTGGCTGGAACGGGCGTCTCCGAAAAGGATTGAACAGAAGGAAAGGGAGGCAGCGGAGATGAGACGACTTGTAACTCTGTTTCCTCTGTTTGCTCCTGTTCAAATAAGACCGCGCAATTTACGTTCAGGTCTGCGACGGGCACATCTGCTGTGATGCGGAGTCGTCATTAAATGAGGTCGGCTGAGTGTGGTTGACGGTTGTCCTGGGGCGGGATCTTTAGCAAGATCCACTACGGGAGGGTGGGACAAGCCGGATAGACGCGGCATTGATGGGCGGTGCGAGTGAGCTGGAGACAGGCCCTCACCCGGACGAGGCCTTGAGGGCCCGTCCGACCTCTCCCGTGCTGCGCTCGGGAGAGGTGGCTGGAACGGACGCGTCCGAAAATGATGGAACAGGAGGAAAGGGAGGCAGCGGAGATGAGACGACTTGTCGCTCTGTTCCCTCTGTTTGCTCCTGTTCAAATAAGACCGCGCAATCTACGTTCAGGTCTGCGGCGGGGGCATTTGCTCTGATGCGGAGTCGTCATTGAATGAGGTCGGCTGAGTGTGGTTGACGGTTGTCCTGGGGCGGGATCTTTAGCAAGATCCACTACGGGAGGGTGGGGTTAGCCGGATAGACGCAGAGTGGAGGGGCGGTGCGAGTGAGCTGGAGACAGGCCCTCACCCGGACGAGGCCTTGACGGCCCGTCCGACCTCTCCCGTGCTGCGCTCGGGAGAGGTGGCTGGAACGGGCGCGTCCGAAAATGATTGAACAGGAGGAAAGGGAGGCAGCGGAGATGAGACGACTTGTCGCTCTGTTCCCTCTGTTTGCTCCTGTTCAAATTGTCCGTGCAATCTACGTTCAGGTCCGCGGCGGGGGCATCTGCTCTGATGCGGAGTCGTCATTGAATGAGGTCGGCTGAGTGTGGTTGACGGTTGTCCTGAGGCGGGATCTTTAGCAAGATCCACTACGGGAGGGTGGGGCTAGCCGGATAGACGCGGAATTGATGGGCGGAGGGTGGATTCGAGGTCGAGGGTGTCGTTGACTCACTTAAGCCAGTGCGGCGAACGCTGGATTGACCTCGGTGAGAGTAACGTTGGCAGCGGTGCACTTGGGGCACTGCTATATGCCAATGATTGGGCAGCAATTGGTAGGCCAGGATTCGGCAGGGATAGAGTTGCAATCCCTCGGACAAGGTGTTCTCGAATGCTCGTCGTCGGCGTCTTTGTGAATGATGGTCCCGGCGTCCATCTCGCCGCTTCAAGGCGTCGTAATCCGTATCGTCTTGGCCCACGCGTTTCAAGCAAGGCATCACGCCATCCTAACCGTCGCCTCAGGGGCGGAAAAGCGTCCTGTCACCTTTTCGGTTCACTTGATTCGTTCGCTAAGATGGGGCTGGCATCATCGAGTATCATCAGGATAGATGCTCAATCTTCCAATCTAGCGACTCCATCTTTCCCATTCGAGTTGACACGATGACGACTCCCCAACTCCATGCCTTCCTCTTCCTGACATTTTCGTCGTTTGTTCAACTATCCAGTTCCGCTGTGGAGTTCCGCACCTGGACGACCAGCGACGGCAGATTTGGAGCGGAAGCCGAACTGATCGAAGCTAACGATTCGGAGGTGACATTAAAAAAAACGGATCGCAGCGTGGTCACACTGGCAATTAGCATGCTCAGTGTGGCGGACCGAGATTATGTCCAAGCCTGGCTACTTGAACATCAATCGTCCGACACAATGAAACCGGGCATTGTGCCGGACGACTTGGCAGAATCCGTCGACTTCCTGTCGATGATCGACCCTGTCACCGACACGCAAACCGGAAAATGGGAGCTTGACGCAAACGGACTTGCATCGTTGGGTTCCTCGCGAGCAAGAATTGTGATCCCCCATGCGGTTTCAGGTCCCTACCAACTCAGGCTCGTCACACAGCGACTGATAGAAACAGGATCGCTAAACGTGGGTCTGGTGATCGGTAATCAACATCAAGTGCTTGCGATCTTTGATTACGGTAAGCCAAAGAGATCGGGATTAGCGTGGATCGATGAAAAGAACGAACCGGCGAATTCGACGTTCTACCGCAAGCCTGTACTTACGACGGGGCGTGATTCCGAAATTGTTTTCACGGTTCACGACAGTCATCTACGTATCACGTGCGACGGTAACACGATCGTGGAGTGGACTGGCGATCCATCTCGACTAACACTGCACCCCAATTTTAAAGTTCCCAGCGACCGACTTTTTCTCGAGACCGTACACGGCAGCCACCGCATCTCTCAGTTGCAATACCGACCGATTAGCAAGTCCGAACTTCACCGCTACATGCCTCGCGGAAAAACATCACCGGCGGATTCGGTTGCTTTAATCGAACATCCACTGGGTCACGGAACTGGGTTTCTTGCAGCTCCCAATCTATTGGTGACGAATCATCATGTCATTGAAAATGCGCCGGCTGGCGACCTAAAGGTATTCTTCCCCGGGGAACGGGATTTCGTGAATGTTCATGGCGTTCTGTTTGAGGATGTCGATCGCGATCTCGCGATTCTATCACTTCAAACCAGGCGAGTCCCCTTGGCGGTTGCCTACGACGGTTATGTACCACTGGGCGAGTCGGTTCAGTTGCGGGGTAACCCTACTTTGGGTGGAGGGGTGACGCTGAGAAACGCGGTGGTGAAGGGAACCATACGGTCAATGGTGCGTGTCGAGGGATTTGATTTTTTGCAGACCGATGCCTCCATTGATTCCGGTTCCAGTGGTGGCCCCATTTTGAACGAGCTAGACCAGGTCGTTGGAGTGATCGCCATGAAAGCGACCGATGAAGGAGAAAAGTTGATTCACGAAGGCGTCGCGCGACTGGATGCCTCGTTGAAGAAGAAATCACGACAACATGCTGAGGACGGGATCGCGTTTGGAATCCCTGCACAAGATTTGGCCAAGGCACTCGACAACGTGCGTGAGCTGTCCGCGAAAGAGGCGGGGCGTAACGCTCAGTTGCATGAGAATCGTGTGGTGTTCAAGCGTCTTGCCACACTTGCGGGAATACGACTTCTGGAGGTGAATGTGAACGTCCCGGGGGTCATTCGACAGCAGGCCGCCCGCGTGACGGCCGCTCGTACTTCCGCCGATTTAATCGAATTGATTCCGCCCGAACCCGCGAGTCTGCTTCGATCCGCACTGCAAAGCAAGAGCACCCAAAACACCATCGCTTTGCTGCAGCAGGACATGGATCAGCATTTGAATACGATCCGCAGCAGTCCCTACCTCTCTGAAATGAGCATTCGCGATTTCAATGCTCTGTCACAGCGAATCAAAGCAATCGAGAAATTTGCAGAGCGGCCTGGCGTTGATTACCTGCGATTTAGCAAGACCATGATCCGGTTTCAAAAGGACGTGACTCGTCTAATGAACGAGATCAATGAAGAACTGTGATCGAGTCATCCGACGCATCCGATTGGATCAATCCAGCTTCCGCTGTTTAAGCGGAGGGCAAAAAGATAGAGTTGCAATCCCTCGGACAAGCTGTTTTCGAATGCCTCGTCGTCGGCGTTTTTGCGAAAGATGCTCCGGCGTTCATCGCCCCGATTCAAGGCATGGTAAATCGCATTTTTCTCGTCCGCACGTTTAGGTCGAGGCTATCCACCAGCCTAACCGTCGCCTCAGAGCCGAAAAAGAGTCCTGACCCCGTTTCTTCTTCTGACCCGTTTCTTCTTTCGATGTTTTGCCGCAGGCCGCCGGTTAGTTGTAGCGAGTCAATTAACGCGATCCAAATCCTCGTTCTTCGCACTTCCTGCCCGTTGTACACCCAACTTCACAGCACAAAAAACTGGCAACGAATGAAACCACAGATGGACGCCGACGAACACAGATGACCTCCGGCCGCATCTGCGTGAATCTGAGTTCATCTGTGGTTCCCGTTTCTCAAGCTCTCCGTTTTGTAATCCGACATTCGTTGCGTTTGCAGCACAAAAAACATCCTCGGCCATTATCTGCTAGATCACGTTGGACCGCTAAGTCCAGTTCATCGAATATTAAATTCCAATCGGGGAACGGCAGTGATCACCGAGCCGTCGGAGTGATCGTTGCTTCAAAATACGCGCCGTCGGCGGCTTCGTGTGCAGTACGCCCAGCATGGGCGTGATCTTGTGGGGTGCAAGTCCGCCAGTCATGGGCTAACGCACTCGTGCTTGGGCCGCCGGATGCGGACCCGCATGTCCGGTGTTGTGGGAGGGGCTGCAGTAGTGCGGCCCCTATCCCGATCGCGTGGTTCATCCGCTATCTGGCACCCCGGGTGACAATTGCCGACTGCCGTGAATTACAGTGAGCACACGCACCTCGTCACCGTCAATGCGATAGACGAGACGAAAGGAATGAACGAATAGTTCACGAATGTCAGGGCGGTTGTATTCGGGAACTATCGAGCCAGAGTCCGGGAATTGCTGTAGTTGATCGGGACGCGCAAGAATCCGCGCGTAAACGGAATCGGCGTACGCTTCCGATTGGGCAGCGATATAATCGTAGATTCCGAGTGCATCCTTGGAAGCACGTTCCGTTCAGCGAACGTTCAACCAGCAACCTTTCCGCGTTGAGCTTTGTGTTCAACTAGGCGTCGTCGCATCTCGTCGGTGTCAATGAGCCGCCCAGTTGCATCGTCCTCTAAGCCCGCGTCAATTTGCTGCCGCACGTAGAGGTGGTACTGAACGTCGTCCCATGATGCATCGTCAGGGAGCGCATCAAGAATAGCTTTAGCTGCGGCTTTTGCGGGTTCAGCAGTGTGTGACATCGCGATTCTCCTTGCAGGTCATTCTACCTCGGAAAGTTCGACGTGTCGATTCCAATCGGAAGCCAAGCGTATCGCACGAATTGAAGCGGATAACTGAAGCGTTGACCGGGGCTGCGGGTTGGGCGGACCATTGCCCAAGATCCTTTCGCGGCCTCCTAGTCCATGTACGCCCAGCATGGGCGTGATCTTGTGGGGTGCAAGTCCGCCAGTCATGGGCTAACGCAGACCACGCCGCTCGAATCGCCCTCATCCCACCCCAGTCGTCAAAGCAAATCCCAAACACCTAATCAAGCCTCCACTCGCGTGTAATTCACTGGTTATCCGTCGCCTGTGTTAGCTGATGTTTACAGCAGAATTGGAAACATCTTGGCCGCGTCCAGAGGAGCATTGCGCACTCCAGGTCGCGATGCGGGACGAAACCGTTTCGGTCACAAACCCAATGAGCGTCACGAAGATCCAGAAAAGGATCGGAACGCCGCCGCCAGCGTTATCGGTCACGCTCGCGAAGATATTGCCATGGTCCATGAAATGGTTGAGCAAACAGACAAAAGTTGGGAATCCACCACCAACGATGGCAAATCGGCCAATTCGTTGTGTTGTCGTTAGCAGCGTGAGAAAGCGTTCACTATTAAATAACATTTGGTCCTCGGGTAGCGAGAAAGGCGATGTGCGAGATCGTGATTGTAGTGTCGATCAAGCTGACGCTGCGAGAGCAATTTGATTGGAAGCAAAGCGACGTTATCGGAGCACCGGTAAGTCGGATAACGTCACGCGTCACACGGTACCCGCGAAAGATTTTCAACTTCAAGACCGCCCCACACTCGCACTCGGGTGCACGCGACGGTTCTGGCGTCTTCCCAGCCCGCCAACCGGGTTGGCTATGGCTTCTGTGCCTTCGCGCCAAACTCGGACATCTTCTTTGGGTTCATTAGTTGTACCGTTAACATTTTAATGTCGATGTCGTCGTTGGACATGTCCATTCTCGCGATCATCAAAGTGTCCCCATTGGGATGGGTGTACATCTTTTGGTCAACTGAACTCATGTTGATGCCCATCTTCGCCTGCATCTCTTTTTCCGCATCGCCCATTTCAACTGCTGGATTGCCGATGTTGGGGGTAAATCCGGCTTTCTTCGCGATTGGATCGACGATGTCAACGACAGTCTTAATCGGTCCGTCATTGATGCGAAGCGGAGTTCATTGCGTCCATTTGGGCCCGTTGTGGAGCGACCAATGAGATGGCAGCAGGCTGCTGACTGCGAAACCGACCGGAAGCCCGGCGGATGCCTTGGAGAAACATGCAGCGTAGGTAAATCGGGAGCTTGGGCGGGGACAGATCACGATCCCTTATCTGGGGAGAACTTCAGGCGTACCCGTGAGTAGGGCTGACGCAGACAGTGGAGGAAGTCGAAAACTCGGCTCCGCAACCTGATGCCGTTAGGCGTCGGTCAGCAGCGTGAACGTTTGAATTCACCGAGGACGCGCGGTGGACATTGATTTGGAGAACAACTGCGCCGCGTCCTTCGGTGCAATTCTTGGTTCTGGCTGTTCGTCGTGCTCGTGCTCGTGCTCGTGCTCGTACTCAGCGTCGCGGTACTCGTACTCGTCAGCAGCATTGTACTCCGCGTTGGATTCGGAGACAGCGTCGGTGCGGGCGATCGGCAATGTTCAGCGGAATCGATTGGGCGGCGCGAAGCCATTGGTCGCGCGCACGA